>NZ_CP034234.1:0-600000 GCF_003931795.1 Erysipelothrix piscisicarius | reverse complement strand
ACCGATTTTTGTGCGTAATAATGCCGTTGCTTCTTTAGAAAACGGTTTAGGATTTGCTTTTCCAAACAAGGTCACTGTGCCTTCGTCTGGCGTATCCAGGAGTCCAATAATATTTAATAATGTACTTTTACCACTTCCTGATGGGCCTGAGATTACAATAACTTCATGAGATGGCATTTCTAGATTAATTTCAGTTAAGATTGGTATATCGTTAAACTGTTTAGAAATCCCTTCTAACTTTATAATTGATTCCATTTAGTCATCTCCTTTTAAAATTGTAGACACTTCCGTCGATTCATATTTTCTTATGCTCACCTTAATGGTGATCCATTCCAACATTAATGTCGCGATTAAGATTCCTAATAATACCGCAGCAATTGCTTTGTCTCCTGAAGCCTGGTAGAGAAGATATGTAAAGGCAGCAATTGTTGAAAAGACTGATCCGTTAATGAGCACTGCATAGCGATTGTAATAATTCGTCCCGTTGAGATATCTAATGGCAATTTTTTTGCTATAGCCATCAACATAGATTTTAATTGATGTATAGTTTATTATTAGGAGTATTAAAAAATACAGTCCAATCAATTGCAAACAAACTAAATAATCATTTTTCACTTCAAAAATACTTAATTCATAGACATCTCGCGATTTCACAACTTTATAGCTCGCATCATAATCTTGATCCATACGTTCCAAGATATTTGTAAGGCTATTGGTTTCTCCGTTGTATAACAAGCTCACAGTAAAGTTATCAATCCCTCTTGAGTAAACATTGTCTACAAAGTAAATAGGATCATTTATGGTCCCTGATGGAATGGCTATCGTTCTATTGGCGGATACATAAGTTGAATTTGGTTGAATATAAAGAATTTCATAGTTACTCATATATGGCTCTAAGTAAGTATAATACGTATTAGCTCGTTCCTTATAAACCAAGATATAATTTTTATCTTTTGATAACATTTTAGGATTTAACATTCGATTTGTTTCGTCAGTGATACTGACATAATCTAAATAAGCATTATTAATGTGAACAGATGGTGGTACATATTCATCCATTGATAATTCAATATTCTTGTATTGATCATGTTTTAGCACGGTGAGGTAGAAATCATATGCATCATGGTTTGCGTATGCAATATCATTTTGACTTACAAGCTCAAACAAAGCTTTCTCATAGTCCTTATAATCTTTATCCACAGGAGATTTTGATGCATAAGCAATGCGCTTAGAATTTAAAACCATTGGATTTTCTGTCAATGAATTTATATGCCCCTGTTTGTATTCAATGCTTTGAATTCGAGTAAAAATAGGAATAAGAAGAATAACTATGGAGAGACCTTTCAAAATAAGTGTTAGTACATAGATCGCTACAATTGACATACTCGATTTTAAAATTTCATTAGACGTTCGTTTAACAACCAAAAAATATGTAATGAACAAACATCCTAAGATACTAAAAACATAAATAAGAACAAATGGAATCAGTTTTACTAAAAACTTAAATAGTAACGTTCCATAAGAATCCGAGATGACAAAAGCTGTACAAAAAATCGTAAAAACGAATAGAATTGATAGACCTATAATGTCTTTTAAAAATAATTTTTTTATAATTTGTATTGTTGACTGTCCTTGCAAATAACGTATCCCGATTTCCTTACCATTTTTTAGTACAGTAAGTACCATTAACATAAGAACACCGATAACAGCAACAACCGTAGCCGGCTGTAATTCTCTATCCACACTTACATTATTCATTTGTCCTAACTCAGCTACAAAAAATCCGGAAGGGCCATTCATATAATTATAAACTTGAAAATAATCAAAAATTATCTCTTGTATCTGAGTTGAATATTCGTCAACAAAAATTGTAACTAAAGTTTGAATACCACTTGATGGATAGTATTCTTCTATTTTGGACAAGGGATAGATTGAAATGGAATCTTTATAAGTTGAATCAAAATCATAGAAACGATTATCCAGATAATCAATTAAATAACTTGGTTTTTTGAGGTGATTATTAGATATAACCCAATCGTCATTAATAAAAAAACTTTCCTTTAATCTCCCCTCTTTCACAATAATGTGGCTTAAGAGGTTCGATTCATTACCACTTATAAAATAAAAGTAGCCATTTTCTTGATTGGAATAGTCATCCTCTGAAGTTGTAATCGCAACATTATATTTGTATCTTTCACTAAAAGTTCTAACGTCTTCGATCAAATCATCAATCGAACGATTCACTTCACTCGGAGTAATATTAATATAGTAAGGTTTTAAATGCTCTCTATGAATTTGGTCCGCACCTAAAATCCCAAGTTCTACCTGGTACTCATAATTGAATACTTGAAAACTGCTTGTAGTAATTAAGATTGCTAACAATATCGTAAAAATCCTATTTATTTTTTTGATAAGACGGCCCCCCTTTCCTTAAATGTACCATAAACGCACACCTATTCATATTATAGTTATGTGTAGATTAATCCCTCTAAAGCTGAAGAACCTAATGATTTCAAAGAAAGAAAAAAGTCTCAAGATAATATCTTGAGACTCTTAATTAATTATAAATTGGCACGCCCGACAGGAATCGAACCTGCAACCTTTTGAACCGGAATCAAACGCGCTATCCCTTGCGCCACGGACGCATATCAATGCATGGATATAATACCATAGAATTGATATTTTAAAAAGACCGTATTTCATTCTTTAAGGTTAAGAATTATTTGGTGTTTGAGTTAAATAACGAGTCAGAAATGACTCAATGGATTTTTTGTAATATACAGGATCTTTTTCATAACTCTCTGCATGATTTGCAACTTTTATTACGATCTTTTCTTTGGGACCAGGATGTGCTTGGTATAAGGTATCCAACATCTCATAAGGTACAAAGTCATCTGCATCCCCATGAATGAATAACGTAGGCAACGTGCTTCGTTTTAAAGACTCGACTGCAGATGCTTCATAGAAATTAAAGCCTGCTTTGACTTGCGTAATCATATTTGTAATTGGAATCATTGGAAAGGCGGGTAGATTATACATATCTTTGAGTTTATAAGACAGTTGATCTGCAACACTGGTATAACCGCAATCTTCAATAACAGCCATGACATTGTCTGGGAGATCAAGACCACTTGCCATCATTACCGTTGATGCTCCCATACTAAGACCAAATAATGCGATTCGAGAATCTTCACCATTTTGATTTATGATTTTTTGGACCCAAGCTTCAATATCAAATCGCTCTGGCCAACCAAATCCAATAAGGTTTCCCTCACTTTCACCATGTGATCGTGCATCCGGTGCGAGCACATTAAATCCCATCTCATGGAACAGTCGGATATAATGACCCACACGGTCTTTGTTATTGCCATAACCGTGTGCAACTAATATTGTATCTTTCGTTTCTGCTTTCGCAGGAACATACCACGCTTTAAGTTTCAAACCGGAATCACTGACAAGTTCTTGAGACGTTTTATTCACCGATTTTAACCATTCTTGATCGGGCTTCCATATAGCTTTCACATCCGCGTCTATAAAATCTTTCTCCCCCGGTATCAATGCAAGTTTAAAGAAGTACCCACCCGCAAAACCAAGCAGTACCACCAATATACCCGCAACGATTATTAGTTTTTTTAAATGTTTCATTGTCACCTCATATACTTTGATATTCAAAGCAATAAAAGAATAACATAGATTATTAAGTTTGTAAATCTATAAAAAACAGAACCTTAACAACAGGTTCTGTGAAAAATTTCAGGATTCAAATCAATTAAAACAATGCATTATTGATCTAAAAAATCTAAAGCGGTTGGTTCTAGATAAAAATTTTGACCGTAAGCGTGGATGTCGGTGGCTGGATAATCACTCGGATTTGACTCTAAAATACACACTCTTAAAAAATGACGATCAAAATCGAGGTAGATAAAATCTGATTCATAACTTGTATCATTGTATTCAGCCTCAAAATAGTATCCAAAACCTGGCTTCTCAATCAATGGCACTTCTTCAGATTTTACAATTTCAAGAATTTCATCTTCCTCGCTATCCATTACTACTTGATAAATTGTGGCGTTATTGTGATCGCCAAGCGATAAATAATATTGAGTATAACGATCGGAATAGGATTTAATTACCGGATCTTTATAGTTATCATTAAAAATAAATGAGGAATTTCTAATTTCCTTTAACACTTCTTCATTTAATGACAATGTCGGTTCTTCTTGATGTGTACATCCAACAAGAATGAGTGTTATAAGTAACGAAAAAATGAGAACCCGTCTTTTCATTAACATTCCGATTCCCCTTTGATGAGTCTTAGTTTTTTATCATCAATTTCATATACAACATCGGCAATTTCAAAAACTTCTTCCCCATGATTGGTAAAAACAAGGGTACATCCTGTTTCTTCAACATATGCATCCAACATTTCTATCACAATTTTTTTACTTAATCGATCCAGTCCATCAAAGGGTTCATCAAGGATTAAGTAATCAGGACGTTCCATTAAAGCTTGAATCAATCTCATTTTTTGTTTCATTCCTAAGGAATACGTTTTATATTTCTTAGATAACTCCGCTTCAAAATTAACCTTTTTAGCGAGAAGGATAATATCCGCTTCTTTCACACATCTTCGAATGCGTGCAATTTCACGAAGGTTTTCAAGTCCTGTTAATGAACCAATAAACTCTGGCGCATTAATACTTACACCGCCATTGGGTACAAAATCGATATCCTGCTGCAATTTCTTCCCATCAATCACAATACTCCCTAATGTTGGGGCAGAGTAGCCGACGATGAGTTTCAATAACACACTCTTACCACTACCGTTTGGACCAACGATGGCGGTCTTTTTGCCTTCTCTTATATTAATATTGACATCTTCAAAAAGAAGTAGGTCTTTAAACTTTTTAGAAACGCCATTAAATTGAATCATAATAAATACTCCTTTTTAAAATAAGTATGGAACCTCCGAAGGCAATTAAAACAAATACGAAAGCTAAAATCATTCGCATCAATTCAAGTTCTAATTCACCAACAAAAGAAACAATACTTATTGAACTGTAATAATCAATTGATATCATAATCATAATCATAAAATATGGAAAAATTGATGTAACCAAATTCTCACTGAACCGGATACTGATTGCTTCAAATAACAGTCCAATCGCTAGCATTAAAGTTGTTAATCGGGTGAGATAAAATATGGTTACAAGCATTGTAGTTAATGTACTTTTATAGACTAAAGTCATGAAAACAAAAAATAAAAAGGTCATGACCATCATCTTAATTGCATTCAAAACATGATACTTCGCTAGAACTGTATAAGAAGTGATTATATTCTTCCGATAAAGTAAGAGACCATAAAATGATTGTAAGTCTTTAAATTCCCTTAAAACGGTATTCATTAATGTAATTGTAATTAACGTAAACACAATGACATTTTGAATGCTTGCTTGATCAATTCCGTACAAAGGAAAACTATTAAAGTTTAAATATAATACATTCATAAGATCACTCAATGTTATGACTCCATGCGGGCCTGGGAACATTTGGAGTAAAGAGATTATAATTCCAAGTATCAAGGTGATAAAATAAATCAATACTGTCATAATTCTAAATCCTCCATTTTTAAGTAGAAAACTAACATCAACAAGAATACATAGGGTAGATAGTTTAAAATAATCACCCCACAATTTAAGCCTTCTAAATGATAAAAAATGTAGAACGGATTCATGGGATTATCCAATATTGGCATATAGTAACTTGTAGAGGAAAGAATTAACAGAAATTCTACAATACTTGTTATGGGTAACTTTGAGCCAAGACGTAAAAGTTTTACGAGCACTTCCGATATCCCTAACACTACCACCAGCACCATTATTTTCAGAAAATAATAAAAATCGAAACCCGAATAAAAATAGATCGATAGGATTAGATAAAATAGAACTAAAATAAAATAAAGCACTGAAGCATGATACACAGCGTTCCCAATTGTTTTTAAAGCAAAATTTATTTTTGATCCATATCGATGTACCGTCATCATCTCACAATATTCTTTTATATAAATCGAAAAGTACAAGACAATCGTACCAATAACAAAATATATATCATTGAAAAGATTTTGGAATGAAGCTGCATTACCGATCAAAAATATAAAGCTAATATACATGATATAGCCTGCAAATGCTGCTTTTCTAACTAATCTCAAGATGCTTACCTCGCGTCTTATGGTTAAATAATACATAACCTAAAATAAGGGGCATTGAGTTTGTGATAAAAAGCAGTATTGTGGGCGCTGTATTGTAATCACTAATAGAAAAAATAGTGGATGGCGCAAACAACATGGCAATTGGAAACTTATCAATTGTTCCCACAGAAACCAGAGGAAACATAAGAACCGAGAGACCAAAATAATAAATTAAGAGCCCAAACACCACCGTACTCTTTTTAGTTGAGAAGAGCGCAATCGATGTTGATAAATAAGCTAAAACAAATGGAATGAGTAAATACTTTACAATCCCCAGTAAAAAATAATAAAACTTGAGGTGTTGATAGTAAAACTTATTTCCAAGTACATCTAAAAATAAATATGTGTGAATTGTGTATGCGTCAAATCGTCCTCCACTTATAAATAGAATGATTAGGTAATATAAAACGTATGCGCTAAAAATTGAACCCGCCACGCTTATCGCGATTCTTAACTGTTCATTGCGAATAAAGTTACGATATTTTTTTACACGGTATGATTTTAAAACATTACAACTGGTTTGGTTATGATACATTATTAATCCCGCAAATGAAGCAAGTAAAGGAACCACGATTTGGAAAAGTGACAGAGCCCTTGTTAAGCTCGCTTCAAAACTTGAATACTTCAATGCATTATGGAGTTCAATTGAAGTATATTTGATAAATGTGATCTCACTGCTGTCTGAGAAGAATATCCCGACATCAGAATTAAATAAACTTTCGTTACTATTTTGGAAATACGAAACGATGATTTGATAGATATCCAATTCATTTAAGAACATAAAGCCAAATAAAAATAGTGATACACAAAAAAGCAAAACATAATACCGAAATTCATTTCTTCTCTTAATAAACATTCCCCACCCACTTATCCAAATTCTATTTGCATCCATTTCCCCAAAAAATGATGCGCTATTTATTACCGAGTTTACTCATGTTTTTCTAAAAAACAAAAGCTTAGCGGTTTCATTATAGTCATAAAAGGAGCCGTAAGTCAAAAATAAACCTACAAAGGTGCATTTAATTTTGAGTTAAACTGTTCTTGGATTTCCTTGTCTTCTAATTTTATTTGCCCTGAAATTAGACGCATTCCCCACACTCAAAATCCACAGATGAGAAAGCATAAAAAAACCACCCTCGTCGTGGGTGATCCAGAATAAAAATGGTGGAGGTTAACGGGCTCGAACCGCTGACCCTCTGCTTGTAAGGCAGATGCTCTCCCAACTGAGCTAAACCTCCATGGAAGATAAGTCTAACATATGTATAAGCGAATAACAATGCGTTTGAACTGAAAATTTAAGAAAGAAAACCCACTTGTTTAAAGTGGGTTTTCGCTTAATAATCCAATTGTCGGTAATAACGACGAATTTCTGTAGGATGACAGTTTATTTTCTCAATATGAGCATCAATACGACGGTTAACCGCCATCATTACAAGATGACAAATGTGACCGCGATATTTTTCACTGATCCCTTTCAGTTCATAATCTTTACTATCAATGACTTCATAGTTTGCGCATATACGCGGAATAAAATCGACAACACGTGTTGATAATGGACGAGATGTATCTTCTCCTACGAAGATCGTTACAGGGGTGTCGCGTTCTACAATCTCAAACATACCATGGAAGAATTCAGGTGCTGTAATTGATTTTGTAGGAAGCCAATGTTGTTCTTCCCAATAACACATTGCATAGGAGTACGTTGCACACCATTGATTCCCTGCACCCACAAAGTAATGCATGGCATCATCGTGATGACGTTTCGCATAAGCTTCCCCAAATGCATCGGCTTTGATTTCCACATCAACAAGTGCTTCAGGTAAGTATTGATCAAATTCTTGATACATTGCTTCATAATCATCAAAATCACCCTTACGTTGCATTAAACGATCCATAAACATAAAGAACTTAAGTTGTTCATTCAGACCGTAAGAGATGGTGTAATCACCCAATTCCGCAAGGATTGAATTGGGTTCATCGACGAATGCGACAATCGTACACCCAACTTCTTTTAAAACCTTAACCGCGGCCACAACCTCTTGTGTTGTCCCAGTTACAGAAGAATAAACGATAATTGAATCTTTTGTAATGTTCTTATTCCCGGTTACTAAGTATTCCGCTGCATGTTCCACATAAATTGGCAGTGTACTCATCTCTTTTACGTGATGAGCAACTTGGAGTGCAGAAGCATAAGTTCCTCCAATCCCTACAAAATAAATACCGTTATAACCTTTATCATGAATTGCATCGGCAACCTTTTCAATTTCAGGTCGAAGGGCTAATCCCCCTTTAAAACTCGCTAATTGCTTTTCTTTATCAAATTTTAACATACGTTTCTCCTATCCAAAGATTCCTAAATAAACACCAGCAATACCTACTACCATCGTCCCAACAATAAGAATAAGGGGATTTACTTTTTTCTTAAGTAACCAATAATAAAGCCATGTTGTTCCTAGACCGACAAGTCCTGGTATAATCCCATCCAATATTTCTTGGAAGGGTTGTGCCGTTTCTCCGGTACCAATTTGTAAGGCCAATCCTGTATAAACCATTTCTTTCGACATACCACCAATAACCATGATCCCTAAGATACCTGCTGCCGCAAGAACTTTATCCATCACACCACTTTGTTGCATTTTCTCAAGATAATTAAAACCAATATTGTAACCGAGATGTGCTCCAAAATAACGTGCTAAGAAAGCAGGAATGTTATAGATTAAAAAGTAAGCGATGGGTCCAAGGATATTCCCACTAATCGCAAGTGATAAACCAACACCTAATGCAATAACTCGAATACACCCTACAAAGATCGAGTCTCCAATTCCAGATAAGGGTCCCATTAACGCCGTTTTCATCGCACTAATCGCCGTTGCATCGACCTCTCCATCTTTATGTTTCTCTTCCATCGAGCACACAATACCACCAACAAATGGTGCTAATTGGGGTGTAATATTAAAGAATTCAATATGACGTTGTAACGCTTCCGCATACCCTTCTTGATCATCCTTATAAATTTTTTTAAGGGTTGGATCCATCATCATGCCAAATGCAAGATGCATCTGACGTTCATAGTTCCAAGAAAACTCCATGCCTAAACTTCCAGCATTGAAGGCCATCTTGGTAATGTCTTGTTTGGTAATTACACTGTTGTTAGAAGTCATCATCATCGTCCTCCACATTTAATCCTGCCGGTGCTTGTCTAAAGCCCCCTAAGAAGTCAAATTTTTCAATTACAATAATGACACCGATAATCGCAATCCCTAATACCGGTACATTGAGATAAGCAGATAAAACAAATCCTAAGAAATAAAATGGTACAAGTTTCTTGTTTAAAATCATACGCATTAACATCGCAAATCCAAGCGCAGGAAGAAGTCCCGCAGCTGCATCCATACCGGCAATAATTTGTTCTGGTATTGCTGCAATAACATTAGACATTGCTTCAGCACCGAAGTAAAATCCTAGGCATACTAACAAGAAACGACGGACCACTGTAATCATCCCAATACTCCAGTGTGCTGTTTTAATACCACCAACACTACCTGCCTCTGCCGATTTATCAGCAATGCGTAGGATAAAGGAATTGACAACGTTAAAGATATTTCCAATTGCAAGTGAGATTAATGCAAGTGGCATAGCAAGCGCAATCGCTGCTTCGGTTCCAGATCCCATCGAGATTGCAAACGCTGTAGCCAGTGTCCCACCAACAATTACATTCGGTGGAATATAGGCACCAATTGACACGGCCCCCATAAAGAATAATTCTAAAGTAGCACCAATAATAACACCTTGTTGAACATCTCCTAAGATAAGTCCAACAATGGGTCCAAGAATAATTGGGCGATTAATATACAGTGATCCCAGTTGATCCCCGAAGACACCCAATGCCGCTACTAAACCAATCAATATTGCTTGTAACATGAATTCTTCCTCCTTTTATAGTTTTACTACCTGCTTTGAGTCGTGGATAACATCCGTATTTCTACTTCTTTTCCAGCATCCATTAATTCCTTCAACAATTTCTTATCGGTTTCACTGACAAAGATGGCTTTACTGATTTGTTCATCATCACCTTCTTTTTTCGTTCCACCAAGGTTAATGGATTGAATCTGTGGACATGCTTGCGCAAGCTTATACGCAACGTCAATGGTCCGTACGACAATTAACAGCTGATACTTATCTGTAACGCCACTGTTTAATGCGTTTATTGCATCTTCAACATTCTTTATGACTAACTTAACATTGGCTGGTTTTGCCAGTTTCAATGTGGTCTTCCAAATATCATCGGAAACGACATCATCATCTGCAATCAAGATACAGTCTGCACCAAGGGCATTGGTCCAAGAGAATGCAACTTGTCCATGTAAGAGACGATGGTCAACACGACATAATACAATCATAAGTTCCTCCTAAAATTCTTCTTCGACGTCCATTCCAACAAGACCGTCATTACAATATCGTAATGACATACGACACTCTTCGATCTTTTCTATAAGTTCTTCACGCGTTATGGGGCCTTGAATTTCAACCATGATTGAAATAATAAGCGCTAGGTTAACGCCGGCAATGAGATGGAAATCACGGCTCCCCAATAACTTCACAAACTCTGTATTGACACTTCCGCCATAAATATCCGTCATGACCACCAAATCATCTTCAAGGGGGATTCCCTCGAAGCACATCATAATTTCTTGTGTGAGATCATGATGATCAACGTAGGCGGAAATAATATGAACGGAATCCACATCTCCGACAATGGCTTTGACGGCACTGTAGAATCCTTCGGCCAGGTGTTTATGACTTGCGATAATATAGTGTTTCATTTAGATCCCTCCCTGTTCTTTATATTTCGTTAAACTTTGTAAATCCGCATCACCTGGTTTTGTTTCATAACATTGTTTGGCTGTTTCCAGCGAATAATAACCTTGATACTTATATTGATTAAATTTTGTAAGATCTTCCTGCATGTTTCGTTGTCCATCCCCCCATGCACAATGTCCTGAATCCACAAAATGCACATGAACAATATCTTCTTTAAAAACATTAAAGTAATCATCAATTGTTTCTTCAGCCTGGGTCATTGCCCCAAGGTCCAGACAAATTTTTAAGTTTGCACACGCCACAGCATCTTGATATGCTTTCAAATCTTGAACGGTATTCACCAAGCGTGATTCATAAGGCTGTAATGCCTCAATGGCAAGAAGAATTCCTTTATCTTGCGCATAAATACACAATCTTCGCATCATTGCGACACTGCGTTGATAGGCTGCTTCTAGGGGTTCGTCATAAAATGCCCAACCACTTGTTACTACCACCAGTTTCGCACCGACTGTATGCGCAATATCAATCATATTACGGAAGTAAGCATACACACGATTTTGTTGTTCAAGAGATCCTGTCGCCATGTTATGGGGCTTTGGATTTGTCTGTTCTGGACAGATTGCGATAATCTCTAACCCAAAATGCTCTGCATGGGTTTTAAGTGCAAAAGGATCATCATACTGTTGGTAATCGACAAAGAAGTGATGTGGACTGGTCCATATCTCACATGCATCAAAGCCTAGACTTGAAATGGTTTTAAAAAATGTATTCAAACTATAATATCGATAGTGACTGTTCATTGCTGATAGTTTCAAAATGAATCATCCTCTCCATGCTCTCTATTTTTATCATTTTCAATATAGTCATAAAGGAGTGCAATCTCTGATACCGGGAACATGACATTATAATGTTCGAGCATAGGGCCAAAACTATCATTCACATCACGAATAAAGGCTTGGTGGTCATGTTCAAAGCGTTTCACGTCCTTATAGTCGTCAATAGCTGTTTTAGTTACCAGACGTTCGATCAAAAAGCAGACATGAATATAAATACCGACAATCGTCTTACTTTGGAATGTCTTTTGCATCTTGCGTTCTAAATGAGATGTGGAATCACTGACAAAGTTCAAAAGTTTGTTTGCATTTAAAATGGTTAGATTCTGCATCACATTTTGAAGTGAAAAGTTTTTAAGCAGATTCCGGTTAAACACCTCAATCTCATCTGCATCCAGATAATCTTCCAAGGCCTTATCCACAATGGAAATATCTTTAAAACTGACAATATCCTCCAAACTTACACTGCGAATCGAATCCAGCGGTAATGAGTGTGGTTTCACCATCAACATCACTTCAAACTTATCAAATAAAGGATCCTTTAAACCATTTGTTAATAATTCTTTAAAGTCATACCGAATAAAACGAAGATCAATGGATTTAGGCAAGGACTGTTTAAAGAGGTTGACCCTCCGATCTGCAACGGATACCGTTGCATCACTTACAAAGACCATGGCTTTTGTTTTCTCTGCACGATTCAAGATTTTATACTTGGTTACGGCTTGTTTCGAAGCTTTCGCTAAGATTTCTTCCAGTGGATATTCTTGACGAACCATTGAACCAATATGCAAGGCAATTGCCGTTGAACTATTATTAATGACACCAACATTTAAATCTTTAAGAATGCGATCCCCAATTAATTCCAACGATCCCATATCGACCAATAAAATCAAATTCTTGTAATACGGATTTAAGGCGATATAGTCATTCACCTTCATAATGATTTCTTCACTGCTACTATCCAGTGGCATATCAAAGGCATCAAAGATATGTTCCTCTAACAATTGATTGGCAGCATCCGCAATACTGCTTGCCGTCGAGTATCCATGTGATACAATCACGGCTGCCGTATCTTTGTGTTTAATGTTGTCGTTATAGAAATAAATATTTAGGATTAGAAAGATTAGATTGAAATCATTAAGCTTTAACTCTAAAGCTTGGTATACCATCTTTGAAATCTCATTTGAAATCATGAAAATGTCATACATTTCTTCTTTTAGGAACTCTAATAAAGCATTGATATCGTTACGATGTTTATACGTCCATCGATCAAGTTTTATTTTTTCATGTGATGTTGACAACAAAACCCGTGATAAGACAAAACTGCAATTGCTGGGAATGTTGATTTTGTTTTTTTGTTTCACATCTTCAAGCACATCATCAATAATTTTCTCAAGTCCATATACTTTTTGAAGGCTATACGATTGATCAAAAATCATCAAATCATAATAATTACGCATGGACTCAAAATCTTGTTCTAACATCTCACGATACGATAGCTGATTGCTTTGGAAACCGTTAAACGCTTTTAAGATATTTTTAAATAAATGCACGATCTTATCCGTTGATTCATGAATGACATACGTATCAATTTCAATAAGCTGCTTCATATCTTGTTCATTTGAGATGCTGTAGTTCAATTTATCTTCTGGTAAATGATATAAGTGACAATGCATGACACCTTGTTGCGCTGATTCCAGGGCTGTTGCGCAGATGCGCGTGATGCATTTTTTTAACTCATGAATGTCTTCATCAAATTTGAGTTGAAGCAATGCTTCTAACAGCTTGTATGAAATAAATATTTTTAAGCCGAGTTTTTGTTGTTCTTGCTTAAAGAATTTCAGGATGAAGTGTTCCTTTTCCTGAGTTCCACGTTGATCAAAGTGCGGAATCTTACATATAATTGGAAGACTTTGAAGTAACGAATAATCAAAGGCATCTTCCGGATTATAAGAGGTTCCAAAAACCAAGCGACAATGAACCTTCACAACCTTGTGGTTTTTGGTGTAATAGCCATCTTTAATGACATTGGATACTTGGTATTGGATGTCTGGACGCATTCGATCTGCATGTTCAAGATAGAGCACACCAATTTCTTTTTGTTCCAACAAACCACTTTGTGTTTCATCCCCAAAAAGCAGGCGTTCATAATCACATTGCGGATCAGTAAATTTTAGATGGTAAACGCTTTGTCCTGTTTGAATTAAGTCATGTTCCACACAAAATTTATGAATCATACGCGATAAATACGTCTTACCACTTCCGCGTTTTCCAAACAATACAATCGGCAATCCACGGCCTGGATAAAGCAGGGCTGACTTAATTTGTTGAACGATGTGACTTAATGATCCATCAAAACCAATTAAATCTTGGAAGGAATCATACCCTTCCGAACTCTGTATTTCATCCATGAGCGCTTTAACACTTAAATACTCACGCGATACATTTTGAACACGATAGCGCTTCTCAAATTCGTGTTTATCAAAGTAATACACCGGTCGTGACGATACCTTAATTAAGAGCCCTTCCTGAAACAATTCATTTAAGTATTGCGATACTCAGGAACGGCTTAAGTGTAACGATTCTGAAATCACTGCGGTTGTGAGTAAGGAAAAGTCATGATCGAGTAGAATTTGTGTTTCGAAAACAAGATACTGATAAATTTGTTCTTTTGTATTCATAGATACTCCTTCTTTTTCAATGGTGACTTTAACTGTCTCTATTGTACGAAGGGGATGAGATTTCGTCTTTAGTTTCATCATTCTTCGACAAAAACACTTAAAATCCATGATGTTCTAACACTGAACGCATGGTTCGACACTTATTTGTCGGTAATAACCGATATTGTGGGGATAGTGTCGAAATATGCGTTGATACCCTTAGAGTACCACACGCCGAATTTAAATCGACGGATTCCATAAATGTCTCATCATATCCTCATTTACCACTTATCACATAAAGACACACATTTCTTTCACTTTTTATTGACAGCGGTTACACCTCGTGCTAATATGTGCTTGTAAGATAGGATTGTTACTGAAGAAGGCAAGACCTACAAATATGGCGATACGCTATTTTTGTAGGTCTTTTTATATCTTCAAGCAACAATTTCTAAATCATATAGAAAAGGAGAAGTGACTTATATGATGAAACATTTACAGAAATTAGGCCGTGCCCTAATGCTTCCAGTAGCGGTATTACCGGCTGCAAGTTTATTAATGGGTATTGGTTATTGGATTGACCCTGTTGGATGGGGAGCTAACAGTGTTCTTGCCGCTTTCTTAATTGGATCGGGTAAAGCAATCATTGAAAAACTACCAATTATCTTTGCGGTAGGGATTGCTTATGGATTATCAAATGATAAAGATGGGGCTGCTTCCTTAAGTGGTCTTGTTGGTTTCTTAATGATTACCACATTACTCTCTGTGGGTTCCGTTGCAAACTTAAAAGGGATTGCACCTGAAGCCGTGAATGCTGCATTTGGAAAAATTGATAATGCCTTTATCGGTATTATTTCTGGGGTAGTTGGAGCATTAATGTACAACAAATTCTCCAAAACAGAACTCCCAACCGCACTCGCATTCTTTAGTGGTAAACGCTTGGCACCAATTATGACTGCAGTTGTGATGATGCCAATCTCCATTGCATTACTCTATATCTGGCCAATCGTTTATGGTGGACTTGTATCCTTTGGTACCGCAATTTCTGCGATGGGTCCTCTTGGAGCAGGTTTATTCGGTTTCTTCAACCGTCTCTTAATCCCTACAGGATTACACCACGCTTTAAACTCCGTATTCTGGTTTGACACAATTGGTATTAACGATATTGGAAACTTCTGGGGTGGTACCGGTGTTAAAGGTATTACCGGAATGTATCAAGCTGGTTTCTTCCCAGTTATGATGTTTGGACTCTGTGGTGCTGGTCTTGCAATGTATCAATCGGCAAAACCTGAAAATAAAAAAGTTGTGGGATCACTTATGCTTTCAGCAGGTTTCTCAGCATTCTTTACAGGGGTAACAGAACCAATTGAATTCTCATTTATGTTTGTTGCGCCTGCATTATACTTAGTGCATGCAATCCTTACGGGACTTTCATTATTTATTGTTTCATCCTTTGGATGGACGGCAGGATTTGGATTTAGTGCTGGATTTGTTGACTTATTCTTAAGCTCACGTCTACCACTTGCAAACAAGCCTTATATGATCGTTGTATTTGGAATTGCATACTTCGCAATTTATTATGTACTCTTCCGCTTCTTAATTGTTAAGTTTAATATTAAAACACCAGGTCGTGAAGAAGTCCTACTTGATGATTCAGTGCTTGCTTCAACCGACAGTAAATTTGCACACCAAGCTGAAGTTATTCTTAATGCACTTGGTGGTAAAGAGAACGTTAAGAGCATTGACTACTGTACAACACGCTTACGTCTTGAACTCTTTGACACAGGAAACGTTGACGAGAAAGCCATCAAAGGAACCGGTGCTGCTGGTATTGTAAGACCCGGTGGAAGCAGTCTCCAAGTTATCGTTGGTACAAACGTTCAGTTCGTAGCCGATGAATTCAAAAATTTAATCAAATAATCGTATACGTATTATCCTACTCTATAAAAAAACCGGTATCGCTACCGGTTTTTTTCATGCTTCATAATTTGGTATAGATGTATGGCAAGATACATGCGCTCATCCATCGAGAGTTCATAATCGAATCGTGTATTGACGTATTGATTAATCTTCGCGACACAATCGTTATACTTTTTTAGCTTCGCCGCAATAAATAAATTGAGTTCACCTATACTTTCATCAAATGGATGACTGGAACTTGGATTGCCAATAATTCGCTGTGCAAGATATTTTAAGTGGGTTGCTAGACGTGTATACGCAGGTTGACTGGTATTCATCTTTATACCCAACTCACTCTGAACAATCGCCATAACATCCTTTAAAAACATCATAGTATTTTGAGCTTGGTGCGATATATTTCCATTACTTGCATTCACAATATGAATGACAAGGTACCCAATTTCATCTTGAGGCAAAGAAACCTCAAACAGTTTATTAATATAATTCAAAACCCATGTACCTACTTTAAATTCATCAGGATAATACATTTTAATCTCTTCTGTAAACAGTCCTGGTAATTCCACATCCTCTTTCGATCTGAGTACTGCATAATAGATATGATCTGTAAGTGCCACGTTGATCGTATCACTCAGTGATATATCCAAAACAGAATGTGCATATTCTACGATGGCCCGCGTCGCTTCAAAATAATCCACTGGTATTTTATTAAGTAGTTGTTCAAAGTCGTCTTGGCTATCACTTACCACTTTAAACATTTTTTCGATGCGCGCAGCATCAATTTCGTCCCCTATTTTATGTTGGAAACCGATTCCTGAACCCGTAACAACCATATCTTCTCCATCGATAAATGTAGCGACACAGTTATTATTAAAGATTTTCGTTATGTGCATATCAAAAACCCATCCCCTTTTTTATAAGCCTATTATAACATAGACCCTTCTATTTAAAGGTGAAACTCGTCTTATCGTGATAAAAAAAGAGAGGTTATTCCTCTCTTTGGTTATTCAATTTAATTAATGTTTACCGTTAAGTTTAAGTAGTTTCATAATTTCAACAATAATCATTGGTACAAACATCAACATCACAACAATCATCCAATGATGAGCATCTAATGTTCCAAGTTTAAATAAATCATTGAGAACCGGAATGAATAATACCGCAAGAATCATGAGCCCATTAATGAGCGTTGCCATGATAAGGTATTTATTTTTCCAGAATGATGTGAATACTGATTTTTCACTTGAATGAATGCTGTAGGAATGGATTAATTGTGAGAATGCTAATACGATAAATGCCATTGTCGTTCCAGTTTCAGTATCTCCAACTGCCCATAGACGCCCTGCACCGTACATGTAAGCAAAGAGTGCAACGCTCCCTACAACAGCACCTTGGTACCCAATTCGCCAAAGCATTGATTTACTGATGAGTGAGCTTGTACGATCCGGTTGACGTTCCATAATACCATCTTCTGCACCATCAACACCAAGCGCTAATGCTGGAAGACTATCGGTTACAAGGTTAATCCATAATAAGTGAATTGGTAGAAGGGGTGCATCCCAGTCAAGAAGTACGGCAATTAATAACAGTAACAATTCTCCAACATTACATGATAGTAAGTATGAGATTGCCTTCATAATATTATCTTTAATACGACGACCTTCTCCAATAGCGGTTACCACTGTTGCGAAGTTATCATCTGTAAGAACCATGTCCGCTGCACCTTTAGCAACTTCTGTACCAACAATACCCATTGCAGCACCAATATCAGCACGTTTTAAAGCAGGAGCATCGTTAACACCATCTCCTGTCATCGCCACAATATCGCCATGACGTTTCCAAGCGGAAATGATACGCATTTTATGTTCTGGAGAAACACGTGCATACACGCCAATATGTTGAACTTTTTCAAACAATTCATCATCTGTCATTGCATCCAATTCTTTTCCAGAGATAACACGTTGTCCATCTTCAATCAGTCCAATTTCACGACCAATTGCGGATGCAGTAACAGCATGGTCACCGGTAATCATTACAACACGAATACCTGCTTTTTTACTTGTTTTGATAGCTTCTGTTACTTCGGGACGTGGAGGATCAATCATCCCTACCAAACCAACAAAAGTAAGTTCACTTTCAATTTCTGTTGCTTCCAGATCCGTATTTGAAACAGATTTCTTAGCAAGTGCAAGAACACGAAGTGCCTTAACACCCATTTCTTGATTATGTTTTTGAATGCGTTCAATATCTTTTTGCGTAATAGCACGTATACCTTTTTCATCTTGATACTGCGTTACAACGGCAAGAACTTCATCAACGCCACCTTTTACAAATACCGTAGCATCACCATCAATATCATTGATCGTACTCATACGTTTACGTCCTGAATCAAAAGGAACCTCATTTAATCGTGTATGCTTTTGAATCAAGCCAACAGCATCAAGATCAAGCGCTTCTGCCCATGCAGATAGTGCTGTCTCAGTTGGGTCTCCAAGCCAATTTCCATCGACCTTACGTGCATCATTACAAAGTAATAAACCACGTGATAATTCATTTACGTCACTCTCAGTCCAATGCTCTTTTACCGTCATCACGTTCTGTGTTAAGGTTCCCGTTTTATCGGAACAAATAACAGTTGCGGACCCAAGCGTTTCAACGGATGGTAAATTACGAACGATTGCATGACGTTCAACTAAACGTTGAACACCAAGCGCTAAGACAATTGTAGCCACAGCTGGTAAACTTTCAGGAACAACTGCAACCGCTAGAGAAACAGCTGTTAAGAACATTTGTAAGAAATCATGATTATTCAATACACCAACAAGGAGAATAATTCCACATGCAATAATCGCTCCAACACCCAGGATTCTACCCAGTTGATTTAATTGTTGTTGAAGCGGTGTCGGATCTGATTTTGTTTCAGTTAGCATTGTCGCAATCTTACCTACTTCGGTATCCATACCGACAGCAACGACAACACCTTGCCCACGACCATAACTCACCATACCAGATGAATATGCCATATTTTTACGGTCTCCCAAGACCGCATATTCAGCACAGACAACATCTGCATGTTTTTCAACAGGTACAGATTCTCCCGTTAATGATGCTTCTTGTACTGTTAAAGAATTCGATTGAACAATACGTAAATCGGCAGGAACTAAATCCCCTGCATCCATTACAACCAAATCTCCAACAACTACATCATTAGAATTAATAGTTTGTTCTTCTCCACCTCGTATTACTTTTGCGGTTGGAGTAGACATATCTTGAAGTGCTTTAAGAGACTTCTCAGCTTTATCTTCTTGAATCATTCCAATAAGTGCGTTCAATGCAACGATTGCGAAAATTAAAATCGCATCAGCATGTTCCCCTACAATACCACTTATTAAAGCTGCAACAAGTAAAATAATTGTTACATCTTTAAACTGATCCAAAAGACGCATCATAAAACTTCGTCCCTTTGCTTCAGCCAATTTATTCTTGCCATATTTCTCACGTGATGCCTCAATTTGCGCATCCGTTAATCCGTTGACGATATCCGTCTTAGCTGCCACTTCTTCCAGTGACTTTGCATACCATTTTGTATCTTTCACAGGCTTCCTCCTTATACATTGGATAGTAAGTAAAATAAAAAGACCCTATCCGTGCCTAAAAAACTTGGATAAAGTCTCGAATTTATACACGTTCCGGACTCTAAAGTCGTGTTGACGAAACTGTGGACCTAAAGAATAGGCTTCTACTCCCTTTATGTATTAATAATAACAAATGCACCTATGGGTGTCAAAGTGTTTTGGGTGATATTGTACGATATTTTACACACTTTAAATGTTGAAAGATACGGATAAAGAGTTTGAATTTCATAAATAAAACCGAAACTCAAATGAGGTTTGAGTTTCGGTTAATAAAGGGCTATTTATAATAAAACATTTTAATGATTATAACGATTTTTCTTTGTTTGGATTACAAAGATTAGCATACCAACAAGACTTATGAGTAATCCATAGAGACGGATACTGCTTGCCGTAATCCCAGCGGCTGGAAGAACGGATTGTGGTTTCGCTAAGTTTTTAATAATTTTATCCATTTGATTCATTGATTGATTTAATGATTTCTTAACATGGTCAAGTTTTGAACCGGAATTGATTGATTCAAGTCCTTCTTTTAAGACTTTATCCACTTCTTCTTTAGCTTTATCTTTTGCTTCTTGAGAAATTCCAGGAAGGCTATCAATCGCTTTTTTCGTTTCATTAGCTTTCGCTTCTAAATCTTTTTTCGCTTTATTTTTTGCATCTTGCAATGTACTTTGATCAATAATTTCTTTCACCGCGTTATCTGTTGTATTTATTGCTTCTTCAACATCTTTTGGTGTCGTTCCTTGATCAATCGCCTCTTTACCATCTTCAGTTTTTTGATCGATATCATCTTTAGCTTTTTGCTTTTCGTCATCGCTAAGGTTTGGTAACTTATCGATTTCTTTCTTCGCATCTTCAGCTTTTTTATCGAGATCTTTTTGCGCTTCATTTTTTGAATCGAGAAGTTTATTATCATCGACAATTTCATTGATGCCTTTATCCGTTGTATCAATCACATCTTCAATTTCTTTTGGATTGTTTGATTGATCAATCGCATCTTTGCTGTCTTGATTTTTTTGATCGATATCATCTTTAGCTTTTTGCTTTTCATCATCGGTTAAGTTTGGTAGCTCATCGATTTCTTTCTTCGCATCTTCTGCCTTTTTATCAAGTTCAGATTTAGAATCTTCTTTTTTCTTGTCTAAATTGCCTGTGTTTTTAGTTTCATATTTCTTTTCAATTGCTTCCAATTCTTTGATTCCTGTTTTTAAATTTTCAGGAATATCGGTAATCACAGCTGTGTCTTCAATACGCTTAATTGCTTCAGCAAGTGTCTTATTGATTTCGGCATTTGCATCCTTGCGTTGTTGATCAGAGAGTGCTGGTTTGTCAGCAATTTGTTTACGAACTTCTTCCGCCTTAGCGTTTAAATCTGCGATTGCTTTTATTTTCGCATCATCAAGTTCTGCTTTGACAACAACGTTTCCAATATCCGTTTTTCCTTGGTTGTAAATTGAGTTAATATCTGATGGTGTTGATGCTTTATCGATATTTTTCGAAGCGTCACTTACTGTTTTATCAATAACTTTCTTCGCTTGATCTTTTTCAGCTTGTGATAAGTTTTCTAGTTTATCGATTGTTTCTTTAGCCTTTTCTGCTTCTGCATTTAAGTTTGCTTTTTTATCATCCTTGAGTTTCTCAAGTGACTCAAAGTTTTCTTTTACAAGTGCATCTTTGATTGCATCCATCTCAGTTTTAGTTTCAGAAACAACTTTATTAAGATCCTCAATAGTCTTACCAGATTCTACATTTTCAAGACCTTTATTCAATGCATTATCGACTTCGCCTTTAGCTTTGTCTTTAACCTCTTGTGATAGTCCAGGTAATGCATCAATCGCTTTTTTCGTCTCATCAGCTTTCGCTTCTAAATCTTTTTTCGCTTTATTTTTAGCATCTTGTAATGTGCTTTGATCAACAATTTCGTTTACCGCATTATCTGTTGTATTTTTTGCATCTTCAACATCTTTAGGTGTTGTTCCTTGATCAATCGCCTCTTTACCATCTTTAGTTTTTTGATCGATGTCATCTTTAGCTTTTTGCTTTTCATCATCCGATAAGTTTGGTAACTTGTCGATTTCTTTCTTTGCATCTTCCGCTTTTTTATCCAAATCATCTTTGGCTTTATTTTTTGTATCCAGAAGTTTGTTGTCCTCAACAATATCGTTGATGCGTTTATCCGTTGTATCAATCACTTTTTCAATTTCTTTTGGATCGTTTAACTGATCAATTGCATCTTTACCCTCTTTGGTTTTTTGGTCGATATCATCTTTGGCTTTTTGCTTTTCGTCATCGTTTAAGTTAGGTAACTTGTCGATTTCTTTCTTTGCATCTTCTGCCTTTTTATCGAGTTCAGATTTAGAATCGTCTTTTTTCTTATCTAAATTTTCTGTGTTTTTTGCTTCATATTTTTGTTCAATTGCATCTAATGCATCCATTCCAGTTTTTAAATTTTCAGGAATATCTGCAATCAATGTTGTATCTTCAATACGTTTAATTGCTTCTGCAAGTGTCTGATCGATCTCATCATTGGCATCTTTACGCTGTTGATCAGAGAGCGCTGGTTTATCAGCAATTTGTTTACGAACTTCTTCCGCCTTAGCATTTAAATCTGCGATTGCTTTTGTTTTGGCATCATCAAGTTCTGCTTTAACGACAACGTTTCCAATATCTGTTTTACCTTGATTGTAAATTGCGTCGATATCTGATGGTGTCGTTGCTTTATCCAGTTCTTTTGAAGCGTCATTGACCGTTTTATCAATCAATTTTTTTGCTTCTTCTTTTTCAGTTTGTGATAAGTTTTCAAGTTTATCAATCGTTTCTTTAGCTTTTTTAGCTTCTGCATCAAGACTTGACTTCTTGTCGTTAATTAATGCATCAATACTATCATTTTGAATTAAATCATCATCTTTTAGGAAGAATCCCATTCTATGAATTTCAAGGTGTGTATTTTTATCGTTTGTAGCGAAATGACGTAAAGAAACCGTTACTTCTCCACTTCCATCAGCAACAAAAGGCAAACTAACAATTTCTAATTTATTGGTTGCGCTAAATCTTTCAGATGCAAGGCCATTTTTTCCTGAAGTAGCAGTTCCAGGATAAATATTTAACATCCCGTTGCTTGTACCTTGAACACTCTTCAGCTCAGCTCTAAAGTAATATTCATAGCCAGCTTGAAGTTGAATTGTTTGACCAACTAGCATGAAACTTGCATTTTCGGCCACACTTGAGTTTTCTACTCTTATAGATTTTGACTTAAAGACACTATCATCTGTATTGTTTTTTTGGCCAACGAGATAGTTATATCTTCCAATATCGCGATATCCATCTGTTACTTTCGAACTGATCGTTCCAGCAGATTCTCCTCCAAATACATTATTTGTGGAGCTAAGTTTCCAGTTTGGAATCGTTGAATCTTTTGCACCATATCTCAGATAGGGGTTTTGTAATTTATTGCCTCGGAATGGAAACAATTCCTCTGTCTCTTGTGCAGATATTGTATAATTTTGGTTCATTGAAATACTTGTAACGAGCAAGACAAATGTTAATGCAACTGTCATGATCTTGTTTAATAGTTTATTTTTTTCATCATAATATACTCCTTTTCTTATCAATACTACAGTGTTGCGTTTTTTTTAATTCCCCTCCCCATTCCGTAAGCACGCTCTATCAAGATAACATAGAATTTCTTTCAATTCTAAGAATTTGCTTTGGATTTCATAATATGTTTATCTTTCATCATTAAAAATTGAACTTTTTACGTTTATTTCGTGCCTCATCCTCACACTTCGCATTTCTTGTCTTTTCACAACACTTTTTTTGATACCGAACAAGAGCACGAATTTTAACACAAAAAAAAACAACCATCACTGGTTGCTTTTGAATTATTTATTTATGAAATGATTAGCGCTCTATTTTAGATTTTTTTCTGTTTTTATAAACAAGACCTCCACCCATTACAATTAAGACTGCGCCTAAATACTTCACAAACGAGATCAGAGGCGTGCTCACTCCCGTTTGTGGAAGTTGGTTGCCATTCTCATCTTTTGTATAGACATAGGTTACGGTTTGATTTTCTTCCGTGAACAGTCCTGTCGCATTTCCTCTTATTTCTTTTAGCGTATAGCCTTTTAGGTTAAGGGCTTCGGTGCTATAAGCATCGCCTACTTGACCTGTTATTATTCGTTGTTCATGAATAACATTACCATTCGAATCAATATAAATAATCGTAACAGTTCCATCTAAAACCAGACCGGTTACGGTTACAAATACCGTGAGTGTTTGACCATCTGTAGAGGTAATTACAACTTCATATTTACCGGGCGTGTTCATACCCACCTTCGATGTATCGATGGTTACGTCAATAGGATTTCCATCCCGATCTGTTGCGGATGCCATGAACTCACCCTTTTCAGGTAGCGCATCGCCAATATTTTTCGCAACATCGATTCCGTTAATCGATTGAAGATTTGCTTTAACGATTACTTTAACGGTTAGTAATTGACCGTCTTCTGCTTTAAGAACAACATCATACGTTCCTGCTTTAGACATATCAACTTTTGAAGTATCTACCGTAACGGAGATGATGTTTCCTTCTTTATCTGTTGCGGAAACCATAAACTCTGTATCTTGAGGAAGTGTATCGCCAACATACTTGGTTACATCGGATCCTACAAGAGACTGTTTATTTTCGCGAATTTCAAGAGATACCGTTTTGGTTTGGCCGTCGCTTGCGGTGATGACAACAGAATACGTTCCAGTCGTTGTCATATCAACTGAAGAAGTATCCAATGTTACTTCAAGTGGATTTCCATCTTTATCCATCGCTGTAGCTTTAAACTCAGCAATGCTTGGTAATGCATCCCCCGTATAGCGAATTAAATCAATCCCATTAATGGAATGCTTGTCTTCCTTAACATGAACTTTTACCGTTTTGGTTTGGCCATCTGTCGCCGTAATGACGACATCATAGTCTCCAGGGATGCTCATATCAACGGCACCCTTATCTAGGGTTACCGTAATGACTCCACCATCTTTATCAGTAGCACTTGCATTAAACTCACTATCTGATGGCATTGCGTCACCAACATACTTGGTCACATCCGAACCAGTAATGGATTGTTCATTATTCTTAACGGTTACTGTGACTGTTTTCTCCATATCGAGATACTTATACACAACAGGATAATTTCCAGGTTTTGTAATAATAACTTCTGAATCATCAACGGTAAGGTCAGCGAAAGGAATCATATCTCCATTTTCATCAACAGCGAGATCAAAATTATCTTCCGCAGTCCATGAATCACCAACATAGATTGTTGAATCGTGGGCATGAATCCCCATTTCATAGTAAGCTTTCATTCCAAGAAGTTCAGATTCTGTAAAAGTTTTTGCCCCATCATCAAGTGAGAAAGCAACGGAACTGTACGCGATTCCTTTGTACTGTTCTTGTGATCCACTCGTTCCCTTATAGTTAATGACATACTCTTTACCATTGTCAAGTGAACCGGATTCCATCACAAGTTTAACTGCTGTAACTGCCGCATAGTCGGTCACCGATTCGGACCATATTGAACTGTTATGGACGCTTGCCTCTAAATCTTCATCAAGTGTTTCAGTTGTATAATAAGCTTTGAAATTAGATGGGACTGTAATTTTTTCCTTTAAATAGATATCAAATTCAGATCCACGATCTTTGCCTTCGGTAAGGGTCTTATAACCAATTCGCGGTAGCGAGAAAACACTCGTTAAATTACTTACAGGTGAGTCACTATAATTTTTAAAGTTCACAAAATAATCGACTGACCCATGCACATTTGAAATGCTTCCAACTCCTGGAGAGACAATTTCTATTTCATTTTGATCACCAGTTCCAGAGAGGAATCCCTAAACTTCTTTTGACGTTAAATGATTATAGATATCTTGTGCAACTGGCAATTTATCTGTTTTAGAACCATTTTCATTAATATCATATTCATCTTCCAAATAATGATTTCGACCACTTTCTTTTGTTGCGATGCCTGCATCATCCACCCACGTAATGATTTTATACTCACCTTTTGGAAGTCCTCTGGTTAAGGTTAAACCCAAGGTAAGTGTAAGTGGATTATAACGACCCGATTCCAAGTAGTTTTCAAGGAACTTTTCTTTTGTTAATTCAGCAATAACTGCAGAATTCCCTGAACCCTTATAATTTTCAACGATTGAAGTCTTATAATATTGAGCATTGCTACTGTTTAATCCAACCTCATTAATCGATATTCCTTTTGGAATGACGGTGACTGTCTTTACCGAACGTTCCATTTTTTCAATTTTTGAAATCGTGTCTAAATCCAGTAAGTTAAATGATGGTGTAGTATACACGATTTTGTTTGTAAGTATATCCTGCGCAGTCGTGGAGTACGGACTAACAGTTGAGGTCGTATGAGGCTGAGCAACTGTAATTTTAACATAAGAGTCCGTAGACGGAACTGACTTTCCTTCAATCTTTCCCATCACGGTCATTTGATAATAAATCTTAGAATCGTCCGAATGCTTCTTATTTGTAGTTCCTGCTGTTGTATTGATGTCATCAATATATTTTGTATCGAGATTATCTTTACGCACTGATACATTTATTTTGAAAGATGGGTGTGCTACCGAATATTCATATTTAAACCCAGAATTAGACTCTAGTCTAATGTATCTAACATTCTTATCTTCAATTTCGAGACCTTTCTGGAGTTGAAGGGCGGTGACATCGTCAAAAAGTACCGTCTCATTGAGATCATCATCAACCGCAAATATTTTAATGGTTCCATCAAACATCAATGCTTCAGAAGGATTGATTCCGATTTTTTCGATATGAAACTCACTTTTGGGACTCACGAAACTTCCACCATCTCCGGCATATGACATTTGGCTGGATAAACCGGGATGACCAACCGTCATTGAGAAGTTTTCAAATCTGAGTGATTGAAGCCACACTGAAAAATTGATCGATTTTTTTTTCAAATACATCTTGATAATCAGAGATTTTAACTGTAGATTCTTCGGTCGTACTACCTAAACGGTCCGGGAGGGATTTCTTGGTGAATTTTATAAAAAACTTCATGCTTTTTGGCTCCATTTTATCAAACTCACTTGGATCTCCATTCGAATCTTTCCAGGTATCCGATACCGTAAATTCATAGTCTTTGTTAAACTCGAGTCCTTCCTTTGTTCTAATCTTTCCACTGCCAAGATTAGAAGTTCCTCCATTAAAAATAACTTCCTCTGGTGCGGTCAGCTCAAAATCCAGTAAATCACTTGGATTCTCGAATTTAGTTTCTCGTTTTGCAACGCGATCTGTCTTTGATCCGCTGTTAGTCACATACATTATTTCAAATTGGGTGTCTGTTGGGACTGTATTATCCCCAACAACAGCAATTGTTTGTACCCAAGCATTTTTAGAATTATCCCAAGTCCATGATACTGTACTTGTTGGGTTCGGATTAAAAGTTATACTCCTTGTAGTATCTGGTGAAAAAACAGGTGCTGTTTTCGAAGATCCGATAATTGTGCCATCTTCACTCTTAATATCGACATTCACCTTAAATGGATACTCATCCGAAGTCGTATTTGCAATTCGAAATTGAACAGGGAATCCGATTGTTGTCCCACCAGCAATATCTTTCATCACATAAACAATATCGATGGTTCCATCTTCATTATAAATAGTTTCTTTAGAAGAAGCGGTCGTCAAGTCACCTGACTGAAACTTTGGTAAGTATTTTTTTGTTTCAACACTCTTAAAATTAGGTTCAAGATGAACGATAATTTTTGGACTTTTAACGGGTTCTGAAATATTAGAGTTTGTAGTAATTTGGACATCAAGAGAATAATCTTTTGATCGATGCAAATTGTCGAGCGGTTCGTTGATTGACTTCGTATTTATACTAATCTCTGAAAATATGTCAGACTTCACTTCCGGTTCATTTCCCGGTTCGTTTAGCGTCGTGTCATCTTCAGCTTTTGCTTCAGAGGTTGTGGATTCTTCCAAATCAACAACCTCTGAAGCATTTTCTGTTTCTTCTTGCGTTTCTTTATCAGCGATGGTTTCCATCGTTTGTGTATCTACGTTATTTTGGTCGTCTTGATTTAAGCCAAATATTGGCGAAACCTGACCCGTAATCAGTAAACAACATAACATGATTATGATCATTTTTTGTTTGTTCATGTGTACTCCTTCTCTACGCTCAAAAAATGCGTAAACCCCCTTACAGAGTTCATTTTCATTATATTTCTTATTAAAAAACCTGTCTAGTGACCCATTTTCCGGAAAATGGATGGTATTTCGGAATTTTTTTTTGAATTTCAGCGCATATTTTAAAAAATAATTTCGGTTTTAAAAAGGTTATGGATATCCTGTAAAAAAAAGTATACTTATCAAATGCCCCTCTACAATGCCTTAATCTGTATTTTAGTTTTCAATTTACGGCATCTCACACCTACAAATAATAAAAATCAACACATCCCTACATATTTTTCGTGCTTTTTTTCATTATTTATCACAATTTATCTTTCGTTTATCATTCACACAACTTCATCATCTTCACACAAAAATTTCTTCTTATAAAAAAAATCGATGATTTCACAAATAATTAAAAAAGATTGCCTAAACTGGAGTTGTCAAACAAAAGTAGACATTAATAAAAGACTAGAAACCCTTATCCATTTTATATTGGATAGGGGTTTTGTAATTTAAACAGTAAGCAGGTCTTTCAAAATTGAAATAATGTACATATTCTTCGATAAAATTTTCAAAGTTATCTACGGACCAGTATTGATAATCACACGCCATTTCTGCTTTAATCCATCCATTTAATGATTCGATAATTGGATTATCTGTAGGTGTTCCAGCTCGCGACATAGATCTAATTATGTTATAATTTTCATGCGCTTTAGCGAAAGCTTTAGAGTGGTAGACAGCTCCTTGATCTGTGTGAAGAATCGTGGAGCTGTTTTTATTATCCTTAAGTAGCGCAAGGAGATCCTCGAGACACTTGTAGTAAGGCTTAGGATCACCAGTTGTACGCGATAATGCAGAACTGATAATTTCATTGTTAAAGGTATCAACCATTAAAGTCCATTCATATTAATCCCTTTGTTTCGAATATGTGTCATATCTGAAACAATAATTTCTAAAGGTTTGGTTGCCTCCATTGATTCTTTATAATATTAGGATAAATTCGACTTTGTGTTCCAGGTTTTATAGGAATAGTGTTTAACTTTTGATTTAATATTTAAAACTTGCAACACTTGTGGATTAAATTATCGGAAAATTCAATCCCTAAATCACTTTGCTTTCTCATGACTGCAGCGATATCATGATAACCATAACTTGGAAAACGGCGATGCCAGTCTTTAATCACAAAGCTAAGAATCGCTCTTTTGTTCATAAATATTGAGATCATTCTTATGCTTTAACCACTTGTAATAACCAGATCGGTTCAAATTCATAAATCTAAGAATGAACGTAATCGGATGTTTAAAGATAAGTCATGTGCTATTTGGAATTCTTGTCTTTAAAGTAACGAACTCCTTGTTTACACCAACTCCTTTCACCTGGTACCTTTTTAATCGTGCAATCTCAATATCTCGTTTTAGAATTTCGAGTTGAAGTCGTTCGATCTCAGTTAATGATTTACTCGTATGAAGCGCAGAAAAATGATTTCCTGTCTTTTTCTTGTTTTTTAAACCCTCTTTACCATCACGCATGAATCGATCAATCCAACCATTAATCGTTCCTTTCGGTATTCCTGTTTCTTGTGATAGTTTCGCAGCACTTATATGTTCATCAATATGACGTGTAACGACTTTAATACGATCCTCATAAGTCCATTTATTATTTAATCCACCTTTGGGTCTTCCCATCATTAATACCTCCGTTTTATCTCTGATTTTATTATTACACAAAAAAGTAGACAAGTATTTTTTACTTGTCTACTTTTAGTTTACTACTCCACTAAACAGCAATCTTTCTTAATTTCATTCATGACACCCTTGCTCTGCTTTGATCGCAGTGATGTGTATTTTTAAAAACGCTCAATCATTAGCGTTTTACTTCATAAACCATACGTAGGGCTTTGAGTGGGTAACCATACAACGTATCTGGAATACAAATTTTTTGGACAAATCCATATTTCTTATAAAATGATTCGGCACTCACATTGCCATTCTCCACATCAACATATGCTTGGTCAATTGTATCAGGAACACTTGCTTCAATATATGCAAGAAGTTCTGAACCCACACCGGCACGTTGGTGTGTTGGGAGTACGTACAATGCAACAATATATAAATCATTGTCACGAATCTCATAATTCCCAAATCCTACAATATAATCATCTTGAACTGCCACCACAAGCTTTGTCGTTTCAATGCGACGCTCAAGGACTGTGGGCGCATACGCATCTTCAATAAAACGATTAATAATATCCAATGGGATTAAATCCTTATACGCTTCTTTCCATGTTATGGAGGCAATCAAGCGAATTGCTTCTAAATCATCGGGCGTAGCCAATCGTATCATTATGTCACCTTCTTTTTATATAGTAAACATTGTAACCGATATCACCTAAAATTCATAGTTTTCAATTTGAAGTTTCATAATTATACTTTGAGACGTGTAGCACTTATTTTTTTTAATATTTCCCAAGAATCATCCATTTCTTGAACTAATTTAAACTGTGTTCGTGCTCTTACTAAATTGTGGTCAGGATAGCTGGTCTTGAAATAAACGTCGCCATCGATGTAGTCTTTAAGAAAGCGCAACCCGCATTCAAGTGTCATCATTTTTGCGCCTTCTGGAAAGAGTTTGATTTCCAAATCTGATAAGCTACCGCCCGCACCTTCAATAAACCCATCCACATATGCTTCATAATACGGGATGCTTAAGTGAACTTTGGATAAGTCTTTTTCATCTTCTAATGCCGTGCTTGCACCAAATCGAATCGAATCTCCAAAATCATCTAAGGAAAAACCCGGCATGACTGTATCCAAATCCACAACACAGAGCACGTCATTAGAATCGGCATCTAAGAGAACATTATTCAACTTGGTATCATTATGTGTTACTTTTAGGGGTAATAGACCCTGTTGATGATAATCCCACAATGTATCTGCGAATTCTTGATGTTTAAGTGCAAATTCAATTTCAGGTAATGCGAAGTGTTTTCGGCCTGATTTATTGAGTTTAAGGGATTTGTGAAACTGATCATACCGCTTCGGTGTATGGTGGAAATCTTCAATCGTGAGATTTAGAGTATCAACTGGGAAGTCTTCTAAATCTTTTTGGAATGCACCAAATGCAAGACCACTCTGATAAAAATCTTCCTTATTTTTTACAAGATCTAAGGATTTTGAATTCTCAATTAATTCATAGGCACGCCAAAAATCTCCCGATTTTGTTTGACAGATATATTCTTGATGGTGCGTTGGAATGAGATTTAAAACTTCACGCCTTGGATCACCACCACGTTTTATGACTTTCTGGCGAATGTGTCTTGTTACTTTTTCGATATTCTCGATAAGCCCTTGCGGATCTAAAAAAATCTGATGATTAATTTTTTGAAGAACATAACTTCCTCTTGAACACATAACACGATAGGTATCGTTTATATGACCATTACCAAAGGGAACAATTTCCACTACATCCCCATCAAAACAAAATTCTTGTACTACTTCTTTTATTGATTTCATATTTTCATCCTTCTACAATTATGTGCAAGACCAAAATAACACCTAGCATTTAGGTGTTATTTTAGTTCATTAAAGAAAACGTTTATTATAACGATAGAGTAGCAACAGCAACATTCCTAAACCGACAATCATCATAAATAGAGACTGCATCGAAATGTCCTTCTGGAAATCAATTACCATCCAAATACCCAAGATAAACACAGCTATATTAGCAATGCCATTCAACAGTTTCTTCATTGCGTTCACCCCACTTAATTTCTGATGGCTCAAGGGTTATCTCTTGCCCTTTACCCAAACCATCATAGAAGATCGTTTTTTGTGTTTCATGTGTATTATTCAATAAGGCCACGGTCTTCTGATAAACATTCACTTCACAATGAATATTGGATGCAAAGAAATACTTCATTTGATCCTCATGATTCATTGCATAAAAAATTGAACGATATAGAATACGTGTGTTTTCAAAACTGTATGGAAGTCCCGAAAGATACACACCACGACCACTACCAAATGATTTAGCTGCGATTGTTACATTTTCATTATCCATCTTAATTATTTCAGTAGCCGCAGTTCGAGCATACACATTGTTTATAGCTTCACCGTAATTAAAGTCATTCTCAAGATCATGAGTAATAAAATGATCTGAAAACACCTCTTTAAAATACTTATCTGTGGACAAGGTAAATCCGAGTTCCTTGTCTACACCCAGAACGTCATGAAGTTGGAAGAAATGTCCTCCTTTTTCAAAAGCACTCGGTTCACCAACACCGATAAATCCATGTCTTTCGTAAACCCATTTTCGAATCATCGATACAAATGCTGGATCGTTCCAAACAACATCACCTGAAAATGAAGTTCTCGCATCCCCTGCATTAATCAGGACATCGATATCACTGGGAATTCCCGACTTAATTTCATCAAAACTTAGAAAACGGACATCAACATCCATGCCACTAAGTGACTCTAAAATTCCAATGTAAGAATATATCTGTTTGTAGTGTAGAGCATGTGCAACCATGAAATTTTGCCAACTACGTAGTGATCCCCAAGCACTCATAATCCCTACAGTTGCTTTAGTTATCGGTTTTACATCTTCTATTTTATCAATGATCCCTCTAAATTCATCAGCAGTTCTAGCAATATAATCGACAAACTTAGGAAATTTATAAGCTAGGCTTGGATATCCTCCGTAACCGATACGATTAAGCGGACTTCGCATTAATGCACGACGCGCTGATATCCAATTGTCATTTGCTTCTTTTAATATTGCATCATCATTGCCCTCAAAGAATGTATCAGGAAAGAAATACGGTAAAAAACGTCCTTCTGTATACTTTACATGAGGAATATCGGAAATAAGTCGAAGCGTCATCCCGCCGCCGACACTTCCCACTACAGCATCCAGTCCTATTGTATGGAAATATGGTCCATACGGCTCAACCCCAATCCAGTTATCACCTAAAAACATCATGGCTTCTTTACCATACGAATGCACCAAATCAACCATTGCTTTCGCTTGCTGAGCGACAAATTGTTGTTGGAAATCGATATAGTCTTTATATGCTTGAGTTGGCATGCAGAAGGTCGAATTATAATATCCATTTTGGATAAAGTCTTCAGCGGTGAGACGGTAACCTTTCGCTCTTTCAAACGCCTCTAAAGCACGGGGAGAAACACTCGACCCATATCCAAACCAGTCCACAAATTTTTCTTTTCGTTGATCATTAAAACACAAGGTAAAGTGATAGTAAAACGTCGTAAAACGAATCACATCTGTTTTTGGGTTGGTTTCGAGAAAATCTTTAAGCGTGTCCATCATAAATTTTTGAGAATGCGGTTGGCGCACATCAAAAGGAATTTCTTTTTCTCGATCTTTCCAATCATTTGTAATGTAGTTATACATTTGTGTTGGATCCCAAATCATATAGGAAAGGAAATTGACGGTATACTCATGGAATGGTTCTGCATTTTTTATCACGACAACATCGCGTTTTGAATCCACTTCCCATCGCTCAACATCGACCACTTCATTACGTGTTCGATCAATAACCTGCCACCACGATTTAGGATCATGATTATAATCGGGTGAAAGTTGTTCCCGCAGATATCCTTTCATAAAGGGGATCTCAAGTTCTGTTTTGATAGCAAGATGGTAATCACTCATCAAGAAAATCTGTTGAGCCTCCGTTATATGTTGTAGTGCAAATTCATTTTGACCTCGGGCTACAAAATACGTTGTATAGATTTTCGCATCAAGGCTTTTTAAATCCTCATCTAATTTTGTTCCATCGCTATCACGTAATGCATCGGCACCCCAACGTTTCATTAAATCCTTGGTTTCTTCAAGGAAATTATTTTCACTCGGTAATGTTACACGACCAATATTCTTTTTCATATGAATCTCCTAATCTTTAACGCCACCCAAGGTCATCCCTTGAGTGAGTTTACTCTGTACAAATATATATAAAATCAGAGTTGGCAACATAACAATAACCAACCCCGCATAAAGCGGTCCAGGGTTTGCAGCCCCTCTTGCTGCCTGTTGTAAGTTTATTAATCCAACAGGTGATGTTTTTTGAGCTCCCGGCATTAACGTTAATGCAATGATATATTCATTCCAAAACGATAGAAAATTAAACAGGATCACCGTTACAATACTTGGTTTTGCCATAGGAATCATAATTTTTGTCATCGTCTGAAAATATGTACAACCATCAATTGAAGCAGCTTCTTCAAATGCTTTCGGTAATGTTTTAAAATATCCGGATAGAAGGTAAACCGTAAATGGAAGTGCAGTTGCTGCATAAACAACGGCCAGCATAAAACGATTATTGATAAATAAACTCATATTTAAAAGCGATTTACTGCCCTCATTCCATTTTAGAAGCATTAAAAAGATTGGTATCACAATATAGTTAACGTTAATAAATAATCCAGCCATAAACAACCCATTAATGTGTTTCTTAAATTTAAAATCAAATCGTGCCAATACATATGCCGCAGGCAGTGCTGTAATCAAAAGAAGAACGATGCCTAAAACCGTTACATAAACGGAATTAAGGAAGTAGTCGCCCATCTTAGCTTCTTTAAAGGCAACGATAAAGTTATTAAAGTTTGGATTCTGTGGAAATTTCCATGGATTCAAAAAGAACTCTCCCGGCTCTTTAAGTGATGCAAGAAACACCCAGCCAATCGGTACAATTATGGAGATGGTTAATGCAATTAGGACAACATAGACAAATAACTTATATGCTTTCTCTGCACTTATACTTTTATGTTTTTTCATAGATCCTCCTACATCTGAATTGGATCACGTTCGGTAATCTTATTTACAATTGCAGATAGTGCAAAGGAAAATAAGAAAATCATGACCCCAATCGCCATTCCATACCCATACGAAGCATTATCGTATGCTTGTTTATATAAATAACTTAGAAATACTTCGCTTGACCCACCGGGTCCTCCACTGGTTAATACTTTAACAAATAAGAAACTCATGTTAATGGTAGTGTAATTTGGAAGAATTGACGGGTTCGGGATGCCCCTTCAATTTTCGCAGACTCATACAAATGCTCTGGAATACTGCTAATACTTGCCATATACATTACCATGTAATATCCAATTGCCTGCCATATCATCGCTCCCGCAACGGCATACAGAACAATATTTGGATCCCCTAGAAACTGAATGTTTTTCCAGGTTTCTGGTTTAAATAATCGAATAATACTGTTTAACAAGCCCCCTGGTCTACCGCATAAATTTGAGCGAAGATTGCGGAAATAATTGCGACAGATAAAATATTGGGAATATAGAAGATAACGCGAAAGAATCCCTTGCCCTTTACATTTTCCCGCACAAGTATGTTTGCAAATACAACCGCAAATCCACAGGTCACAATTGTTACAATTACAATAAGTAAGATTGAATTTTGAACCGCCTGAATAAATTTTAAATCTTGAAATAATATCTTAAAGTTATTAAATCCTACAAAGGTTTTAGTACTGGATAACCCACCCCATTTAAAGAGTGACATCATGAATATATTTATCGTTGGATAAACCATAAATATCCCTATTAATATAAGTGCCGGGGTTAATCAACCAATTACGAACCGTCTTTTTGCCTTTTTCTTATTCATATTCCCACTCCATTTCAAGGCTTCTTAATAGAAGAGCGATAACACGTGTGTCATCGCTCCTTAAACATCAAATTACTTTTCGTGAATTATTGATATTTTGAAACTGCATCAAGAACGTCTTGATACCATTGTTCTGCAGTTTTCTGACCCGAGACAACATCATTTACAGTTCCATATAAGATTCCATCTCCTGATGTTAAATCAACACCTTCCACGGGATCTTTCGCTGCAAATCCAACCGATGAAGCAATAACACCACGACCGTAAATTGCATAAAAATCTTTGGTTTGTTCATCAGTAATCAAGTCTGATGACCCTTTAACGGGTTGAATCGCATTTCCATTATTCGCAAAGAGTTCTACGGCTTTATCAGAATAAACAAAGGTTAAGAATTCTTTTGCTAAGTCCACATTTTTCGCACCCTCTGGTATATACATTTCTTCCGCAAATGTTGTTGCGTAGGTTTCATCACCCTTCGTACGTACAGGAGCAGTAGTTAATCCCTATTTAAAACCTTCTGAATGTGATGCTTTTTCCATTTCTCCTGCTAACCATGTGCCATTTGGAATAAACAGTGCTTTGTTATCCAAAATTAGTTGTTGGTTTTTGGTAAACCCTTCACCATTAGCTTGGGCAACAGTGTCAGGATGTGTATAAGTTAAAAGCTTACCAACTAAATCAAAGGTTTCTTTTACCTGTGGATCTTTCCATGTCTCATGATCATAATTCATTAGCTTTTCGTATTTTTCAGGTCCAACCATATTATTTAAGATTGATGAGAAAAACGCATCAAAATATCCTGTTGTTGGGTAGGTAAATAATGCAATATCATCCGCTTTCGCAAGTTCTCCTAAAGCAAACATTTCTTCCCATGTTTCAGGAACCGTCCATCCTTTTTCTGTAAATAAGGTTTGATTATAAAATAGGCCTGTTGGTGCATAGAATACAGGTGCAAGGTAGGTTTTCCCATCACCATATGGACTTGTTCGCATGGTATTTTGTACACCTACATTAATTTTATCTTTTAATTTTACGGATTCACCAAATACATTCATATCCATAATATCGGAAATATCCATAATTTTCTTTTCTGAGATCATCGTATCTGTAAGTTTACCTTCCGAACCAATCGCAAGGTAGATCACATCTGGAACATCCCCAGATTGAATTTGAGGTCGAAGTACTTCCGCAATATTTTTTTCAAGTACAAGTTCAACTTTAGTACCATCACCTTTTGCTTCTTCGAACGCTTCGACAACCTTCTTAAAGCCTTCAGTACCATATCCACTATTTAATCCCGCTACTTTTAAAACTTTCCCCTCATTGGATGTGGTTTCGTTTTTTTCTCCACAACCGGTTAGGATAAGCAATGCAGTAAGGCAAACTACTAACATTTTTTTCATTTAAAGTTCCTCCCTGATACTTTCATTATAGAGTAATGTAAGCGTTTAATCTTCCATGATATTGTTCTTAACTTATGTTATCTTGCTGTTTTGAAAAATATTATGGTTTTTCATAATTCATTTTATAATTAGATAAAATAAACGTCCCAATATCTTGCATTGCTTCCCAGGAATCTTCCATCTCACTCACCAATTTAAGTTGCGTGCGTGCTCTAACTAAATTATGAGTGGAATATGTTGTTTTGAAATAAGTATCACCTTCAAGGTAATCTGTTAAGAAACGCATACCACATTCTAAGGTCATCATTTTAGCCCCTACCGGAAACAGTTCGATTTCTAAATTCGTTAGACTTCCATTAGCTCCTTCGACAAAACCCTCTACATAAGCACGGTAGAGATCTAGATCAAAATGAACCTTGCTTAGGTCTTGTTCATCTTCAAGTGCGGTGGATGCACCAAACCGGATTGAATCACCAAAGTCATCCAAAGCAAAGCCTGGCATCACAGTATCCAAATCGATAACACAAACACCCTTACCACTTTTCGCATCCAATAAAACATTATTCAACTTCGTGTCATTATGAGTCACTTTTAATTGAAGGCTACCTTCATCATAGAGATTCCAAAGTATGTTCATAAATGCTTCCTGTTGTAAGATAAACCTAATCTCTGCTTCACAGGTCTGGCGACGGTTCATGACATCATTTTTCAATGCCGATTTGAATTGTTGAAGTCGTTTAGGTGTATGGTGGAAATTTTCAATCGTACTGTGCAATGACGATACTGGAAAATCCGCCAACATAAACTGAAAATTTCCAAATGCACGACCACTCTCGTAAAAATCATGCGCATCTAAAACGAGCTCATATGAAACCGTGTCCTGTATAAAACGGTACATACGCCAATAGTTCCCGTCTTCATCCAAAGCATAATCACAATCTTCAAAAGTAGGAATTAACGTAAGTGCTTCTCGTAGGGGATTCCCACCTTTTTGCTGAATTTTATTTTGTATAAATCGGGTCACGCGACCAATATTTTCCATCAATAACGTGGGGTTCTTAAACACATTTGTATTAATTCGTTGTAGTATATATACATCACAAGCAGTCTCAACACGATACGTGTCGTTGATGTGTCCATTTCCATAAGGAACACAGTTTACAATTGCGCCCTCTAGTTGAAATTGATTAAGTATTTTCATAATATACCTCCTATATATGTATTATGACGACTTGTACAGACTCAAAGCAATTGAGATGTTGTTAGATTCTTATGGTATCTTGTTTAATTCACAAAATGATAATATACTTTAATTATAGTAGGGGGTACTTATGGAAACAAAACACGATCTTACAAAACGCCTTAACCGACTTAAATTACTCTATATTGATAGTTCTCGCTTTGACTCAGATTGGCACTCAACGCTCCATTCACATCCATTTGCTGAATTAATGTATGTTGTACGAGGAAGTGGTTATTTCCGCTTTGCCGATAACCTTAAACTCCCCATCCAAGCAGATGACTTAATTATCATTAACCCAAATGTTTTACATACGGAATGCAGTGATGCTGAAAGTGGATTGGAATATATCGTTTTAGGTATTGATGGGGTTGAATTTTCCACCGAGCAAAACGAACATCCTGGCGTGTCGATTCATAATTACGAAGATTATAAACATGAAATTCTGTTTTATATTAAAGCAATCTTGGAGGCAGGAAAGACACATGATGAGATGTCTGAACTCATTGTGGATAACTTATTACGTGTATTGGTTTTAAACACGATGCGACGCACGACATCACTGCTTGATGTTGAGACATCAAGCAGTGGTGAAAATAAGGACTGTATTTTCTTGGAGCATTACCTTACCCTCCATTATCGCGAAAATATTACACTTGATCATCTAGCATCCCTCACGTTTTTAAATAAGTTCTATTTGTCTCATATATTCAAGGAGCAAACTGGACTGTCTCCGATTGATTATCTGTTACGAAAACGAATGATTGAAGCCAAAAAGCTTCTTGTGAATACTGACTTATCGATTACACAAATTTCAGATATTGTAGGGTTTCGCTCACCTTCCTATTTTTCTCAATTTTTAAAAAATGTGGAATCCATGTCGCCAAGTCCCTACCGTAAACACCACAGCACACTATCGCAATAACAAAATAAAAACGAACCCAAGATTATCTGGGTTCGTTTTCTAATGATTCACCATCAACTCTTCATATAAATTTTGAAATATTGCATACTCATCCACATGTGTTTTATCGTAATTGATCACCAGTTGGAGATGGAACCGACTGATTTCATCATCCAATTCAATCCACTCCACATCATCGCGTGCAATGATGTGGAGAAGATCAACAGGAAGTATGGTTACGGAACCATATGCAGCCACATGTTCAAGTACTACTTCCCAGTTGTCATTACGATAATTTATAGCTGGAATAAACCCCAGTTCTTTGCATCGACGGGGTACTTCTTGTCCTATTGCATAAGCATCTGACACTAATGCAAAAGATTCTGTCATAATATCCCGAAGCGTGAGACGCTCACGATTCGCCAGTGGATGATCTTTGGCGACAACCACACCCACGTCATAATAATACCCATCTAATCGTTTTGCATTCTCTTCAAGTTTTGAGTAATAAATGGGTTCTGAAATCAAAGCAGCATCCAGTTTATCTTGGATAAGCATGTCCTGAATTTCCTTGGAACCTCGTTGTACAAAATTTAATTCTACTTGTGGATATTTGCCGACATATCCTTGAAATTGATCCATGTAGTTAATCGAAGAAAGGATGGTAAGTCCAAATCGAATTTTACGACGAATGCGTTGGGCTTCAGACTTCATTAATCGATCCAATCGATTAAGATGCGCAATTACATCTTTCGCACCATCGTAAAACACTTGCCCACTTTCTGTTACACTGACGCCCGTTTGAGTTCGCTCAATGAGTTGCGTCTCAAGTTTAGCCTCAAGTTGTTTGATGTTCCAACTGAGGGCTGGTTGCGTCATGTGTAACGTTTTAGCGGCAGCAGTAAAACTCCCTGCTTCTATAACAGCAATAAAGTATTTCACCTCTCTAATTTCCATAGCTACCTCTTAATTCTATTCGAAATAATGAGTGGTTTCGAGTTTATGAAATGCTCTTAATCCTCCCGAAGCAAGTGCTTCAAGTTCAAATTCTCCCGGATAAATCGCAACCGGTGCAATAAACGATACACGTTCTTCAATCCAATTCATGACTTGATTCGAACGCGCAAATCCCCCACTGATCACGATACTATCAACCTTACCTTCAAGCACAATACTTAGAGTACCAATACTTTTCGCAATTTGATAAGCCATTGCCTCTAATACGAGCGCTGCTTCTTCATGACCCTCTTCAATCATTGCTTCGACAATTCGGACATCATTGGTCTCAAAATAGGAGATCAGACCACCTTGATGACGGGTTAGTTTTGTAACCGCTTCCTTGTCATTATTATAGCATAGATTCATAAAGGGACGTAAGGGTAAACCACCACTTCGTTCCGGTGAAAAGGCACCTTCATCATCACCAACAAGATCAATCATACGACCTTGCTTGTGTGCTGTGACAGTAATACCACTACCCGCATGGACAACAATCATGTTGAGTTTGTTATAAGGAGTTTGAAGGGATTTCGCATGTTCTATGGCAACAGCACGCGAATTTAACATGTGTCCAATACTTTTACGTTCAATACCCTTTAATCCAGAGATACGGGCAATGGGATCCATTTGATCGACGGAGATTGGATCGTAAATATACGCCGTACAATTTTCTGCTTGATCAACGAATTTCTGAGCGATCGAAGCACCAAGATTTGCATGGTGAATAACTTCAGCTTTATGTAAAAGATAATCAATGAGTGTGTCCGTAACTGCAATCGCACCGGCTTCAACCGGTGGCAAAATACCACCACGTCCCACAGCAATTTCAATTTTTTTCGGATCAAATTCGTGTTCAACCAATGCATTATAAATTGAGGCATAACGGTCTTCCAATTGATCCTCTAACGTTTGATACGCTTCTACTTTTTCTAAAGGTATTTTGAGATCATCGCGCATCAACTCGCGTTCGTCATCAAAGAGCGCAAACTTTGTGGAGCTGGCCCCAGGATTGATTACTAGAATATACATTATAAATCCCCTTTCGCAATCGAACATGCAAGTAAGATTGAATTAATTTTTTCATCACGATTTGAACCACGGGATGTAAGAATGATGGGTACTTTCGCACCTTGAATGACACCTGCCATTTTCCCATCGGTGAAAAGGGTTCCAACTTTACCCAAAATATTTCCACTTATAATATCTGGAGTAATAAGAATATTGGCATCCCCTTGAATACGTCCTGACCATTTTTTAATGGTTGCAGCATTTTTAGATACCGCAAGATCAAGGGATATCGGTCCTTCTACAATCGCATGTTCCCACGCGCGTTGACTTAAAGTTTCTGAATCAACGGAAGATTGAATATGGGGATTGGTATGCTCAGCAGCATCCAACAATTCTACTTTAGGTTCCTCAATCCCGAGAGCATGCGCAAGTTGAATGCTGTTTTCAATAATCCCTACTTTTTGATCAAAATTAGGCGTAGGAATCATACCCCCATCACTCATGATATACATCGTTTCTTTGTACGGAATTTCCACAACCGCAACATGTGATAAGACTTTTTGCTCGCGAATGCCTGTTTCACGCTTCACAACCGCCGATAATAAATCACTGGTTTGAATCAACCCTTTCATAATCAGATCCACATCTCCCGCTTTTGCCAGAGCTACAGCTTTTTGAGCCGCTTCTTGCGGTTGGTCGCAATGAATAATTTGATAATTTACCGCGAGGTTGTTTTCGCGAATAACATTTTGAATTGCTTCTTTATCCCCTAGAAGAATGGGTTTGATATACCCACGTTCTTCCATCTCGATAACCGCTTCAAGTGTATTCACTTCATCCGCACATACGAGGGCAAGACGCTTTTGCGTCATGCGTTCTCGTACTAAACGTGCCTCCAATTCTACAAAATTTTTCATTTATTGTACCTCAATATGATAATCATCCACCGTTACGACTGGTTTCATTTCGGTAAAGACTTTTCTAAATACAATTGCAAGTCCGATTGGCATTACCACAAAGGCAAGCACGGCATTGATGATGTTACCAAAAGTCCAACCACCCGCAAGGTTAATGGCATTGATGGGTCCTATCAGTCCACTAATTCCAAATCCTGCTGACATGGGAGTTCCTTGTTGATTAAGTAAAACAACTACGATAGCGCTTAGTGCTGCATTACATAAAACAGGAATCATAATCTTAGGCTTTTTCATAACATTTGGCATCGCCATTTTTGGTGAACCTAACATCAAAGCAATTTTAGTTCCCAGTTCATTCGATTTCCAACCTGTAATTGCAAGCCCAAATGCAGCTGCACAGATTCCCACATTCGCTGCCGCGGATCCGACACCGGATAAATTGACGGCAAGAGCAATCCCAACTGTAGAGAGTGGGGATACGATCATCATCGCAAAAATCATGGATACCAAGATGGACATGAGGAGTGGTTGAAGTTGTAGGAGGTTACTGATTAAGTGTGCCATCGCACCGGTAATCATTTGTACGTAAGGGAGTGTAATCATTCCCAACCCCCCTGCAACAATGAGGACAAGTGTTGGTGTTAACAACATGGCATATGCTTTAAATTTATCGGCAACAGCAAGGATTAAGATTACCGCAAACGTTGCTGTTAGTGCCATGTTAATGATGTCACCACTGCCTTTAAGCATAAACGTTCCATCTTCTGCAAGCTTCCACCCACCGGAGGCAAATGCGGTTGCCATTCCTACCGAAGCGGTCTGAATTGGCGTAAACTTAAACATCATTGACACTGCAACACCAATGACAACACCCATTAAGATCATTCAAATGATGTTGCCGTTAAAACAAATTGGCCTTGTGGAAAATGGGTAAAAGTGCTTTAAAGATTTCATTCAGCAAGGCACCGGGTATCAATACAACAACGGAACCAATCGCCACCCCATTTAGTATTTTCATTCCAAATCCTTTATCAAATATTTTTTTCATGATAACCCTTTCTAGAGATGGATGGGATAACCCAGAGCCAATTCTGCTGTATCCATAATCATTTCCGATAAGCTTGGATGTGTATGAATAATTAACGCGATATCTTCAACCGTTAATTGGGATTCAATAGCCATGGTAAGTTCCGCAAGCAATTCACTGGCTTGGGCCCCTACAATTTCTGCTCCTAAAATAAATCCTGTTTCCGTTTCTACGGTAAGTCGGACAAATCCTTGTGTATCATTCATGGATAAGGCACGTCCGTTTGCTCCATAAGGGAATTTGAATGCTTTTGCTTGAATGCCTTGAGCCTTTGCCTCGGTTGCATTCATTCCAACAACTGCAATTTCAGGATCGGTGTAACTTACGGATGGAATAACCGTATAATCAAATCCAGCTGTTTGTCCTGCAATCACTTCTGCTACGACTTTCGCTTCATAACTCGCCTTATGGGCAAGTGCAGGACCTGCGATAACATCACCAATTGCATAAATATTTGAGACACTGATTTTACCTTGATCATTCACGTCAATAAGACCGCGTTCTCCCACTGCAACACCTGCGTACTCAAGACCTAAGTCATCAGTATTAGGACGACGCCCCACCGTTACCAGGACATATTCTGATTGATGTGTGATTGACTTCCCTTCCTGACTGTAAGTGATTGTTACGATGTCATTTTTAACCTTCGCAGATTCAGCCTTCACATTGGTATGGATTGTGACATTTTTTTCTTTAAAATTATCCACAACATAAGCGCTTAAGTCTTTTTCAAAAAGGGGCAAAATATTGGGTGCACCTTCAAGAATTGTGACTTCAGTTCCAAGGTTTGCGAAAACACCTGCAAGTTCACAACCGATATACCCACCACCAACGATGGTTAATGATTTTGGTACCACATCGAGATCAAGCGCCCCGGTAGAATCTAAAATTCTCTTACCAAATTTAAATCCTGGAATTTCAATGGGTCTGCTTCCGGTTGCGATGACGACATCTTTAAATGAAAATGTTTGAACATCCATCTCATTTACAACACGAATCTTATCTTCCGACATAAAGTGTGCTTCACCCTTAACAATTTCAACTTTGTTTTTCTTTAAAAGTGCACCAATTCCTGAGGTTAAGGTCTTTACAACTTCCTTGTCTTTACAACTTCCTTGTCTTTCCATGCTTTTGCCTGTTTCATATCAAAACTTGTTTTGCCATAACTCAAACCAAAGGGTGTTTTGATTTGTGTTTTTGCGTATTCACTGCTTGCATGAATCATGGCTTTTGATGGAATACACCCCACATTTAAACATGCACCACCAATGGCATCCCGTTCGATGATGGTTACTTTTTTTCCAAGTTGAGCAGCACGGATGGCTGCGACATAGCCACCCGGTCCACTTCCAATAACAATTACATCTGCTTGTTTCGCGAAATCTCCAACTACCATTTTCTATCCCTCCAATACAAGCTTATTCGGGTCGCTTAGAACTTTTTTAAGTTCATCTAAAGCATGTTGTGCTTCCACACCGTCGATAATGCGGTGATCAAAGGTAAAGGATAGTTTCATAAACGGTGCGATGGCTACAGTCATATCTTCTGTAACATACGGCTCCATTTCAATTTTGGCTGTTCCTAAAATTCCCACTTCAGGTGCATTGATAATTGGTGTTGAGTAAACACCATCCGATGACATTCCCCCAACATTTGTGATCGTGAATGAACCATCACGCCTTGCTTCCATCGGAAGTTTACCTTCTTGTGCTAGACGTGCATTGGTTTCAATTTCTTTTGAAATCTCAAAGAGGTTTTTTGTATCGGCATTTTTAATATTTGGTACATAGAGGCCAGCATCGGTATTGGTTGCGACACCAATATTAATTGCGTCACGGTAGATAATTTCACCTTTTTCCGCATCCACCATGGCATTAAAGATTGGATATTTCTTCAACATGGTAACTGCTGCTTTCACAAAATATGCCGTATATGTTAAGCGTGCACCTTCTGCTTTCGCATAATCTTTATACATATCACGGTGTTCTACCAATTTCGATACGTTGATATTGGTAAAGACCGTTACACGTGGAATGGATGATGTTGATTGTACCATTGCTTGCATGGTTGCTTTTCGCATCGGTGTCATCTTTTCACGTAGTAATCCATTCGTTCCTACTGTTTGTACTGGTGCTTTCACTGCTTCTTTTGGTGCTGTGACTTCAGGTGCTACAACTTCGACTGCTTCCCCTGTAAAGTTATCGATGTCTTCCTTTGTAACCGTATTATGTTTTCCAGTTGGCGTTACAAGAGCGATATCGATCCCTTTTTCTCGTGCATATTTTCGAACGGAAGGAATTGCGCGTGCTTTCCCTTGACTTACAACTGGCGCTGGTTTTGATTCCACTTCAGTTTTTTCAACACTTGGTTTTTCTTCTTATTTCGCATCTTTCGATAAATCCGAAGCGTCAACTTCAATTTCCACAAGCGTATCCCCTACTTGGGCTACAGCGCCTGCTTCCACAAGAACGTTTTTGATCGTTCCATTTACGGGAGATGGTACTTCGATTGTTGTTTTATCATTTTGAACTTCAAAGAGCGGGTCATCCGTTTTAATGGCATCCCCTGGCTTTACATGCCAAAGTAAGATTTCACTCTCGGTGATTCCTTCACCAAGGTCGGGTAAATTAAATTTATAATTCATGAGTTCCTCCTAATATTCTTGTACTAATTTACGTGCTGATGTAACAATATCCTGTGCATTCGGCAACCAAATTTGTTCTGCCTGTGGTAGAGGATACGTCGTATCCGGTGCAGTTACGCGTGATACAGGCGCTACGAGATCTAAGAAGAATCGTTCACTGATTTCAGACATAACATGACTTGCTACTCCCGCAATACGTTGCGCTTCTTGAACAACCAATACGCGTCCGGTTTTCGCAACGGATTCACCAATGGTTCCCATATCAAGTGGTGCAATCGTGCGGAGGTCTACAACTTCAACACTGATGCCTTCTTCCGCAAGGATATCCGCAGCTTTACGTGCTTCCACAACCATTGCTCCATATGAAACAATTGAGATGTCTGTACCTTCACGAACAATGTTTGCCTTATCAAGCGGTACTTCATAAACGCCTTCTGGCACTTCTACTTTTTCACCACGATACAGTTTCAAATGTTCCAAAAATAAGACTGGATCATTACTTTTAATGGATGAAATTAAAAGTCCTTTCGCATCATAAGGGTTTGATGGAACCACAACACGCATTCCTGGCATTTGCGCAATCATCCCCTCATAACTATCTGAGTGAATCTCCGGTGTCGCAACACCACCCCCATAAGGACTACGAATGGTTATTGGCGCAAATAATTGACCTTCAGTACGGTAACGCATCCGTGCCATTTGGTTGGTAATCGAATCAATTGCTTCCGTAATAAATCCAAAGAATTGAATTTCAGGTAGCGGTCTAAATCCTTCAACACCTAAACCAATTGAAAGCCCTAAAATTCCTGATTCCGCAAGCGGTGTATCAAAGACACGGTCTTCTCCAAATTTTGCTTGAAGACCATCGGTAGCACGGAAAACCCCTCCGTTTTTCCCAACATCTTCACCAAAAATTAAAACCTTTTCATCATGTTCAAACATTACCTCAAGTCCATCGGTAATTGCTTCTACCATATTCTTAACAGCCATTTTATGCATTCTCCTTTTCTACATAAAGATCGTATTGTTCTTTAATTGAAGGTGGCATCACTTCATACATATTTGCCAGGTATTCTGATATTTTTTGTTTTGGAAGTTTTCGTGATGCATCCAATGCATCTTTAACTTCAACTTGTGTTTTCTCAATAATTGCTGCTTCTTGTTCTTCAGACCATAGCCCTTTTTCTGTTAAGAACTTCCGCATACGAATGAGTTGATCTTTTGGTAACCATGAATCAACAAGTTCATTTTCACGGTAACGACGTGGATCATCACTTAATGTATGGGGTCCATAACGGAATGTTAGGAACTCAAGCAGTACGGGTCCATTTCCTGCAACTGCATACTCACGTGCTGCTTTCGTCGCAGCATAAACTGCGAATGGGTCCATTCCATCTACAAAGAGATGCGCAATCCCTACGCCAATCCCTTTTTGGGATAGTGTTGCGGATTTTGTTTGGAAACTTCGTGGTACTGAGATTCCAAATCCATTATTTTGAGCGATAAAGATAACCGGCGCATCATAAACACCTGCAAAGTTTAATCCCTCATAGAAATCCCCTTGGGAAGGCCCACCATCACCAATATAAGTCATTGCGACATTCTCTTTTTTATTCTTTTTAAGTCCTAAACCAACACCTGCAGCTTGGATAATTTGTGCTCCAATAATAACTTGAGGTGGAAATGCTTTGATTGAATGATCGTATGAGAATCCATCTGTATGACCGTTATACCAGTTCATCGCTTGACGTGTCTCAATACCATGACGAATCAATGGTGGCACATCACGGTATGTTGGTAGTAACCAGTCACCCTCTTGCAATGCATATTGGCTGATTAATTGTGCCGCTTCTTGTCATTCAGTAGGCGGTAAGTTTCCAATAATACCTTGACGGCTTAGGATTCTGACACGATTGTTGTATTCACGTCCCCAGACCATGATCTCCATCATCTCAACCATCTGTGCATCTGTTAACTCTGGAAAGTAATCTTTATTGACGATTTTTCCATGTTCGTCCATGATTTGGAACAGCTTCGGCTCCGCATTTGTTTCCTTGAGAATCTTCTTGTAATCTATTACTTTTGTCATATTGTGCCCTTTCTATGTTTTGACATCTTCCCAATATCGGGATGATCAAAAATAAATTTACAAAGAATGATAGCGCTATCATTTCTTGACTCCATTATAGGACGATATCTCAAACGCGACCAATACAACATTTTTATGTCTATAAATACTATTTATACCCAAACAAAATATTATTTATGGACACAAAAAAGACTGCTGACATTTCTGTCAACAGTCCTAAAAACGACATGTATTATTCTTGGTCATCCGCAAATTGACTGTTATAAAGATCGGCATAGAAGCCACCTTGAGCCATCAATTCATGATGATTTCCCATTTCAATGATATTCCCATCTTTAACGACAAGAATTTTGTCTGCATTTTTAATGGTTGAGAGGCGGTGCGCAATCACAAAACTTGTGCGTCCCTTCATCAACTCAGCCATCGCTTCTTGAATCATTGCATCAAGTCGTGTATCAACCGAACTGGTTGCCTCATCAAGAATCAAGATTTTCGGATCACTTAACAGTGCTCGCGCAATTGTTATTAATTGTTTTTCTCCATTTGAAATATTTGATGATTCCTCATTGAGAACCATGTCATACCCATTCGGTAAGGTTGTGATAAAGTGGTGGACGTTGGTTCGTTTGGCTGCATCGATAATTTCTTCATCGGTCGCATCCGGTTTTCCATAAGCAATATTCTCTTTAATTTTTCCACTAAAGAGCCATGTATCTTGAAGAACCATACCAAATAGAGAACGCAAATCATCACGTTTCATATCACGAATATCAATCCCATCAATTTTAATCGATCCTTCATTAACGTCATAAAAACGCATAAGAAGGTTGATAATGGTTGTCTTTCCAGCCCCTGTCGGTCCAACAATCGCAACCATTTCCCCCGGGTTAATATCAACGGATAAATCTTGAATAACGGGTTTTTCCCCGTATCCAAAATATACATTTTCAAACGATACTGAACCCTCGTAATCATCAATCATCACTGGATTTTCAATGTCATAAACATCATCGGGTTCTTCTAAATATTCAAACACACGATCCATCGCAGCAATTGATGCTTGAATGGTTGGAGCCATTTGCGTAATTTGTGATAACGGTTGGTTTACTTGCCAAATATAACGAATAAAAGCTTGTAAAGCCCCAACAGCCATAGCACCTTCAATAATACGGATGGCACCCATGTATACAGAAAGTGCAATCGCAATATAAGTAATCATGGAAACACTCGGTGTCATTAACCCTGAGAAAAAGTTTGCTTTAAATCCATTTTCGCACAATTCCTCATTGGCTTTACGGAAATCTTCCGTTGCATTTTCTTGATAGTTATAGAGTTTAATCTCCTTAAATCCTGTAAATTTTTCTTGAACAACTGAGAACATATTTCCCAATACTTCTTGTTGACGAGTAAAAAGTACTTGTGATCGCTTCATAATAAAACGTGCAACAAGGATACTTAATGGAATAATCGCAATCCCCACAAGGGCCATCGTAAAGTCAATTGAAATCATCAAGATGACCGCAAAAATAATTCCTAATACAGCCATAACAACTTGCGCAAAGGATTGTTGGAGTGCACCTGATAAGGCTTCAATGTCAGTAGACATACGCGCCATCAAATCCCCGGCTGAATGCTTATCAAAATAACTTACCGGAAGACGTTCCATTTTCTTCTTAACTTCCATACGCATGTCATATACTGCAGATTGAATCGCATCTGAAATTAAGTATTGCAAGAATAGACGCGATAATGCATTGGTAACATAAATGACAAATAGAATACTAATAATACGAAGAATCACATCAAATTGAATGTGAGCACCCGCTACATTTAAACTGATATCTTTCACATCACTTGCAAGCTGTGTCGTCACAAATCCTTCAATCATTGGCGCAGCAGCCGTTAAGACAGCAGCAACAAGAAGACATAGAACTGCTCCGAGAAGTTTTACTTTATAAGGCTTTAGAAAACGCCAGAGTTTTTTATAACTTTTCATACTTTGCCATCTCCTTTTCACTGAATTGAGACTCTGCAATTTGAATGTAAATTGGACAATTCTTGATTAATTCTAGATGAGTCCCTTGTCCAACAATTTTTCCTTCATTTAATACAATAATGCGGTCTGCATCCACAATCGAACTAATACGTTGTGCGACAACTAACATAATTGCATCTTTTGTTTCTTCTTTTAGGTTCTTTCGAATCAAGGCATCGGTTTTATAATCAAGCGCCGAGAAACTATCATCAAAGATATAAATCTCAGGTTTACGTACAAGCGCACGCGCTATACTTAAACGCTGTTTTTGCCCACCGGATACATTGGATCCACCTTCACTAATCCATTCATTATATTTATCAGGTTTTTGTTCAATGAAGTCCTTAGCGGATGCAAGTTCTGCACTCTCTTCAACTTCATGATCATTGGCTGTTTCTTTTCCATAACGTATGTTTTGTGAAATACTACCACTGAATAAAAGTGATTTTTGTGGGATAAAGCCTACTTTATAACGTAAGGAATATAAATCCCATTCTCGAACATCAACCCCGTTCACCAAGACACGACCGTTTGTGACATCGTAAAAACGAACGATAAGGTTAATCAACGTGGATTTCCCTGAACCGGTCGAACCAATAAATGCTACGGTTTCACCTTTTTTAGCGGTGAAGTTTAGGTTTTCTAAAACATTTGCCTCACCATCTGGATATGCGAAATCGACATGATCAAAGACGATTGATGTTTCTTCAGAACCTTCATGAACCCCATTTTCCGGGTTTTTAATAATAGGTTCTGTATTTAAAACTTCTTCAATACGACGTGCACTTACGGCAGCACGTGGATACATAATAAATACAACTGAAAACAGCAACAATGAGAATAAAGCATGGAACTGGTATTCTAAAAAGGCAACGATTGAACCAACTTCTAATGTTCCAGCTTCAACCATCCCCGATGCGGTCCACATAATGGTTAGTACGGATAATTCAAGGATAAAGAAGAACAGTGGTTCTGCTCGTGACATCACACGGAAAAGTTTCTTTGAAACATTTGCATAATCTTTATTAATTTTTTGGAAACGTGCTGTTTCATGTTTATCCTTACGGAAGGCACGAATAACACGAACACCTGTAATATTCTCACGGGTGACACGATTCAAGGTATCCATAAGACTTTGTTGTTTTCGACTTAGCGGTCCCGATAACTTACCTACAATGCCTACTACGATAAGGATAAAAGGGACACTTCCTGCCATGACAAGCGCAAGACGTTGATTGGTACGGAAAATCATAACCGAACTGAATAAAATCATAAACGGTGCATGAAGCCCCATACGTAATAACATTTGAACAAACAATTGTAATTGGTATACATCATTAGAAACACGTGTAATTAAGGATGATACCCCGATTTCATTATACTCAGAGTGTGAAAATTCTTGAGATTTTTCAAACATATCGTTACGTATATCGCGAGTGATACGTGTAGCAATACGACTCGACGTATAGTTAAGTAAGATTGTCCCCAAACCTCCAAGAATGGCAACTCCAAGGAGCAAGAAACCTTGGCTCTTAATTAAGTCCATATTCTGTGTTCCCACACCCTCATTAATCATGGTTCCCATGACTGTTGGAATTCCCAACTCAACAAGCGCAAAGGCCAGAATTGCGACAATATTTAATAGAAATAACATCTTATATTTCTTTAAATATCTAATAATTAATCTCATAGTTTTACCTCCTGTACATTTTTTTGCAACTGAACTATAATAAGGTATAAGGTAACCTTATAGTCAAGGAGAAAACGTATAATGAGCATAAAAAAGGATAAACTTACTACCGGTCAATTCGCAAAAATTTGTCATGTACCGAAACATGTTTTATTTTATTACGATGAAATTGATTTATTTAAACCAGAATTCACCGATCAAAATGGTTACCGATACTACGCCTATCATCAGTATTATGCTTTTATTGTTATTACATTCCTAAAAGATTTAGGAATGCCACTCACAGATATTAAGGAATATCTGGATGTTCGTTCCCCCGAGAACCTTACTCATATTCTATCACAAAGAAACCAAAAAATTGATGAACAGATCCAGAGATTAAAACTCAGCCAAAGTTTCATAAAACATACACTCGATTTAATGGATTTGGCGGCCCATTCTAAAGCAAACGTTTGTGAAGTGAAAGTTCTTGAACCCGAGTCTTTGATTATTAGTCGACAGACGGTAAGTTCAGATCCCCACAGTTTTCTTAAAGCTTATGTTAGTTTTTGTATTGATAATGGCATCACCTTTACCAATTACGTGGGTTCCATTACATCTAAGCGTGCCATTCTCGAAAAGCGTTATCGAGAATTGGATTATTTATACGCGATTTCCCTTGGAGATCTTGAGAACGTAAATCTTTATGAAAAACCCGGCGGAACCTATTTAACGTATTATCATCATGGATCATACGATACGTTGTCTGTTGGCTATGATGCGATGATTGCATACGCTTCGAAACACCACTTTGTATTAGACGAAGCATTCTATGAAAAGCTTCTTATTAACGAGATTACCGTAAAAACGGAAGATGAGTTTATTATTGAACTTTCCGTTCGTATTCTTGATGATAACAGTGTAGAATAAGGGGTGCAAAGGGGGGATTTCGATGCATCATGAGTCTGTATTTGATCTTTACCGAGATTTTAAGGTTCACATCGTTTTATGTTTTATTTTATGTTTTATTTTATTTTTGATTACCTTTGCTGTTCATTTTGTTATTCCGTTTGGAATATACTACGAATTCATCAGCAAAACGATCTTTGTTTCCTGGTCTATTCCACCATTGTTTTTCTTATGTTTTATTTCAATATTACTTTTAAACATTCGAGTTTATCTTACATTCTCGAAAAACAATCAAAGTCACTAAAAAAGACGCTATTCCTAGCGTCTTTTCTTATTTTAACTCTGATTTTAATAAACCATAGCAGAGCACATCGTGATACTTCCCATTTCGATAAAGCATTTCACGCATTCTTCCTTCTTCAACAAAACCCATTTTTTCATAGAGTGCAATGGCACGTTTATTGAAATCAAATACATGAAGGTAAAGGCGATTAAGATTAAGACCCTCAAAGCCCCACTCAATAAGTTGAGCCATAATAAGTTTCCCATAACCTTTACCCCAATAATTTTTATCCCCAATTACAATTGCAAGTTCTGCATGACGATTTCGTTGATCGAGGTTCATAAATGCACACGTTCCAATTGGTTTGTCGCCATCACAAATGACATAAGTCATCCCATCAACCATGATCTGACTCCATGTTTCAACTTCTTCGAAAGACATCGGTCTTAGGAATTGAGACTGATCAAAAATTGCGACCTCGGGGTCATTACGCCATGTGTAATAGGCCGGAATATGTTCTGCTGTAAACTTTTTAAAATTTAGGTTCATTGTTTTTTCCTCGTTCTATTTTACAAATCCAACTGCAGATGCAACGGATATGATGACCGCAGCAACGATTAATAAGACTGATAAAATGCGAAGTGTGAATTTCAGATATTTATCATAAGGAACATTCACAAATTCCAAAGTTCCCATTAGCGTTGCACTTGGATAAATGGCGGCCATAAAGTTAATTCCTGCCACAAAGGCACTAATTAAGATAATTTGTCCACCCGATTCACCAATTGCACTTGCCGCAAAGACTGCAGAAGCTACAGCACCAAGAATTGGCATCGAGATACCCGCAACCCCACTTGTGGATTGAAGGAATACACCAATAAGCACATACGATGCAATCGCGAATAAACCAAACACCCATGTAGGAACCGCACTTAACGCACCCGAAATCCAATAGATGAAGGTGATGGACATTCCTTCTGTGGAACTCCCCATAATAATTGCGATCCCACGTGCAATCGCAAGTACAACCACAACACCAAATAAATCTTTCATTCCATCGATAAATACATCTAAGAATTCTGTCTCAGACATTTTATTTATAAATTTAAGTAAGAATGCGCCCAATACAAAGAGGAATGCAAACTCATTAAAGCCCCATGTTCCAAGTCTTGAAACATGACCTGCCCCAAAAATGGATCCCAACACCGGAACTTTCGCAAGGGCTGTGAATGGACTGTTTACGATATTTGCCACCTCAGTTCCTGCGATTTCTTCCCATGGGAAGTATCCAAGAATGATGATAACTACAATTAAAATCAAGACAAGTGCAGACCACTTACGTTGTGTTGTGAATTCCGGTAAGGATTCATTCTTATCCACAAGGGTATTTACCCCTTCACAATCTGCTAACACTGATTTTTCTGGATTCTTTTTAACACGAGACGCATAACGAATCATCAACATCGTCCCAACAACATAGAGTGCTAAGAAGATTATTGAGCGTAATACAATTCCTGATCCAATTGTAAGATCTGGATTTCCAATTGCGGCAACAGCAGCACCTGTGGAAAAAGGATTCACAAGACTGGACATATTACCGATTGTTGCCCCAATAAAGAGAACCCCCAATCCGGTCATAACGTCGTACCCTGCGAGAACAAACATTGGCACAATCACAACTGAGAACGCTGTAATCTCTTCCCAGAAACCAAATGATGTTCCTAATACGGCAAAGATAAACATCATCACCGCAATTAAGACATTCCCTTCAAAACGCTCTAGAATACGACCAATACCCGCATCCAAAGCACCGACATGATTTAATACATTCAAGAAACCACCGGCACATAAGATCCCAATCGCAACATCACTTGCTGCTTGAAATCCTTGAATTGGGTCCATTAAGACATCCCAAAAGCCAAACGGTCTTAGACCCACACCACGAATAATTTCACCGTTTTCACCAAATGCTGCGTTAAATACAATGCTTCCCGCTTCTTTATCAAAAACCGATTGAGGTACAACATAACTCAAAATCGCAGTGATAACTAAAGCAAAAAAGACAATTTTATAAGACGTAGGCATTTTAAAACGTTTTTTTGTTTCACTCATACTTTATTTTCCCCTACTGACTTCTATTTACTGAATCACAAGATTTAAGAATGCTTGCGCATAAACTGCCATCGCAATTTTCATATCTTTAATACTGATGCATTCGTTTGGTTGATGTTCTGTCTTCACCCCGCCTGGTAAAATGGCACCAAATGCTACGACATTATCCATGGCACGTGCATACGTTGCACCACCACTTGTCTTTGGCTCGGATTCCATATCGCCGGTAATGCTTTGGTATGCACCCATAAGACTTTGAATAAACTCAGAATCTTTTTCCACATAAATGGATTTTAAATAATCAAACAATTCTACAACAACCGAATGTTCATGGGCTGCTTTTTTAAGATTTGTTTCTACTTCTTCTTTTGGATAAGTAACAGGGAAACGGATATCAATTCCAATTTCTTGGATGTTTTCTTTAAAACTTACTTTCCCAACATTAAGCATTAATTTTCGGATACATCATCATAAACATCACCAAAGATGAGTTTACCGTTTGATCTAAGCATTTTCCACAATAAAATCGATCATTTCACTTCGTTTTCCCGCTGTATACAATGCATGAGCTAAATGCGTAATTGCATTTTCACCTTGATCGGCAACTTGGGCATGCATGGCTTTACCCGTAACGGTAATCACATCATCCTTAATTTCATAAGGATAACCCAATTCATCCAAGGCTTTCACCACTTCAGGATCAAATGTCGTTGATGCTTCAGCCGGTACTGCATTCAAGGCACCACCACCATTAAATTTAATGTCGGTAATTTGATGTGTTGTGAGTGTAAACTCAATCAACCCTTTTTCCGCATAAATCAATGGGAAAGATGAATCCGGTGTAAATCCTTGAGTTGGAAGTTCTTCCTTCGCAACATAAGCATTCATACAACGCCATAAGGATTCCTCATCCGTACCGAAAATAAAGCGAACACGTTGGTTTAAAGATTTCCCTTCATCCAACAACATTTTCAATGCATACATAGCGGCTAACGTTGGTCCCTTGTCATCGGAAGTTCCACGTCCAAACAACATGCCATCTTTTTCAACCAATTCAAAAGGATTGGTATTCCATGATGCAAGATTTCCAGCAGGAACAACGTCCATATGTCCCAACACACCAAACATTTCCTCGCCTTCACCAATTTCCGCATAACCGTAGTAGCCTTCTGGGTCGATAAATGTATTAAAGCCCATTTCCTTCGCAATCGCTAACACTTCTTCAAGTGCTTTTTGGATTTCTTGGCCAAATGGTTTTTGACCTTCTTCGTCAAGAACACTTGCAATCGATACAAGGCGTTCCAAATCACGTTTATAATCTTCAAAAACTGATTCTACTTTTGTATTTAAGTCCATAGATCCTCCTCATTCATTTCAAGCAACCTTGAAACGTTCTCTTATTATTATACCAAAGAGTGCATGGATAAAGTACCCCTTCTCCTGTTTACCCTTGACCGAACTCGTGATACTCACTCACAAACAATATGAGATGCGGTATACTTGATGTAATAATAAGGAGATACTCATGATAAAAAATGAACCCCGTGTTGGCGTAGGTGCCATGATTCTGCAAGAAGGTGAAGTTCTACTTGTTTTACGAAAAAAAAGTCCAGAAAAAGATCACTGGAGCTTACCTGGTGGAAAAGTTGAACTCTATCAAACCTTGGAAGATGCGGTAAAACGCGAAATCAAAGAAGAACTAAATCTAGAGATCCAATTGGATCAACTTTTGTGTGCGACCAATCATATTTTGATTGAAGAAGGCGTGCATTATGTTGCCCCAACATATCTTGCGCACATTACCGACGGTAATCCATGTCTAATGGAACCCGACGCATTGGGTGGTATGGGTTGGTTTCCCCTTGATGAATTACCACAGAATCTAACCGTAACGACCGTGAATGCCTTGGACGCATATCTTAAATTTACTAAAAAATGATCGAGTGGATAACTATTTCATAAACCTATGCTTTATAATATATCTATTATGGGAGGGGAACGATGTTAGAAGTATTATTTGAAGTTGTTATCGGATGTATTGCGATTTTCTACGTCGATGCGAAAGAATGGAGCGATACAAAAAAGCAAGTGGTAGCGATGCTTATCTACTGGATTCTAATTGCCTTAATGATTGGTTCCTTAATTTTCTTTTTTGGTGCCTAAAAAGACCCACGATTACGTGGAGTTGTCAAACAAAAGTAGACATTAATAAAAGACTAGAAACCCTTATCCATTTTATATTGATAGGGTTTTGTAATTTAAACAGTAAGCAGGTCTTTCAAAATTGAAATAATGTACATATTCTTCGATAAAATTTTCAAAGTTATCTACGGACCAGTATTGATAATCACACGCCATTTCTGCTTTAATCCATCCATTTAATGATTCGATAATTGATTATCTGTAGGTGTTCCAGCTCGCGACATAGATCTAATTATGTTATAATTTTCATGCGCTTTAGCGAAAGCTTTAGAGTGGTAGACAGCTCCTTGATCTGTGTGAAGAATCGTGGAGCTGTTTTTATTATCCTTAAGTAGCGCAAGGAGATCCTCGAGACACTTGTAGTAAGGCTTAGGATCACCAGTTGTACGCGATAATGCAGAACTGATAATTTCATTGTTAAAGGTATCAACCATTAAAGTCCATTCATATTAATCCCTTTGTTTCGAATATGTGTCATATCTGAAACAATAATTTCTAAAGGTTTGCTGCCTCCATTGATTCTTTATAATATTAGGATAAATTCGACTTTGTGTTCCAGGTTTTATAGGAATAGTGTTTAACTTTTGATTTAATATTTAAAACTTGCAACACTTGTGGATTAAATTATCGGAAAATTCAATCCCTAAATCACTTTGCTTTCATGACTGCAGCGATATCATGATAACCATAACTTGAAAACGGCGATGCCAGTCTTTAATCACAAAGCTAAGAATCGCTCTTTTGTTCATAAATATTGAGATCATTCTTATGCTTTAACCACTTGTAATAACCAGATCGGTTCAAATTCATAAATCTAAAATGAACGTAATCGGATGTTTAAAAGATAAGTCATGTGCTATTTGGAATTCTTGTCTTTAAAGTAACGAACTCCTTGTTTACACCAACCTTTCACCTGGTACCCTTTTTAATCGTGCAATCTCAATATCTCGTTTTAGAATTTCGAGTTGAAGTCGTTCGAGCTCAGTTAATGATTTACTCGTATGAAGCGCAGAAAATGATTTCCTGTCTTTTCTTGTTTTAAACCCTCTTTACCATCGCGCATGAATCGATCAATCCAACCATTAATCGTTCCTTTAGGACTTGTGATAGTTTCGCAGCACTTATATGTTCATCAATATGACGTGTAACGACTTTAATACGATCCTCATAAGTCCATTTATTATTTAATCCACCTTTGGGTCTTCCCATCATTAATACCTCCGTTTTATCTCTGATTTTATTATTACACAAAAAAGTAGACAAGTCTTTTTTACTTGTCTACTTTTAGTTTACTACTCCACGATTACGTGGATCTTTTTTTGATTATTCATGTGTTTTAAGAAAACAATCTTCTAAATGATCATCTACCATGCCTACAGCTTGCATGAGAGCATAAATTGTCGTTGGACCGACAAACTTAAATCCCAGTTTCTTCAAATCTTTACTCATTTGAACGGAAAGGGGTGTGGATGCAGGAACTTCGGACATATCTTGGTAATGATTGATGATTGGTTTGTAATCAACATAACGCCATAAAAACTTTGCCAAACTATCATGTTCCTCTGTGAGTTTATAATACGCGTGTGCATTGGATATGACTGCCTGAATTTTAAGACGGTGACGGATAATATTCGGATTTAAAACAAGACGCTCTACATCCTCTTCGGTAAAACGGATCAGTCGTGCTGGTTCGAAATTCGCAAAAGCTTCGCGCATCCCCTCACGTTTCGCAATAATCGTCGTCCAACTTAAACCACTTTGCATACCTTCTAAAATCAACATTTCAAATAAATAGCGATCATCTTCAGACTTACGACCCCATTCTGTATCGTGATACATCATTTCCAAGGGATTACGATTCGCCCACTCGCAGCGTTGTTTTTCCATAAAGACTCCTTTTTCTTTTATTATACCGAAGTTGCCTCAAAAGTGTGTTAATTTGATATTCAAATCGGGAATATTTGTTAGAAAACAACAGTTTTCACAAGGTTTATATCTTTTAAGAAAAAAGAACGAAAAAATTGTTTCTGTCATAACAATTACTTATTGGTTGATAACCCAAATAAAGACCCTTGTGATATAATTATCTAAATTACACAAGGAGAATCCTCATGAATATTAGTTTTTTTCGTGCATTTGTGGATGTCGCAAAATATAAAAGTATCACACGCGCCGCTGAACTTGCGAATATCTCTCAACCCGCATTAAGTCAACAAATCAAAGCAATGGAAACCCATCTTGACTGTACCTTGTTTGAACGGACCCACAAAGGGGTGGTTCTAACCGAAGAGGGCGAAGTCATTTTAAAATATGCAACACGACTCATTTCCTGTCACGATAAAATGATTAAAGAAGTTGAGAATCTAAAACATGATAAAAATCATCGCATTAATATCATGGCGACACCAATTGTATATGCTTATGCCCTTCCTTGCACCATCCACAGTATTAAAGAAAATTTTGAATCCTATGATTTAGAAATGAAAGCCGCATCCAGTATTGAAATTGAAAATCAAATTGTAGAGGGGAAAGCAGATATCGGATTTATTATTGGAACGCCCCTTGATGAATCGCTTTATTGTCGGCCTTTAATTAAAGACCCGTACTATCTTGTTGCCAGTACCGAATTGGATGTCCCTGACGCTTTGACCGTTGAAGCGCTTTACCAATATCAAGTCTTGATGTTGAAGAAGTCCCAGAAATGCCGCCAATTACTCAGCCAACAACTTGAGAAATGTCATGTTGATGAATCAAGATTACGCATCCCTTATGAATTGGATACTACTGAATCCATTAAGACCTCCACGGTACGTGGATTTGGCCTTGCATTCTTACCTTATATGTCCATCAAAAAAGAAGTCTATAACAAACAACTCAAAATAATCAAACTCGAAGGGTTTGAGTTTATGTCAGAATATCATCTTATCCGAAAAAACATTACGGATGACTCAATGGAAGAACACTTAGAAATTATGCGTTATATTGAAGATCAAGTTGATGCGACGAAATGTTAGAAAAAAAGCAGATTCATTCTGCTTTTTTTGTATTTAAGGTTATCGATAAGGATCAACATATGTTTCCACATTATACTCATGTTCTGGTAACGTTTCCGCAAAATAAACATCATGATGCTTCATATCACCAACAAAATAATAATACTGGTGTCTTTCCGGTTCCATTGCAGCTAAGAGGGCATTTTGAGATGGATTCATAACCGGACCAATAGGAAGTCCTAAATGTTGATATGTATTAAATTTAGAATCAATATCTGTATTGGATTCACATTGTTGCCAAGTTTCATATTCATACAATGCATAACAGACGCTAACACTGGATTGCAAGGGCATTTCCGATTGGAGTCGATTATAAAATACACCGGAGACCCGTTTCATATCATCAAAATTTTCGGTTTCAAAATTAATAATTGAAGCCAATGTATAGATTTCATGGATGCTGAGTTTTTGAGATTCAAACAAAGCTTTATGTTCTTGGTAAAACGCAAGGGTTTGGTCTAAAAGTCTTCGCGTAACCGCATCGACGGTTGTTTGCGTAAAGAAACGATATGTTTCAGGGGTAAAATACCCTTCCAAACCAACATTTAACGATGGGTTAAATACAGCTTCAGTTAAAAACGGATAGTCCTTACTTAGGGATTTTAAGTACACTGGATCACTCCACGACGCTAAAATATCATCTGCTTTAAGGTTGGGAATGCTCCCAATTTTAAACGCAAAATCTTTAGCCCAATCATTGGGAAGAAATGTGATATCAACTTCCCGTCCAACTTTATTTTCCGGATTGGTTAATTGATTTGCAAGTTCCTCATAGGTTGATGAACGATCTAAAAAATAATTTCCTGGTTTAATGGTTTGCGTTGTGGATCGTTGCATCGTTTTTTTGAAGAATTTTTTTGATCGTACAATCCCTTGTCCTTCAAGACGCTCAGCAATGGTATCCAAGGTATCATCAGCTGTAACCAGAAACACAATCACATCCGATTCAGACGTCGCTGGCTTTCGCAACGTATCGTGACTCATTTTAATACGTGCTCCACCTCTAACAAATACAATAAAAAGCAGCATCATGAATGCTGCGAGATAAACATAACGCTGTTTCTTCTCTAAATCTTTCATAGAACCCCTCAAGATTTTGATGGCGGATGATTATTGTTTTGCGGTAATCGTAATTTCCCAAACACCAGGTATTACCTCATCAGGGCTGTAACGAAACCCTTGCGCATCACAATAAACACCAACGGCAGATAAAGTACAATGATGATCTGTAACCAATAAAACAGACTCTCCAGAACATAAGGCATCATATTCTTTTTGAAGTAATAGCATGGGATAAGGACAAATTTCGCCTAAACAATCAATCCGTTTCATATCATCATCTCCTTTTTTGTTTATAGTACAAACAGTTATCCGACTTGTCAATGTAAAACGAATTATTCGACAAAAACACAGGCTGATTTATTCAAAAAGTGCGAAAAAAAAACACTGCGTTGTCCGACACAGTGTTTTAGGATGATTCAATCAATTGCAAATAATGGATAAACTCTGCATTGGGAATGATTGAATAAAGGTTGAACATAAAGAGCATCAATACACGACATAAATCAACCGCCGATTTATGTGCAAGGGGATGTGTTTGATGGTAACGTTTTATGCTCATTATTATTATTTGAGAAGGTGTTTTAATCTATTATAATTAATTAAACGTCCTTCCCTACCCCTAGTTTACGCAATCACCCCTCTTAAAGTCGCAATATGTCATGAAATACATAGTTTATGGTACTAATGCACAAAAATAAATCATAAGAATGAAATCTTGTGTATGATGGTGTCAAGGAGGATTGAATATGATCTACGACCATATTAGCAATGCCCATTTATACTTAGGAATTAATGAAAACCTGGATGCAATCTTGATGGATATCCAGACTTGGCTTTTAGACCCCTCTACAACACTCATTAAAAACTTCATTCATTTTGAAACAGGAATTGAAGCAGAAAAATCATATGAATTGCATCGCATTTATTATGATGTGCATGTTGTGTTAGAGGGAAATGAGTTTTTTAAAATGACGCATAAAGACAATCTTGTCCATCAAACAAACTATGATGAAGCGCATGATATCTTATTTGGAGATTGTGAACCGCATCAAGGGGAAGGTATCTTAAAACCCAATACGTTTGTGATTTTCTTTGAACATGAAGCACATAAAGTGGGCTATGATCTTACTGGGAACAACCCCATCTCTAAAATTGTCTATAAAGTTCGAATTTAACTGCTTCGGCAGTTTTTCGCTTTCATAGACTTGCACGATGAATCTTTTTATTATAGAGAAAATTGGAGGCTTTATGACTACACTAAAACAACGATACCTTTGGATCGATCATTTCAAAGGAATACTTATTCTAATGGTCGTTTTTGGTCATGGGCTTGAATTTTTACGTCATGATCTTAAAGTCTTCAATTCATCTACAACCTTATTTACATGGTTCATATGCCTGCTTTTGTATTTATTTCAGGGTATTTGTCGAAGAATATTGAGAAAGGCCGAAATGATGCTTTTCGGACTTTTTTTATCCCCTTTTTTATTTTCAATACCCTTTGGGCTATATTAAAATTGCTCCCGCTTGGCATTCAAACCACGGATGGGATTCCAATTTTTAGTTTTTTAACACCCGGGTGGGCAATGTGGTTTTTGCTGGCAATGTTTATCTGGAAATTGCTCCTACCCTCATTGCTTCATATTAAAGATATATTTGCGCTTAGTTTGTTTATTGGCGTTTTAGGAGGGCTTTTCACTGAATTTGGTGACTACCTCACGTTATCTCGTATTCTCGTCTTCTTGCCCTATTTTCTTGCCGGATATTTCACAACACATCAAACCATTGCGGATATCCAATCGCAAACCAAACACTATCCAGTTCTTATCTTTGCAATAGTTATCCTTGCGGCATACCTCTATACATTTGTTCTTAACTTACCGTCCGAATTTCTATGGGGTGATCGATCATATCATGAACTCTTTACTACAATGGGTTACCCCATTCTCTTAGCAATCATCCGTTACGGTCTTGGGTTTATGGGGATTTATGTTTTATTAAATCGCGTTCCAGACCATCAAACACGATTGAATCGATTCGGAAAAAATTCGTTAAACATCTACATGTTTCATACCTATCTCTTGATTTTGATGGCTCCAATAACCTTTAACCTTGAGAATCGAGCCATAAGGCTGATGTTAGTATTAAGTTGGTGTGGTGTTATTGTTTACATGCTTTCAAGTAAACCAATGGTTTCTGCCTATGATCGGTTTATATGCTATATTTATCGACGCCTCTTTCGCAACCAAACATAACAAAAAAAGAACACCTACAATGTAGGTGTTTTATTTAATATTTGGCGCGCCCGACAGAAGTCGAATCCATAACCTCTTGAGCCGTAATCAAGTGCTCTATCCAGTTGAGCTACGGGCGCATCATCTTTTCAACATAATCCCTGTTGATGTTTCCTATTATACGCTAGCTTCTGGGGATATGCAATGCTCAAATATAAAAAATCCCAAATTAGCAAATATACAAATTATCAGTATGCAAATATCGTGATTTTCATGGGTCAAATAGCAAGAAAGTGCTATTGATCCTTTGGCTCTACCGATCCAATATATTCCATATCAATGTGTTCGATACCGTCTTCAACGACAACAGGCCCCATTGGTTTGAATCCACGTTTTTCATAAAAATTTTGAAGCGATGCAATCGCATGAATGTGTATTGGTTTATCTTTTAACGTTGTCTTAATTGTGTCGATTAAAGTTTGAACTAAAAGCGACCCCAGAGCTTGATTACGAAGGGCTGGCAAGATTAAAACACGGCCAAAGGTATTGGAGTCACCGGCGTCATAAACACGACCATAACCGACTAAAACGCCTTCATCATCCCGTACAAACACATGAAGTGCCGTTAAATCAAAATCATCAATTTCCTGATACGCACATTCCTGTTCAACCACAAAAATATCAATACGCAAGCGATACATCTCAAACAATTCTTCTTTCGTTAAATCATGAAACCATTTCTTTTCAATATTCATTCTACCCCTCCTTCTTAACTTAATCTTACATGACCATCGTGAAATTTAGATTAAAACCCTCAGTCCATCCCATAAAAAAACGGAACTGACCTAGTTCCTTGGGACTAAAGAAAAAACCAAGTTAGGATGAAGTTAACCGATAATTTACGGGAGATTGATATCCTAGCTTTTCTTGTATTCGATTTTCATTGTAATATTTTAAATAGTTTATCACAGTTTGTGATACAATTTCAGTAGAACCCTTTAGTTCTGGGTTTAATTCGAATGTTTCACACTTTAGCGAGGCATGAAACGATTCGATAGAGCATTATCAGCGGAGTACCCTTACGGGACATACTCATGGTAATGCTTTTATTTTACTTTGAGTTGATACTCTTTTGATGTATAGACACTCCTTGATCAGAATGAAGAATACATGGCTGAACGATATCCGGAAGTTGATTTAATGTATCAACCACACATTCTAGGTTTTGTCTGTCACTCAATGTAGACGCAATAATCTCACCATTATATAAATCCATGATCGTAGATAAATAGAGCATCTTATGGCCATAAGGGATGTAAGTGATATCTGTCACCATTTCTCTAGAGGACGTAGTGATTTAAAGTCGCGATTAATGATATTGGGCATAATGATCTTCGGATTTTGTTTTCGATACCGTTTGACCTTAACACGGCATTGACATTGGTGTTTCTGCATTATCTTTTGAACAGTGTTCTTATTGATAATTCTTTCTTTCGAATTAATGCAGTTATTTTCGATATCCATAACGAAATTTATTTTCTTTACAAAGTTCAATTACTAATGCTTCATTGACAGAATAATTATTAGACTCTAGTTGCTCTTTTAGTCCAACGGTAATACGTTGACTTAGGTACCCCAAAAAGATTCAAGATATCTTTAAGAGATACAGTGTTGCGATACTCTTCAACGAGCTTGATGATTATTTCAGGAACCACATCCTTCTCTTTCAAATACTTTTTAATAGTTCAATTTGTTGCTCCAAAGATTTAATTCTAAGTCTTTGTGTTTCTTCGACCGTGTCTCCTTCAGGCCCTTTCCAAAAGTATATTGCTTGCCTACAGGTTGAGAAAATCGATAGTGTTCACCATTTCGATACCATCTCCACCATGTTTTGACTTGTGTTACATTTTTTATTCCAAGTTCAGTCTGAATAAACCTGCTTGAGTAGCCTGCCAATTTCATTTCTATAACTTTCATCTTTGTCTCATAGCTATGCATAGTTCGTGTTCCCATATAAAAACCTCCTATATTGAACTATTTTACAATAATTCTCATACAAGAGGTTTTTCTCTTTAGTCCCACGGAACTAGGTCAGTTCCTTTTTTTATTGATTTAAATATTCATCAAGCGTTAAACCACTGTTATAGATTTCAGTCGCAGCATTGCTACCAACATAGCGCAAATGCCATGCTTCGGGTTGATATCCTGTTATATGTTCTTTGCCCGCTTGATAACGAACAATAAAACCAAAGCGATGAGCATTGCGATTCACCCATGTGGATTGTTCGGTCTCAGAAAAAGCAAACATATTCCCACCTGGTGTCACCACATCAATAACGAGCCCCGTTTGATGTTCCGAATGTCCCGGTCTTGCCGACATTAAATCCGCTTGAACTTGGCCGTGAGATGCAACGTAATTGGTATACAGTTCTTCTTGGAAGTCATAACCTCGGTAGGATGAAGTAGCAAGCAACCACAAACCCGTTTCATCATAAAGAGCATCTACCATCTTAACAAATGATGAACCCGTATTAGGGGTTGCCTCATAACCCTCGCTGACAGCATAATCCGCAGGAATATAACTGAGGTTTGGATAAAAATCTCGTGATAATGATCGATGCTTATTTACCAAAACAAGTTCTGAATGAGAATCCACCACTGCAGATGTTCCACTATCATAATCCGTAGGATTTTCAACATCATGTGGTTTCCCTTCCTCCACATCATTAGCATGCTCTTTCAACACATGAACGGTCAATTTACGTTCAACTTGGTTTGTCTTATCATCGACACTATAGATCATGTCATAGGTTCCGGGTTCATCATAATCAATCGAGCCTTTCACATTTACCTTTAAAGATTCGCTTAACGATCCAAAAGCATAATCCTTTGCGACTGCAGTAATCTTTGATGCTCCTATCGAAATTGATTGTTCGTTCCCCTTAATAGTAGTTCCATCATGTGTAATAATAATTTCGGGAGCTTTCGTATCTTCAGTTTTAATCTTCAAAAGGACGTCACGTTTCGGATTTTCTTTTAAATAGACACGCAATTTTAGATTTTCTTCTACTAAAATACCTTTGGGCTGTAATTCAAGCTTTCGCCTTTGAATTATCGCATCATTATGGTCTTGAATGGATAATTCCCCTTTATCCGAAACCACAACCATTTCATACTCAGATGTCTTCGGATCCACGATAATCTTATCGTGGACAACCGATAAAGCTACATCACTATCTGCTTCAACCACGAATTCATTGCCATCAACGATGCGAATCGCAGCACCAGACATCATGTATGCCATTACTGCTAAACCCAAAACAGTAACCACAAGCGCTGCGCCCATCACCCCATATTTATGTTTTTGAATCCATTTAATCATACACAATCTCCTTGCCTCACTCTTGACTTTAATTATCTCATTTTCTTTCATCCATATCCACTTCTAACTAAACTTTAGCTTTAGACATTCCTTGATTTAATTAAAAAAAAAACCGTTAAAAACCCATTTTCACTTTTCAACCAAACACTTATAGAATTCAATGGAGCGATTGACCAACATCACCGTAAAATGTAGAATTCATCTGTAAGCGCATTCAAAAGGAGGATACCATGAAACACACCAAAACATTATTATGTACCGGGCTCGCGCTCGTAATGAGTTCCAATGCATTGTTGATCCATGCAGACGAACCCACATCTTTAATCGAGAAACAACCACTTTTTTTTTAATACCGAAAGTAAACCGGTAAACTCAAAAGAAATGGCTCTTACAATTCAAAAAGGACATCGTAAATTTGTCACGCCACTTCTCAGTGATCCAAATAGCCATTATCAATTTGAAACTACAGATGCCGCAATCGCATCGATATCAGAAAATGGTCTTATCCTTGGCCTTAAAAGGAAAACAACCGTAAACATTAAATCAAAAGACACTTCTGAAATCGTTCAAAGCATCTCAATTGATATTACTGAAGATGCGGTTGATTCCCACTTTATAGCGATGGAATCACGCTGGCAAGAACGTGCTGTTGGAGATGAATCCATCAACCTCAATGACAAACACATTCAAGATTATATTCAGGTTGTTGATGGAAAAGCAGATGACGCATTCTCAACACTTGACCAAAGTCCAAATCCTGAATTCCCATGGGCTAATGAAGACAACAAAACCGTAGCTGCTCATAACACCCGTCAATTTACAAATCTAAAGTCCATTGCGATTGCATTTGGAACGTACGGAAGTAAATATTATCAAGATGAAGCAACCTTAAACTTTATTTCGACGCAACTTGATTTTCTCATTAACGACCAAATGTATGGAAGTCCATTCACCGTTCCGACTCACGGAAACTGGTGGGATTGGCAAATTGGAATCCCAATGCGCCTTCTTGATATCCTCTCGATTGTAAATGATTATATCGACCAAGAGGACATAACCCGTTATTTAAAAGGAATTGAAGTCTACAATACAAACCTCACCACGCTCCTCAATGGTGCTCCAGCAACAGGTGCAAATAAAACAGATGTTGGTCTAATTTTCTTAGGGGTTGGGATCATGAAGCAAGATGCTTCACTTCTTGATTATGTAAACCAAGAGATGCCGGAAGTTGTTCAATATGTATCATCAGGTGATGGTCTTTACAAAGATGGATCACTTGTACAGCATAAAGATATTGCATACCTTGGTACCTACGGAAATGACCTCGTAAAGGGAATTGGGAAAATCGCATCGATTGTCGCGGACACACCTTGGGCTATGGATCCTGCAACAATGCAAAATATCTATTCACTGATTGATGAGGGATACATTCCACTTATGTATAAAGGGAAAATGATGTCAATGGTTAATGGTCGAAGCATTTCTCGCGCTCCTTACATGAGTCCAACCGCACAAGAGTTTGATACAGGAAAAGAAAGTATCGCAAATATTATGTTGATCGCAGATGCAGCACCGGAACCACTAAAATCTACTTACAAACAACACCTCAAAGAGTGGATTATCGCATCAGATCGTTACCACGATTACTTTAGTCGTACTCGTGATTTCGAATCATTAGTTAAAGCCAAACAAATTTTTGAAGATGAATCCATCCAAACCTTGGAATCAACGCAACATGTGAAAATATATAGATCAATGGATCGCGTTGTAAATCGTAACCACGACTATACCGCAGCACTCAGCATGTTCTCAAAACGAATTTCAAACTATGAATCCATAAACAACGAAAACATGCAAGGATGGCATACAGGAAGTGGTATGCTCTATCTGTACACAGATAACGACATTGATCAATATGACGGTACCTACTGGGCAGCAGTCGATAAATATCGTCTTCCAGGAACAACCATTGATACACGTCCATTAGCTAATAAAGCGCTCCACCGAAAACTATCCAAACAAGCATGGGTTGGTGGTTCATCAACTGGTAAAATAGGAAGTGCAGGAATGTACTACAACACAAATACGTTTAATAATGGTATGGACCTTCGTGCTCAAAAATCATGGTTCTTCTTAGATGATGCAATTGTTGCACTCGGAACAAATATCACAGGAACATCCCCATCATCCATTGAAACAACAATTGAAAATAGAAAAGTTGATGCCGATGCTCAAATCAAGCACAACGAAACATCCATTAGCGCTCCAAAACTAAGCCTTGAAAAAGGGGATACCATTACCCTCAACAACGGCGACAAAGGAACTTTTGGATACTACTTCCCAACAGAAACAGATGTTGAAATCAGTAATACCGTTCACAGTGGAAAATTTGTAGATCAAAACCTAATGTTTGATGACAAAATTGAATACAGCTCAAACTTCTTTAAATTGGGCATCAACCATGGAACAGTCGCAGACAATGATGCTTATGAGTATGTCATGCTTCCAAACAGTTCCGAAACACAAATTCAAGACTTCGCTAAAAATAACACACTCGAAATCCTTGAAAATAACAACTTAATTCAAGCAATCAAAACAGATACAACCTTTGCAATGAACGTGTGGGGTGTTGATGGTGCCAATCTCGAAGGAATTGGTGTTGACCGTTCCGCATCCGTTCCTGCACACATTACAAACAACCGTACGTTAACCATTGCAGTGAGTGATCCAAAACATGTAGAGGAAGAAATTCAGGTATCCATTACCCGTCCCTACAAATCTGTAACCAAGATGGATTCAAACATCACTCAAAATGGAAACCAATTCACAATCAATACCAAAGATCTTGAAGGGGCTTCCAGCATTATCGAATTACGCCTTGATACAGAGGCACTTGAAAATGCTGTCGTGTCAGAGATTCGTACGCTCTTTAAAACAATCGATGCTCTTGATTTAGATCTCTATACTGAAGATTCTAGTAATGATCTAGTTGAAACACGATCACGCGCACAAGAAACCGTTGATAATCCCGATCGTACCCTCGAAGATCTCGAAGACGGCCGCGATCAACTTCAAACCTCCTACGATCATCTTGAACTCAAAGAAATCCAAGAAGAACCTGAAACAAAGCCGGAAACAAAGCCTGAAGAAGGAAAACCAGATGTGGAAATAGAGCCAAACATTGATCCTTCAAAACCAACTAAAAAACCAGAAAGTAACCGTGAAGAATCCGATACACTTCCTAAAACAGGTATCCATTCAGAAACACGATCCTTTGCAGCGTTTATGATTATTGGACTTGGCTTACTCTTTAAGCGTAAAGACTCTTAATTGCTAAGAAACAAGTAAAACGTAAAAACATCTCAATCTGACATGATGTCAGACGGAACTGACCTAGTTCCGTGGGACTAAAGAAAAAAACCTCTTGTATGAGAATTATTGTAAAATAGTTCAATATAGGAGGTTTTTATATGGGAACACGAACTATGCATAGCTATGAGACAAAGATGAAAGTTATAGAAATGAAATTGGCAGGCTACTCAAGCAGGTTTATTCAGACTGAACTTGGAATAAAAAATGTAACACAAGTCAAAACATGGTGGAGATGGTATCGAAATGGTGAACACTATCGATTTTCTCAACCTGTAGGCAAGCAATATACTTTTGGAAAAGGGCCTGAAGGAGACACGGTCGAAGAAACACAAAGACTTAGAATTAAATCTTTGGAGCAACAAATTGAACTATTAAAAAAGTATTTGGAAAGAGAAAGGATGTGGTTCCTGAAATAATCATCAAGCTCGTTGAAGAGTATCGCAACACTGTATCTCTTAAAGATATCTTGAATCTTTTTGGGGTACCTAAGTCAACGTATTACCGTTGGACTAAAAAAGAGCAACTAGAGTCTAATAATTATTCTGTCAATGAAGCATTAGTAATTGAACTTTGTAAAGAAAATAAATTTCGTTATGGATATCGAAAAATAACTGCATTAATTCGAAAAGAAAGAATTATCAATAAGAACACTGTTCAAAAGATAATGCAGAAACACCAATGTCAATGCCGTGTTAAGGTCAAACGGTATCGAAAAAACAAAAATCCGAAGATCATTATGCCCAATATCATTAATCGCGACTTTAAATCACTACGTCCTCTAGAGAAATTGGTGACAGATATCACTTACATCCCTTATGGCCATAAGATGCTCTATTTATCTACGATCATGGATTTATATAATGGTGAGATTATTGCGTCTACATTGAGTGACAGACAAAACCTAGAATGTGTGGTTGATACATTAAATCAACTTCCGGATATCGTTCAGCCATGTATTCTTCATTCTGATCAAGGGAGTGTCTATACATCAAAAGAGTATCAACTCAAAGTAAAAAATAAAAGCATTACCATGAGTATGTCCCGTAAGGGTACACCCGCTGATAATGCTCCTATCGAATCGTTTCATGCCTCGCTAAAGTGTGAAACATTCGAATTAAACCCAGAACTAAAGGGTTCTACTGAAATTGTATCACAAACTGTGATAAACTATTTAAAATATTACAATGAAAATCGAATACAAGAAAAGCTAGGATATCAATCTCCCGTAAATTATCGGTTAACTTCATCCTAACTTGGTTTTTTCTTTAGTCCCAAGGAACTAGGTCAGTTCCTTTCTTGGATAAGGGTTTTTATTTCTGGTAGGCCTCTGATTTATTTCAACTTAAAGTTAAGGTATGATATAAAAGTATTTTTAGGGTGAATCTTGGTTAGCGTTCATTTATGAATGGACACAGTTGTTTTACCCAAACCATCATTTCACTTTCCTTTTCGTGTCCATAAAGGACTGCCATGCATTCAAAGATACGAAAGCATGTTCGTGCCTTCAATGTTCGTTATCACTTAACAATGAGGCTATTATGCGTCCTCGCGTTGATTTAAAAACAACTGTGTCTTTCAAAATGTATTAATGAGCCCCTTGAGGGATGATTGATTTTTCAGAATCTTTAAAGATTTGATGCACGTACGCTCTTGACTGTGGTTTTCCCTCCAAAAGATCAGGGGTGATAAAATAACCGGCAACCGATTCCGCAAAGGCTTCGTAAGTATTTGTAGAGCCATAGGTGCCATCTTGCCATTCATTCAAATAAATCTGTTCCCATTCTGTTGTGTCATGCGCCCCGGTGGCAAATCCGTATAAATGAGCCATCTCATGATACATGCTTTCTGTATCCATAATCATCCAATCTTGAAGCAAATATATATAACGTTCATGTGGCATTACATAAGCATAGGACCCTTCTGGAACTTCATGATAACCACGACGAAACGCATAGAAATATTGGCGTAGTTTGGTTGGCATGCCCGCAATCATAGGATGAGATAAATCTGGCTTGTCGCCATGGTAATTATAATTGATGCCATAGGATGAAATATCTTCGTACTCTAAATTTGGATTGGAATTTGAATCAGAATCTTCGCCCGAATCCGTTTCCTCAAGGACGTCTTCTTCAACAGAGCGAGAGTCAATGACACTGATGTTTTGGTAGCGTCGTAAAAGTTCGGGTACGACCACGTTTTCAAGGTGCTCAACTTCTAAGACATCCGATCCAATCGATGCTTCGGTTTTTGAATACTGTTTTGTTTCTTTGTGGCAACCACTTAATAAAAGGAGTAGGCAAAGTGTAAAAAGTGTTGGTTTCATAGATCCCCCTTGAAAGCAATAAAACGCCTGGTACGGCGTTTTCTTTTATCAAATCTCAACCGCACCACTTTCACTTTTATTAAAGTCTATCTCATAGGCCGTTTTGAAGTCAAATATTTTTCGCGGCATTGAGTTAATTTTGAAGCAAATATCATCAAGATATTGTTGCGCTATATCATACATTGATTTTCCTTTTGGTATAAACCTTCTAACGATTGCATTCGCTCGTTCATTGGTTCCACGTTGAAAAGAACAGTATGGATCACACTTATATAGTTTCACACCCAACCGCTTGGCTGTAATTCCTAATGTTTTAAATTCAAGTCCATTATCTACTGTTATCGATTTCGTGGTTATATTATTCTCTTCAATAAATTTTCGAATTAAGTTTGATGTGTAATAGTCATATCGATATTCTGCTTTAATAAGCCAGGTCATTCTTGAGCAGCGGTCTACAATGGATATAATCGCTGCAGATTCATGTTTCTTACCGATTATAGAGTCGATTTCGAGATGGCCAATCTCGTTACGTTCCTCAATGTATTTAGGTCTAAGGCTAATTGGAAGTACCGTTTTCTCTTCCAAGTTCCATCTCAAGTGATTCATCATTCCACTAATTCTCTTTTTACGTTTTCGACGTTTATAGCACATTCTATTTGGTTTTATATCAAGTTTACCTTGATTAATCCAGTTATAGACTTGCTGCGATGAAACACACGGTTTATATGGATGATATCGTTTATAGTTACTCAAGCATACTTCTACCCAATGAACTTTAGGATCATAGTGAGAATGCAGATATTCGATTAAGTGGGAATATTTTTCTCGAATATCAATCGTTCGTTTCTTATAGACATTATTTTTATATCTAGAAATCGTAGAATGAGATATATTGAGTTTACGTGCTGCCTTGCGCATAGAGTAGCCGATGCTTAATAGAATATCAATTTGGTCTTTCATTTTTTTATCTAATTGTTTATACTTCATATGGGAGCTCCTTTTAGTGAACCGCACCCGAATCTTGGACAAAGATGAGGAGGTGCGGTTTTTTATGGCTAAGCTAACACGAAAACAAAAAATTGAAATATATGAAAAACGAAAGTTAGGACAATCAGTATGTTCATTAGTAAATGAGTATGGTATTAATAAATCAAGTATTAAATATTTGGTAAGACTTATCGATCAACATGGACCCAATGTTCTAAGACGAAACAAAAATCACTTTTATTCTCATGAATTTAAGTCAGAAGTAATAAATCGGATATTAATGGATGGAGAAAGTACAATAGCTATCGCCATCGAACTTGGATTAAGTTCTGATGGATTGATTTACAATTGGATTAAAAATTATAAAGAAAACGGCTATAATGTCATAGAACGGAAACGAGGTAAACCATCTATGACAAAACCAACTAAACTGTTAACAGTTAATGATGAACTAAAGGCATTGAAGAAAAAAAACAAGTATTTGGAAGCGGAGAATGAATATTTAAAAATTGAATGCCGTAGTGAAACAAAGGTGGAGCGCGAAAGAAGAAAACCAGAGTAGTTTCTACTACGACAAAATATCCCTTAGAGATTCTTTTAAAATATCCGACTCGCTCGATCTACTTACTACTTCTACGTTTCAAAATTGATTTTGATACCAAAACGACGAACTCATGCAAGAGATTATAGAAATCTATTATGATCACAAAGGACGATATGGTTATCGTAGAATTACTTTAGAACTAAATAATCGAGGAATTCGTGTAAATCACAAGAAAGTCTTGAGACTTATGAATAAATGGGATTACATTCAATCATAAGAAAGAAACGTAAGTATTCTTCATATAAGGGACAGTGGGAACCATTGTTGAGAATCGAGTTCAAAGAGATTTTGAAGCTGATAAACCCAATCAAAATGGTTTACGGATATCACTGAGTTTAATGTGCAAGGGAAGAAAATCTATCTTTCACCAATACTTGATGCATATGGTAGATACATTGTATCTTACAACATATCTACAAGTCCTAATTTGGATCAAACTAGAGACGTGCTTCACAAGGCATTTTCTTGTAACGATACGCAAGGAACAATTATTCATTCGGATAGAGGATGGCAATACCAACATCAATTTTATGTGAAAGAATTAGAAGCACATTCGATGATTAGAAGTATGTCAAGAAAGGGAAATAGTATTGATAACGGACTCATGGAGGGCTTTTTTGGGCTACTAAAATCAGAAATGTATTATGACCAAGAACATAAGTATAAAAAGGTAGAAGAATTAGTTGATGCAATTGATGAATATATCGACTCTTATAATAACAAGAGAATTAAGAGCAAACTAAAAGGACTGACCCCTGTTCAATACAGGAATCAATCCTTAAATTTAAAAGATAATTAGCTTGTCCAAAATTTGGGGTTCAGTTCATAGGGGTGGGCTCCTTTTATTATACAAAAACAACCGCACCTTGGGTGGTGCGGTTGAGATTTGAATTTAGGGTCCACATCGCGTGGACTTTTATTTGAAATCACCAAAATGATAGGCCATTTCATAGGTATACGTTGCTTCATGATCTCGAGATCCAAACCATGTATGAATCCCAATTTGCCCACTGTCTTCATGTTCTTTACCCGGTTCAAAAATAAATAATGTACGATCTTTTAGAATGACAACATCTAGGGACTCCTTAAACGCATCGGCCTCTTTTAGATGGAAGCGAACTGTAATCACGCCAGGAATATCTTGTTGTTGATAACGATCCGCAAACATTTCTAAGTCTTTACGCGTAATTCTTCGTTCTCTTACATCCGTATCCGGAACAATATTTATCTCTTTAATTACCCCTACTTTTAAACTGCCATTTTCTCTGTAATTTGCAATAATATCTGCTTGAATCGTATCATTACTGTTTGTATCCATTCGAGGTAAAATCATTTCCTCAAAACGCATATTTGTATAAGATTCATTGATATTTAAATCAAAACCTGCTTGTTTAATTCGAATGTGTTCTTTAAGAATACGGGTAAAATCACCTTCACTAATATAAAACGAATATAAGTGTTTCTCCCCTACGAAAATATCTTTATCACGCCCAAGAGTCGGTACCATAACGGGTTTTAGAAATCGATTTCTCGTTGTCGGTTCATTTATATATTTATACAGACCATAGCCTGCCGCAGCAAGAATTGCTGGAACGATGAGTTTTTTCATATGCTACCTCCTTATCATCAAAATTTTAACACATTCTTATTATAATGAAATTGAATTGTAATCGAAACTTATGTTATTGTCATAAAGTCATGCGAATTCCTTTCATTTTGCAGCATGTAACTCTATAATGAAAGCGATACAATTTTTAGAAATGGAGTGTCATCATGAAAATAATCGCAATCACAGGTTCAGTAGCAGGCCGCAAGACACGTGTCGCTTTGGACTATGTTATCCAAGAGATAACCAAACACAATCATACTATTGACACGGAGATTATTAATATCGGAGATTATGATCTCCAATTTAGTGATGGACGCCCCGTTAATCAATATAATTCCGATACCCAATATGTTATTAATGCAATTTTGGAGGCCGATGCACTTATTGTTGGAACGCCAACGTATCAAACCTCTATTCCTGGAGCCCTTAAAATATTTTGATTTACTACCAATGCATGCGTTGGTTGATAAAAGTGCAGGTATTGTTGTAACTGCAGGATCACCAAAGTACTTTTTAATGGCTGAACAACAGCTCAAGCCGATTTTATCTTACATGGGTGCACGGATTGTTCAGAAGTATGTCTTTATTGAAGATTGTGATTTTGATGGCCTTCAAATCAAAAACGAAAAAATATTAGACCGCTTACGCACATTAGGTGATGATGTTATTTGTTCAGTAGAACATAGGACTTGGGCAAAAAACCATCCAATTAAGAAAGATCAATTCCCTTACAACGATAAATAAAAGTATTGACAAAGATTTGATTGTACGATATTATTTCACTTAAATCGCAGAACAAGAGAGTAGACATTCGGATATCGATAGCGAATTAGGGATGGTGGAAGCCTAATGGATGAATTATGTTGAACCGCACTTGGGAGATGTTTATCTGAACAAAGAGTAGGATAAACCGCAAACCTAGCGTTACAGGAGAGAGGTCATATGAAAAACATATGGCAATTAGAGTGGTACCGCGTTTAACACGTCTCTAGATATAACTATCTAGGGACGTTTTTTTGTTCCTAGATTCAAATAAGAGTGAGGAGAATTTTTATGGGAATCAAACGACGACGTGACTTCGCAAAGCGCACAAACCAAACTTAAAGCGAACATCACAAGGAGAGAAACAAAATGAAAAAATTATTTATCGTAGCAAGTATTACATTATTAGTATTAACCGGTTGTGGTAAAAAGGATTCAACCGTAAGTAAACTCGAAGCCATCAAGGCAAAAGGTGAAATTGTTTTAGTAACGTCACCTGACTACGCACCGTATGAGTTCATCGATGCAACAAAATCTGGTCAAGATCAATATGTTGGAGCAGATATTGAACTCGCAAAATTTATTGCCAATGAAATTGGTGTTGATCTGGTTATTAAAGCGATGAGTTTTGGCGATATTGCCTCCGCCGTATCGCTTGGAAAATTTGATATGGGTATTGCAGGATTCACTTACAATGACGAACGTGCCGAACAAGTTGATTTCAGTGAAACATATGATACAACAGAGTCCACATGCCAAGGGTTCCTTGTTACCAAAGAAAAAGAAGCAACCCTAAATACAATCGATGATCTTAAAACAGCAAAGGTAGCCGTTCAAAACGGATCATTACCTCAAACATATGTCGAAACGGAGCTTCCTGAAGCAACAATGCAGCTTGTGAATACTTTAGATGATGCCATTCTTCAATTAACTGTTGGGAAAGTTGATGCCATTGCCGCATCATGTGCATCAGGCGAAGGTTTTACCCTCAATAATAAAAATCTCGTTGTAAGTAAAGTTAAATTCGCAACAATCGATGACAATGGTACAAAAGTAATTTTAGAAAAAGGTCAAGAAGACCTTATGAATGAAGTGAATAAAGCCATTGCGAAAGCCGTAGAACTTGATTTATATAAACAATGGCTTGATGACGCTACAAGCATTGCAGAACAATTAGGAGCGATAGACTAAAATGTTTCAGGATATATTAAAGCTCATTAATCGCTATGGACATGTGTACCTCAAGGGAGCTTGGGGTACATTAACCATTTCTGTTGTAGTTGTTCTCATCAGCACTCTACTTGGTGCATTTCTTGCCATGGGGAAAATGTCAAAATTTAAACCCTTAAAAGCAATTATTAATGTTTATATTGAAGTCATTCGTGGAACGCCCCTTTTACTTCAACTGAGTTTATTTTATTTTTTAGGATCTGAGTACATTTCATCCTCAGTACCCGATGTGGGATGGATTATGGTTGCCCTCATAATTAATTCAAGCGCCTATGTTGCGGAAATATTCCGTGCAGGAATTCAAGCTGTTGATAAAGGACAATTTGAGGCTGCGAAAAGTCTTGGTATCTCAAACGCCAATATGATGAAGAAAATTATTTTCCCCCAAGCGATTAAGAACATCTTACCTGCTTTAGGGAATGAATTTATTACAATGATTAAAGAAACATCTCTTGCATCGGTATTTTTTGTTAATAACCTGATGACTTCGGAGTCGATCGTTTCAAGTGCAACGCACTTAAAACTTCCTTCTTTAATGATTGTTGGTGTTATTTACTTTATGATGACATTCTCAACATCAAAACTTATTTCCGCATTTGAAAGAAAGGTGGCTCTCAATGACTAAACCGCTACTTGAAATCAAAAACTTACATAAGGCATATGGCGATTTATCGGTTCTTCAAGGAATTAATGAGACCATCACCCAAGGTGAAGTTGTTTCAATTATTGGCCCTTCAGGGTCTGGAAAATCGACACTGTTACGCTGTTTGAACTTACTTGAAACACCATGTTCTGGAAGTATAATCTTTGACGGTGTTGAATTACAACCCGATCATAAAAATTTAGATAAGCTTCGTCAAGAAATTGGGATGGTGTTCCAACACTTTAATGTTTTCCCAAATTTAACTGTTTTGGAAAATATCACCCTCGCACCAACTTTAGAGAAGGGAATGTCTCTTGATGAGGCAAATGCTTTAGGGCTATCTTTACTTGATAAAGTTGGATTAAAAGAAAAAGCTCACGAATTTCCACGTAAATTATCCGGTGGTCAAAAACAGCGTCTTGCTATCGTTCGGGCACTTGCTATGCAACCTCAAGTTATGCTGTTTGATGAACCAACTTCTGCTTTAGATCCCGAAATGGTTAAGGATGTTCTTGAAGTCATTAAAGATCTTGCGGTAAGTGGCATGACCATCGTCATCGTTACCCACGAAATGAATTTCGCAAAAGAAATTAGTGATCGAGTATTATTTATGGATGGGGGCGTTATTTGTGAACAAGGTAATCCTGAAGCAATCTTTGATCACCCATCTCATCCACGTACCATTGAGTTTTTAAGTGAAGTTTTATAAAAAACATGTCTTAAATGGATGTGGACCCATAACCAAGAGCTTTATATTTAATGAATAGTACCAAAGGATTCTTCTCTGTATTAAACAGAAGAGCGTCCTTTTTATTTTGTCACGGCTGTGCGGACGAATCTACTTGATTATTTTTCTAAATATATTATGATATCATATTTCTTGATTTGAAATCGGTTCCCATACTTTATTAGGTTTATCGTTGCATGCTCGATTGCGATTAATTTGAATTCCGCAGTACATGTTGACATGAAAAAAAACCCTGTCCATGTTTGGATTTAGGGGTTCACATCAATTGTATTGCTTTTTTTTGAGATAATCACGCGCCTCAGAAATAAAATAGAGTGAGCCCGTAACGACACATGTCCCATGATTTCGATGTTTGATACCTGCATCAATTGCATCATATTGATTTTTGATGATGGTGACATGATGTCCAAACGCTAAGTTTTCTGCACTTTCGGAACGATAAAAATCAAACTGGGTGATAATAACTTCATCAAATACAGATTCCAATTTATTTATCATAAGCGTATAGTCTTTATCTTTAAGAGCTGTGAATACCGCAATCCATGGTCGAGGAAGCATTTCCATGCTTCTCACAAGCATTTCTATCCCCATCTCATTATGAGCGCCATCTACATAAACACCCTCGCTGACACGCTCAAAACGGCCTGCCCAGGATGCATTCAAAATTGCATTCTGAATGGTTTGGGTTGAAATCGCAAGTTGAGGCAAGGCCTTTACGAGATTAATGGCGAGACTTGCATTCGCAACTTGATAAATAGCTTGATTTTCAATGCTATAGCTGTCACCCAAAACCTCAAAGTGATAGGCCATTCCACTACGATGAGGCACCGGTGTTTCGATCGGGTGTACTTCGGTTTGCATACAATGTGCGTGTTGGTGGAATACTTCTAAACATGAACTTTTGCTTTCTGTTGTGAAAAGAGGTGTATTCGGCTTAATAATACCCGCTTTTTCGGCAGCAATTTTCTCAATGGTATCCCCAAGAATATTCATATGATCAAGACCAATGTTTGTAATTCCAGAAATTAGTGGATGGATAACATTGGTTGCATCCAGTCGACCTCCAAGACCCACTTCATAAATCGCATAGTCTACATCTTGATCAAGAAAGTATAAAAATGAGATGAGAACATCAATTTCAAACATGCTTAATTGATATCGATCCCAAAAAGGTTCGGTTACATTAATATAGATTAGTAAATCCGAGTCCGTGATATTCTGATTATTTATCCGAATACGATCGTTATGTACCATAAGGTGAGGTGATGTGAATGTCCCAACAGTATAACCGGATTCCTGTAAAATTGCACGGGTATAATTGGTTGTCGACCCCTTACCATTGGTACCACCAATATGAATGCAAGAGAGGGAATCTTGAGGATTGCCCATATCTTCTAAACATTGACGAAACAAGTCAATGCCGTACGTCTGATTTTTACGTTTCATAAGCGCTTCAAGCGCAGGTTCTATTTGTCTAAACATGTAACACTCCAATTAATTTCTTCTTGATGACGTTCTCTAAGCAACGCATTGATTTTTGAAAATGGACGCGACCCTATAAATTCTCGATACGCACCAAGTGGTGATGGGTGACTGGATTCAATAAATTGATGGTGATCTTGGATGAGCGTTTTTTTAGCTTGAGCCTTTTTCCCCCATAACACAAAAATGATTGGTTCTTCGCGGCGTCCTAATTCCGAAATTACCCGATCCGTAAACGGTTCCCATCCAATATGAGCATGAGACATTGGCTCACTTTCTCTTACCGTCAGCAACGTATTAAGAAGCAAAACACCTTGCTTCGCCCACGATGATAAGTCACCATGTTCATTTTTTACTCCGAGATCAGCTTCCAACTCTTTATAAATATTTATCAAACTTTTAGGTAATTTTTGATCTTTATAAACAGAAAAACTCATCCCCATCGCCTGACCGGGTTGATGATAAGGATCCTGTCCTAAAATCACTACCTTTACATCTTCAAATTTAGTATTTTCAAATGCCGTGAAAACCGCCTCCTCAGGTGGATAGATTGTAAACTCATTTCTTTCTTCTTTGATTTTATTTTCAAGTAAACGAAAATAGTCTTTTTGCTTTTCTTCATTAAATAATTGTTGCCAGTTCATAAAGACCTCCTGCATGATTTTTAAAAATAAAAGCCAGATATCTGGCTTTTATTCATTGACTGAAATAATTTCATGACGTTCCATTGCTTCAATATAGTCATGCGCTTGACGTACTGTTTCATAGTTTGGTTCCATCACATAGAGTGCTGGTCCCGGCATTGAATAAGTCGTTGTACTTGAGCTTCCCGTTCCAGTTACTGCATAGGATTGAATATCCCAATCAGACATGTCATTAATTTGTTGTTTTATGAGTTTTTTAAAATCACTTTCTTCCATACTCATTTGGAATGAGTCCGAAACTGAGTTTAGAATTGATGTATAGTTTGTAATAATTGCGGGTGACATTGCCTTTTTAAGGATTCCTGTAATGAGAGCTTGTTGATTTCGAACACGGTCATTATCACCATTTGGTAGATTATAACGTTCACGTGCAAAGATAAGACCATTTCGTCCATCTACGTGGTTAATTCCTTCATCAAAATACACACCTGCATAAGATTGGAATGCATATCGGGAATAAACATCTACGCCACCCAATGCATCAATAATGGTTTCAACTGAACTGAAGTTTACTTTTACGAAGTAATCAATATCGATATCGAAAAGATGTTCCAGTGTTGCCATTGATTCTCCGACACCATAAATTCCCGCATGTGTTAGCTTATCATAAGCTCCAAAGGATGCAAGTTCAACATGATAATCACGAGGAATACTTGTTAATAAGATTTGCTTATTCTTAGGATCAATGGTCATAATCATATTCACATCTGAGCGTGAAACGGATGAAACAGGTCCATAGGTGTCAATCCCGGTTACAAACATACTAAATGTATCTTGCATTACGTCTGTATTTTTATTTTTAAAATCGACTTCTTCTTCATACGCTACGGTCCCTATAATACGAGTCTTTTCATCAAAATCTTTTACCTCATCTTGAATAAAACCACGGTGTGCTTCACTCAATAAGATGACTTCTTGTGTACCATCATACAAATCATTTGCGAGTTCCGTATAATCTTCATAGTCCACGATATTAATATCTGATTTATATTTTTCATCAATTAATTTCTTACCTTTAGCGATGTTTTTCGAGTCCAATCGTGTATTTGCACCAAAGGATAACGATTTAACATCATCAATGCTTTTATATTCTGAATCTTTCATGACCACAACAGAAATAACATGTGTGTCTTTATTTGCCCCGGTTAATTTGCCAAGGAAACTATTTCCTGTAACTAAATAACGTGTTCCCAGTAACAAGAGTAAACTTAAAATTAAACTGTATACTTTACCAAAATTTTTCAACTTACCGGGTTTGGTGAGCATGGTTATTAACGCTCCAATAAGGAATAAAAGTAGGATAATCCCTACAATAATCATGAGATACTTTGTCGGAATTGCATTAAACTTATAAATTGCATACAAAGTAACGACTGAACAAAGTAAAAATATCAGTACGATTACTTTGTCTCGGAATAAAATAAATTCTTTTCGATTGTTTTTAGCCATGCTAACCTCCATCACAAAACTGTGATTATCAATTAATTATTTTTCGCTTCATCATCAGAAGATGCTTCATCATCTGACTCTTTTGATTCTTTTTCTTTCTTAGCTTCAAGCTCTTTTTTTTCATCTTCAGCCTTTTTGGCTTCCAATGCTTTTTTCTCATCTTCCGTCAAATCATTTTCTTCAATCCACTTGTTTGCTAATTCCACAATTTTTGTCTGCGCTTCATCAACTGTAATTTTATGATCGTATAAATCTCGTAAGATTGGCATAAAATCAACTTCTTTATAAAGACTTCGTGCTAACTTCGTTGGATTATTATCCAATGCCATAACGGGTGGTGTGTCATGGAAATTATAGGCTCTCATCTTTTCAATCACACGTTTATCGGTAATCGTAAGTTCATCAAGGTGTATGCGATGATAGATCGGCGTTTTCCCTACCGAACTTTGATATGTTGATACCCCTTCACCACTGCGTAAGATTCGGATTACTTCGGCTGCTGCTGAAGGATACTTTGTCTCTTTTCGTGCGATGTAACCATCGACTTCACCCATAGGCGACATGCGATGCTTCATATATTCTGGGAATGGAGCATATACATATTCATCGTTACTGCTTACTTCGTATTTATCGGCCATCTCAAAATCGGTAATAAAACTAAAGGCCGATCGTCGTTCATAAAATGCAGCATCCAATTGCCATGGAAGATCTTCTGCCTTCACATCTTTAGAGAGAGTCTTATCCATTTTATGTGTGCTCATTGCTTCAATAAATACAAGACCATCTCTAAATTCTTGAGTTTCAAAGCCAGGATCAGATCCTTTTTTTGTAAAATTCAACGTCCAGCGTCCGCTGGTTAAGAAAGGATAAAAGGATTCTTGATCTTTAAAGGATAATGGGAAAACCATATCGGTCTTTTTCAGTATTTTATCTGAAGCTTTATAGATTTGATCCCAGGTCTCAAAAACATCAGGTAAACCAGATTCATCCGAATCTTTTAAATCAAAACCTGCTTCCTCTAGAAGGGTTTTATTATAGACAAAAAGGCCACCTTCAATACTGTTTTGAACGAAATAGTATCCTTTAAGATTAATGGAATCTTGCAGTTGGACCGGAATACGACTCCCAACTACTGTATCAAGTGAATTCCCCAGATTGACCAACTGATCTAGAAAATAAACAGCATTTTTTTGAGACGTCACCATAACATCATAAGGAAGTCCTTTTGCCATTTGATCAATACTTAAAGGTTCCTGTACAACATATGAAATTGCATCTTTATGTTGCGGATGAATCTCATTCCATGTGGACACGAGATAATCTCCAAGTTCTTTATTTTCTACTTGTACAGTAAGCGAGGCATTTTCTTCAATACTAAAATATTCATTATCTTTATCGTAACAAACACTCTTTCCATCTACCGTACAACGACTTTTTAAGAAGAAGAATGAGGTTGAAAAAACTGCAAGTAACAAGACTGCAATAACACCAATGATAACACTCTTATTTTCTTTTGGATTTTTAACTAAACGCTGTTTTTCTTTCTTGTCGTTTGCATTTTCCTCAACATGTATTGCTTGATGTTCTTCGCTCATCCTACTACACCTCCTTCCCATGGACTGTATAATCAACATTCTTTAACGATTCAATCGTTTTAGCCCCAACTAAAACCATTAGCTTTTTAAAGTCTTCCAAAAACATGGAAACTTCATTCAGCATCGCTTCTGACTCTAAATGTGCTACCTTGAGGAAATACCCTGAAATCCCAACTGCTTTTGCACCGAGTATTAAACACTTCAGGGCATCAAGTGGATTTTGCACCCCACCTGATGCGAATATATCGCATTTTTCTTGATATGATTTAGTCATCATAAGTGACTCGACGGTCGTAATACCCCAATCTGATAGATAATTATAACGTTTGCCTTGTGAGCGTTCATTTTCAATCCAAACGAAGTTCGTACCCCCACGACCACTTAAATCTACATGACGCACACCACAATCATAGAGCTGAGCAACGGTCTTTGCACTCATACCAAATCCCACTTCTTTAACAATAACTGGAACATCCACCGAAGCAACAATTTGGGTTATATTTTCAAGCCAGTGAGCAAAGTCGCGATCACCTTCGTCCATCGCAATTTCTTGCGCAACATTGATGTGGATACCTAGTGCATTCGCATCAATCATCGCGATTGCACGCTTCGCCTCATCCACAGTTGCATTCGCCCCTACATTCCCGATAATAAATCCTGTAGGATTTTCATCACGTACAACTCGATACGATGATTCAAGGGTCTTATCATCAAGCGCAGCATGTTGTGAACCAACTGCCATCGGCAAACCAAAAACACGAGCAATTCTCGCTAGGTTTCGATTCAACATTTCAGTTTTTTCACTACCACCTGTCATTGCATTAATATAAATTGGATACTTCATCGTCTGACCTAAAAATTGAATGGAAGGATCTACTTCACTCAAATTGATATTTGGTAAACTTTGGTGAACAATCCGTACGGTATCAAAATCAGATTGATACACATTTTGCTTTAACGCAAGTGCTACATGTTCGTCTTTTCTTTTTGATCTCATTTACGTTTTATACACTCCTACATCTAGATATAGAATACCATGTTTTTCCCATTCATGTACTAAAGTGTTCGCTTTTTCATTAAAGTTTTCAGATATTAATGCGAATCCACAATCACCACCACCAGAACCGGATATCTTGGCAGGTAAACCGATATTGTGCGCGGATTCAATCAGCTTCGTTAAGACATTTGTCTCAATATTGATCGATGCACGATTCCCTAATTCGGCCATCAACATTCTATAGTGATCAATGGCTTGAGAAACCAATATAAAATCATGGTCTTTCCAAGCATCAATAAACTGATTGACTCGAAGATTCGCTTCCTCGAGAAAGGATGCATAATAGCCTGGATTACTACTTTTTAATTCTCGTACTGCGTCGACAAAAGGCGAGGTTTGATTTACAGTTCCCGTCCATCCAACACATAGATTTAGGTTGGTTGATGGTAAAGGTTCAATCAGCAATCCTGGCCATGTTGAATGGACAAGGTTCATATTACACATATCCGCAACAATAAGCCATGACTCATCATAACGCTGATAAACTAGTGTGCCGCCAAAACATGTGGAAGCCAAATCACCACCCGAGCTGATCTCACCAACAATTACTTGGGCCATCACCGAGAGTTTAAAAAGTTCTAACGATTCCAGCTCTACCTCATGAAGTCTCAAAATAGCATCAATCACTGCCGCTAGTACAACACCACTCGATCCAAATCCATATTTTTGCTCATTTTCCGAATCCAACTCACTCTCAATATGCATTTTGAAAGGGGTCATTGTTATTCTTCTAAATTTCAAATAGCGTCTTGAAATTTCAATTGCTGCCTTCACATGAGTCAACGTTTCATTCTGCATAAATATCTCAGTACCTTGAAGTTGACCATAGCGACTGTTTACTTCAAATTGCTCGGCGGCCTCTATGTAAACATTTAAAAACCGATCAATGGCTGCAATGACCGCTTTTTGACCTGGTTCCATAATTGCATATTCCCCCATAAAAAACAGTTTCCCAGGAAATTTAACGTGAATCATAAACCGATACCCCCACTCCCGGCGCGCAAACTACCGTTTTAACACCCTCTAACTCAGCGAGAACCGTTTCCACATGTTCAGAGGTTGTCATGATTTTCACATTAGGACCAGCATCCATGGTAAAGAAAGCAGGTACTGTCTTTTGGATTTTACGCACTTTATTCATAATTTCGACCGTTTGCGGCTCAAAATACCACATATTTACTGCCATTAACGATGCGTGCATTCGTAAAGCATTTTGTTGCGCAATCGCACCAACAGTCCAGATATCGTGTTCTTTCAGTGCCGATTCTAAATTTATGATGTCTTTTTCTGTCTGTTCTACCCACGCTGGGTAATATACCGATTCTTCGACAGTTGTGTTCATCGCTTGGCTGCTTAAAAACGGTTTTTCTTGATCATTAAGAATGCAGACAATCATTCTAAATTCTGGCCAAGGCTTCATGATTATAGGCTCCGCAAAACTGTCCAAATCATTTGAGCCGCGATTCCATTTCACAAATCCACCGTAGATTGAACGCGATGCACTTCCCGAACCCAATCGCGCACAGCGAGATACTACTTCATCGGATAAATCAAGGTTAAGCGTTGCTGCTTTCGCAAGCGCAGCGAATGCGGATGCTGATGAGGCTAAGCCTGCTGCTTTGGGGACAAAATTGGTAGAATGAATGCGAGCAAAATAAGGTAACGGATATCGTTTCCTAAGCTCATTCATATACCAAACAACGCGATCTTTTTCCTTACCTTCCACCTCATAACCATCAAGGATAAAAATATCCTCAGTTAATGTGGCATCATATTCAACCCATGTATCGGTGTAAAACTGATCTAATGTCATAGAAAGACTGGAATTGTGCGGTATTTTTAATTCATTATCCTTCTTTCCCCAATACTTAATGAGGGCAATGTTGGTATGAGCACGAATCGTTTTAGTCATGAATTTGTTTACCATTTAAATTATAAGACCATGTATCTACCGCACCCGCTTCTTTTAATTTTTGTGATACATGCATTGAATCCTCTTCGTTGGCACAAAGGGCAATCATACAGCCACCTTTTCCTGATCCCGTTAACTTTGCGCCCAATGCCCCCTCTTGAATGGCGATGGTTGTTAGGAGATCTAATTTATCATTACTTACGCGAATTGTTTTTAAAACCTCATGGGCACGATTCATACAATTACCCACTTCCCCCACATTTTTTGTTTGAAGGTGAATACGGGTTTCATTGGTCAAATCTGCAAGTTTGTTCATCAACGATTCCACATACTCTGGATTATCCTTAAGCATTGCATTCACTTCTGAAACGGCAAGACGGGTTTGACCGGAATCGCCAGTATCTGCAACAACGAGGACCGCATCCATATCCACTTCAATAACTTCACCCAATTTACCCCGTTCAAAGAAAACGGGTTTTCCCATAGCGATTGTATTTGCATCAAGGCCACTAGGATTCGTATGGTGGATGCGCTCGGCTACTGACACCAAATAATTTAAGTTTTCGTCTGATAAGTGCATTTTAAACGCATCAAAAAGACCACGAACAACGGATACTGAAACTGCTGCACTCGAGCCCAATCCACGTTGTGGTGGTAATGTTGATACAATTGAAATATGAAGACCATAATTCTCTTTATTCATAAATTTTAATGTTAGTGTGATTAATTCTTTGATACCCGCAATAACTGAAGGCGCACTTGACAAGGCCCCTTGATAATAAAGACAATCAATCGTGGTTTCTTCTTGATGGAAATCCACTCTTGTCTCAATACGTGCGTATGCGAAAGGCAACGCAATCGCTGGTTTACCGTAAACAACTGAATGTTCACCCATTAGAATAATTTTTCCGGTCGCAGACCCAATTCCATATAGACTCATATAAACACCTTCCAAACATAAATAGCATCTATATTATACATCATAAATCTTAAGATTTTCCAATTCACACGAATTCATATAATTGTGCATAAAAAAAGCGAGCATAGCCCGCTTGTAATTATTATAATGCTTCGATATCTGTATATGAAATCTCAGTAGGTGTCTCACGACCAAATAAAATCGTAAGAATCATTGCTGTTTGAGAATCATCATTCATACTATCAACAGTTCCTTCGATCCCTGCAAATGGTCCCGAAAGAATACGAACTGTATCGCCTTCCTTGAAATTAACGATAAGTTTTTGATCACTCATACCCATGCGTCTTAAAATTGATTCAATCTCTTCATCTGAAACTGGGAATGGCTTTGCACCACCACCTGATGAACCGATAAATCCTGTAACACCAGGAGTATTACGAACGATATACCACGCTTCATCCGTCATAATCATTTCTACAAATAAATAACCTGGGAATAAGTTACGAAGTTTTTCGACTTTTTTACCATTCTTATATTCAATTTCTTTTTCTTCAGCTACAAGAATTCTAAATAAAGCATCTTCGATACCCATTGATTCTACGCGTCGTTCTAAGTTTTCTTTAACACGGTTTTCATGTCCTGAATAGGTGTTAACAACATACCATTTTTTTTCTTCCATCTTATCCACCAATTCCAATCAATTTCAATGCTGCTACTAACACAACTTCTGTTAGTAAAAAGTAAGCTACAAAAAACAGAACAAAGGATAAAACGATTGTTGTGTTTCGTGTCATTTCCTTACGAGTAGGCCATTTGATTTTATGGATTTCTTCTTTAATTCCAGCAAAACTAAACCAAGCCATAGCATTTACCTCCTATTTTGTCTCTCTATGTAATGTGTGTCTTCCACATCGTTTACAAAATTTTTTTATCTCAAGTCGTTCCGTAACACTTGAATGATTTCGAAAAGTAGAGTAGTTACGTGAAAGGCATTCAGTACATACCAAGATTACTTTTTCTCTTTTATTTGTCATTAAAAAACCCCACTTTCGTGCTCCCTAACTTTATCACAATCACAGTGGGGTGTCAATGAACTCACATGTGGGAAACATCGCGCATTGCTACAAGACGACGCCTCACTTTTTGGATGATATTATCCACATTTTTCGGTGAAATATTAAACCGATCTGCAATCTCACGATATCCAAATCCCTCTTCCCGCATTGTATAGATTATCCGTTCTTTTTCAGGGATCGATTCAAGTACTTTGCGTTCAATGCGACGTGCATCATGATAATGTGCAACCACAACCGGATCACTGGTGAGATCTTGCGTTTCAATCATATCAGCAAGATAAACGGATTTATCTTCTGTCACAAAGAGATCCAACGACCATTTACTATCCAAAAGTTTGTATGATTGTGATCGACATTTTCGTAGTGCGGTTCGCATCGTGGAGATTACGCAGAGATTTACATAATATGCAAATCCTACATCTTTTATTTCTTTGAAGGTATCAATGGCATCATAAAACCCTAAAAATCCTTCTTGAAACAAATCTTCGATATTAATCCCGATAGGCTTTTGTTGAGTATAAAGTTCATATGCTCTTTTCCAAAGCAAACGCTTGAACTTCCCCATTACAATATCCAATGCATCTTCACTGTTCTGGCGAATCATATAAAGATACTCAAAATCGCTTATCATGCAAATCCCCCCATACTGCATTATTTTCGGCGACGTACTATATCAAAGAGCAAAACACCCGTTGCGACGGATACATTTAGTGAATTGACGCTTCCCTGCATTGGAATCGTTGTTAATATATCGCACTCTTTCTTTACAAGACGTGAAATTCCTTTACCCTCAGAACCCACAATCAATACAAGTGGCATATCAACATTGAATTCAGTATAATCAACTGCTTCCACCGCATTCTCAGCAGCTACTACCCAATAACCCGCTTCTTTAAGTTCTGCGATAGCTTTAACCATATTTGTAACTTCCGCTACCTTTACCGTATTAATTGCACCTGTAGAAACTTTCGCAACCGCTGATGTTAAGCCAACACTTCGATGTTTTCCAACTACCACTCCATCTACACCACATGCATCACACGTTCTTAGAATTGCACCCAGATTATGTGGATCTTCAAGTTGATCACAGAGCACGATTAAATTGTTTTGAGCGCCTTGAATAATTTCTTGAAGTGAGTAATATTTGTAGTCTTGAATTTCTATCACGACACCTTGGTGCACACCATCAGCCATTTTATCCAATCGAAATTTATCGACAAATTGCGGTCTAATTCCGTGTTCTTTCGCAAGCGTCACAATTTCTTGATAATTTCCTTTATTGAATAAATATAAATTCTTTGGTTTCTGCCCACTTTTTAAATATGCAGTGACCGTATTTTTCCCAAAAATGTAATTCGACATTATATTTCCACCGTTTCTATATATTCTTTCCAAAGCGTGTCCAAACGTTCATGATGACCTTCCATATAAAGATATCCCCACAATGCTTCAAATCCCGTCGCAATACGATACGACATAACATCCGCATTTTTAGCCATTGATGCACTTTTGGTATTTCGGCCTCGTTTATAGATACCCATCTCTTCCTCAGAAAGTGCATTACCATCCAGTAATGTCTTCATGTAATCGGCTTGTGCCATGGCACTCACAAACTTAACCGAAGTTTCTTGTAATTGCTTTGTTTTCGTAATTCCTTGTTCTACCAGATATTGCCTCACTTGAAGGGATAAAACCGCATCACCCACAAAAGCCAAAACATTTCCTGAATGCATCATATTATAATAATCCTCGTTCCATGAGTTCGCTACGATAGCGGTCTGCGTCTTCAAAATCTTTGCGTGCTTTAGCATCATTCCATTGCTTAAACAGCGCTCTAGATTTGTCATCAAGGACAATTCTTGAATAAGCAATACCAAGAACATCCAACATTTTCTCCACAGTCACAATATATTTAGATACCCCTTCACCATTAATTTCACGTTGGCGCACTGCAGCATTTAATTGTTTCACGGTGTCAAACAGGACAACATTCGCATTCGCGACATTTAAATCATCCGCCATGGCGTCCATAAATTGATGATAGCGTACATCATCAAATTGTGGGCCAATATGATATTCCATCTTTTCAAGTTCAATATATGCTTTGTTTAGTCCTTGGAAGATCCGATCAAGTTTTTTCTGAGTTTGTTCAATAAGTTCTTCCGTAATATTTAATGTGAGACGATAATGTGTCGACATAAGCAACCACCGTGTAGCATTTTCACCCAATTTATCAATAAACTCTTGGGCCCACATAACATTACCGATTGACTTACTCATTTTTTCACCATCAATATTTAGCATCGCATTATGAATCCAATAATTCGCAAGATCATGATTATGGAGTGCACGGCATTGTGCTGATTCATTTTCGTGATGCGGGAATTTTAAATCTTGACCACCGCCATGAATATCGATAACCTCTTGTTTAAATTCATTCCCAATCATAACAACACACTCAGTATGCCAACCCGGTCTTCCTTTACCCCATGGTGCATCCCACTTAATGCCATTATCCTTTGTATCTTTCCACAATACAAAATCAAGAGGGTTTTCTTTGCTGCTGTTTTCCTCAATACGTGCACCTACCATCAATTCATCAATATTTTGTGAAGAAATGGAGCCGTATTCTTTTGCTTTAGACACACGAAAATAAACATCTCCATTGGATGCATACGCATAACCATGATCAATTAAGTCCTGAATAAACGCAATAATCTCTGGCATCGTACTTGTTACTTTTGGAGTTGCTTGAACGTAATCTGCATGAAGTCCTTTACGAACTTTTTCATAGGCCTCAATATAACGATTTGAAATAACCGATTCATCAACACCTTCTTCTAACGCTTTCTTAATGATTTTATCATCAACATCCGTGTAATTCGATACAAGTTTAACATCATACCCAAGTGCCGTTAGAACGCGTCGCAATAAGTCAAATACGACGATTGGGCGTGCATTTCCTATATGTGCATAGTTGTAAACAGTTGGTCCACAGACATACATGGATACCTTCCCTTCCTCAATCGGTGTAAACTCTTCAAGCGAATTTGATTTCGAATTATATAACTTCATAATAGCCTCCAAACCTTTGCAATAAGTATATCATAAATCGCCTTTATTTAGGCACACTTCAAATATAAAAAAAGCTATCCAAATGGATAGCTTTCAAGATCATAATTGAATCAATTAGAATTTTGAAGCAACGTAATGTGCTGTACGTACTAATTGGTTTGTGTATGATGCTTCGTTGTCATACCATGAAGCAACTTTAACTAAGTTTACACCACCGATTGATGAAACTTTAGTTTGTGTTGCATCAAATAATGAACCGTAGCTCATACCAATGATGTCTGTTGAAACAAGTTGTTCTTCAGTGTAACCGAATGACTCGTTAGTTGCTGCTTTCATAGCTGCGTTTACTTCTTCAACTGTTGTTGCTTTTTCAACTACTGCTACTAATTCAGTGATTGAACCAGTGATTACAGGAACACGGTGTGCTCCACCATCTAATTTACCTTGTAACTCAGGAATTACTAAACCGATTGCTTTAGCTGCTCCTGTTGAGTTAGGGATAATGCTTTGTGCAGCTGCACGTCCACGACGTAAGTCACCTTTAGGATGAGGACCATCTAATGTGTTTTGATCGTTTGTGTAAGCATGGATTGTTGTCATTGTTCCTGAAATAATACCATACTTGTCATTTAATACTGCAGCCATTGGAGCTAAGCAGTTTGTTGTACATGAAGCACCTGAGATAACTGTTTCGCTACCGTCAAGAATTTCATGGTTTGTGTTGTATACAACTGTTTTGATGTCGCCTGTTGCTGGAGCTGAGATAATAACTTTACGTGCTCCTGCTTCTAAGTGCATGCCAGCTTTTTCTTCTGTTGTGAAGAAACCTGTACATTCGATAACTACGTCAACACCAAGTTCTTTCCAAGGTAAGTTTTTAGGATCGCGTTCGCTTAAAACTTTGATTTCGTGTCCGTCGATTACGAAAGCTCCGTCTTTAACTTCGATATCATGTTCGAAACGTCCTTGTGCTGAATCATATTTTAATAAATGAGCTAATGTTGCTGCATCTGTTAAGTCGTTGATTGCCACGATTTCCATGTCTTTTGAACCTGTTAATAAACGTGTTGCTAAACGACCAATACGGCCGAAACCGTTAATTGCTACTTTAACTGTCATAGTGTCTATATCCTCCTTATAATTGACATTCTTATTATATACCATCTCAACCAATTGTCAATTGTGAGCCAACTAACAATCTATAAAAAATCCCTATTAAACAGTGGCTTCCCAAAGGCATGAAATGCCGAATACGCACTGATAATTTTTATATGATACAATCGTTCAAATAATTCTTTATCATTAACACGCGCAATAAGAAAAGGTGCCTTTACACGCTGAGCCTCTGTAAATATTTTATCCAGTCGCTCCGAAATTGAAGCATGAAGACGAACATCTTGAACAGAGCGCGAAACAAAGGCAAGAAGGCATACTAAAGAACCACTCTTATCATAACAGCACTCTAACACTTCTACCGAATGAGGCCCATTTGTAACAATTGCATAGGCAATTAAAACGCCATTTTCTTGAAGTCCAATAATTTGGCCGTTTTGTTCTCGCATTGTTTTTTTGAGTTTTCCAAAATAAACTTCGTCCCGTACAAAATTCGCAGTGAAATGACTTGTGAATCGTCGATATACTTCTAACAGACTTTCTGGGCTTGGATCTCTAACAATCCCTTCCATTCCTAATGCAGGAAGTGAAATTGCTGGGATTGTATAAATATAGTTTTCCACAACTGTCTCAAATCCAAATGGTTCAAACCATTCCGGATGATCTGTGTGACACAATGTAATGATATCTGTCTTTGAAACATCTTCTAAGATTGTTTCAATCAGTGTCGTCATCGTTTGAACCAAGACATTCGGTCTTATAAAACTCCCAACGAGATAGGAAGCTTTAATATTTTTATCATGTAACGATAGGACTTTATCATGAACTTGGATTGCAGCCAAAATCTCGTCATAATCATTTTGGGATACATAACATTGATCTTCATGATAAAAATTATTAAAATACGCATCGACTGCACCGCGATTGAGGTTTGGAAACGCATCTTTCCACAATAGATTTAATTGTTTTTTATCTGCAATAACTGCTTTCGAGATCATCAAGCATCCCCTCCCTTAATCACTATTTATTTTCTTGATCTGTGACATCACGTGTTGTATATTCTACATCGATAACATCGCCGTTATGATTATCCGAATACGATTGATCTGTATGCGAACTTTGACTCCCATAAAAATCTCGAGAAGATCCTCGAGGACGACGTACTTCTTGGATTACACGTACAATCGTACTAATAACCCAAATGATGACGACAATACCCAATAATTGGGGTAAAATCTTGATAATAATCATTGTTATAAAGAATAAAATTAAAAACGAAATAATAGAACCCATAATAAATACCGCCTTTTAATAATTATAACACGAAAAAAAATGTCAATACCACTTTTAGCGCGGTTCACTAATCATCACATAATGTCGGTTTGAAGTAGCGAATAGATACATATATCGATATAGCGTCCCGCTTCATACTCCGCTTGCCTCAACGTCCCCTCATACTTAAATCCTGTTTTATCCAAGAGTCGAATGCATCCTTGATTTTCAGGACAAACTTTTACTTGGAGTCGATTATAGTATTTGAAATTGAACGCATAATCAATTGCGTATTGTAATGCTTCCGAAAGAATTCCTTGATTCCAATATTCATATTTGAGTTTAAAACTGACTTCAATGCAGTTAAAATCCAGATCATAGTTATAACACCCTACATCGCCGATATAACAGTCATTTTTATCTGAAATAACCCAACGAAACCCATCAAAGCTGGTCTCAGATTCTTTAAAGCGATGGATTTCCTTTAATGCCTCGTCATGATCTTCAAAGCGACCCATTCCATAATATTTCGTAACACGTTCATCACACATTATCTGGAAAAGTTCGTGTGCATCATCATCACGAGCTTCTCTCAAGTTAAATTTTACACCTTCATAATGCATCAAGATGCTACCTCTTGGTCTAATTTATCTGCTAATTCAATTATTTTTTTAAAACGGTGTTGTAAACCTGATTTACTAATGGTTGCATTATGTTCTTCTTCATAGTATTCAATAAGCTCGTTCAAACTTGCTTCAGGATGATTCATGCGTAAATCACCCACTTGAATTAATCGCGCTTCAAGTTGATTGTAACGATTATGTTCAATAAGTTTGTAAATTGCGTCCAACTGTTGACTTCCGGCTTTAATGGCTTTGACCTCATTTGCAACTTCGCAATTATCAAGTCGTGTTAAGGAGTTTTTAAAATCGCGCTGAATGCGGATATCTTCAAATTCCAAAGTATTAACATGAGCTCCTGTTATTTTTAAGAAATCCGCAATTTGGTCTGCTGCCTTAACATAAACAACTTGACGATTGCGGCGGGTTGTTATTTTAGCGGTGATGTCAAAACGATTGAGTAGTTTTTGTAGATAACGCGCAAGTTCCTCGCCTTCACACGTTATTTCCATATGATAATTTGCAGTTGTTGGCGCATTAATGCTTCCACTTGCCAGAAATGCACCCGCAAGATAAGCACGCGCACAGCATTCTTTAAGTGTAATTACGCTATATGGTGTGCTTCGCATGCCTTTCGACGAATAAATTCCCAAATCTTCCAAGATTTCCATACCGCGATCCATAACACGGAGAACATAGACATTATTTTTCTTTAATTTTTGTTTTTTAACAACCGTCAAGTCAATTTCGACCTGGTAACGTTCTTTAAGAAGTGAAAACAATCGTTTCGCAATTGCTGCATTTTCAATCTCAATTTGAATTTGCATGCGCTTATTCGCAATAATCAAATTTGAATTGATTTGTAAGAATGCCGATAAGAATGCACGTTCACAACACTCGTGATAAATATTTGTGGATATTTCATGTTTTACTTCACTGCTAAAGGACATCCAATCACCTCCAGTATTTCATAGAATCCCTCACGCACACGATCATGATCATGACGGATTTTTCCATTCTCAAAATTCAATAAGTTTTGGTCTACAACGGTATACGTATGAACCGAACTTCTAAAGTAAATTGGATGAGAATCTTCATTTTCGTAGTTTTGAATTACATCAGAAGGAATTTCATCAACACAACGTACAACAAGATCGACAGGTTTTTCGATATGTTTTACAATTGCATTCACATGATCTTCCCCACTATAGCCATCTGTTTCTCCGGGCTGACTCATTGCATTGCAATAATACACAATCTTCCCATTACTTTTTTGCAGTGCTTCTTTTATTTCTGGAATGATGATATTTGGAAGAATTGAGGTATACAACGAACCAACACCTAATAAGATCACATCCGCTTCAAGAATGGCTTGAAGCGCCTGATCTGTTGCATGTACCGGCTCATCGTAGTAAACACAGTCAATTGAGTTCGCATATTTTGGAATATTCGATTCTCCGCGGACAATCGTTCCATCTTCCATCCGTGCACATAATGTAATGGTTTCTTCGGATGAAGGAATAATGTCACCTATCACATTTAAAACTTTTGAAACCGATGCAACCGCGTCCATAAAATCGCCAGTGGTGTCTGTAAGTGCCGTAAGGATTAAGTTCCCAAGATTATGACCTGCAAGGGTTGATCTTGAATCTTTACTAAAACGATAGTTCATAATTTGCGACAGCAAATTTTCCGACTCCGCTAAAGCAAGCATCACATTTCGAATATCACCCATAGCTGGAACATTAAAATCTTCTCGCAATCGCCCAGTACTACCACCATCATCAGCCACCGTAACAATCGCACTTAACTCCAGTGATTCTATATGTTTTAAACCTCTTAATAACGCAGATTGCCCTTTTCCACCACCAACTACCGCGACCTTCATTACTCTTTATCCTCGGGCATATCACGGTGGTCTTTTAAGGTATTATATTGTTTGTCATAATTTTCATAGAGCCAATTCACAATCGAAACAGATCGATGTTGACCACCTGTACAACCAATTGCAACAGTTAACAAGTGCTTTGACTCTTCGATATAACGTTCAAAGGCGTAATCTAAAAAGTGTGTTAGATATTTTAAAAATTCTTGTGTTTTTTCATCGTTGATTACGTAGTCAAAGACTGGTTTATCATTCCCCGTCATAGATCGCAGGGATTCTTCCCAATATGGATTGTTTAAGAATCGCACATCGAAAACAAGGTCTGCATCCATTGGAAGACCTTTACGATAACCAAACGAAATAAAGCTTAGGAATAAGGATTGATTTCCCTCTATTTTAAAGAACCGCTTAATGCGTGATGTTAGATTTTGTTGTGTTAAAAATGTTGTATCGATGATAATCGATGCGCGTGACTTAATATTTGAAAACTGTTCGATTTCCGCATCAATGGCCTCTTCAAGCCCATTTGCCAGATTCGCAACAATTAATGGGTGATTGCGTCGATTATACTTATAGCGTAGCAGAAGTTGTTCTTTACTCGCATCTAAAAACAAGACAATCAACTCACACTCTGAGTTCTTGAATGTACGATAGAAAACATCGAAATCTGCAGCATTCACACTTAACGCAAGATTGCTGTAAGTCCCATCTTTCATCGCCTCAATATCTCGTACAAGATCTTCAATCATAAATACTGGAAAACGATCAATACAATGATACCCCATGTCTTCTAAAACAGCCATGGCGCTTGTTTTCCCTGCACCTGATAGACCTGTGACTAAAACTACTTTTTGTTTTTCCATGTTCCACCTCTTACCCCAATTATAACAAAAATCTAAGGCTATGCCTTAGATTTAAGATCTTGTATATAGTGAAATGCATTTTGTGCTGCAATTGCACCATCACTTGTTGCAGTAACAATTTGACGTAAATGTTTTTGAATAACATCACCGGCTCCAAAGATGCCTGGAATTTCAGTTTCAAGTTGATTATTAACAATTAAATAACCTTCATTATCTAAAACATTTAAATCTTTTAGGAACCCTGTTGCTGGAGTCGCCCCAATGTAAGGGAAGACACCATCTGTTTCAATTACTAGTGGTTCTCCTGTTTCAACATGTTCAAATTTCATCCCTGTTATTTTCCCATCGCTATCGATATAATCAACGGGAATATGTTTTTTAATTACATTAATTTTATCGTTGCTAAATACTTGGCGTTGTGCTGAATCATCGCCTCGGAAGACATCTCTACGAATTACAAGATTAACTTCACTTGCAAACTGGGTTAAATAGACAGCTTCTTCAAGGGCTGAATTCCCCCCACCAATAACAACAACTTTTTTATCTCTAAAGAATGCACCGTCACACACTGCACAATAAGATAGGCCGTGACCTAAGAGTGCGTCATCTTTTTCAAATCCTAAAGTACGTTCATTTGTCCCCGTTGCAACGATGACAACATGAGCACGGTACTCCGATCCATCTTCAGTTTTGATTACTTTATAATCCCCTTCATCAACAATGCCATTGACATTCCCGTAAAGGTATTCTGTTCCATAAGCGGTCGAGTGCTCAAACATTTTCATCGATAAATCGACCCCCGCAATATTATCCACACCGGGATAGTTTTGGACTAAGTCCGTCTTAATCATTTTTCCACCTGGGGCTTCCGATTCCAACATTGCTGTTTTCAAGCCAGCGCGTCCTGCATAAACCGCTGCCGTCAAACCTGCTGGACCTGCTCCAATGATGACTACATCATAGTTATTGTCCATTCATGATCCTCCTTCAATATTTCTTTGATTTCCATTAAATCCGAAATCATACGATTCGGTTTACTTTCTTCTAAATCCTTCTCACGTATTTTATCAAATACATATCCGATAGTAAATGAACCTGCCCGCTGTCCTGCGAGAATATCTGAAGCAGTATCTCCAACATAAATTAATTGTCCACGATCTGCATGCATCAACTCGAGTGCTTTATCGATGCCCGCAGGATCGGCTTTTACGGGTTCAAATTGATCACATCCTAATACCACTTCAAAAAGTTCAGGGTTGATACCCGTTACTTCCATCCCAAGTTCAAGTGTCGATGTGATTTTATTTGAAACAACACCCATACGATATCCATCATTTTTAAGATCTTCCAATAATGGAATCGCATGTTCCATAGGAACAACATAAGCATCATGCAGCTCATGATTGATCCGACGGTATTCTTGGATTATTGACTCAATGTCAGCTTCTTCAAAATAGTTACTAAACGTATCATGAAGTGTTGGTCCTAAAAAGGATTTCATTTCTTGTTCGCTGAGTTTATACTCAGGCTTGTATGTTTCAAACACGCGACGGAACGTCTCCAAAATGCACGCTTGTGTATTCGCAATGGTTCCATCAAAATCAAATAGAATAATTGGTTTCTGACGTTTAAGGTATTTTTTAAAAAGTCCCATGTATCCAGCCACACCAAGTACTACAAAAATAATTGAAATAAATTGTGCAACTCGAATTGGACCAAACATTAAACTGTCTGATCGAAATCCCTCAATGATAAAGCGGGTTGCTCCATACCACATCATATATGCGAAAGTTAAGTCGCCGCGCTTAATCTTACTGAATCGTTTGAGTACAAATACAATCAGAATCCATCCAATAATATTTGCAACACTCTCATAGAGGAATGTTGGTTGACGGAATGCTCCATCAATATACATCATATCTTTAAACCAAATTGGAAAATGATTATAGAAGCTCTCTTGAACAACACGTCCATAAGCTTCCTTGTTCATAAAATTCCCCCATCGACCGATAGCTTGTGCAAGGAGAATATTTGGAATAATGAGATCTGCCCATTGAATAAAATTTAGACGTCGGCGCTTTGTAAACCAATAGCCAAATGCCACCCCTGCAATTAAACCCCCTTGAATCGCAAGTCCACCTTCATGGATTGCAAAGATGCGTAAAGGTTGAGAAAGGTATGTCTTAAATTCAAAAAACAAAACATACCAAAGACGCGCGCCCAGAAACCCCGCAATGAGCGAACCCATGAATAAATCTTCGATATCCTCTTTTTTATAACCTACTTTGAGTAAATTTCGTTGACTTATAGAATACGCTAGAAATGCACCAGACATTATCAGTATTGCATACCACGCAATACTTACAGGTCCAATTTGAACGAATGTTTGAGTATTTGGAAAAAACTTAATCATCAACTTGCTCCTTTGCTTGACGTTTAATAAAATCCATTACGCGCTCATCAAAAAGTTCTGCGCTATTAATTCCTCGTTGTTTAAGCATATGATCACGTACAGCGGATTCAACGAGTACTGACATATTACGACCTTCTTTCACCGGGAATACAAGGTGCGGTATTTTTAATCCCAATGCCTCATAAGGCAGTTGTTCTTCAATACCGGCTCTAAGGTATTGCTGGTTGTCATCCCATTTTGTAAACTCAATTACAAAGTTAATTTCTTCTTGTTCCAGATATGAGCGGACCCCAAACATCTGGCTGACATCGATAATTCCAATTCCGCGAATTTCGAGCATTCCACGTAATAACTCGGGGGCTGTTCCCATTATTTTATTTTTAACACGGGTAATATCTACACGATCATCGGCAATTAACGCATGACCACGTAAGACCAATTCAAGTGCGACTTCACTTTTACCCATACCACTCTCACCAATAATAAGTACACCTTTTCCAAAAACGTTCATTAAAACACCATGAACATTTCCTGTCGGTGCCAAGACCTCATCTAAAAACGTAACGATTTCCACCATGATATCTGAACTTGGTCGGTCTGTAACAAACACGGGGAAATTCTTTTTGTTCGCAACATTACGAAGGGTTGGCGGACATGGATTGCCACCTGTAATTAACGCGAACGGTGTTTCTTCATTCAAGATTGTATCAAATCGTTCGGCCTGTTCGGACTCATCCAATGTTTTGATAAATGAGGATTCTTTATTTCCAATTATGACTACACGTTTTGGTTCTGCATGTGCATAAAACCCCGTTAATTCCAAGCCAGGTCTGTTTGTATTCGGAAGAGTAATTCGTCGTTTTAACGATTCTCGGTCTCCCGCCACTTGTTCAAATCCAAAATGATGTACGAGTGTTTTTACACTGCATGAAACTCTTTCTTCCATAAACTACCCCTTTTCTAAGACCCCTTTAAGATAATGTCCAGTATAGCCGTCTTCGACTTGGCAAATGTCTTCAGGTGTACCACAAGCAACAAGTGTTCCACCGCCTTCACCGCCTTCTGGACCAAGGTCAATAACATAATCCGCATTTTTAATAACATCAAGGTTATGTTCAATCACAACTACGGTATCACCATTATCCACAATACGTTGTAATACTCCCGTTAGTTTTTCCACATCATAACTGTGTAAACCTGTTGTCGGTTCATCAAGAACAAACATCGTCTTCCCAGTAGAAGGTCTTTGAAGCTCACTCGCAAGTTTAACACGCTGTGCTTCACCTCCGGATAAAGTGGTTGCTGATTGACCCAGTTTAATATAACCCAGTCCGACATCCTGCAACGTTTCAAGTCCTTTTCGAATTTTTGAAATCGGTGCAAAGAATTCCGTCGCCTCATCGATACTCATATCAAGAATATCAAAAATTGTTTTTTCTTTATAATGAACTTGGAGTGTCTCATCGTTATAGCGCTTACCATCACATTCACTACATTTAACAAATACATCCGGTAAAAAGTGCATCGAAATCCGTTTGACTCCATCACCTTTACACATCTCACAACGGCCACCGGCAACATTAAAGGAGAATCTTCCTTTATCATAACCGCGCATTTTGGCCTCAGGTGTTTTCGCAAACAAGTCACGAATATCATCAAATACCCCTGTATAGGTTGCAGGGTTAGAACGTGGTGTACGTCCAATTGGATTTTGATCAATTGTAATTAATTTATCAATATTATCGAGACCTTTAATTTTTTTATGTTTACCAGGTTTTAAACGTTGTTTTCCAAGCGCATGATAAACGGTTTTGCTTAAGACCTCATTAACAAGTGACGACTTACCACTACCACTTACACCTGTAACTGCGATAAATGTTCCAAGTGGAAACTTAACATTAATTCCTTTTAAGTTATTTTCTTCCGCACCCATAATTTCGATTTTCTTTTTATTGCCTTTACGGCGTTTTTGAGGGGTAGGAATTCTTCGTTTACCACTTAGATACTGACCGGTAATTGAATTTTCGTTTTTTAAAATCGATTCTAGGGGGCCATTCGCAATAACTTCTCCACCCAGTGCGCCCGCTCCCGGTCCGATATCCACGATCCAGTCCGCAGCTTCCATCGTCTCCTCATCATGTTCCACAACAATCAAGGTATTCCCTAGATCACGCATGTTCTTTAGCGTCTCAATAAGACGCGCATTATCACGTTGATGTAGACCAATTGAGGGTTCATCTAAAACATAGAGCACGCCCGTAAGGCGCGACCCAATCTGGGTGGCAAGACGAATTCGTTGAGATTCTCCACCTGAAAGACTTCCTGCAATACGGTCTAACGTTAAGTACTCTAGTCCTACATCCTTAAGGAATGTTAGACGTGAGGCAATTTCTTTAATCACAAGTTCAGCAATATTTGCTTTCATCTCATCGAGTTCTAAATGATCCATAAAATGCAGTGCATCACCAATCGATTGTTCAGTAAATTGACTAATGTTTAATCCGCCTACGCGCACGCTTAAGGCTTCTTGATTCAGACGTGCACCATGGCACTCTGAACAGACAGCTTCACCCATAAACGAACCATACCATTCTCGCGATGATGAAGATGTCGTATCGCGATGACGTCGCTCAATTAAACTTACAACCCCTTCGATGGGTTCGTTACGGTGAAAACTATTTCCCGAACGCGATTCAATAACATATTTTACGGGCACAACACTTCCGTAGAGTAAAATATCCATTTGTTTTTTCGTTAATTTATTAATGGGTTTATCAATATCAACTTTCGCAAATTGAATGAGATGCTCAAATGTCTGCCACTCGATATTTTGTGAATTCACAATATTTTTATAGTATCGAATCCCACCTTCAGAAATCGACAAAGTCGGATCAGGAATTAAGAACTCAGGATCTACTGATTGCGTCATGCCTAAACCATTACAGTTGTGACATGCACCCATGGGTGAGTTGAAAGAAAAAAGACGTGGTTCGATGGATGCAATGCTGAATCCACACTCCGGGCACGCAAAATTACTTGAAAATACCATATTCTCGTCGCCATTTTTCACGAGTACAACTCCATTACTCAATTTTAAGGCAGTCTCTAATGAATCACTCAATCGATAACGGCTGTCTTCCTTCTTAACAATTCGGTCAATGACAACGTCGATATCATGGCGATTATTCTTTTCAAGTGCGACTTCTTCATCCAACATAACTAAAGCACCATCAATGTACGCACGGACATAACCTTCTTTACGAAGATGATCCAGTAAATCGCGATGTTCTCCCTTTTGTGCTTTCACAACCGGCGCCAAGATTTCAAGACGTGTTTTATCTTCAAGCATCATAATGCGATCCACCATCTGTTTAATCGTCTGAGACGTAATTTCGATATTATGCGTAGGGCAATAAGGGATACCCACTCGAGCATACAAAAGACGCAAGTAATCATAAATCTCCGTTACTGTTCCAACAGTGGAACGAGGATTATTACTTGTTGTTTTTTGATCAATTGCAATCGATGGAGAAAGTCCTTCAATTAACTCAACATCCGGCTTTTCCATATTTCCTAAGAACTGACGTGCATACGAACTGAGTGACTCGACATAACGACGCTGTCCTTCAGCATAAATCGTATCAAACGCTAAACTCGTTTTACCAGACCCAGAAAGGCCCGTCATAATTACAAGTTTATCTCTTGGAATCTCAAGGCTAATATTTTTTAGATTATTCTCTTTTGCACCTTTAATGACAATTTTATTGTTTTCCATATCTATCACCTACTGAACAAATTATAACATGTTTCTTAACTCCACAATACCGCTTTACTCACCGTTAATCTGATTTAAGACATAAGTTGAAACATCATGGTATTCATGACGATCATATACAAAAGTTCCATAATCTCCTACGCGATCAGCAACTACCGAGAAGATTGTAAGCATGGACTCCAACACAATGACACACTGCTCTTTTGAACTTAAGTTATACGTTGAAAGTAGCTTTTCCCACATACTCGAACTAATATATCGATCAAGATGTTTATAATTCTTCCCAACACTCAAGGAAAATTCTGTTTCAAATCCGACTTGCCACGTAATCATTTGAAGCAACATTCCGCGCATCAATGCAAGGTGGTCCATTGCGTAAATTGGCTCATGGCGCTTGATACCTTTAACGACATAAAAGGATAACCACAACATCTCATTAATACAGTCACGGTAACTTTGCTCACTTGGCTTACGAACCCAATAATCTTGATCACTTGCAGGAAGGACACCGGATATAATGGAATCCTTATCCAAAATGATGGATACTAAATGATCTTCCTGAAGATAATCTTCAAGATTCTCGATGGATACAAATGTGAAGTCGATACGAATCCCGTCTTCAAACTGAACCAAGTAATGATAGTCTCGAGACTGTGTTTGCCCAAACAGCGTAAAATCATCGGGTCTTTGCATCATCAATATCTTTCCAAAAGGTTCCAACCATGATTGATGATTTTTATAATATTCGATGTCATCGACTATGTATGCAATATCATAATCTTGCATTGCATCTTTTTCGATATTTTTATTTACCCGTGACCCATTCATCGCAACAATTCGAATCTGTGGACTTGATTCCGCTTCTTCCAAAATTACAGTCATAATTTCAGTTTCAGTTCGCATAGCACGCCTCCTCTGGTAATAAATAATTACCATTTTAAGAAACCCTATCACATTACTTCGTTCCAATATTTGATTTCAAACAAATCAACATTCTCTTCATTTAATTCTATTATCGCATGAGTGCACAAAAACTACAAAAAAAGACCAAGTTTCCTTGGTCTACAAGCTTGCTTTCATCTCCATAACAATATCACGAAGTTGAGCTGCTCTCTCAAAATCAAGAAGTGCCGCAGCTTCTCGCATTTCTTTCTCGAGTTTTTGGATAAGTTCATCCACAGCTTTTTTATCTTTACGTTTTCCTTTATTATTGCGGATACGATGTGTCAATTCAGCGGTTTCTTTTCCTGCAATTACATCACGAATTTCTTTTTTTATGGTTTTCGGAGTAATGCCATGTTTTTCGTTATACGCAATTTGGATATCGCGTCTTCGTCTCGTTTCATCAATTGTTTTTTTCATGGAATCCGTTATTTTATCTGCGTACATAATAACATGACCGTTTGAATTTCGAGCTGCACGCCCTACAATCTGAACAAGTGATCGATAGGATCTTAGGAATCCTTCTTTATCGGCATCAAGAATCGCAATAAGACTTACCTCAGGAAGGTCTAACCCTTCTCTTAAGAGGTTAATCCCAACAACGACATCGTATTTTCCTAAGCGTAAATCTCTTAATATTTCAATACGTTCCAAAGTCTTGGTTTCATGATGAAGGTATGCGACTTTAATACCCGTTTCAAGAAGATAATTCGTTAAATCTTGAGCCATCTTCACCGTAAGTGTCGTGATCAGGACACGTTCATCACGCTCACGACGTTCGAGAATTTGGTCAATTAAATCATCCACCTGTCCCTGACTTTTTTTAATTTCAATTGTCGGATCTAGAAGTCCAGTTGGTCGAATAATTTGTTCAACGACCTCATGATTCACTTTTTCAAGTTCATAATCGCCAGGTGTCGCAGAAACATATATCGTTTGTTTTTGAACACTTGTGAATTCCTCAAATGTCATTGGACGGTTGTTCATGGCACTCGGCAAGCGGAATCCATATTCCACAAGTGTCCGTTTACGGGACTGATCACCGTTGTACATCCCTCGAACTTGCGGTAATGACACATGAGACTCATCCACAACAAATAAATAATCATCAGCGAAATAATCGAATAATGTATAAGGACGTTGATTTGGATCTCGACCATCAATATGCATGGAGTAGTTTTCAACACCCGAGCACATCCCAAATTCCCGTAATGCCTCAAGATCATATTCAGTCCGTTGTTTGAGGCGTTGGTATTCAACCAGTCTATTCTCAGATTCAAAATAAGCAAGACGTTCCTGCAACTCTGCTTCAATCCGGTCGGCTGCAGGACGAATTTGATCCATATCTCGAGCATACTGATTTGCCGGAAAGATATCGTAGACTAAATAACCTTCACGAACATTCCCGGTAATGCGATCGACTTCCACGATTCGATCAATTTCATCGCCAAAAAATTCAACGCGAACCACGATATCGTCACGATCACCGCGAACGACTTCAATCACATCACCACGAACCCTAAATGTTCCGACACTTTGTTCAATATCATTACGCATGTACTGACGCTTCACAAGATCACGCATCAAATCTTCCCGCGAAATTTCTTGTCCAACGCGCATTACGTAAAGCATTTCTTTATAGTAACTTGATCCGCAGTTGCATAAATACTCGCCACGGATGCGACAATGATTGTGTCACGACGTTGTAATACCGAGTTTTGTGCAGCGTGTCGCAGCATATCCAATTCTTGATTAATCATTGAACTTTTTCGATATAAGTATCTGAGCCGGGTAAGTAAGCTTCTGGCTGATAATAATCAAAGTTTGAAACGAAGTATTCAACCCGGTTATTTGGAAAAAATTCTTTGAACTCTGAATAAAGTTGCCCAGCAAGTGTCTTGTTATGTACAAAAACAAGGGTTGGTCTGTTTAACTTCGCAATAACTTGACTTACTGTAAAGGTTTTACCCGTTCCAGTTGCCCCTAAAAGAACTTGTTCTTTTTTACCTTCTAAAATTCCATCTGTAAGTGCACCAATTGCTTTAATTTGGTCCCCTTTCGGTTCGAATTTGGAAACAAGTTCAAATTTATGTTCCTCTTTATTTGCCATTTTTCACAACCTCAATTGCTTTTTGTAACTGGACATCTCGAGCATTACGGTTACTTGACCACTCTGAAACAACCGAACTGTACAACTGCTCTTGAACGCTATGATCAATCGTATCATTTATCGTTAGATTAAGATTGGCTTTATATTTCATTAAGGCTTCTGATGTTTGGATATCATAATAGCCATCCGTACGGCCATTGTGGTATCCTAAAAATTTGAGCGCATTTTGAGTATACACAACCGCTTCATGCACTGCATCAACGTGTATTTCCTTAGAATCGTCTAACACGACAAAATTGGTATAGAAAATTGCCGGTAACTTCACTTCCACATCCGGTTTAATACCCGTACCGTGAATATTATTTCCTTTTGGTGAATTCCACTTCGCAATTGTTACTTTTAAAGCACTCTTATCAGGATATTCATGTTGTGTTTGAACTGTCCCTTTTCCATATGAATTAACACCAACAACTTGAACGCCACGATTTTCTTGGAGTGCTAGTGTCAGTACTTCCGAAGCACTTGCAGATTTTTCGTTAATAAGTACTGCAATATTTTTGAATGGGTACTGATCTTTCTCACTATCTGTCACTTTATACACCTTCTCAGAATGGTTCATAAAGTCTTCTTTATAGACAATTTCATCATTATCAAAGAAAATTCGTGCAATGTCCTCGATAGCTTGTAAGTATCCGCCGCCATTATCGCGTAAATCAATTACGAGTTTATCGATGCCTTGCTCCAGAAATTCATCAAGATAAAGCTTCGTTGCATCCGCAAGATTTTTACCAAATGAGGATATTTCGATATAACCCACGCCATCACGAATCCCGCCCCAAACCAGTGCGTTAATCTTTCCACGCTTAATATCAAACTCGATCGGTTTTTGATCACGTAAGACTTCAACTTTAACTGAAGTACCTTCCTTTCCCATGATTAATTCTTGAATTTTTTCACGATCTACGGTTTTAATTTCAACACCAGCAACTTTAGAAAGGACATCACCCGCTAAAAGGCCAGCACCTTCCGCTGGGGATCCCTTAAATACACGAGTAATGATATTCGCACCATTTCCTGCGTAATATTGGACACCAATACCATCAAAATTCATGTTTATCGACTCATTTAAATTATTCATTTCTTCTTGAGTCATGTACGAAGTATGTTGATCTCCGTTTTTTTCAAGCATCCCTTTTATCGCATTATCAATCATTTCTGATTCCGGATGATCCATATCCGTTTTAAAATACCAACTTGCAAGCAAATCACGGTAAACACGATCAAAACGCTCTACGCCAGCATGAGCCTCTGTTGGCCCTCCCGCAAAGCTTGAAATTTTATTAAATTGAGTACCAAGTAAAAATGCAACAATAATCACGATTACGATTTTAAAAGCCTTGCGTCGTTTCTGTTGGTCTTTTGCTATTTCATCAGGCCATCGATGACGTTCGAGTTTTATACTTACTTTTTTATTTTTATCTTTCAATGAAATCACCTCAATATGGTTATAGTTTACCATAGACTCAGCCTTAAGCGTTAACATAGACTATGGTAAAAGTAATCTAATATAATCCTAGCATAAGGGAATAAGAATTCAATGTTATAATATTAATAATCACAAATAAATCACGGAGGACACATTATGAAACGAATTGCAGTTTTTTGTGGATCAAAAATGCCACAATTGCCGATTTATCGCGATGAAGCGATACGACTTGCCACGTATTTTTCACATCATGATATTCAATTAATGTATGGTGGCGCAAAAGTAGGGATTATGGGGCTTCTTGCGAATACGATGTTGCAAGAAGGCGGATATGTTATTGGTGTAATGCCAAAGGTTCTTGCGGATAAGGAAATCCTCCATGAAGGACTCTCCGAATCCATACTTGTGAAGGATATGCATGAACGAAAAGCACTGATGATGGATATGGCAGATGGGTTTATTGCTTTTCCCGGTGGATGTGGAACGATGTAAGAAATTTTTGAAGTCATTACATGGAATCAGATTGGAATTCATAACAAGCCTTACGGTTTCTTAAATATTAACCATTACTATGATGGGATTCAAACATATTTGGATACAGCAGCAAATGTCGGATTCTCATCACATGAACAGATTGATTGCATTATTTTTGAATCGAATTTTGATGCGTTTATCCGTCAAATGGAAGCGAAACTGATGGATTCATAATTTGGATTTGAGCAGAAAAAAAACTGAGTCTATTGAGCTCAGTTTTTTTAGTAGAGTCCAAGCGTTGATTGCGGATGTAATCGACATGGAACACCGTAGCCTTGATCACAACGTCGACCACCACTGCTTGCAGATCCTGTCCCAAAGTTCATAGTACTATTCTCAGCCCATAAACTCCAAGCATCATAGATTGATCCACCACCCATGTTAATGGTTTCAACATGTAAGTGAGGTCCGGTTGATGCACCGGTATTACCCGTGAGTCCAAGTACTGAACCTGGATGAACAATTTGTCCTTCCGAAACATAAACAGCACTTAAATGGGCAAACAGAATACCATAATTTTGGCCGTTTACGTGCACAAGGTATGAAATATAGTTTCCATAACCTCCACCACAAGCCCAGTTTCCTTCAGAACATCCGGAATTCGTTGCAACAACCATTCCAGTTCCTACTGAACGTGCATTGTTTCCATAATAGACTTCAAGATCCACACCCATATGAGGTGAGCCCCAGTCATACTCCCAAACACTGTTTCCTACTCGGTATACTCCCGGATCGAGAGGCAGTGAAAATCCACTTGTTGATCCACCACCCGTAGAGCCTCCTCCAGTTGATCCACCACCGGTAGAGCCACCATTTGATCCTTGAGAACCTGAATTATTATTTTGTTCTTGGGCAAGTTCATGAGCAAGTTGTTCTGCTAACGCTTTAATCTGAGTTTCATGCCCTGCATTAACATACTGAATTTCATCAAGTTCATCTTGTAATTCTGCTTCTTGTTTTTGAAGTTCTTTCACAATTTCCTCGACATGTTTCTCGTAGATCTTTGCAGTCTCTTTTTGAAGTTCGATGTCCTCTTTGTGAAGTTTAATTTCTTCACGCTCAACTTCTTGAAGTTTCTTATCTGCTTCAAGTTCGAGTTTGATTTTATAGATTGAACGTACAAGTTCTTCATTATAGCGTTTAATGGAACTCAATACTTCAAACCGTCGCACAATTTGAGAAAAATCTTCGCCCGTCATCATAAATTCAAAATAACCATTTACGCGTGTAGCAGATTGCGCATTTAACATATAGGATTTAACCTTTACGTCTGTCTCTTCAATCTTAGCTTGTCGTTCATCAATCGATTTTTGAAGCTGAACAATCTGTGCTTCAGAAACGCGAATCTCACCTTCGATTTCTTTTATTTTTGAATCTAAACTTGCGATTTGTTCTTTATATCCGCTTAAGTTTTTCATTTCTTCTGTTAAGTTTGCCTTAATATCTTTCTGAGATCCTTCAAGCGCGCTCAATTTTTTCTTATTTTCTTCAATTTGTGCGCGTCTTTCTTCTTGTTCTTTTGTTGTGTCTGAGGACGCAGCAAATACAGTTGTACTGATTGCAGGTGTTAACGTTCCACCAAGCACAAACAACGCAAGAAATATACACAGTCCATTTTTGATTATTTTTTTCATACAATCACTCCTATTTCGTAATAGTACAGAACTATGAACAAATCATAGACGAGTAGGATACTAGGCAAAGAAAGTACAAACGGAGATTTGTACTTTTTTCTATAATTAAATTCCTAATGTTTGTCGCGGATAAAGGCGACATGGAACACCGTAACCTTGATCACAACGTCGGCCCCCGTAAGAAGCCGGACCTGTTCCAAATTGAGGATCACCATTCCATCGGTTCCAAGCATCTAAAATGGTCCCAGGTCCCATATCAATTGTTTCAACATGAAGATGTGGTCCGGTTGAAGATCCGGTATTTCCTGAAAGTCCAATTTGACTACCAGCAGATACTACTTGATTTTTTGAAACCGATACAGCGGATAGATGGGCAACAAGAATTCCATAGTTATGTCCCCCTACATTTACAATATATGAAATGTAGTTTCCATAACCACCACCGCAACTCCAATTGCCTGGATAACAGCCTGAATTGGTTGAAACAATAAGTCCATTACCAACCGCAAATACCGGAGTTCCTTGACTTACACCTAAATCGACACCAGCATGAGCGCTTCCACCATATTCTTCTGGATAATGCCAAACATCGGCAGTGACGCTAAAGGTCCCTGATGGGAGTGGTAATGTAAAACCATTGCCACCTGTTCCAGGTGTTGAGGGAAACTGAAGTTCTTTAATACGTTCTTCATCCGCTTTGTTTTTGTCATTAATGCTCGCAATTTGCTCTTGGGCTTCTTTTTCTTTTTGATGAAGCTCTGTAATGACGGCGCGAACACGTTCCTCAAGAAGTTTTGCTTCTTCCTTTTGAAGTTCCGAAGCTTCTTTACGTAAAACAATCGCTTGTTTTTCTTTTTCTTGTTTTGCTTTATCTGCTTCCAATTCTGTTTTAATTTCATTCATTTCACGGATTAGATCTTCGTTATAACGTTTAATGGCGCCCATACCTTCAAGACGACGAACCATCTCAGCGAAATCTTCAGCACCCATTACAAACTCGAAATAACCGTTAACACGAGAAGATGATTGGGCATTGACCATATAGCCCTTAACCTTCTCTTCCGTTTCTTTAATCTTTTTCGCTCTCTCATCGATACTTGTTTGAAGGCGTTTGATCTCTTCTTCCGAAGTTGCGATCGCTGTCTTCATCGACTCAATTTCTGCTTCAAGATTTTTGATTTGTTGGCGATAATCATCCAACTTAGCGACTTCTTCAGAAAGTTGTTCTTTAATATTAGCCTGTTTCGACTTTTGCGCCTCGAGCTCTTTCTCACGTTCAGCAATTGAATTTTGAAGTGATTCAATATCCTCAGCGTAGATTGGCACCGTAACAAACACGGGTGCCAGCACGCCAGCAAGCATTAATACTACTACTAATATGATTATAACATTTCTGAAAAATTTTTTCATCGTGACCACCTTAAGAATTTACCCACTGAGAAGAGACTTCCCAATGCTCCTACAACAATTCCAATTAATGCTAGAATCCCTGAGATTTGTAGTGATAATGGATAAACTGCAACCAATTTAAACATTTGCGATATTAATATACCGCCCGTTGCTTGATATAAGTATTGATATCCAAATATCGATATAACAATAGGAATTACTGCTCCGAGTAATCCAATTATCATCCCCTCGATGATAAACGGCCAACGGATGTACCAATTGGTTGCACCCACCGTTCGCATAATACTAATTTCACGACGACGTGAATGAATTGAAACACGTATCGTATTCGATATTAAAAATACAGCAATCACAGCAAGTGTGATTACAATAATAAACCCGATATTTCGAACTTGTTCAAGCATACCAAGGAAATCAGTTGTTCCGCTTCCTCCGTAACTTGTTTTATAAACACCTTCGATTTTCGCAATTTTATTTGATAAGTCTTTAATTTCATCCCCCGATTTGGCATTGATTAAAAACGCGTTCAACATCGGATTGTTTTCTCCACGATAACCACCGTAAAGACTTTCGGCATCTTCTGAGGCATTGGCTCGAATAAATGCATCAAGCTCGTTTTCTTTGGATGAAAACTTAACATCTAAAACTTCTGGTAATTGTTCAATTTGTTTTTGAATTTCATTAATCTGTGATTTTTCCTCATAGTCATTCGAAATCTGAGCATGGATCTGAACACTTTGTTCCATTGATTTCGTAATTGTGCTAATGTTTACACTTAAAAATAGAAAGATTGACATTAGTAAGAGGGTCACAGTAACCGATGAAATACTTGATAGTGATAATGCAAAGTGTCGTGTAACACCTGTAAAACCATCTTTGATATGACGCCAGACTCTACCCATGGTTGATATATCCTCCCGCAGTCAAATCTGCCACCAAGTGGCCTTCATCTAAAGCAATTGTACGTTTTTTGTTTTTATTAACAATTTCAACATCGTGTGTGACCATTACGACTGTTGTTGCTTCTTCTTCATTAATGCGTTCCAATAAATGAATAATCTCCGTTGATTTATCGGGATCAAGATTCCCTGTTGGTTCATCACAAATAAGAACTTTGGGTCTATTTGCAATCGCGCGTCCAATTGCAACACGTTGTTGTTGTCCCCCTGATAATTCATTCGGATAAGCATTTGCCTTTTCAGTTAAATCCACAAGTCTTAAAACTTCGCGTACACGCTTGCGTAATTCAACGCGTGGTGTATTAACAACTTCAAGTGCAAAAGCAATATTCTCAAATACTGTTTTACGTTCTAATAATTTAAAGTCCTGAAATACTACTCCAATGTGACGTCGATAGAGCGGCACTTTTGAATGTTTTAATTTACCTACATTAAATTTCCCAACTTTAACGGTTCCTTTAGTAGGTATTTCTTCACCATTTAAGAGACGAATCATCGTAGATTTTCCTGAACCTGTCGGTCCAATGATATAAACAAATTCGCCTTGTTCAATTCCAAGATTAATATTATAGAGCGCGTTAACACCGTTTTTATACTGTTTTGATACATTTTCGAAATATAACATCGATCAACTCACTCCTTTTATCATGTGTTATTATATCACACCGTTTATGTCCATAATGTGAAAAAGTATGGTAGGCTATGTGATTGATGCCTTCATAAAGCCCTTCCCATGAACCTCCGTAGCATCTGATACAATCAAAAATGCATTTGGATCAACCTCTTTAACAAGACGCTCCAGCTCGACATATTGGTCCTTCATTAATACCGTTAAAATAATTTCACGTGATTCATTCGTATATCCACCAGTTGCCGGAATGCGCGTTGATCCTCGATCAATCATAGTATGAATACGATTTAAAACTTCATTTACTTCATCGGTTATAATAAATACTTGTTTTGCTTGCTCTCCTGAAATCATCTGAATCTTATCAATCGCTACCGCTGAAGTAAAAATTGCTAAAAACCCAATCAGGACATTGTTCAATCCATAACTCTTTAGGCCTAGTAGTACTGTAACAGTATCGATAAGTGCAATCCATACAGAGACCTTAATCCCAGTATACTTTGATAGAATTAAGGGTGGAATATCCATACCACCAGTACTTGCACCAGTCCTAAATGTTAATCCCAATCCAATTCCCATTAATGCGCCTCCAAAAATCGAAGCTAGTATTGGCTCAACGACAGGTGCGTATCCGACTGTTGATAGAAGGTTAATTAACAAAGGGGATAATATTGTACTCGCTAGCGTTTTAATTGCAAATCGTTTACCTAAGAAAACCAACCCTAATAGAAACGATGATGCATAAATAATATTAATCATCAATGCTTTTTCAATCCCTATAAATGGGTAGAGCGCAACGGATACACCCGATACGCCCCCAGAAAGAATATTATTGGGTAGTATAAAAAATGTTACAGCTACCGCAAGTACAAAGTTTCCTAGAAGTAAAAATAGCAAGTCGCTTAAATGTTCTTTTATACGATCCATTCTATACTCCTACATTCATTTTTAAAAATGCTTCAATAAAATCATCAATATCACCATCTAATACATCACCATATTGGCTCGTCTCAAATTTTGTACGATGATCTTTCACCATTGTGTATGGATGAGCGACATAAGATCGAATTTGTGATCCCCATTCAATAAGCTTATGCTCACCCTTTATGGCTGCAAGTTGAGCTTGTTTTTCTTCGATTTCTCTTTGATACAATTTGCTCTTAAGCATCATTAAGGCTTCTTCTCTATTTTGAAGTTGACTTCTTCCCGCTTGACATGTCACAACGATACCCGTTTTCTTGTGCGTTATCCGCACTGCTGAATCCGTTTTATTAACATGTTGTCCTCCAGCGCCTGTTGCACGCATGGTATCAACATCAATGTCTTCTGGTAAAATTGTAATTTCAATACTATCATCAAACTCGGGTGCGACATCAACGGAAGCAAATGATGTGTGACGGCGACCTGATGAATCAAAAGGACTAATTCTAACAAGACGGTGCACACCCTTTTCAGCTTTAAGATAACCATATGCAAACATTCCAGAGACGGAAAAAGATACGGACTTTAGCCCTGCTTCATCGCCATCAAGATAGTTAAGAACACTAATCTTAAATCCGTGATCTTGCGCCCAACGTGTGTACATACGGTACAACATTTCTGCGAAGTCTTGACTCTCTGTCCCACCGGCACCCGGATGGATTTCCACAATTGCATTTTTTTGGTCGTAGTCATGACTTAGAAGTACAAGTACCGAGAAAGATTCCATTTCTTTTTGAATTTCTTTAACTTCTGCTTCAAGTGAGGTTTGAAACTCCTCATCCGACTCTTCTTTTAGTAAAAGAATGCTATCGGAGCATGACATCAATCGTTCGCGTAAATCGTGATGTGTTTCAACGACTTTTTTTAATTGATTCAGCTTTTGAATATGTTGAGAACTGTGACGATGATCATCCCAAAAACCGTCCTCAACCATTTCTGATTCAAGTTCTTTGATTTTAGCTTCTTTTTGAGCTAAGTCAAAGTGAATCACCAAGTGCTTTCAAATCAGATGTTGTTGAATCAACAATCTGTGCTATTTCAAATAATTCCATCGTATCACCCTATCTATTGTCTGTACTCTATTATTTTTACGTTTACACAGAACATTACAATGTCTTGTGCAATTTGTCCTAGCATTTCTTCAAACATTTCAAATCCTTCAGTCACATAAGCCTGGAGCGGTTTATCCTGTGCATAAGAGCGCAAATGAATCCCTTCTCTCAACTTACTCATAGCATCGATATGATCAACCCATGATCGATCAATCATGTTAAGAACAACTTCTTTTTCAACACGAGTAAATTGATCTTGAACATCAGAAATTTTGGTTTCATATTTTTCCCATGCAGCATCCGTGATGATTGTTTGAATATCTTCTTGTGATGCTTTATCCAACGATGTTAGATCGAATGTGTCATCGATCAAACCAAGTTTGTCTAATGCTTCTACAAGTCCTTCCTTGTCAATTGAAAGATCTCTTGACTCTGTATTTGTATACGATGCGATGGTATCTGATACAACACGTTTATACATTTCTTTAATTATTCCATGAACATCTTCGTTTTCTAAAACGTAATCGCGTTGTTCATAAATGATTTCACGTTGTTGACGTAGTACATCATCATAATCAAGCAGTGTCTTACGAATGTCAAAGTTGACCCCTTCAACACGTCGTTGTGCAGCACTAATTTGTTTTGTAATTACTTTGTTTTCAATTGCTACATCTCCCAATTGACTATAAACATTTTCAAAACGCTCACTACCGTGACGCAGCATTAAATCATCTTCAAATGAAACGAAGAAACGGGACAGCCCTGGATCCCCTTGACGACCTGAACGACCGCGTAATTGGTTATCAATACGACGTGATTCATGACGCTCACTACCTAAAACTGCAAGACCACCTAACGCTCTTGATTCTTCATCAAGTTTAATATCGGTACCACGACCAGCCATGTTGGTTGCAATTGTTACAGAACCTTTACGCCCTGCTTTTTCAATAATTTGTGCTTCACGAGCATGATTTTTCGCATTTAAAACTTCATGTTTAATCTTACGTTGTTTCATCATCATACTTAAGTATTCAGATGTTTCAACAGCAACAGTACCCACAAGCACGGGTTGTCCTTTTTCATTAAGCTCACGTACGGTTTCAATAAGTGCTTCAAATTTCGCCTTGCGTGTACCGTATACAAGATCTGGTAGATCTTGACGTGCAATCGGACGGTTTGTCGGAACTTCTAAAACACGCATGTTATAAATTTCGAGGAATTCTTCCTCTTCCGTTTTCGCAGTTCCGGTCATCCCTGAAAGTTTATTATAAAGTCTGAAGAAATTTTGATACGTTACGGTTGCTAACGTTACCGTTTCTTGTTTAATTGTTACGCCTTCTTTTGCGCACAGTGCTTGGTGAAGTCCATTAGAATACTCACGTCCTTCCATCAAACGTCCTGTAAACTGATCCACAATCACCACTTCATTATCTTGAACAACATATTCAATGTCATTAAGCATAATGTAATTTGCTTTTAATGCATTATTGATATGGTGCACCAACGATGTATTATCAAGATCATAGAGGTTATCTACTTTAAAAGTGCGTTCTGCCTTTTCAACACCCGCTTCAGTAAGTTGGACTGTTTTTGACTTAACATCAATTACGTAGTCTGCACCTTCGCTTAGTTTTTTCGCAAATTTATCTGAAGATTCATACAACTTCGCACCATCACGTGCACCACCTGAAATAATTAAGGGTGTTCGTGATTCATCAATGAGAATCGAGTCAACCTCATCAACAAGCGCATAGTTTAAAGGACGTAAAACACGTTGTTCGACCTTTGTCACCATATTGTCTCGAAGATAGTCGAAACCAACTTCTGAGTTTGTCGTATATGTAATATCACATTCATATACCTCGCGTTTACCTGAAGGTGATAAAGCTCGCACGTTTATACCGACTGTAAGTCCTAAGAATCGGTGAATCTCACCCATCCATTCCGCATCACGTTGAGCAAGATACTCATTAACCGTAATAACATGAACCCCTTTACCCTCTAACGCATTAAGGTAAGCAGGCATAATTGCAGTTAATGTTTTCCCTTCTCCGGTCTTCATTTCCGCGATATCACCGCGGTGAAGAATTATAGCCCCCATGAGCTGAACAACATATGGAAATTCGCCAATAACGCGATATGCAGCCTCACGTGCAACAGCATAAGCTTCCACAAGAAGATCATCTAAAGTTTCCCCTTGCGCAATACGGTTTTTAAATTCATTAGTTTTTTCTTTTAATGCTTCATCAGATAGAGCTCGCGTCTCATCTGCCAATGCATCAATTTCATTTGCAATTTTTTCAATTTCATTTAAAATGTTACGATCGCCACTAAAAAGATTACTTAAAAATCCAGCCATAATTCAAGCCTCCATTCCTTGATATTGTAACACATAACGATTTCAGAATACATAACTAAAAAAGTTGGCATGACCAACTTTTTTACTCTAGATTCTCACAATATTATGTGCTTGCAAACCGCGATCGGATTCCACAAGTTCAAATTCAACTTCAGTACCCTCTTCAATGGTTTTAAATCCTTCCATAATCAGATGTGTGTAATGGAAAAATATGTCTTGGCCATCTTCTGCCGTGATAAATCCGAATCCTTTGTTTTTGTTGAATGTTTTAACTTTCCCCTTCATTGTACAGACCCTTTCTAAGCATATTTATATACTTTTAATTTCAATAAAATTATACGATAGAGGTACTTAAAAGGCAAGTGAAATCGCTTACTTATGGCTTGGTAACGTCCCCGCGAGGCAGAGTGCCTCAATCTGATTGACATAGGGGCTGAGTTGACCTGCAATTGTTTCTAAAGTATTTCCAGTTGTTACAATGTCATCAATGATTAAAATTTTCTTTGTCTTTGTGTGTAGGACTTTTTCGAGTTGAATATGATTTCTGATCAAGCACCGCTGTTGCGCATTACATTGAGCTTGCTTTATGGGTGCCGTGTTGATGAGGTTGATTCCACTGCACTTGAGGCCGATATTTTCAACTAAATTTTCTAAATGATTTTTCTTACTACTTTTAGTTGTATTTTGGTGCGATGGCGCAATAACATAATGGTACCCTACATAATGAAGTCGAATCCAAAGTCGATGATATTCAAACAAATATCGTTTCAGATAATCATCATTATGAACTTTGTATCTTAGGATAAGGTTTCGAATAAAATCTCGATACTCAAACAATACACACGTTTTGACGGAAAGGTCTTCGCGGTAAAATTTCTTGATTCGTAGCTGGGCACAACAGCATGAACATAACAAATGCTGCCTTGGATGCATAACCGAATCAATGAATGGTTTCATTCCAATGCTCTTAAAGCAAATATCGCATGCTTGTTCGCACTGTCGATGATCTGTTTTGCCCTTTGTAAGGACGGTGTCAATTCGAGAAAAAAACACATACATACTCCTTTTTTTGGATTCAAACCACGTTCTACGCGTCCAGCAATTTGTACTAATGATGAAGTATTAAAAATTGGGTGATCTGCATAAAGTACAAATACATCACATTTTTAAACGTTACACCGCGTTCGAGTCCCGTTGTGCAAACGAGTACCCCTCCACATTCTCTAAAATGCTCCAAGACCACGTCACGATTTGTGGTCTGTGATGTAATCGAAGGCACACGTAATAATAACGATAGCACCTGCGCCAGCTTACGTGTTGGTACAAATATGAGCAAACTCTCTTTTTTGTTTTTTCGATACTCAATTAACATTCGTAGTATTGGAAAGAACGATTGAATATAAATTGGGACCGGTAAAAGTTTCCCACTGGGACGCAATGATGCATATAGATGTTTTACCTGCTTGGACTCGCATAAGGATTCAAGGTATGCATTACATGTTGCACTAAGATAGACGATACGTCCTTTACAAGCGTTCAAAACAAATTTAAGCAACAACGCATCATTTGCAAATGGGAAGGCATCCGGCTCATCTAAAATTAACAGATCAAATTGATGATCGTATCGATAAAGTTGATGCGTCGTACAAATAATAAGCGGTGCGATAACATCATCCGTTTTCCCACCACATACACATGCGACTTTGACAGTTTTAAAATACAATTGAAATCGTTCATACAACTCAAGCACAATTGCTCTACGAGGAACTGCCCAACAAACACATTTCCCATCTCTCAGTAATTGTTCAATAAGGGGGGCACAGATTTCTGTTTTCCCAGCACCACAAACCGCTTCTAAAAATACATCTTCCGTCTTAACCAATTCACACAAACGATTCGCAATATCGTTTTGATATGCTGTCAATTTAAAAGGAAGTGTACATATCGCATCATTGTTGGTTACAGACTCCTGCCGACATGACTCCAAATCCACGAGATATTGACTGTAATAAAGACATCTTCGGCATTTATCATTTTGAACGATGTAGCCGCAACGGTCACAAATCATTTAAATCACCCAATAATAAGTATGGTGCGCGCTTAAATAAACCTAAAAAAAACCACTCTAAGAGTGGTCTTATATTATTTGTTAATAATTTCTTTACCTGCTGCTAAAACGGAAGCTAAGTTTTGTAAATCGGAAGGAACAATAATTTTTGTTGCTTGGCCATTTGCTGCTTTTTCAAACGCTTCAAAACTCTTAAGTTTTAGATAAGCGCTATTTGGATCAATAGATGCTAACAGTTGTGCCCCTTTAGATTGAGCGTCAAACACACGTTCCATAGCTTGGGCTTCCCCTTCAGCTTCTGTAATCATTGCTTCTTTACGAGCTTGAGCTCGAAGTACGGTTGATTCCTTTTCCCCTTCAGCAATCAGAATTGCAGAGCGTTTTTCCCCTTCTGCACGTAAGATTGACTCGCGTCGTTCACGTTCAGCACGCATTTGTTTTTCCATTGCTTCTTGAATATCACGTGGAGGAATAATGTTTTTAACTTAAACACGTTGTACACGAATACCCCAAGGATCTGTTGCTTCATCAAGAATTGCTCTCATTTTTGAGTTGATGATATCACGCGACGTTAAGGTTTGGTCTAACTCCAAATCCCCAATTATATTACGAAGCGTTGTTGCTGTAAGATTTTCAATAGCATTAATTGGATTATGAATACCGTATGTATATAATACTGGATCTGTAATTTGGAAATAGACAACCGTATCAATTTGCATTGTTACGTTATCTTTTGTAATAACAGGTTGTGGTGCAAAGTCTTGAACACGTTCCTTTAAAGAAACTTTATTGGCAACACGATCTACAAACGGCAGAATTAAATGCATTCCCTTATCGAGTGTATGACTGTAAGCACCTAATCGTTCAACAACATAGGCATTTGATTGCGGAATCACACGAATGCAATATCCAATAATGATTAATACTAATGCTAAAATGACTAAAAATAAAATTATTCCTGGCATGTTAAGCCTCCTCTACACTTTTCACAATTAATTTTACACCCTCTATGACAATAACTTCAACACGTGTATGTGCTGAAATTGAAGATTGATCTGCCGTCGTTGCGGACCATTCCTCGCCATGAACCTTGATTTTTCCCCAAGAATCTTGGTTAATTTCTTCATTTAAAATAAATTGACGGCCAATTAAACGATCCGCATTCGTCGAAACAACATTACCTCTTAAGAGATTTTTAGTCATTGGACGAATCATAATTAATGCCGCAACACTTACTATAGCGAAAACCGCTAACTGTACTGCTACATTATCTGTTAAAAATGTTGTACCTAGTGCCGCAAGCCCAGCAAATGAAAACCAAAGGGAAACCAAATTTCCAACCGTGATTACTTCAAGCACCAACATCCCTAAACAAACAATTAGCCATACCCAATCCATCGTTAATGTCATAGTATCACTCCCTCTTCATTTAGTGATGACAAATCAAATGTTAGAACACGTTCTTTTTTGTCATAATTCGCAATAACCTTCTGACCGTCAAGATTTTTCCCTACTTTAGCAGAGATTAAATCACACAACGCTTTATTATTTACCTTCGCATAACCTTTACCAATTGAAATTTTATGCAAATTCTCGACTGGATAGACATTCAGTTCAAGATCGCGTTTTGTAACTGGCTTAATGCCAACCTGCCCATCTTTTGAAAAACCAACCAAGACATACTGACTGTCTTTAAAATGAGATGATGCATTTTGATTTAATGTTAAACTTTTTTCAGTCAAATTCACAACTTGAAGTTGTGAATTTCCTGTTACCCATTCAAACATAGCGACCTCCTTTACTTTTCAAATTATACCACTAATTTCACTAATTTCAATATTTTCGCCAATAATTAGTGAAATAAAAAAAACTGATCCCCTCGTAAAGAGAGTATCAGTCTTATTTCTACCAAGGTTTTATCGTATTACCTTCTACGAGATACGCATGCTCGGCATACTGTGCGAGTGGATCATCTGAATAGGAATCAGAATAGAAATCTTCCATCAGACCCAAATCATAAAATGCTTCCATACGTGCAACTTTTTCAGCACCCCAACAATTATGTTTGAGATTCTTCCCAGTTTTTGGGTCAACAACCGAAGCGATCAATTCAATACCTAATTCATCACAAATTGGTTCAAGCATAAACTCCGGTGATGCTGATATAATTAAATCATCATCACGTTTTTGTTCAAGATACCATGGTTTAATCTTATCACGATGTTCATCCCAAAATTCTAAGACTCGTTTTCTAATATCAGGAATCGCCGTGAAATACTCATAAAAAACCGTTTTCATTTCTGTCTTATCAATCTTTCCACGTTTATAGTCAAGCGCTGCTTTGATTTGACGCGGCCAAAATTTCATGATCGATTTATCACGTTTTAAATTGTACTTATAGAAATCCATGGAACTATCCCCATCATAAATGGTCTTATCGAAATCATAAACATTCATTTATTCTGCCCCCTTTTCTACAGGATATACTTTTGGTTTTTGTTCTTTTTGAATCTGTCGTAGGCGTTTATACTTATCCTTCATTTTGATATAGACTTCTGCAGTCTGAAGACAATCTTCTGAACCTCGATGTCCCACTAAACGCTCAACATTAAAGTAAATACATAAAGTTTCTAATTTATGGTTCTTAGAATCTTTATTTAAAAGCCTTGAAACGCGGAGCGTATCAACGTAATCGTTATGCATACGTTTCCCAACAACATCGAGATAAGCATCATAAACAAGACCATAATCAAACATTACATTATGACCAAGAATAACATCAGTCCCAATAAACTCAACAAATTGTTCGATAACCTCATTTATTTTAGGTGCATCGGAAACCATTTCTTCGGTAATGCCAGTTAGCTCTACAACAAAAGGAAGAATTGAATTATCAGGTTTTACCAATGTGGAAAATGCATCGACTTGTTTATAATTTCGATACTTTATCGCACTTAATTCCGTTACGTCTTCAAACTTATTACTACGCCCTGTTGTTTCTAAGTCAATTACCGTAAAATTAGGAACAAAATTCAGTAGATTTTCTCCTACACTTCGCATTACAAATCCTCTTTTTCTAAATATATTGTAGCACAATCAGTCTAAAACCACAGTTTTTTTTATTATCAACCGCATACGCGAAACCCCTTTACGATTCATAAAGGGGTTTTGCATAATGTTATTATTTTGCGGAAGCTACCATTAAGTCAGCAACGCGTTTTGAGAATGTTACTGGGTCTTTAATAGGAAGTCCTTCGATTAGACATGCTTGATCATATAAGATGGTCGCAAAATCACCGAGTTCCTCAGGTTTGTTTTGATGAACATTTTCAAGTGCATCAAGCAGTGGATGTTCTGGATTAATTTCTAAAATCCGTTTTGCTTTCACGTGTTCCCCTTGATCAGGAATCGCATTCAACACTTTCTCCATCTCAAATGAAACACCCTCTTCACTGACGAGACACACTGGGTGATTTACGAGGCGAGTGGATAAGGTTACATCATCAACTTCATCCTTTAAAGCTTCTTTTAATGCTTCAATTAAAAGTTTATGCGTTTCTTTTTTCGCTTCAATTGATTTTTTAGTTTCATCATCAACTAAATCAAGGTCCCCTTGATTAATTGATTTGAAGGCTTTGCCCCCATACTCACGCAACATTTGAATTGCAAATTCATCAATCTCATCTGTGAAATAAAGTACTTCATAACCTTTTGAAACAACAAATTCAGTCTGAGGTAGATGAGCACATTTTGTTTCGTTTTCACCAGAAACATAATAGATTTCTTCTTGATCTTCTTTCATACGTTCCATATATTCTTTGAACGCTACCAAATCATCACCCTGTGAACTCTTAAAGAGGACAAGATCCTTTAAGGCATCGCTTTTTGATCCGTAAGACGTGTAAATACCATATTTGATTGAAAGACCAAAGTTTTTCCAGAATGATTCATACGATTCACGATCGTTTTTCATCATTAGCTCTAGTTCGCTTTTGATCTTTCGTTCAATTCGTTTTGAAATCGCAGCAAGTTGTCGATCATGTTGTAGGATTTCACGTGAAATATTTAGATTTAAATCAGGTGAATCCACAAGTCCTCTTACAAATCGGAATTCTTCCGGAATTAAAGACTTGCTGTGATCCATGATAAACACGCCACGACTGTAAAGTTGGAGTCCGGGTTCAAAGGATTGTGAGTAGAAATCCATTGGAACATGTTTGGGAATAAACAGTAATGCATCGAAAGAAGGGTTTCCTTCAACTTTCATCTGAATTGTTTTAAATGGATCATCATAATCATTGAATTTATCTCTATAGAATTGATTTAATGCTTCCTCAGTAACATCATTTTTGGATCGTTTCCAAATTGGAATCATTGAGTTTAAAACTTCGACTTCGTCTTCTACTTTCATTTCAATTGGATAACGAATGTAATCTGAATATGTTTTGATTAAATTCTTGATTGTGTACTCATCAATAAATCGTTCATAAAATTCGTCATCCGTATTGTCTTTAATCTTACATACGATTGTGGTTCCGTGTTTTTCCCGTTCTGCTGCTTCAATTTTAAATCCATCTAATCCATCCGAGCTAAACTTATAAGCAGCTTCAGAACCATAAGCCTTTGAGATAACATCAACGTGATCACTTACCATAAACGCAGAGTAGAAACCCACACCGAATTGGCCAATGACGTCAACCGCATCATCACCTTCCTCAAGCGCTTTTTTAAAGGCATGCGAATCACTTTTCGCAATTGTCCCCAGATAAGTTTCTAATTCTTTTTCAGTCATACCAATACCATAGTCATGAATGGTTAAGGTACGGTTCTCCTCATCCAATTCAATTTCTATTTTTAGATCGTCTTTACTGATTTCAATCGAGGTATCCTGCAAAGATTTATAGTAAAGTTTATCTTCCGCATCACTCGCATTTGATATGAGTTCTCGCAAGAAAATTTCCTTGTTTGTATAGATAGAATTAATCATTAAGTCCAGTAGCCTTTTTGATTCAGCTTTAAATTGTTTTGTTCGAGCCATTCTATTCCTCCTTAGCACTCTAATTCGTTAATTGCTAATATCATATCGCATTCTTGTATTTTGTCAACGGGTTTGAGAATTTTTTTAGTGCTTTAACCCTAATAATAAATAAGTCCATTAAAAAACCAGTCCTAAACTGGTTTTTTAACCCCTACGTAACTGGAAAGATACTCACGTACTTCTGCGCTTGAATCACGATTAGTTAAAATCATTAATGTATCACCCGCACAAATAATACTATCTCCATGTGGAATAAATTCATGGTCTCCCCGACTTATCCCTGTCAAAAGACTTGATCTTGGCCAACTAACATCGCGAACCATGCAACCGTCAAGAGCACTTTCAACGTGCACACACAGTTCAACAATAACTTTTTGACCGGTAATATTGGGTTCCCGTTCTCCCACCAAACGTTCCAACATCGCTTCATACACAGGTTCTCCCCCACATAAATCCGAAATGACATAAGCAACCAAAGAAACAACCGCCATCGGCATCAGTTGATCAAAATTACCAACCATCTCAGTGATTAGCACAATTGCCGTGAGCGGTGCTTTACCAATGGCGGTAAAGTACCCTGCCATTGCAATCACAATAAATGATTTTAAAAGGTTCGGATCGAAGCCAAACTGTGTCGTTAAAAATACACCATATATTGCCCCTAACAAGGAACCAAGAGAAAGAATTGGTAAAAATATACCTCCTGGTAGACCAGAACCATAAGAAATCATCGAGAATATAAATCTTAGAATAAAGATTGAAATGAGTGTGGAAAGTCCAAAAGGATTCTCCGCAAGAAGATGAATAATATCACTCCCTCCTCCAATTAAGTGTGGATAAAAATAACCAATCGGAATTACGAGGATAAATGGAATAACTCCGTAAAAATATGGTGGCATTTTTTTGAGCTTGCTGTAGACCGTAGGTATCCAGAGAACGACTTTTTGGTAGATAAAGCCCGCTACACCTAAAAGCACACCTAAGAACACTAAGAATCCATAATGCTTCAATTCAAATGTTTGTAAATATCCAAACGATAGGATTGGTCTTAAACCAAAAAAGTAAAGTGAAATAAAATTTGCTGTTGTCGTTGCCGCAAGTGTCGTTAGAAGAACAAGTGGCGAGAAATTATGATGAACCTCTTCCAATACAAACAACAACCCTGCTACCGGAGCGTTAAACGCCGCGGCGAGACCCGCTCCTGCTCCACTTGAGACCAATACCTTTTCAGACATCCTATTGCCTTTAAATCCTTCATTAACACCTTGTCCAACGGCTGCACCTAACTGAATCGAAGGTCCTTCTCTACCTAAAAAGAGCCCAGATCCAATAGCCAAAACACCCGCAACTCCTTTTCGCAAAACAATCGAGAGCCAATTCATGTGCATTACCCCTAATATTTGACCTTCAATTTGCGGAATACCACTGCCTTTAATCATTGGATCTTTTTTAATAAAGAGCCCCAAAACCACCGCAAGGATGATTGATGCGATAACCCAAAAAAGAATCATTTGAGGATTAATGTGTAAGAGTGCATAACCCAACTTCACAAGTCCTAACAATTCCTCAATAAGATATCGAAATAAACTGACAACAAGACCTGCGCAGATACCTACCAGTATTCCCTTACCAATAAAGGCTAAACGCGTCTTATCAAAATAATTAATAATCTGTTCTTTTTTCTTCAAAATGACAACTCCCAACTTTTTCTTCATTATCATACGCTTATGATGTTTTTCTGACAAGAATAAATAAAAAAAAATAGATACGCATTTGTATCTATTTTACGACCTTGGTTTTCGATAATTTGTAATTTCAATATATTCCATACGTCCCGAATCAATATCAAATTTGAAAACACTTTTAGCTTTTTTAGTATGTTCAAATGTAATGTTTTTAAATCGTGCATTTTCATCTTCCGTGTAGTCCCCTAATTGTTCTATGATTGTTTCTTTGGGTGTTTCAAAGGAAATGCCTTCATGGACAATAATATCCACAGGATCATCATAATACGATTCACGATTTTCAGCACTTATCGATGCTACAAGCGTCTCTTCTAACATCTTTTCTTCATCTTCGGGATTAAAGAATGCAATCCAGATAATATTTCGATCTTTGCGTAAAGCATAACCATCTGTATAACTATTTGAAGCCAGGGAGATGCTTTCAATATCTGTTGTCGGAATCCATCCATCTTCAAATAAGGTTTGATACGATACTGGGAGTTGATACGCTTTCCCACCCAGTTTAAATGCAATGGTTTCATATGTATTCACAGGCGGTTCAACCACTTCCGGTTTTCCGGCGTATCGCTGCAACCCGTTAAAATTAGTAATAGAACTAAAAAAACACTTAGACGTTTCATATATCCACCTCGTTATCGTCATAATATCATAAGTACAACCTTACTTAAAGATGTTGGAATCCTGATTTAAAACTTTTGTATAAATCCCTCTTAATTGTTCCCCAATCGCTTTAATACTGCGATCTTTCGCTACTTGATATCCTGCTTCAGTTGTAGAAGGCAAAGTTTGATCAAGACATCCTTGAACAATGCGGATAAAATCCTCATTACATTCACCCTTATAACAATTCTCACCATCCACAAGCCATGGATCGTATACGCCAATATTTCGAACAAGGGTTTGGCAATGTGCAGCCAATGCTTCCAAAACAACGATACCCTCTGTCTCTTCGTAAGATGGGAAAAAGAACAGATCAGCACACATATATGCCCCTTCAATAATATCGCCCGCAATATAACCAGGTAGTAAGACATTATCCGGTTTCTGTTTAATCGCATCACGAATCTTTTGTGTAACACTTGCAAGCGGAGTGTGACCAAACCAAATGAATGTTACCTCGGGCATCTTGCGAGCAACTTCCATAAAATCAGGCAATCCTTTGCGTTCAAAATAGAGTCCCACCGAAACCACTACAGGTTGACCTTCTTTAATCTTAAAGTACTCTCTAAATGCTTGAACCTTTTCAGCACGATATTCAAATCGACTTAAATCAATGCCGTTGGAAATATCTTCAATTGGGATCGTGATTCCATATCCTTCAAGAATTCGCTTGGAATAGGGTGTTGGTGTCAAAATATAATCCCCCAACTTATAACTTGAAACAATATGTTTTTTAAAGAGTGGGGCAATTTGATTGGAAAACATAAATGAATTTCGGAAGTCTTCCTCGGTAGAATGGGCGTGATACACAACCTTTTTACCCCGACGATGGGCTTTACGTGCAAACATGCGCGCACCAAAATCCACAGTATTAATATGAACCAAATCATAGTCGTCTTGCGTGTTTGTTGTGAAATCGACTTTAGCTTCGGTCAATGCACGAACTTGGTGCTTCATTGCACGTCCAATTCCCGATTTACTAAATGCTTTCTCGCCCTTTTGATAGAGTAATATTTTCATGATTAACCGCCTTTTTCATCTGTACTCTTAGCCTATCATTGTGACTAGAACCTGTCAATAAAGGTTCTAAGACAATCTTTCCCTTTCAATTTTGTGTATCTTTCGTTACAATAAGTTATAAGAGGTGATTTTAGATGCATGGCGATATGCGACGTACACAAATTATTACAAAATTGATAGAATCCGAGCATGCAATCAGTGCAAATCAGTTCGCAAAACGTTTCAATGTCTCACGACAGATTATTGTTGGTGATGTCGCACTACTTAGAGCGCAAGGGCACGATATCATCGCAACGGGTAAGGGTTATCTCATGAATCGTATTGATGCGAATCGAAATATATACACCTTGGCGATGCAACACAATCACCAGGATACCCAAAGAGAATTAGAAATATTCATTAAGCATCACGCTCAAGTTTTGGATGTCACCGTTGAACATCCAATTTATGGTTACCTTACAGGGCAATTAAAAATCCAATCTCAAGAGGATATAGACCTTTTTATGAATCAAAACCCCGAATTGCTTGCCTCCTTAACCAATGGTATTCACTTGCATCGCGTTGCCGTCTCTGAAGAAAATTACGCCGATTTAATCACTGAATTAAAAAAACATGCGTTTCTCTATGAAAGTAACTAGGGTGTCTTGACACCTTTTTCTTTTCCCTCTACAATACTCCTAGGTGTCAAGACACTTTGGAGGTTCACAATGAAATCTGTTCGTAATCTAAGCATCACTGCACTGCTGATTGCACTCGGTATCACCATACCGATGTTTATGCCTAAAATCATCATCCCACCTGCATCCTACACACTTGCAAGTCATGTTCCACTTTTCGTTGCGATGTTTATTTCGCCATCTGTAGCACTTGCCGTTGCAATTGGTACCGGTGTTGGGTTTCTTCTCTCAACTCCATTTATCGTAGCCATTCGTGCTTTTTCGCATTGTGTTTTTGCGTTATTAGGGTCGCTTTATATCAAAAAAAATCCAGACTTCTTAAGTCATAAAGGAAAACGCATCCGTTTTAATATTATTATCGGAATCATTCATGCTACCCTTGAGTGTCTCGCCGTTACACCTTTCTTTTTTTCTCAATCAATATCTATCGGTTCTTATTTTACCGTTGTCTTCTTAGCGGTTGGTGTTGGTGGTTTTATCCACAGTCTTGTCGACTTTACCATCGCATCCACAATTTTAAGACGTATTCCTTTAAAATAATATGTTATCATTAACATATATTTAAAGGGAGGTTCTTATGAAACCATTATTTATTTACTATCCAAAATGTTCCACATGCAAACGCGCTGTAAAATATTTGGAAGAAAACAATATCGATGTTGTTTATCGAGACATGATGCTTGAAAATCCAACGAAAGCAGAATTAAAAGAATGGCTCCAGATTAGTGGCTTGCCTATTAAACGCTTTTTTAATACATCTGGGATTGTTTATCGCGAAATGAAACTTAAAGATAAACTTCCTGAAATGAGCGATGATGAAGCCCTTGAATTGCTCTCTACAACCGGTCGTTTAGTTCGTAGACCGTTATTAATTGGAGACCATGGTGTGTTTGTTGGGTTCCACGAAGAGATGTATGAGACCTTAAAGTAATGATTATTCTCGTATCACCAACGAAAACACAAAAAGAGAATTCTCAATTTAATCTTGAGAATTCTCTTTTTCCCGACCTCCAATCAGAAATTCTTAGAACCATGCAAGCATATACACGGGATGAACTTAAATCGATGATGAACATCTCCGATAAAATTGCGGATACCGTGTATCATAATTACCAAAATTTTTCTGAAACAACCCCGGCACTGTGGTCTTATCAAGGGTCTTCATTTAAAAATATGAATCGAGAACAGTGGTCTACTGATGATTATCAAGAGGCACAAGATCGGTTGTATATTTTCTCCGCACTCTACGGCCTTTCAAAGTGTTCTTCTGCTGTAGGCCGTTATCGTCTTGATTTTATGATGAATGGACCCATGGATCTCTATAAAATCTGGCGTAACCCAATTACAAACTACTTAAACCGTCTTGCGCAACCTATTGTTAATCTCGCATCCAACGAGTACAGTTCGATGATTGACCAAGCACATCTCAATGTGCCGATGATTACGCTTGATTTTAAAGAACAGGTCGGTGACACCTTCAAAACAAAATCGACATACGTAAAAATCGCTCGTGGGAAAATGGTCTCACACTTAATTGAAAAACGTATCCATTCTTTCCAAGAACTGAAATCCATACGTTTTGATGGTTACAGTTACAATCGTGAATTGTCCACAGAGGATACCTATATATTTACGCGTAAAGAAAGCTAAGTCTTTCTTTTTTTGTGCAGTTTTCACCATACTTTTTCCAACGGATATCGTCAAAATGCTACACTGTACTCGAAAGCGAGGTTTATGTACATGAAAAAAGTATTTGTTTTAGGTGGAACGGGATTTCTTTGCTATCATACCATTTGCGAACTCTTGAAAAAAGACTATCAGGTAAAGACAATGTCCCTTCCTCCAATGCCCTCCGAAAATTTATTTCCGGATAATGTGGAAAGCCATTTAGGTGATATTAATCAAATGAGCGACTCTGAAATTGTTGATATGCTTTACGATGTCGATGGATTTGTTTACGCAATTGGTGCCGATGAGCGCTGGTTACCAGATGCTCCATCCTATCGGGCTTTCTATCAAGCAAATGTTTTACCCACACAACGTATTGCGCGACTAGCTGTTCAAGCAGGTGTTGAAAGTTTTGTTGTTTTTGGATCTTACTTTTCAGAGTTTGCGGAACGTCTGCCGCAATATAACTTAAAAAATCAAGGTTATCCCGGAACACGTTTACTTCAAGAACAAATTGCCTTTGCTGAAGGTGAAGGAGCGATGCGCGTTACAAGTCTTCGACTCCCTTATATATTTGGCACAATGCCAGGTCGAACACCGCTTTGGAAGATGTTTGTGGACATGGTACGTGACCAACCCGTTTATCCGGTACACAAAGGAGGTACTGCCATCATAACCGCCACACAGGTCGCAGAAGCCGCTGTAGGAGCACTTGAAAACGGAACCCACCGTACAACCTACGCAATATGCGATTCAAACCTTAAATATGAAGAATTTTTCCACATGATTGTGGAAGCATGGCTGATCGATACATCGCGGCAGATCAACATGCTGCAGCTGAAGGTAAAGAACACGGGATCCACGTCGCCATATCCCAAAAGATGAATGAAGAGGATCTCTACCTCGATCCCGCGGATACAATGGAAACCCTAGGAATTACTCCTGAAAACGACATCAAATCAGTCATTCGCGAGACACTTCGTCATTGCATATAAACACAAAAAAAGACAGCACCCTATATCTGCTGTCTTTTTACATGCTCTCAATGATATGTTTAACTTCAACCATCCCCATATCTATGTCTTCAATGTCATCTTCGGATTTCCATACGAATCCTTGACCGGATGACTTAATGTTTTCTGAAAAATCACCCGACACTTCAAAAACAAGATTTAAATAATGGACGATTTTATTGTACTTTGGCAGTTCCACAATATCTTCCGCAATCCCTATGAAATATGAGTCATCGATATCATATCCAGATTCTTCTTTAACTTCACGTTCCAACGCTTGATAGATTGTTTCATTAAGTCGTTGACGACCACCAATTAAATTATGAGCATCATCGAAGAGAATTCCCTGATCTGAACGTATTAACGCACTTACTCGAAATGTAAACTCATGTCCGGTAGCGATCGCATAACTTAAATCCTTGGACTCCAAAGAACTCGGTTCTACGGTGCGATACTCATAAAAATCAAAATCCTCTGCATTAATCAATGGGAGCCACATCTCAGGATAATTTGCTTCTTGTACCACAGAGAAAGACGTATTTTCACTGAAACCTTCCACATCCGCAATCAAGATAAAATTATGACCGTGACTACACTCAAATCCAAATGACTCTCCAAGACCGATAAATTAAAGATTTTCTATCGATTGATTAAGCGTTTCTTTAACCAAGCGCTTTGCGCAATCTTCAATGCGTTCTTTGTATCGTAAAACCCCTTGAATGGGTTTTTGGTTTTTATCAAATAAAAATTGATTGTTGTATTTAGTGAGAACTGTTACAAAAACACAGTATTCACTGTTAAATTTTAAGTCCATGGTTACTCCTTAATATAGAAAAACCGGTCTAAGACCGGTTTGTTTAATTTAACATAAATTAGTCGATTGAAACTTTGATTCCAGGACCCATTGATGTTGAGATTGTAAGGTTTTTAATAAAAGCACCCTTAACTGCAGCTGGACGTGATTTAAGAATTACGTCATGTAATGCGTTAAAGTTTTCTTCTAATGCTTCATCTGTAAATGATGATTTACCGATAATTGTATTGATGTTTGATTCTTTATCAACACGGTATTCGATTTTACCTTTTTTGATTTCTTCAACAGCTTTAGTAATGTCCATTGTTACTGTTCCAGTTTTAGGGTTTGGCATTAAACCTTTAGGTCCTAATACACGACCAAGTTTACCAAGTTCACCCATCATATCTGGTGTTGCAACGATAATATCAAACTCGACCCATCCTTTTTGGATTTCTTCAAGAATTTCTTTACCACCAACAAAATCTGCTCCAGCATCTTTTGCTTCTTGTTCCTTAGCACCTTGAGTTACAACCAATACCTTTTGTGAACGACCTGTTCCATTAGGTAATACCATAGCACCACGGATTTGTTGATCAGCATGACGAGGATCAACATTTAAACGGTATGAAACTTCAAATGTTTCATCGAATTTTGCGAAACTTGCTTCTTTTGCTAATTTGATTGCTTCAGAAATTGAGTAAACTTTTGAGCGATCCACTAATTCATTAGCTTTAACGACGTTTTTTGATTTTTTAGCCATTATACTCTAGTCCTCCATTCCTTCAATAGCAATACCCATATTACGTGCTGTACCAGCAACGATGTTCATAGCACCTTCGATGCTATTTGCATTTAAATCCGGCATTTTATATTCAGCAATTTCACGTAATTGATCTGCTGAGATTGTAGCAACAATGTTTGAATTTGGTGTTGCTGATCCACTCTTAACGCCAGCAGCTCTCTTTAATAAGATTGCAGCAGGTGTTGTTTTTAAGACAAAATCAAATGACTTGTCATCGTATACTGTAATTTCTACAGGAACGACATCTCCTGCACGTTCTCTACTTTGATCATTGAACGCAGTACAAAATTGAGGCATGTTAATACCAACACCAGCTAATGCAGGTCCTGGTTTAGCGCCACCGGCAGGGAATTGTAGTTTAACTACTCTTGCAACTTTTTTACTCACGAGACATTCCTCCTTATATGTGTTTGTCTGTGCTGTGGTTAAATGAATGGTTGCATCACTCTCCCACATAACAAAAGCCTTTTTACAGGCTTATATATTTTACATCTTACATCGGTCTAAGTCAAGTCTCTTAATGAGAGATCATTAAACTGTTTCTGGCCAAACCATGGTATGTTCGACAGGACTCTCGGGATGCGTTTCCACAACAACAAATCCTTCTCGTTTATAAAAGTTTTGTGCTTGTTTATTGTGATCATAAACATCAAGTGTGAGTTCATCATATCGCGTTTTTATATAATCAAGAAGTTGCTTACGAATTCCTTTGTTTCGATAATCTTTCAAAACAAAAATACCCGCAAGATAATAGCCCTCAGTCACACCTGCAAACCCTTGAATAACACCTTCTTCAACTGAAACATAGATGTTTGAATTCTCCATCATTTCTTTTGCAGTATCATAATTGTCTGTCCAATAGGTGGCCTCCATAAAGGAATGAACCTCCAAGTTGCACTCCAACCATATTTTCATAACCTGTTCAATCTCGGGAATTTCCATATAACGTATCATCTAACATGCACCTCTTCTTTTTATGTTTATTATACCCTATCCTTTGAATAAAAAAAGATGGGAGACTTCCTCACATCTTAATCGTTATTATTTGATTACTGATTTTACAGTTTCAGATACATTTTCAACAGTAAATCCAAATGCTTCAAAGAGTTTTGGTGCTGGTGCAGAACCACCAAAGTGATCCAAGGTTACATACGCACCATCAAGTCCGATAAATTTACCCCAACTCATCGATGACCCTGCCTCTACAGCAACACGGGCACGAACGGATGAAGGAAGTACCGATTCTTGATATTCTTTGCTTTGCGCTTCAAAGAGTTCAATACATGGCATTGAAATAACACGAACACCGATGTTTTCTTTTTCTAATGACTCAGCTGCTTCAATTGCAAGTGAAACCTCAGATCCAGTAGCCATGATGATTGCATCAACCTTTTCCGCATCCTTCACAACATAACCACCCTTAAGTGCATCCGCACCTGTTAATTTAAGTTGTGGTAAGTTTTGACGTGAAAGAATCAGTCCAACTGGTGTTGTTTTTGATGTAAGTGCTAAAACCCAGCCGTATGCTGTTTCAGTAGCATCTGCAGGACGGAATGTATAGAAGTTCGGTAATGAACGTAACATTGTTAATTGTTCAACAGGTTCATGAGTTGGTCCATCTTCTCCAACGCCGATACTGTCATGCGTTAAAACGTAGGTTAGTGGCAAGTTCATAAGTGAACTTAAACGAGCCATTGGTTTTAGGAAGTCTGAGAACACGAAGAATGTTGCAACATATGCTTTAAGTCCACCATAGAGAACAATCCCATTTCCCATTGCAGCCATTGCATGTTCACGAATACCAAAATGGATATTACGTCCTGCAAAGTTTTGTGAAGAGAATGAATCTTCATCATTCATATGAGTCATGTTTGAAGGCGCTAAATCTGCAGACCCTCCAAAAATATTTGAATATTGATCTTTAAGACGGTTAATCATCATACCTGAAACACTGCGTGTTGCCATTGGCTTATCTTCAAATTCAAAAAGTGATTTATTTGCTGTGAGTTCTTCAACAGTAATATCTTTCAAATCTCGCTCTAATTGTTGTGCTAATTCTGGATACGTATTCTTATATGAATCCATCATTGCATTCCATGCTTCTTGTGCTTTTGCGCCTTCAGCTGCAATTGAACTAAAGTGTTCGTAAACTTCTTCGGGTACATAGAATGGTTCAAGACTTGGATAATTTACAAGTTCTTTAAATGTTTTGATACCTTCTTCACCGATTGGAGCACCGTGTGATGCGGCAGAACCTTCTTTAGGTGTTCCGAAACCAATTTTTGTTCGAATTTCAATAAATGAAGGTTTATCCAGATTTACTTTAGCTTCTGTAATTGCAGCATTAATTGCTTCGATATCGTTACCGTCTTCAACTACGAATGTATCAAACCCATAGGATTCATAACGTGCACAAACATCTTCATGGAATGAAAGATCTGTACTTCCTTCAATTGTAATGTTGTTTGAATCATAAAGAACAATCAAGCGACCTAAATTCATTGCTCCTGCATATGAGGAAGCTTCACTTGTAATTCCTTCCATCATACAACCATCACCTGAAATGACATAAGTGAAGTTATTGAAGACTTCAAAACCGTCTTTGTTATATTTTGCTGCAAGATGTTCTTGAGCCATTGCCATACCAACTGCTGTCGATAGACCCGCTCCTAAAGGACCTGTTGTAGCTTCAACGCCATCCGTATGACCATATTCTGGATGACCTGGTGTTAACGAGTTAAACTGACGGAAATTTTGTAAATCTTCTTTTGAAACATTATACCCAAATACATGGAGTAATGAGTAGAGCAGTGCCGAACCATGTCCTGCAGACAGAACAAAACGATCTCTGTTAATCCATTTTGGATCAGCAGGGTTAAAGTTCATATGGTTTGCCCAGACTGTGTATGCCATGGGTGCAGCACCTAAAGGCATCCCTGGATGACCAGAATTTGCTTTTTGAACTGCATCGACAGATAACACACGTAGTGCATTAACTGCTAAGTTTTCTATATTATTCATAATTTATATGTGCTCCTTCTTTTTCATATATAAGATACATGATTTTAACGAATATATCAATGTCCCGTTTACGCCTTAAAAAGACATAGCACACTGTATTTTTAGTCGAGTTGTGCTATTTGATTAATGTCTTTTTTTAGCGCTTCAAATTTCAAGAGTGATTCTTCGATTGTTTTACCGACAACGCAATAGTAGAGCTTGCATTTTGGTTCGGTTCCCGATGGACGAATTGCAATCCAAGAACCATCTTCAAGACTGTATTTAATAACGTTTGATTTTGGTAATGTTAACATCTCACCATTTGATCGTGTCGAAGTGAGAAAGTCATCACGATATAGAACCTTAATTCCCGCAAACATTTCAATATTTGATTCTCTAAACGTTGTTAGTATTTCTTGAATACGATTTAAGCCTTCTTGTCCTGATAATGTAATCGCAACCTGCGTTTCATGATAAGCACCATGGCGGTCGTAAAGTCCGTTTAAAACATCTACAAGCGTCAAACCTTTGTTTTTATAGTAGTTTGCTGCCTCCGCAACCATCATACATGCTTGCAATGCATCTTTGTCACGTACAAAGTCCGCAATGAGGTAACCATAACTCTCTTCATATCCAAATACAAAATTGTAATCACCAACTTTATTGTGGTTTTCAATGCTATCACCAATATACTTAAATCCGGTTAATGTTTTCTCCACATTAACACCATATGCTTGCGCAATCTTTTCGCCTAGATCAGAAGTCACAACTGTATTAAACATAATTGGATTTTCGGGCATCGTTTCTTTTTCAATATGCGTAGCATAAATATATTCTTGGAGGATCGACCCACCTTGGTTCCCTGTAAGGTAAACATACGTATCTTGATGTTTAACTACAATCCCCATGCGGTCTGCATCCGGGTCACAACTCAACACGAGATCTGCATCATGGTTTTTCGCATATTCAACCGCGAGATCATAAGATGCTTTTTCTTCAGGGTTTGGTGTTTTGGTATTACTAAAATTAGGGTCATAATTACTTTGTTCAAGAACGGGTATAACATGATATCCTGCATCCGTTAGGATATCGGGTACAAGCGGATAAGATGTTCCGTGTTGAGATGTAAACACAACCGATAACGTCTTTTCTTCCTCAGGGCGTAATTGAATCGAATGAATTGCATCTTTATAGGTCTCATCAAAATCAGCTTCCATATATGTAATCATTGAACGATCACCTTGATTGATATCAACACATGTTTCATCCGGTTCCTCATTGATGAGCGTAATCACACGCGCAATCTTGTGATCCACCAATTGACAACCATTTTCATCATAGACTTTATAACCATTGTATTCTTTAGGGTTATGACTTGCTGTAATAACAATTCCCCCAACACAGTTTAAAGTTCTTCCCGCAAACGATAACTCCGGTGTTGGTCGAGGTTGTGAGAAAATGTAACTTTTAATACCGTATGTGGACAATACCATTGCACTCACATCCGCGAATTCTTTAGACATATGACGGTTGTCATATGCAATCGCTATTTTTAATTCTTGATTTTTGAATGTCTCAACTAAGTATTTCGCAAATCCCACACTTGCTTTCGCTACCGTATAAACATTAATGCGGTTAGGTCCGATTCCTAATAATCCGCGCATTCCTGCAGTACCAAATTCTAATGACTTATAAAAAGCGTCCTGTTTTGTGCTTTTATCCATTGATTTCATTGCTTCCTCAATCCATGAATAATTGCGAGCCAACTCATTCCATCTATCTAATGACATAATTCCCTCCTGCATAAAAAAAATAGAAGATTCTCATCTTCTATTTTATTCTAATTATAAAATTAAGCAATTACTTTTTGTGCTTTTAGTACTTCTTCAATTGTAGCGATTGCATCATCTTGATCTTCGCCTTCAGCTGAAATAACGATTTCTGACTGAGTTGGAATTCCTAATGACATAACGCCCATGATTGATTTCATGTTTACAGCTTTACCTTTGTAGCTGATTTTGATTTCACTCTTGAATTTGCTTGCTGCATTTACTGCTACGGTTGCAGGACGTGCATGCAATCCAACAGGATCAATAACTGTTACTGTAATCTCTTTCATAAGTATAACCTCCTACTTTTCATTTCAATTTTATACTATTTGAAAGATTAATACAATGATTAGTCTTTTTTTACTTGTGATATGGATGATTTTTTGAAATCATAAAAAAACGGTACACTTGTTCGTACAACATGAGTCGTACAAGTTGGTGCGGAAATGTAAGGTTTGAAATCTTCCATCGATAGTTCGCACGATCTCGAATCGCTTGGTTCACACCATGAGAACCTCCGATGATAAAGATGATTGGTTTTCCCATATCAATCAGGTCAATTATTTTCTCACTCATTGATACAGAATCCAAATCTTTACCCTTTAAGTCCATAAGAATCACGTAATCACGATCATCAATTTTTTCCATAATACGCTGACATTCATCTTCGATGATGCTTGTAATATCTGTTTTATTGGAATTCGTAAGTTCAACCATCTCAACGGCATGAATGGGTTTAAGACGTTTTTCAAACTCTTGGATCAGTGCTTGCATTGGTTTCTCTTTTATTTTTCCAATTGCGATTATTTTAATCACTGCAATGTTACCTCTACCTCATGTGTTGCGCCATTTCGATTTATGGTGAGTTTAACAGCATCGCCCACTTTATGTGTATAAAGTTCGCGTCTAAATTCTCGATAACTCGAAATAGCTTTGTCATTAATGTGAGTTAAGATGTCACCCTCTTTAATATCTGCTTTTCGGGCTGGGCCATTTTGTGTTAATTCCGCAATAAAGACGCCGGCACTTACATCCGCAGGCACTTTATAGTAATTTCTTAGGAATGGATTCATTTCTGAAACGGAAACACCCGAAATTCCGATCACGGGATATTGAACCTTACCTGTTTCTTCAATTTGTTTAATGATTGGAACCACTTCATTGATTGGAATCGAGAATCCCATCCCCTCAACTTGAGCCGAAGAAAGTTTCATTGAATTAATACCAATTAATTCGCCATTCATATTCACAAGGGCACCACCACTATTTCCCGGGTTAATTGCGGCATCTGTTTGCATAACAACCATATCCCAATCTGGATTACGATCACCATTTAAATCTACCGGAACTTTTCGGTCTTTACCCGAAATAACCCCGAACGTTACTGAGTTTGCGAATTCCAAATCGACGGGACTTCCGATTGCAAGTACAAATTCCCCTACTTTAACAACCGATGAATCTCCAAGTTTCATGGGTTTTACGTCCGATTCGGTTTCTACCTGAAGCAATGCGAGATCGGTAAATGGATCTGATCCTAACAATTTCGCTTCGACTTTTTCACCATTAGAGAACTGAACATAAAACTGTTCCCCTTTTTCCGTTACATGATTGTTGGTAATGATATGAATTTTACCACCCTCATTTTTGTATACAACTCCAGATCCACTACCCGCCAGTTGTCCACCTTGAACATTTAAGACACTCACTACTTGGTCGCGAACATTCTCAACGACTTTTGTTGGATCTGTTTCAAATTCTGTGACAACTTTCTCAACAGTTTTTCCATCTTCTGTCTTTTCTGTGACTGTAGGGCGATTGTTTAAATCATACACTTGGTATGTTAAAAATCCATTCCAAGCAAGTAAAATAACTAAAATTCCGATAAATGTGTTTTTAAAGCCTTGGTCTTTTTTCATATTTGATATCCTCCAATTACAATTTCAAATTGTTTAGCGACATTGAATTCAATCCCCTCATTATCAACTAATTCACGAACTGTTGATAGGGCTAAATATTCATCATTAGCTTCCGAACTAAGATGGGCTAGTAAAATTTCCTTTGTTTTTTCCGAAACAACTTTTGATAACAGAACACCCGCTTCTTCATTTGACAAGTGACCTGTATCCGATAAAATACGACGCTTTATGGCATAAGGACGATTGGTTTGCATTAACAATTCAGGATCGTGGTTACTCTCAAGTATGTAGTAATCTGCATCACGAATCAGTTCAAAATCTTGTTCTCGAATATATCCTGTATCAGTAATATAAACAAGTTTTCGATGTCCATCATCCACAATATAGCCAACTGAATCATCCGCATCGTGAGATGTTTTCACGGCTGTAATTACGAATGGTCCAACGTGATAATTTGTATACGGTTCAACTCTGATATGATTGAACACAATATCAGAAGGACAGTAGATTTGATGGTGTGAAAAATGTTTAAGCTGACTTGTATGATCGCTATGATCATGCGTAATCAACACACAATCTACATCATCAAATGTTAGTTCAAGTGATTCAAAACTTTGCTTAAGATAACGCTTGGTGGTTCCACAATCAATCATAATTCGAACCCCTTGCGATTCCACAAGACAGCAATTCCCTTTAGATCCACTTGCAAGCATTGAATATTTCATAAACATCTTCCTTTATCTAACATCCCATAACAGAGCATGGGTCCACCCGCACGCCATGATAACGGAATTCTAAATGAACATGAGGACCATAAGTCGTTCCCGTCATACCCATATAGCCAATATTATCTCCGCGCTTTACAAGATCTCCAACATTAAAGTATGGTCCGGTAGCCATATGTGCATAAAGTGTTGTATAGCCGTTACCATGATCAATTACGATATGGTTTCCCCAGCCACTTCCACAGCCATAATTCCCTTCGAAACAACCACTTACCGTCTCCGAGACAACACCACGGTCAACCGCATAGATTGGACCAAATCCTCCACCATTAAGTACAAAATCTGTTCCATTGTGATTGTAATAACAGGAATTTCCGTATACACAAGAGATATTCGCGTTATCTAAAGGCCAACGATAGTTACCCGATCCAATACGCGGTTCAACTTTAGTTCCATAACGGATTTTTCCACGAATTGGCTCTTTGGTCATTTGAGTCCGAATTTCTTCTGAAGACTTCGGAGCACCATTCACAATAACATCTTCATAAACCACATCTCGTTTACCATTTTGTTCCACAACATCCACAACTTCTTTCCCTTCCGATAATTCCGGGTCCGATTCATAGATGGTCGACTCGGGATAAACAACTTCAGAAGTCATTCGTTCGCGAGTAATTTTAACGGTAAATGGAGAATTAAACTTACTTACTCGAAGTTTTGATCCAACTTCAAGTACTTGGTTTACGTCTTTAATTATATCACTATTTATATATTTTATTTGATTTGCATCCATACCTTTATGCCAAGCAATCCCTGCAATTGTGTCATAAGGCTGAACTTCATAAATTTCAACTTTAGGATTATATCCATAACTTAAAAAGGTTAATACATCACTTTCATTCATAAGAATGTTTTCTTTTGACGTGAGTCCTTTGCTTATTTGAACCGTCTCTTCAACTTCCACATTGACATCGTGAGTTCCATAATCTTTGATACTTTCGATTTTATGGTTGTTTTTCATCGCTTCAAAAGTTTTCTCATCCGTAAAGTTTCGGATAAAGGTATCACGCGCTTTGTTGAAGTCATCAATATTCTTGACATAAATAATCGCACCATTTGAAAACTTCACTTGATTTACTTCAATCGCAAATAATTTTTCATCATAGAGATATTGAAAGATTTCATCATCACGATCTTCATAGCGATTAAAACTTAGCTCTTTAACCAGAATTAGATCATCAATAAACCCTAATTTTGAATCCGGAAATTCCGCTTTATATTCTTCTTCATATACTTTGTCAAACATCTTATTAAGTTTATAGCCATCGCTGATAATCCCCACTAGTTTATTATCGCGATAAAGTTTTGTAACCTCAATCGGTTTGTCGGACTTCCCTTGAGCCGCTTGTGGGAAAATTGATGTAGATGTATCGGTTAATTTGTATAAATCCACAACACTCGCATTCGCACTCACAGTTTCGATTGCATACGCAATAAGTACTGAGACTACAAAAGTTATCAGGATTAATTTCAGTTCTTTATGTTGTTTCATTAAACCAACTCCTTTTGGAAAGCACAAACGACACCGTAATCTCGTTTATACTTCGATTTGATTAAGCCTTAACAGCCAATAACACCACATGCATCAACACGTGTTCCTCCACCTACAATAATTTCGAGGTGAACGTGTGGATAACTTGTTCGACCCGTCATACCAACATAACCAATGTTTTCACCCTTCGCAACCGTTTGCCCTGCTTGGAAATATCCTGGGCTTGCCATATGCGCGTAGAGGGAACGGTATCCGTTACCATGGTCAATAACAATATAATTACCCCATCCACCTGGATCATAGGAGTTTGTAGTTACAACACCACGGTCAATCGCATAAATTGGACCGTATCCACTACCGTGTGTCGAGAAGTCAGTACCCGAGTGATTTGGATAACAACCATATCCACAGAGGACATAGGCATTGTCTAATGGCCAACGCCAAGCTCCACTACCTACTTTTGGTTCAACTTTAGTTCCATAACGAATGACACCACGAACTGGTTTCTTAGTTTCTTTACTTGAAATTTCTTTCGTTGAGATGGATGCACCATTTTCATAAACGTCTTCGTAAATAACATCTCGTGCACCATTTTGTTCCACAACATCCACAACTTCTTTTCCTTCTGCAAGTTCTGGATCAGATTGATATACCGTTTTTTCAGGATAAACGGGTTCCGTCGTCATACGTTGTTTTGTTACGGTAACGGTAAATGGTGAGTCAAACTTACTTACTCGTAGTTCCGAACCGACTTCAAGCACTTGATTTACGTCTTTAATTTTATCAGCATTGATGGACTGAATTTGATTTACGTTCATTCCACTATGGTATGCAATACCTTCTAATGTATCAAACGGCTTAATTTTATACGTTTCAACTTTAGGATTATACCCATAACTAAGGAACGTAAGAATTTCCGTTTCATCTTTTAAAATCTTATCTTTCGTTGCCAGACCCCGCGTTACTTTAACGGTTTCTTTAACTTTTACATCGATGTCCTTCGTTCCATAATCGGTAATCGCTGGAATTTTTTTATTGTTTTTAATGGCATCAAATGTGCTTTCACTGGTAAAGTTCTGGATAAATTTATCGCGCGCCGAATCAAAATCTTCGGAGTTTTTTACGTAGATAATGGCTCCATTTGAAAACGTTACCTTATTTGCTTCAATCGCAAATAAATTTTCTTTATAAAGGTAGTCAAAAATATCATTATCGCGATCTTCATAAATATTAAAACTCATCTCATCGACTTGAATCAAGTCATCAATAAATCCAAGCTTTGAGTCTGGAAATTCTTCTTTATATTCATTTTCATATACTTCATCGAACATTTTTTGTAAGCGTGTTGAATCTTTAATAACGCCGACAAGTTTCTGTTCACGATAAAGTTTTGTAATAACCACTGGATTATCATTTACAGTAACTACTTCTTGAGGAAAAATCGCGGATGACGAATCGATTGCTTCATACGCGGTTTTTATTTCTGTTGCGGAAGTTGGCGACTTGTAAAGGTAACCCAATCCAATCGCAAAAAGAAATGCAACGGATATCATAATGAGGTTTTTATGTTTTTTCATATTACAATCTACCTCCTTCTCCGGCTACTCCATAAAATTTACTGATGGAAGCATTGAACATAAGGGTAATATCTGCCAGTGCACCATTACGGTGTTTCGCCATTTTAAGTAATACTTCTTGTTGTTCTGGTTTTGGCATTTGAGGTGCGTCGTCATCCTCGCCTTCACGATCTTTATAGTAATCTTCTCGATATAAGAACATAACAATATCCGCATCTTGTTCAATTGAACCGGATTCACGTAAATCACTCAATTGAGGAATTTTACTGTCTCGTCGTTCTACTAAACGTGATAACTGAGACAGAGCAATAACTGGACAATCCATCTCACGAGCTAATTGTTTCAGTCCACGGGAAATTTCAGATACTTCTTGTTGACGGGATTCGGTTTTACCGCGTCCTGTAATTAACTGAATATAGTCAATTACAATCATATCGAGATTTCCTTCAGCTTTAAGTTTTCGACACTTCGAAAAGATTTCTGGAACGGTGATTGTTGAGCTATCATCAATAAAAATATTCAGTTTCGATAGAACATTCGCGCCAGCATAAACATTATTGAGTTGTTCATCATTGAGGTTGCCGGTTCGTAAATACTCACTTTTAACGGAAGATTGAGCACTTAACATCCGAGATATCAAATGTGTTGCAGGCATCTCAAGAGAAAAGATTGCCATACCTGCTTTTTCATCTTTGTTGTGACGTGCAGCATTCAATGCCAGGTTCAACGCAAAAGCGGTTTTCCCTACAGAGGGACGCGCCGCCAAGATGATTAGGTCACCCCGTTGTAATCCATTGGTGACATTGTCCAAATGACTGTAATTTGTTTTCAAACCTGTAATACGATCATGATTATCACGAATACGATTTAGATTGTCGATTACTTCTCGTACAACATCACGACTTTGTTGCATCTCAGTCGTTCGACGGACACGCGTTACTTCTAAAATCCTCTGTTCTGCTTCATCAAGGAGTGCGGTAAGTTCTGTTGTAGAGTCAAACCCTTTTTCAGCGATAGACTGCCCAACATCGATAAGACGTCGCATCTGTGCTTTTTCTTGAACTACTTCGATATAATGCTTCACACTTGCTGGTGTCGCACTGTTTTCCGTAAGGGCAAATAAGTATTCAACACCACCTACACTATCAATTTCATGTTGATCTTTTAATCGTGTTATTAAAGTCGTCGCATCTAAAACACGGCCACGTTCAATAATTTCTAACATATGAGAAAATATTCTTTGGTGCTCGGTATTATAAAAGTCATCGACTTGCATGTCATATTCTTCAACAACTGCAACAGACTCTGGAAACACCAATAGTGTTCCTAAAAGTGCCATCTCCGCGTCTTGACTGTAAGGCAATTTACGCATAGTTCCTCCTTTTATTCAGCAATTAGTTTAACATGGATTTCTCCGGTTACATCTCCATACAATGTTGCTTGGATACGGTTCGATCCTAAATGAGTAATTGGACCATTTGGTTTAAATTTACGCTTATCTACTTTGATTTTGTGTTCTTTCTTCAATGCATCCTCTACTTGTTTTGTGGATACAGATCCAAATACACGACCCCCTTCACCCACTTTTACTTTAAATTCTAAAGTGATTTTTTCAAGTTCTTTTGCGAGTTCTTTCGCTTTTTCAATCTCCGCTTGCACTTCTGCAGCATGTTCTTTTTTTTGGTGGTCTAAAATTTCACGACTTTGATCACTTGCCATAACTGCAAGTTTATTGGGTAATAAAAAATTACGTGCATAACCATCGGCTACCTCAACAATATCATTCTTCTTACCTACTTTTTTAACATCTTTTAATAGAATCAACTTCATATTATTCACTTTCCTCTCTTACATTTTCTATAGATTTTTTCAACGATTCCACTACTTCATGAATCGACTGTCCTTTAATTTGAGCCGCGGCACCCGTAAAGTGTCCACCACCACCAAGGCGTTCCATCACAACTTGAACGTTAAGTTCTCCTTTTGAACGCGATGAGATGGCCACAATATCTTCATCAACATAAGCAACCACAAATGAAGCCTCAACCTCTTTAACCGTGAGAATTTCATCAGCCGCTTGTGACATGAGTGGCCGTGGTAATAACTCATCTTTATAGGCCGCAATCACATAGTAATCATCGAAAAATTCACATTTGCTTAATACTTTATTCTTCATTTCAAAACTTTCATATTCATCTCGAAGCATGTTCTCAACTTCCATTAAGTCAGCGCCATATTTTCGTAACTCAGCAGCTGCTTGGAATGTTCGACTTCCACTTCGATTTCTAAATCGATTTGTATCAATCAACATCCCCGTATACATAAAGGTTGCTTCCAACTTTGAAATAACAACATTTCGACGGTGATATGGGAACAACTCAACAATTAGCTCACTTGCAGATGACGCGGAAGATTCAATATATGTTAGTGTTGGTTTAAACTTGAAATCACCCGTACGACGATGATGATCAATCACCACAATCGTTTCTGCTTTATCCACTAAATCTGGAAATTGACATTGTTGTAAGGAATGATGGTCTACCATAATAAGTAATGTATTGGGCCCAATAAGTTCGCGCGCCTTTTCATGTGTTACTAAATTGTGATCCTTCTCAAATTCTTCACGATGCTTTCGAATTCCGCCTGCAAGATTAACCTCAGTGTCCTCTAAATCAATCACAATAGATGCTTCTTTATTGTAAACTGAAACAATTGATGAGACACCCAAGGCACTACCGAAGCAATCAAAATCCATCATGCGGTGTCCTACAATTACGACATTACTGGATTCTAAAATATGTTCACCGAGGTTTTGAGCCATGACCCGTACACGAACCTTACTTCGTTTCTCCACAGCTTCAGTATTTCCACCAAAGTATCGCATTACTTCATTTTTAGTATTAATTGCAACCTGGTCACCACCACGACTCTGTGCCATTTCAAGTGCTTTATTCGACATATCTTCTAAATCTTTAAAATTATCACTGTGTCGTGCAAAAGCCAATGACAAGGTAATGCTTGCGTCAATTTTTGTAGCTTGTTTTCGAATCTCATTCACAATCGAGAATCGTTCACTCTCAAGTCGCTGAAACACTTGCTCATTGAGTACTAAAAGATAACGGTCTGGTCGAATACGACGCACAAACATCTCATGATTATCCGCCCATCGCACAACAGCCTGACGAATGTTTGAATCAATAAAGGCAATCGTTTGTTCTTCTTCGTACTGTGTTGTTTCTTCATAATTATCAAGATGGGCAATTCCCAATACAACTTGGTTATTTTATTAATAATTTCAAGTTCATTCAATTCGGTAACATCTTTAAAGAAAACGATGTTTTTCTGACCCATTGTTGATGCTTCAAAAACATGCGAATCAAAACGAATTGTCATGGTTTCTTGATTTCCTTTTATTATTTTCACAATTGATGGAAAAATATCGGTAACCAATTCTCCCGTTCCGAGAATATTAAGTTCATCAAAAAGTTCACTCATCCACGTTATTGTATTTTGATCATCAAGCGTAATAATCCCCATATTTGCATACTCAAAAGCGTACCGTGCTTCCTGACCTAATACATCCGCAACAGAGATAACACGCTCCTTACGACTTGTAATCGCGGTTGCAAAGATATAAAAGATAATCGCAAAATCAATCACAAGGAAAATGTATTGAACAACATATAAGTATTTATTAATAAAAACATGGAAAAAGAAGAGGACCACCAATTGGGTCAAAGTTAAAATCATTAAACGTGTTTTAAGAGTCTCAAATCGATTTGACATAATAAACCCCCTAGGTTTTCACCCTAAATTTTATCACAAAATAACACTATTTTCTATTGCGATGTAACATCACTAAAATGATGTCCGAACCCGTTTTAATAATAAAGAGCTCCATAGCCATTGTAAACAGAACCATACCGATGGAAATCCCATAAAGCACCCATGAATTGTGAACATTTAGTATTCCTTTCACAGATTGTATGATTTCTTGAAAATCCATACCGAATGCAGGTCCAAAATATCGAATCATTATAAAGTAAAACAATGCAATAACCGCTCCCATAACAAGATAACTCCGCGATGGGGAGGCATTCTTTTTCATACAGTAAACATACGCTAAGCCTACGGCACCATAACCCGCCATCATTAAAACAGTTGAGAAAAGCCCAGACATAATAACCGCCATAATGATACATGAGAGATAGACAACGAAAGCATACGACCACTCACAATACGAACCATAAACAATTAAAGGCAGCGCAAGAAACGTCATAAAAAAACCTGCAGTTATACGATCAAAAAATAAAATAATACCTGTTAAAGCAACAGTCATTGCGCCATAAGTAAGACTCAATGTTTTCTTCATAATAGTATCCTCCATAAAGTAAAAACCTCTCGTTAGAGAGGCTTTTGTATATCTTAGTTATCTGATACGTATGGTAATAAAGCCATTTGACGAGCACGTTTAATAGCTGTTGCTAATGGACGTTGGTATTTAGCTTTTGTACCTGTAACACGTCTAGGAATAATTTTACCATTTGCTGAGATAAAGCGTTTTAGTAATTCCACATCTTTGTAATCGATTGTTTTTACGTTATTTTTTGTAAAATAGCAAACTTTACGACGTGGTCCACGGAATTTTCTGAATGACATAACAAATCTCCTTTCGATTAGAATGGAAGATCGTCACTGGTTATATCGAGAACAGGTTCATCATCCATTGAGAATGATGGTTCAGGATCTGGTTGATATGAAGGTGTATAACTTGATCCACCTTGATTTCCGCCTTGATTCTGATATTGACCTTGGCTTGCGCCTTGTTCTTGACGTTGTGCGCGTGATTCAAGTGACTGAAGTGTATCCACAACTACCTCTTGAACATACACACGTTTGCCAGTAGCATCTTCGTATGATCTCGATTGAATTCGACCTTCTAGCCCTACTAAAGCACCCTTTAGCAAGTAATTCGCCATGAAATCAGCTGTATGATTCCAAGCCACACAGTTAATGAAATCAGTTTCATCTTGTTGACCGAAGCGGCGGTTGCACGCTACAGTAAATGATACGACTGATTTACCTGTTTGTGTTTTACGAAGTTCTGGATCTCGAGTTAAACGACCCACTAATATAGTGCGATTAATCATAAATAATCACCCCTTGTGTTTTTGATTAGATTTCGTCTTGACGTACGATCATGTGACGGATTACATCGTTATTGATACGTGTTAAACGGTTAAATTCATTAACTGCTTCGTCACCTGATGTAAATTGAGTTACTACATAGTAACCTTTTTTGAAGTCTTCAATTTCGTATGCTAGTTCACGTAAACCCCATTCATTAACATCATCAATTGTTGCTCCGTTATCTGTTAAGATAGCGTGTAATTTAGCAATAACTGCTGTACGAGCTTCCTCGTCTAATGTAGGTTTCACGATGTACATTACTTCATATTTGCGCATTTGTACACCTCCTTCTGGTCTATGGCTCTTTCGAGCAAGGATATTTTTTTATATTTTATCCGTTCTTCATTATATCAAACAAAAAGGTCTATGTAAACCTATTCCGTCATCACTAAATAAGTTTCACAGACCTAATGTCCTAATCTTCTTTTTTAAGTATAAATCGCCGATTTCGCGAATCGCCCGCTTCAACTGCAATCTTAACGTCTGAGAATGCGGAGACAACTTCTGAATCATCCATAAACGTTCCACCCGATCGATTTGCTTTCGCATAACAACTCAAAATAAATGAAGTGTGATATGCCTGTGGTGTTTGGGTTTGAATGAAAGAATCCGTATCAACTGTTGACTCAATATAACCATCTACAACTCGGCACATGCGGCTGGTAGGAGGTAACCCGAGTACACATGCTTTTTCAGTTTGCATACGCACAAGAAGTTTATCAATTAAACCTTGACGCAACCATGGACGTACTCCATCATGAATAAAAACAACATCTTCAGAGACGGCTGTTAGACCAATTAGCACACTCTCTTGACGTGTTTTCCCACCTTTAACATAAACAATTTTACCGCTTCCATTCGATTTCACAACACGTGTCATATCGGCAGAACTCGCAACAATTACGACTTGTTTACATTGCGTGTCATGCATAAACACGGAAATTGTCTGACCTAAAACACTTTTAGAGTCATTAAATGAGGCAAGTGCTTTTGCGTAACTTGCACCCTCTGCTGCTTTTTCCAGCGGCAACAATTAATACTGAATAATCCATAAGTCACCTCTTCTTTTTTAGTATTCTAACATATCACACGCTCGGATTAAAGGAATTCGTATTATTTACCAAACGCCTTGATTATAATCTCCACAAATTCATTTAAAGGATCTTCAAAAACTTGATTTTTCCGATAGCACAGAGTTATCGGTGTACGAATATCTGACTTGATATCGTTATAAATATAAAATACATCATCAATGAGAACTTCCGGTAAAAAACCAATTCCTAAATCTTGACTTACCGCAAATAGGATTGCTTCAGAATTCACAGCTTGCCATGTTGCTTGATAAACCAATCCATTTCTTAAAAGCAATTCTTCAAATGCATTCCGAATTGAGCTGCCCGGCTCTCGGAGCAAGACTCGATGTTGAAGTAATGACTCGAGTGTCGAAATATCAAATGGAGTTTTTGAGAAAAATTTTAGTTCATCAGAACCAAGATGGATCGTTTCAAAACCATCGTCTTGCATTGTCCCTTCAATAATGGCAACATCGACTTTATCCTCAACCAACAGTTCAAGGGCATCTTGAGCATTCGCAATCGTTGTTACTGTTTTATTGGTTGAATTCAATGCCTCAAAATCTTTAATAATATCCGGGAGTGTGGTCTTGGCAACCGTAATGCTGGAACCAATTCGTAATGGATTGGACTGATCCAATTTAAAAACATCTGACTCAAACTGATGATACCCTTTTAAAAAATGAGTAACCTGAACGTAAAATTGAGTACCAAACGGTGTTGGTTCGATTCCTCCTGATTTACGCACAAAAAGATTACGTTTTAAAACCGTCTCAAGTTCCTTAATTGCTTGCGATACAGCGGGCTGTGATATGTACAAAATCTCTGTAGCCTTTGTAATTGACTTTAATTCATAAACTGTCTTAAAAATTTTTAATAAACGGATATTCATGCCTTCCTCCATAACGATACGGTTATACCTTTATTCATTCTATCTATTATAATTATCTCTAAGAATTACCTAGAATACAAGCGGAGGTTTTTTATGAAGAAAATTACAAATTTCGAACTATTTTATACATCCTTTTTCTTATCCGCGGTGTCCTTTGGTGGTGGATACATAACCATCCCCATTTTACGTACAAAATATGTGGAAGAGAAACAATTAATCACCGAAGACACATTACAAGACCTAGCGGCGATTGCTCAATCTGCACCGGGTGCCATTTCCGTAAATCTTGCAACGGGTGTGGGCTATAAAATTAACGGTAAAGCTGGAGGCTTCGCCTCATTTATTGGCACCGTCTTGCCACCATTATTTATCATTTCAGTGATTACTTATTCTTATGATTTTTTTATGGGCCAACCCCTTATCCAAGCAATTTTTAAGGGATTAGAGGTTGGTGTTGCTGTCATTATGGTGCGCCTTGTCATCGACATGGTGAAGGATCTATACCAAAGAGATCAAAAATCCGCAATCATGTTTTATGCTACGGGATTAATCCTTTCGCTGGTGTTCAAAATACACATTGTTTTTATTCTTATCCTCAATTTTATGTTTGTATATCTTTTAAACCGATGGGAGCTGCGCCATGTTAGCGTTGATTAAATTGTTTGTAGAATTTTTATATGTAGGATTGTTTAGTTTAGGTGGTGGTTATGCAACCATTCCTTTGATTGAAAATCGAATTATCAATGTCCATGGTTGGATTACCACCCAAGAGTTTATCAATATGATAACCATCTCCCAAATGACACCCGGTCCGTTAACAGTAAACATCTCCACTTTTTTAGGACTAAACATTGCTGGAGTTCCTGGGGCCATGACCGCAACCTTGGGTTGTGTCCTAATCGGCGTCGTATTGACCCTTACTGTGTATCGTTCCTACGTTAATGCGACTCACAAAAAACTTTGGGAAATTATTCTTAAGTCATTACGTATTAGTTCTGCTACACTGATTAGCCTTGCAACGGTAACCATTTTTTCCATGTTAATCCTAAAAGAAAGTCAGTTTAGTGCTTTGACCGTTGTGTCATTTGCAATCGTGCTTGGCTTAAGTTATAAATTTAAGCTTCAAACTACTCATATTCTTATTGTATCGGCTTGTCTTGGTTTACTATGGCTTTTATAAAAAAAGATACTAACGCTGTGTTAGTATCTTTTTTCTCTTATCTTTTTTTCATATGTGGGAACAACAAGACGTCACGAATGCTTGCGCTGTCTGTTAAGAGCATAATGAGGCGGTCTAAACCGATACCGATTCCACCTGTTGGTGGCATTCCGTATTCTAACGCTTCAACATAATCAACATCCATCTCATTCGCTTCTTCGTTTCCAAGTTCACGTTCACTCAATTGACTCTCAAAGCGCTCACGTTGATCGATTGGATCATTAAGCTCGGAGAATGCATTCGCATATTCACGTGCATCAATAAACATCTCAAATCGATCAGTAAAACGAGGATCTTCAGGATTTTTCTTTGCTAATGGTGATACTTCGACAGGATGACTATAAACAAATGTAGGTTGAACGATCTTCTCTTCACAGAATGTTTCAAAGAACTCATTTACAACATGACCAAATGATAATTGATGTTTTGCCATATTAATATTATGTTCTTTCGCAATCGCAACAGCTTCTTCATCTGATGTAACATTCCAAAAATCAATACCAGTTACATCTTTAATTAAGTCAACCATATGTACACGACGGTATGGTCCTTTCAAAGAAAGTTCTGTACCCTGATATACAATTTCAGTGGTTCCTAAAACTTCATGCGCAAGGTATTCAAGCAAACCTTCACTGATATCCATCATGTCATACATATCTGCGTATGCGACATAAGCTTCAATTGTTGTAAATTCTGGGTTATGTTTTGGACTCATTCCTTCATTTCGGAATAAACGACCAATTTCATAAACACCTTCCATACCACCAACGATTAAGCGTTTTAAAGGAAGTTCTGTCGCAATTCTTAAGTAAAATTCCATATCTAATGTATTGTGGTGTGTCACAAAAGGACGTGCAGCTGCACCAGATAAGATTGGTGTTAAAACAGGAGTTTCAACTTCAACCAAACCGCGATCATCGAAAAATTTTCGAATGGAACGCATAATTAACGGACGCAACATGGCAGTCCGGCGTGAGTCTTCGTTCATAATTAAATCTAAATAACGACGACGGTAGCGTTCTTCTTTATCTTGGAGACCATGAAATTTATCAGGTAATGGTCGCAATGCTTTGGTAAGGTGTGTTAATTCACTTGCTTTAACGGATAATTCACCGTGATTAGTACGGAAAATTGTTCCTTCAACACCTAAAATATCCCCTAAATCAAGCTCCTTAAAGTACTCAAATGCTAAGTCTCCAACGGTATCTTTTCGAACGTAAACTTGGATTTGTCCATCACGATCTTGAAGATGCATAAAACCCGCTTTACCCATAACACGTTTCGTCATAACACGACCTGCTATTTTAGTTGTCGCTTCCAATTCTGCGAGTTCTTCTTTTGATTTGCTATCGTAAGCACCAACAATGTCGGATGAGCGTTCTTCAGGTTTAAATCCACTCGCAAAAGGATTAATACCTTGTTCACGCAAAGCCTCCATTTTCTCACGACGAACAATTTCTTGTTCTGTTAATTCATGTCCCATATTATCACTCTTTCTTATGTAAATAATCTGATTCTATCTTATCAAATTCTACCAATGAATTCATCTAATTTAGTGAAACGGCCGTTAAAATCACACATAACAACAATTTATTCTTAATACTATCGCAAGCATCTAACTAATATGAAACAAATTCATCGCTTTTCGTGTTGTATCATACCATAATTTATGGTTTCTGTGTATTCGTATTCCCCAAATTCAAGAAGATACAATCTAGTTCTTCTTGCGTTCGCAAATGATTTCATTTAAATCGTCTTCACTAAATTCATATTTTGAATGACAATAATGGCATTCTAAAACGGCCCCTTTATCTTCCGCAATAAGTTCTTTAAGCTCGTCCGTACTTAAGGTACGTAAGACATCCGCCATCTGTTCTTTATTACATCCGCAATAATATTGCGTATCCGTTGTTTCAAGAATCAAAACATCACTAAATAGGTCTGCACACACTTCAATCGCATCTTTTTCAATCATAAGATTTGATACAGGCGGAAGCTTAGCAAGTGTTTTTTCAATTTCCAAAATATCTTCTTCTGTTGCGGAAGGAAGAACCTGAATTAAAATTGCACCTGCAGATTTAATGGATAGATCTTCATTAACTAAGACACCCACTGAAACCGCTGATGGAATTTGCTCACTCTGTGCATAATAATAAGCAAAGTCATCACCAATTTCACCTGATTGAAGTTCTACTTGAGAACTGAACGCCATTCCATCTAACACATCATGTGTTACACGAAGGGTTCCATTACCGATGGATCCACCAACATCAAGTTTACCAATGCTGTTTACTTTATGTACATAAGGATTTGATACAAGACCTCGCACAAACCCCTTGTTATCTGCATTAACAAAAATATGGCCTAATTCGCCATCACCACGAACTTCAATAACTAATTTCTCATCATCATTTTTTAATGTTGTTACCATGATTGCACCAATACTGAGGGTGCGACCTAGTGCAGCGGATGCAGCCGGATAGGTCCCATGAAGTTCATGTGCTTTTTGCACGAGATTTGTTGTTTTGGCCACAAAAATTCGAACATTGCCATTTAGCGCCATTGCGCGAACGATTTTATCACTCATCATTATCTCCTTTTTCTTAAAAAAGCCCCAACGAATTGGGGCTCCCTCTAAGCTTAAATTTCTGTATCAATTGTTGTGTCAGGTTCTTGAACTGTTTCGCTGACAACTTCAGCTGCAATCACACCATCGTCATTGGCTTCACGGCCTTCAACAATATTTTGAATTTGTTCTGCAGTAATTGTTTCATATTCAAGAAGTGCTTCAACAATACGATCAAGTAGATCACGGCTTTCTTCAATAAGTTTTCGTGCATCTTCTTTACATTGATCAATAATATGACGAACTTCTTTATCAATTTCAAATGCAATCTGACCGGAGTAGTTTTGCGGTTGAGAAATATCTCTTCCTAAGAAAACATTTCCATCGTTACTATCATATTGAATTGGTCCTAAGTCACTCATACCATATTGAGTAACCATTGCACGTGCAATTTTGGTAGCGGATTGAATATCAGAGTATGCACCTGTAGAAATTTCATTAAAGACAATTTCCTCAGCAACACGACCACCAAGATACCCTGTGATTTTACCCATTAAGTCTGAACGACTGTGTGTAAAGGTTTCTTCACGAGGTGTCATCAAGTTATAACCACCTGCTTGTCCACGTGGAATAATTGTGACTTTTTGTACTTTATCAGCACTTTTTAGTTTAATACCAATAATTGCATGTCCGGTTTCGTGAACCGCAACCATATAACGTTCTTTTTCAGTATATTTTTTCGATTTTTTAGCAGGTCCCATAATAACACGGTCAATCGCCTCATCGATAATATCGGTCGTGATTTCCGTTTTATTTTCTCGAACCGAAAGAATTGCTGCTTCGTTCAATACGTTTTCAAGATCAGCTCCTGAGAACCCTGGAGTACGACGCGCAATGTGTTTGAGGACAACATCATCTGCAATTTTTTTATTGCGTGCATGAACTTGTAAGATTTCAGTACGACCTTTTACATCAGGTAACCCAACCGTAATTGTGCGGTCAAATCGTCCTGGTCTAAGCAACGCAGGGTCTAAGACATCATCACGGTTTGTAGCCGCTAATACAAGAACCCCTGAATTTTCTTCAATACCGTCCATCTCAACGAGAAGTTGGTTAAGTGTTTGTTCACGTTCATCGTGTCCACCACCCATACCAGCACCACGTTGGCGTCCGACAGCATCAATTTCATCGATGAAAATAATGCAAGGCGCTGTTGCTTTTGCTTTTTTAAACATATCACGAACACGACTCGCACCAACACCCACAAACATTTCCACAAAGTCAGATCCGGAGATTGCATAGAATGGTACATCTGCTTCTCCAGCAGCTGCTTTCGCGAGCAATGTTTTACCCGTTCCTGGAGGGCCTACAAGCAGCATCCCTTTTGGAATTCGAGCTCCCATCGCTTCAAAGCGTTTTGGATGGCGTAAGTACTCAATTAGCTCTTCCATTTCTTGTTTTTCTTCTTCAGCACCGGCTACATCCTTAAAGCGAACTTTAATATCACCTTGGACCTTAGCACGAGATTTACTGAATTCAAAGGCTTTATTATTACCACCATTTCCCATTTTTGAGAAAAGGAAGAACATAAATCCACCCAATAAGATGTAAGGAATGATTACAAGCAAGAAATCCACAAAGAAATTACTTTCATTTGGGTCTGCTGTCAACATTGCGGCATCTTTCGCAGCAAGTAACTTCGTTACTGCGTTAAGTTGTTCTGGTGTATTGGGTAAACGTGTTGAAAATCCAATCTTACGATCATTTTCAACATACACACCTGTAATATCAATAACATTATTATTTGGTTTAATAATTGTATTTTCAACTTTTTTTGTTTCTACAACACTGTAGAATTCTTTAACAGGTAAAACTTTTTGTGTTTGATGTGCAGCTAACTGCATGATAACAAGTGCCATCATTACAGTCATTACCATCAAGATAATATTATTCTTTTTATTGTTTTTCAACGGGATTCACTCCTTACTTATAGACTGTATCTTTTAAAATTCCAATGTATGGTAATTGTCTATATTTTTCATAATAGTCCATACCAAAACCGATTACAAATAGGTTCTCGATTTCAAACCCAATAAAGTCAGCATATACATCAACGTCACGACGTGATGGTTTGTCCAACAATGTGATAACTTTTACATCATTAGCGCCCTTATTCATTAAGAGTTTAATAACTGCTTTTAGGGTATTTCCTGTATCCACAATATCTTCTACAAGTAAGATATTCGTGCCTTTAATTGAACGATCCAAATCTTTTAAAATTCGAATATCGCGTGATGATTCCGTACCTTCGTAACTTGAAACATCCATGAAATCAAATTCGATATCAAGGTCGATATACTTAATGAGGCGTGCAAGGAATGGTACGGATCCTTTTAAAAGTGCCACAAGTACGAGCGGACCTTCTACATTTTTATAATGTTCTGTGATAACTTGTCCGAGTTCTTCACATCTTTTTTCAATTTCTTGTTCACTAATCAAAATACTCTCTACATCTTGGTGCATACTATAAATAATCCTCCTGCGATAACTATAATTCTAACATAAAAAGATTGGGATTGTTAGAGTAATGATGCGCATCACAACCCATTCCCACAACAAACACAATTTGTTGCGAAGAATTCACAATAACAGGGCACAATTCACGTTCATGACGTGGTATTTTTCGATCAATAAAGAATCGATTTAATGACTTCGTTCCAAACCGCATTTTAATTGCATCTCCCTCACGGGCATTTCGAATCACAATTGGAAAATCAGATTCAGAAAGGGTTACACCTTGAATCGTTTGACCCGTCTTACTTAAGATAAAATGATTCGTAGATTCATACCTTATCTCATTATAGTGATATTCAAATGCAGCGTTTTTTGCAAGGGATAGTTCACCATAACTTGAACTCAGCCGCATGTCCCCAAACTGGAGAAATGCCTTTTCTTGCAGAATGAGTTCATCAAGTTCTTTCAGAAAACGTCCACTCATTGTATGCGTATCGACTCCATGTTGTGACATCCACAAACGAAGCACGCGTGTCCGTATTCCATCCTGGATTAGAGCATACATATCGACCTTAACTTTAGAACCCAATTGTAAGGCGATACTCCTCACTATTTTACTCCTTTTTTCACCACATTGCTTTGCAGCAACCATTTCTTTAACTAAACTTTCATATGATGCCTTATCCATCTTCGAAATCTCATGACGTATTTGGTTGCGTGTATAGTCAAGACTTAAATTCGATTCATCAATACCAAAATGAATTTGCTGTTCTTCACAATACTTAAGAATCATTGCTTTTGTCATATCCAAAAGCGGACGCCAAACTGTAATCCCCATGATTTGTGTATACTCGGCCAAGCCAATGTGCTCACTTTCCATATTTCGTTTTTTTTGGAAAAGATACGTCTCCAAATCATCGTTAAAGTGGTGGGCAACCGCGACGCCTTCGGCTTGATACTTATTTACAAGATTTCTAAAGAAGGCATAACGAAACTCCCGCGCTTGGTGTTGAAAATTATGGTTTTGACCATCATCGATATAGTTCAAGCATTCGAATGTGATCTGATGTTTTTCACAATATGCTTTGACGATGTCTTCGTCACGTTGACTTGTTTCTCTTTTACCATAGTTAACATGGGCCGCAACACAATCTATGCCTTGTTGCGAAAGTTTATCGAGAAGGGCCATTGAATCAGGGCCTCCCGATACACCTACAATCCATTGTTTATGCATCTTCACTTACCTCCATACCAAACGTTTCTTTTATAATCAGATCACGAATTTCTTTAAACATCGGTCCATTCGGATCAATTCGTCCATTAATTGAAATCACTCTTGCTGAATTAACATATTTACAATCGTTAAGGAAGAGTACCGAAGACTTATTTAGACCCGGAATCTGCCCAATGTAATATAAATGGCGCTTTCCCAACTGATTAATATTGCGCGCCTGCTGAATAATTTCATAATTTGAAGTCATCGGTACGACAAATAGTTTATAGTTGAAAATTCCCATAACCAATCCAAAATGTTGATAACCGGCTTCATTGATAAAAGCCTGCCCAAACTCCATATAACAGATATCCCCAATCGATACACTCAAATTCAACGATTCACACGACCAATTTTTTTGCCGACACATTCGATTCAGACCACTGATACATTCTTTTCGAATATAGTAGGGTGGCAACAGATAAATATAACTTCGATATGTATTTAAATAATCTTCAACCGTCCGATGAATGGACCGGTTTTCACATTTTTTAGCCAACCAGGTTCTAGTTTCATCATAAAAATCCCTCCGAAACTAGATAATCTTTTAATAGAATACTCCCTAAATAAAAAGAGCCATTGGCTCTTTTTAAAACACTTAGTTGTAATTATCGTACTAAGTCTAAGTTTTCTAACATGATTCCTGTTCCTTCAGCTACACAAGTTAATGCGTTTTCAGCAACATAAACTGGAATACTTAATTCATGTGAAATTAATTCATCAAGGCCATGTAATAGAGCACCACCACCTGTAAGGACAATTCCTCGTCCTACAATATCTGCTGATAATTCAGGAGGTGTTTGTTCAAGAACAGTACGGCATGCGCGAACAATATCTTGAAGACTTTCGTGCATTGCATTCGCTGTTTCTTCCGCTTTTAATGTAATTGTATTTGGAAGACCTGTAACTAAATCGCGACCACTGACCGCAATTGTAGTTTGTTCCATGTCTTTGACACTGTCAATACGAGCAGTTCCAATATGTGTTTTAATTTCTTCAGCGGTACGATCACCAATTAAAAGTTTATAAGTATCTTTAACATATTTGATAATGTCATGATCTAAACGGTCTCCCGCAACTTTTAGTGAGGTACTTGTTACGATTTCTCCAAGTGAAAGGATTGCAACATCCGTTGTTCCTCCACCTATATCTAAAACCATTGATCCCGCTGGTTTAGAAATATCAAGATTTGCTCCTACTGCAGCAACCTTTGGTTCCTCTTCGATGTAAACACGTTTTGCACCTGCACGGTAAGCAGCATCACTGATCGCTTTACGTTCTACAGATGTAATGTTTGATGGACAGCAAATTAAAATTGTTGGTCGAGAAAACATCCCCTTCAGGTTTAATTTTCTAACAAAATATTGAAGCATCATTTCTGTCACTTCAAAATCTGCAATAACCCCATCCTTCAATGGACGAATTGCTAGAACACGTCCTGGTGTACGTCCTAACATATCTTTTGCTGATTGTCCTACAGCAAGGCATTTTTTAGTTTCAGCATCAATGGATACTACAGAAGGTTCGTCTAAAACGACGCCTTCGCCTTTTACATAAATTAAAATATTTGCGGTACCTAAGTCAATTCCGACTGCTTTTGAAAACATTCTTTGTCCTCCAATTCTCTCGTCTTTTCTACATGAAATAAGCGAATGATAATCCCATTAAAAACTGCGCTACAACATAACCTAATCCAAGAGATAAGAATATGTAGAGTAATTGAATACGCGTTTCACTACCTTTTCGCATCACTTTATGAAAATCAATCCCACTGAGCGCATACGCACTTGCGAGAAAACATACGAAATATAAAACAATTCTTTGGATATCATGCATAATTATTCACCTATATTACTATACCAAATAACACATCGAAATTCCATTGATAATATAAAATAACAAAATTTACGATATTCTTGTTTTTCGTTCATTCCAGAAGTCCCTTTGCGCTTAAATTCATTCCAATTGCTCCCAAAGGTGTTGTCATTAAAATCGCAAGCACCGATAACGCAAGAATTACATCGCCATGTGCCAATCCAAGCGCCAAGGGTGTACCACCAATCGCGGCTTGAACTGTTGCCTTTGGTATGTATGAAATTGCTACAAAAACGTGTTCCTTAAGCTTTAAATCTGTTCTAATCAATGAAATAAACACACCGACCATACGCATCAAAAGAGCACCAATAATGATCACAACTCCGATTATACCCGATGACTGCGCGGCTTTAAAATCCACTTGCGCACCAACCAGCACAAAAAGAAACACCTCCGCAACCATCCAGAGTGAATCCATCGCCTGCGAAAGATAATCCGATATCTGTGGATTATACTCTTTAATTGTTATGGCACTCACCATAATTCCTAGAAGTGATGCAACCGGAAAGACGCTTTCTGTTTTTTGTAAAACAAAAGCGAGAAAGAGTAGAAGGACTACCGTGTATTTTGTATGCTTCCCCAATGCACTGATAAGGCGCCCCAGCATTACCCCGGAAATAATTCCAGAAACTATCATTACGGGTAATCTAAGCATAATTTGAAGCATTGAGGCCGTCCTTGCAGTCGCAAGACTTAGAAAAACAGAGAAGATTGAGATAGCGACTACATCATCCACGGAAGCTCCAGCCAATATGAGTGTCGGAATCTTTTTTTCTGTGCCTATTTGGCTCTTTTCAAGATAAACCATCATGGGAACAACAACAGCCGGTGACACCGCGGCTAAAATAAACCCCATCATCCCGCCTTGTATTACAGTGAACCCCAATAAGTAGACACTTAGAGCCATTACCGTCACCGCCTCAAAAACTCCCGGTACAAAGCTTAGAAGTAACGCTGGTCGACCCACGTGCATAAGATTTTCGCGATCAATCCCAAACCCCGCCCTTAACAGAATAATGATCAGAGCGACACCTCTAATGTCGGGGATAACCCTTGAATCGTTGGATGAATCCAATCCAACCCAAAAGGCCCTATAACCATTCCCATAAGAACCAACAAAATCAACGGTGGTAGGTGTAGTCTTAGTCCTACCTTTTTCAAAAGAAAACCTAAAGCAATAATTAACACGATTGTATAAATCATAACGCCTCCATAAAAAAAACTCCTACAAAAAGACCCTATGGTCTATGTAGGAGTTATCAGCTGTCGCAATTATGGTGAACTCCATCACCGTTTTTAATATTATAACAGATTTTATCGACTTTGAATCGTCTTGATAAACACTTTGAGTTTTTCCTCACTCACACCCTCGAAGGCACCTAAATCACTATAAGCATACGATACCGTATCATTTTGAGTTGTCGGGTCCAAATACCACGTTTTAAATGAGCTGTGAAGTTGTGTAATCCCTGTTTTATCCACAATTTCTAAAGCGTTGTGCTCATTCACGCCTGCACCCACACAAAATTCAATTTTCCCAGAATACTTCGCATTAAGGTCTGCCAATAAATCGGTGCCCGCGCCTGCTTGAGCTTGTAGACCACTTGTTAATACACGATCAACCCCACAAGCAATTAAATCTTCGATTGCTTGAATGGGATCGTTCACACAATCAAAAGCACGATGAAATACAGATTCAATTCCCGCACTTTTACACATCGCTACGAATTGTTGGGTTCGTTCTTTATTTACTGAGGCATCTTCATTTAGAAACCCAAAAACCAAACCATCGGATCCACTTTGAATTAAGCGCTCTGCATCAAGAACCATTGTCTCAAACTCTATCATAGAGTAAAAAAATCCGCCGCCGCGGGGACGAACCATCGTAATAATTGGTAACGTCGTATATTTTTTCGCTGATATAAGCATGCCCACACTCGGTGTTAAACCACCGAGATAAAGACCACTGTTTAGTTCAATACGATTTGCACCGCATGCATTCGCAACAATACAATCTTCTACACTTCCTGCACACACTTCCACAATCATGGTGAACCCCTCCTTTTAGTAATGCATGAATCAAAACAAAAAACCACAGAAAAACTGTGGTTTGGAAATTATTTCGTACCGAAAATACGGTCTCCAGCATCACCAAGACCTGGAACAATATAGCCATCGTCATTGAGTTTTTCATCCAATGCCGCTAAGAAAATATCAACATCTGGATGTGCTTTTTTGATAAGCTCTACCCCTTCAGGTGCACCAACAAGACAAACAAGTTTAATTGTCTTTGCCCCATGTTTTTTAACGATTTCAATCGCTGCATCTGCACTACCACCTGTTGCTAACATTGGGTCTAAAACCAAGACTTCAGATTCTGCTAGATTTTCAGGGAATTTTGCGAAATATTCATGTGGCATCAGTGTTTCTTCATCACGATATACACCAACATGTCCTACTTTTGCTGTTGGAATTAAATTTTGAATTCCATCAACCATACCAAGGCCTGCACGTAAAATCGGAACTAAAACAACATCACGTTTCATTTCAAATGTATCATATTCTCCACATGGTGTGTGAATTGTAATTGGATCTAATTTGAGATCACGTGTGATTTCATAGGCCATTAGACCTGCTATTTCATCGAGATTTTGACGGAAATCCTTTGTTTTTGTTGATTCCATTCTCATTTGTGTAAGTTTATGTGTAATTAATGGGTGATTTAATACTGTAATCATATTCTTTCTCCTCTCACCGGGTATTGACGTGTTAATGTTTTTACTTCATTACTAATTCGTGTCAAGATTTCTTCGTCTTCATAGTGCGTCAATGCTTCATGAACCCAATAAGCAATCTTTTTAAACTCTTCCTCTTTAAAGCCGCGACTTGTCATTGCAGGAGATCCTAGACGGATTCCACTGGTGACTGCTGGTCTTTCCGAATCAAAAGGAATTGCATTTTTGTTTATGGTAATACCTACTTTATCAAGGACTTTTTCCGCATGTGCCCCCGTCATTCCTATGCTGTTTTTCACATCCACAAGAATTAAATGGTTATCGGTTCCACCACTTACCAAACGGTATCCTAAATCCGCAAACGCATCTGCAAGTGTTTGTGCATTCCAGATAACTTGTTTTTGATATGTTTTGAAATTTGGTTGCAACGCTTCATAGAAGCACACAGCCTTTCCTGCAATCACATGCATTAAAGGTCCCCCTTGCATTCCAGGGAATACGGATCGATCCAGTTTACGAGCATATTTTTCTTTACAGAGAATTGCTCCCCCACGCGGACCGCGCAGTGTTTTATGCGTTGTTGTTGTTACAAAGTCTGCATAAGGAACGGGACTTTGATGAAGTCCTGAAGCTACAAGACCAGCAATATGAGCCATATCTACCATAAGATAAGCGCCAACCTCATCCGCAATTTCTTTAAAACGTTTGAAGTCAATTTCGCGAGAATATGCACTTGCTCCTGCCACGATTAATTTAGGTTGAACTTCTAAGGCTCTTTTCAATACATAGTCATAATCAATCATTTCAGTGTGTTTATCAACACCATATCCGAAGAATGTGTAATTAATTCCCGAGAAGTTTAATTGGTGTCCATGAGTAAGATGACCACCCGAATTTAAATCCATCCCTAAAACTACATCACCATGTTCTAATACAGTCATATACACGGCCATATTCGCTTGAGAGCCACTATGGGGTTGAACATTCGCGTGCTCTGCACCATAAATTTCTTTAAGACGGTCAATCGCTAAATTTTCAATAACATCCACATACTCACAACCGCCATAATAGCGTTTTCCAGGATACCCTTCCGCATATTTATTCGTTAGAATGCTTCCGGTAACTTCCAGTACTTGATCTGAAACATAATTTTCTGAAGCAATTAACTCAATGTGATCAAGTTGACGTTGCTCTTCTAATTCAATGGCTTCAAATACTTTTGTATCTCTCATTCACGGCCCTCCTTGGTCTCTAAATCAGATATCTTACAAATACGACGACCATGACGTGCATCTTCACTGTATGGTGTCTCAATCCATGTCTTAAGAATTGCGACATTGGTTTCATAAGGCGTTGTACGGCCTCCCAATGCGAGCATATTTGAATCATTGTGCTCACGTGTAAGTTGAGCAACTTCCGTACTTGTCACAAGCGCACAGCGAATCCCTTTTACCTTATTCGCCACGATTGAAACCCCAACACCGGTTCCACAAACAACAACACCTCGATCATACAAACCTTCTGCTACTGCTTTTGCAGCAGGATACGCAAAATCAGGATAGTCCTGGGATTCCTCGGAGTAAACCCCGAAATCCTTAACTTCATGACCCATTTCTTCTAAAACTAAACGGAGTCCCTCTTTTGTTTCAAACCCTCCGTGGTCCGCTGCTATAGCGATTTTCATAATCCTACCTCCTTATTGATTTCTTCTAATGTAATAACACCTTGTCGTAAACACTTAATTTCATCCCCTGTAATATCAAACACACTGGATGAAACCCCTCCGACACACTCTCCCAAAACCACACCTTCAATACGGCCATCAAGTTGATCAATAACCATGTCCGATGAAATTGCAGTATCAAACCCAGAACGATTTGCGGATGGAAGCCAAATTGGATAGCCTACTTTATTAATAATGTCTTGAACCCATACATCATCTGCCATACGAATACCAATTGTGCGTTGATCGCCTAAGAAAGGGAACACGCCATCTTTGATATTAAAAATAAATGTCACAGCACCTGGCATAAAGGTTTTCATGAGGTGACGATCACGGTCTGTTAATTCCGCAACGCACTCAATTTGATCAAGGGAACCAACCATCAATGGGAATGGTTTATTCTCAGGACGTTCCTTCGCATCCTTTAGCTTTTGATACAAAGCACCATCGGCACTGCTTGCAGCCAAGCCATATACTGTATCCGTCATAATCGCGACAAGCCCACCCTCTTGAATCATTTGTGCAATATCATCACTTTGATCTTTATTAAATCGTTTTGTATCCATATCGTTTCCTCTACTCTCTACGTCTATTTTATCATACACATCCCCCAAAAAAAGATACTAATCTTCGTGATTAATACCCTTGTAGACAAAGACCATACGATCAAGGCCATTGATGTCTTGACGAAGCACAATCTTAGCGTCACTAAAAAATTCTTGAGCTAAAGAAACAACGGCTTCTCCAATATCAAAACCAATCTCAAAAGCCATCACTGCTTTATCGTTTAAAACAAGATGTGCCTTTTCAAACACTTTGCGATAGAAAAACAAACCATCCTCACCACCAAATAAGGCAACATGAGGTTCATTATTTAATACCGATGTTTGAATATGTTCTGTATTTTTAATATAAGGTGGATTACATGCTAGAACATCAAGTTTAATATTTTTCTCGATTAATGGTTCTAACATATCTCCTTGCATAAATTCCATATCTGCTTGGTTGTAATCCGCATTATGGCGTGCTACTTCCAATGCTTCTTCACTAATATCCGAAGCATATACTTTTAAGTTTAATTCTTTCGCTAAAGCAATGCCGATAGCACCACTACCACAAGCAACATCCGCAATTACGGGTGTATCAAAATGTGCATCAATATCCGATAAAAGATGACCCACAAGCTCTTCAGTTTCTGAACGCGGTATAAGAACTCCCTCATTCACAAACATTTTATAGCCGTAGAACCATTCATAGCCCAAGACATACCCTAAAGGCTCGTCTGTAGTTAATTGATTGATCTTATTTCGATATTCGTCAGAGAAAACAGCATCAACCGTTTCATTGTAAATAGCAAACATATCCAAGTCTTGATCTCGTAAAAGTTCAAGCATCAAAACACGAGCGAAGCCCGTATAGATATTTGCTTTGTCGAGAATCGCTGTTCCCTCATTAACTAAATCTTTATAAGTCATTAAGCACCTTGTTCAAGGATTTCTTTTTGTTCTTGCTCAAGAAGAGCATTAACAATTTCATCCAACTTACCTTCCATAATAATATCTAATTTTTGTAATGTTAATCCAATTCGGTGATCACTCACACGATTTTGTGGATAGTTGTATGTACGTATTTTTTCAGAACGGTCTCCAGTACCAACTTTCGACTGACGTTCGCCATGACGTTCTGCTTGTACTCGACGTTGGTGTTCTTCATAAACACGAGCACGAATTAAGCGCATTGCTTTATCTTTATTATCGTGTTGTGAACGACCATCTTGACACTTCACTGCAATCCCTGTAGGTTTGTGAAAAATACGGACTGCTGAGTCCGTTTTATTAACGTGTTGTCCACCGGCACCGGATGATCGCATTGTATCGATTTCAAGATCGTTTGGATCAATATCAATTTCTTCATCCTCAACATCCGCTAAAACGAGTACGGTTGCAGTTGAACTATGAATTCGACCTTGTGTTTCTGTTTTTGGCACACGTTGAACACGATGTGCTCCCGATTCAAATTTAAAGTGACGGAATGGTTCCGCACCTTTAACAACGAATGAAATTAAAGAATATCCACCCGCTTCAGCATCCATTGCTTCAATTAATTCATATTTGTATCCAAGACTTTCTGCATATCGGGTGTACATACGGTATAAGTCACCTGCGAAGATATTTCCTTCATCGCCACCCGCTGCTCCACGAATTTCCACAATTGCATCAAAGGAATCTGATGGGTCTTTAGGAACCAACAGAACTTCGAGTTCTTCAATAATTTTTACCATTTTTTCAGAATATTCCGCAGATTCCATCGCTGCAAGTTCTTGCAACTCAGGCTCATCGACCGCAAGCATTTCTTGTGCTTGCGTGAAAAAGTCTTCTGCTTCTAAGAATTGTCGGTATGCATGCAAGACTTGTTGCATGGACGATTGCTCTTTACCTAATTTTGCCATCATTTTACGATCCGACAACACTTCTGAAGACATCATCATTTCAGTGATTTCTTCATCACGTGCTTGGATCTTTTCAAGACGGTCTCTCATTGTTTTTTCCATCATTATTTATCACCTTCGCTATATCCATTAATTTGAGGTTTGTCCAAAACAATATGGTCGTGTCGGCAACGTGCTTCATACGCTTCACTCGCACCAATCATCACAACGGGGTCATGATAGGATGCTGGTTTTCCATTTACTAAGCGTTGTGTACGTGTCGCGGGTGCGCCACATTCTGTACAAACCGCCGTTAGTTTTGTTACAAACTCTGCAGTAGTCATTAATTTAGGAATTACGCCAAAAGGTTCACCACGAAAATCCATGTCAAGACCCGCAACCATCACACGTTTGCCTTCTAAAGCAAGATGGTCACACACCTTAACAATTTCTTCATCAAAGAATTGAACTTCATCAATCGCAACAACATCCGTTTCTTTCGTAACGTATTTTAAGATGTCTGTCGCATTATCAACTACAACACTCTGCACGCTAGTTCCCGCATGCGAAACGACCTTACTGTCACTGTAGCGATTATCCACAGCTGGCTTAAAAACAATAATGTTTTTATGTGCAAATTTTAAAACATTAATACGACGAATTAGCTCTTCAGTCTTTCCAGCGAACATGCAGCCTGTAATGACTTCGATATAACCCTCTTGATATTGATGATACATCATATTCTTTCACCTCATCATTATTATTCTATCGTATTTTAACAAAATTAATACACAAAGTCCTAAAAATAACACTATATTTTTACATTTCATAATTTACTCATAAAAAAGAGCGTTGTCGCCAACACTCTTTTCATTGTTTATAAGGTTGAACCTTATTTTATACCATATTTCTTATTGAACTTGTCAATACGTCCAGCTGCATTAGCAAAACGTTGTTTACCTGTATAGAAATGATGGCAGTTTGAGCAAGTATCTACACGTAGATCTGTTGCTGTTGAACCAACTTCAATTTCAGTATTACAAGATGAACAAACAATTTTAGTTTGGTGGTATTCTGGATGAATTCCTTTTTTCATATGTACATGTCTCCTTCCGCCTAAAGTTTTTTCACTTTAGATAAGTGCTAAGTTATAATATCATATCCGATAGTAAAGCGCAATAAAATTGCTTATGCATATCATGAAATTTTAACACACCCCAGTTTGCTTTGAATTCAAATTGAAATGAATGCCTTTTTAAGCCTTATTTGCGCCTTTAGCCGACTTAAAATGAGCGCTTAGTTTTTGTATGCTTTAATGATGTTTTCAATGATAATGCCAATTAAAAGTCCGAAACTTGGTCCCACAACCATTGAGTAGGTAGATAGGTGGTTCGTCAGAACTCCGACCGTCGTTCCAATTAAGAGTCCGAATCCAATGCCATAACCGTTTTCTTTCATGAGACCCCTTTCCGATATTTTACGAAGCATTTCCCCTGGGCATCCTCAATAAGTGTCATGGGAATTCGTTTGTAAAATTCTATGAGTTTTGGATTATTATCGGTTACCAAGACCGTTTGTCGAACGTCGGGATACAGAGATAATAATGTCAACAGAAGTGTTTGCCCAATTCCCTGACGTTGGTATTCATTCAGAATAAGCAAATCCTGAACATAGAGAATGGTCTCGCCATCACCGACAGCACGGATAAGTCCTACAAGTTGGTTCATATCCCAGGCCGTAAGCGTGATCATTGAATTTTCAATCGCTCGCATGAGTTTTTCCGGATTGTTTGTATAGGTATACCAACCCGCATCTTTATACAGCTTCAAAACATCGTTCAATTCAAGTTTGATATCTTGTTGATACGTAATCATAAAGGATCACCACCTTTATGATTATTGTATGCTTTATGAATCGATTACACAACTGGATGCATTGTTTCATTGGTTTTACTTTGTTCGATTTCTTAGTTCTTTGTATTTCAACGTAAAATCAAGCGTGCCCACGGCAACAAGCATCGACACTGTAATCAGATAGGCCAACTCGAGACGATGCGTTAAAAATAAAAAGATACTAATCCCAAATAAACACAGAAGAAACACACCTAAAAATCGCACTTCTTTTGAAAGAACTGGCGTTTCAAAATGACTTAAGGACTCTCGATTATATTTATACACACCCACCCCAGACATGATGATAGCAATATCGAGAAGATATGTCGTTATAAAAAAGAAGTTACCGGTCCTTGAAAAAACAAGCCACCCTAAGCCGATAGCAATGATGATATAGATTGGTGCATAAAGGGAAAGACTCTCTTTATTTTTTTTCATGTTAACACCCCTTTTGTTTGTTCAATCAAGCCTCAGTTGGATCTTGACGCTTGTACTTCATTATAAAGTAGAAAGGCACTGCAATAAGCAAGCCTGCAAGCCCCCAAAGCAGTTGTTCCATGGTTGCTTGTGATAACATCCAAAAACTTACGGTAATCGCAAAAAGCGGAATAACTGGACCTAAGGGCATTTTAAAGTCAAATTCCGTAGGCTGATTGCGTTTGCGAAAGACCAAAACAGATAAACATGTAGGTATATATTGTGCAAATCGCGAAACAACACTGATTGCAGCAAGCGTTGCGAAACTCCCTGAGAGTGCAATCGGAATTGCAACACCAACTGAAATTAAGATGGCATATGTGGGTGTATTACGTTTACTTCGTTTACTGATAAATGAAGGAAGTAATCCGTCATCCGCAAGTGCAACACCGCATCGTGGTGTAACAAATGAATTCGCAATATTTATACCACCTATAGAAACAAGCGTACCCGCTGCGACCAGTGCAGATCCAAAAGGACCTAATATCATCCCCATTGCAGTCTGAATCGGTGTTGGAATGTTCGCAAGTTCTGGTCCTAGAATTCCAATTGATACCAGCTGTATGAAAAAATAGAAAAACGAAACAACAATCATCACTATCACCGTTGCCTTCGGTAAATCCTTCTGCGGATTTTCCATATCCTCTGCAGCAACCGAAATGTTTTCGAATCCGGTAAATGCATAAAATAACAGCAATGCTGTTTTTCCAAAATTACCGGTTGATTCGATTTGTACCGGGTGGAAATTACCCGGTTGAATAAAAAAGATTCCAATCACAATAAACATGAGCATGGGCACCAGTTTTGAAACCGTCACGACATTATTTAGAATCTTAGATACATTAACCCCTATCACATTCACAATCCCGAGTCCCACTAAAATACAAACGACCACACAATTTTGTATCATTGGGTCTTGAGCTGCTGGAATAATTTGTCCAAGCGCTGTTGCGAACGCTACGGCCATGGTGGCCCAAGCAATGATACAAATGGCCCACTTAATAAAACCAACTTCAAAGCCGATAAAGTCACCAAATGCTTCTTTCGCATAAACGTAGGGACCACCGTTTTTATTGAAATACGTTGCCGCCTCCGCAAAACACAATCCGATACTCATCACAACAAACATATTGAAAATAAAAACACCTAAACTTGCTGTTCCCATGAGTGCCATTGCTTTATTCGGTAAAAGAAAAATACCTGAACCAATAATAGCGTTAATGCCTAATAAAATGATGCTCAATAAACCGAGTTTTTTCTTCATGTCTACCATCCTAACTGAAAATTGAATTTATACCTAATGATAAACGAAATCAGATAAAATGGGTATCATTTTCTAAAAAATTGTATTAACGGTTTATGGAACGGGACATAATGGTTGTCGTGTGGCGGATACCACGAATCGCAACCGAGAGCGCAAAAATATTTTCCACCAATGCAAGTCCACCATAACCGGCATCACCAATATGTTGAATGTCTGCACCAGCAATCTTATTGCGAATTGCAATATTCTCAATAACTGATTTACTTGATCCTTCTTGACTTGTTCCTATAGCTGTAAGGACAAGACCCTTGTTATTATGAACTACTTTAATTGCACTTATAAGTTCTTCATCTGTAAATCCCGGAACCGTTCCTACTGCTGGCATCAAGATAACATCCGCCCCCGCATCACAAAACGATTTTAGCGTTGCTTCATTAGGAACAACCGATTCATCAACGCCTGCACCATGCATTTTCCCCGCAATAATCATTCCACTAAAGTGCGTACGTGCACTTTGAATCGCTTTCTCAATTTCACGATTTGTAACACCCGTTCCAGGATTTCCAGTAAGACATATAAAATCAAAACCAAGATTTTCAGCTGCTTTCAGTGTCTTCTCAGAACACATTCGGCCCTCGGCAATAACGCCTTGCGACTCTAACATTGCTGCTTTAAAATCCCCCGGTTCAAGATTCACACCAATGGGACGTCCTACCAGCTTTTTAAGCTTTCGTATCGTTTCATGCGGTTCACAATCACCAAGCCCCTCTATGAATGGTTTGAGTGTATCAAAGCCATTGAGAAGAATTAAATCTGCACCAAATGCCTTTGCAACTTCTGCGTTGGTAATGCCCCCTTGGACTGAGCCAAAAACAACATTTTCAGAACAAATTGTCCGACCTTCTGCTGCCTTAATGGCATTCTTTAAGGTTGTACCATCCATCGTCAGAAAATCACTCGCATTGCAATCTAAAATACGTTTACTCATTATAACTCCCCCTTTTGTTTATCATTTTTTATGAACGACAAAACTTACGTTGAATCACACGAACCACCAATCGATAAATGACTTCTGTCATAACAATTGCAATCGCAATCGTTACTGACAATGTAAAGGTTCGAACGAGTAATTCAATACCCAATATATAATCAGCACCAATAAATGCCTTTACAGTTTGATAGGCCATAATCCCTGGAACTAATGTGAAAATTGCAGGAATATTAAAAACAGTTGTTGGCATTTTCAAGTACTTCGCAAACTGCATGGATAACATGGATACCGTTGCGGCACCGATAAATATTGCTAATGTCGTATCAAATCCATGTTGTATCAAACTCCAATTCACAATCCATCCCATCATGCCCGTGATGCCACAAAAAACCAACGCACGCTTTGGTACGTCAATAATAATGCCAAATCCAAGTGCTGCTGCAAATGCACTCACAAGCTGTATCACAATTGTCATCATAGAAATACACCTGCCATTACTTGAAGTGACGCCATGATACCTGAACCGATCATAATCGCAATAAACAATGCCTCAACCATAAATACGGTTCCCGATATTGTATTGCCTACAAGAAAATCACGAATCGAATTCATGATAGGAATGCCAGGAACCATCAACATAATGCTTCCAATAATAACCGTCTCAAAATCTATAATAAGGCCCTTTCTTTGTAAACAAATCGTCAAAACACCAATACTAAACGAGGCAATGAATTTCGCAATAAACTTAACATTTAACTTTTTAGAAGCATAATAATGAATTCCAAAGCCAATCATTCCGAGAAGCATTGTAATTGGAAAATCAAAAAGAGACCCTTCAAAAATCAACATCATAAACGCACTCACGAATGCTGCCGCAACATATTTCATCCATACCGGATATTGCATTGCATCACTATTTATTTCTTTCAAACTCATATAGAGTTCATAAACATCAATTTCATTGGCACTAAAGAGACGTGATAATTGGTTTACATCTGCTAACTTCGCTAAATTACTTCGACGCTTTTGAATTCGCTTCATTTTAATTTGTTCACCATCTGAAGTCGTTACAAAGATACCCGTAGGTAAAACAAAACTAACCCCAGCACCTTCACCTTGCTTAGACTCCAAAATGCGATTCATTGTATCTTCTACACGATGCATCTCCGCACCGTTTTCCATCATAAGTTTTCCGGCTAAAATACAAGCATCTAATAATAATTCATACTCGGTCTTTTCCATTTCATTCCCTTTCATTCTTCTTAAACTAACTTTATTATACCTTAAACATCCACGCGATAGCGGTTTATTTACCGAGAAAATGCAAGTCAGAAATAAATTACAAAAACACTACCTTGTATAATAAGGTACTGTGTGATATATCGTATTAACGAGGTGAGATTATGAACACTCAATTTAAAAAAGGCGTCTTAGAGCTCTGCGTTCTATCACTGCTATCTCAAAAAGAATATTATGGATATGAATTAATCAGTAAGATTTCTGAGACCATCGAAATTACTGAAGGAACGATTTATCCACTTTTGAAACGTCTTAAGGATGATGGATATGTTTCCACAAAATTGGTGGAATCAACCCAAGGCCCATCGCGGAAATATTATGAACTAACCGATCGAGGGAAAACTTATACCATAGCACGCATCGACGAATGGTTCGTATTTACCGGCCATGTAAATGAATTATTGGGAGGAGAAAACCATGACTAAAAATGAATATTTATACATACTGAGAAAAAATCTACAAATTCTACCACAAAACGAGATTGATGATATTATTCAAGATGTCCACGAGCACTTTGAATTTGGACTTGCCGAAGGAAAAACAGAAGCTGAGATTTCACGAACACTGGGTGATCTAATTGAGATGGCACGTCAGTATACTGGTGGCAGAATCTATGAAGAACCACATCATTATGAACCTAAAAGCGATTCCTCGGAGCGTGTATTGACAATTCTAGTTAAAATCATTATTGCATTTTTCTTGATCGGTCCTGTCTTAGCGGCCTATGCGATTCTATTTGGATTCTTTATTTCAGGAATTGTCTTAGCATTTGTGTCCATTCCCCTCCTTTTTGGAGGCATTTTACCAATGATTACCATCCCTACATTCGGCCTTCTAGCCCTCACATCACTTGGTCTTTTGCTCCTTGGCGTCGGAACCACATGGCTTACAATTTATGGTTTTAAAGGTCTAAACTATCTCGTTAAGAAATTCTTTCAATTTAATTTAGGAGGTAATGCATAGATGAAAAGCGTTCGTAAAATTTGGATTCCGATTGTAATGGTAATCTGCGGATGTGTCTGCTTAAGTTTCGCAATCGGAATCCCGCTCAAGAATGTACTCAATGACTCAACGACCATTTTAAATCCTAATGACTTTGAAGACGTTACGCATACATTTAAGTAGGATGTTTCAGCGATTCGAATTGAAACAGGAATTATCAATACATTAACAGTTAAATATGTTGAAAAACCAGAAATCACAATTAAAGGATTTGGAAACCTAGAGCAATATCGTGCTGAAATCAATCATAAAACATTGACGGTAGGAACCATTCCGTCCACATGTCACTTTGGAAAATGTAATATCTCAAATTTTGATTCCCTAGAAATTGAAATCCCTGTTTCCTATATGGGTACAATACATTTTGAAACCATTAAATCCAATATTATTTTGGAAGGGTTGGGCGATGATGCGGTACGTCCCATTTCAATCGATGGTATGAATTCAAACATTACCGCACATAATTTAATCGCTGACTATAAAATCGATAGTATGAATACCAAAATAACAATCAATGATGGTGGAGGGTCAATTCGCCTTAATGGATTAAGTACATCGGCTTACATCAACTCAATTATTGGTAATTTAGATATTGAATCGGATGCGATGTCCGCTTATACAGAATTCCCTCATGGCACCTCTGGATCGTATTCCATTACAATGAATGGGATGAGTAATTCATACTCCAATCCTAATGATAGCAAAAAACAAAGTACACTCGGTCCCTTACAACATCATTTCCGACATGGTATGGAAGGCTTTTCCATAACCTATGAATCTAATGGACTCAGCAACCTAAATTCAAATCTCAACCGCACCTCCTCATCTTTGTCCAAGATTCGGGGTGCGGTTCACTAAAAGGAGCTCCCATATGAAGTATAAACAATTAGATAAAAAAATGAAAGACCAAATTGATATTCTATTAAGCATCGGCTACTCTATGCGCAAGGCAGCACGTAAACTCAATATATCTCATTCTACGATTTCTAGATATAAAAATAATGTCTATAAGAAACGAACGATTGATATTCGAGAAAAATATTCCCACTTAATCGAATATCTGCATTCTCACTATGATCCTAAAGTTCATTGGGTAGAAGTATGCTTGAGTAACTATAAACGATATCATCCATATAAACCGTGTGTTTCATCGCAGCAAGTCTATAACTGGATTAATCAAGGTAAACTTGATATAAAACCAAATAGAATGTGCTATAAACGTCGAAAACGTAAAAAGAGAATTAGTGGAATGATGAATCACTTGAGATGGAACTTGGAAGAGAAAACGGTACTTCCAATTAGCCTTAGACCTAAATACATTGAGGAACGTAACGAGATTGGCCATCTCGAAATCGACTCTATAATCGGTAAGAAACATGAATCTGCAGCGATTATATCCATTGTAGACCGCTGCTCAAGAATGACCTGGCTTATTAAAGCAGAATATCGATATGACTATTACACATCAAACTTAATTCGAAAATTTATTGAAGAGAATAATATAACCACGAAATCGATAACAGTAGATAATGGACTTGAATTTAAAACATTAGGAATTACAGCCAAGCGGTTGGGTGTGAAACTATATAAGTGTGATCCATACTGTTCTTTTCAACGTGGAACCAATGAACGAGCGAATGCAATCGTTAGAAGGTTTATACCAAAAGGAAAATCAATGTATGATATAGCGCAACAATATCTTGATGATATTTGCTTCAAAATTAACTCAATGCCGCGAAAAATATTTGACTTCAAAACGGCCTATGAGATAGACTTTAATAAAAGTGAAAGTGGTGCGGTTGAGATTTGATAAAAGAAAAACAACCAGTTCCTAAAGGAACTGGTCATTTTTTTATAATTCTTTGCGAAGTGTTTCTACTTTTTCACGTAAATATGTTTGTAAGTCAGCACAAACATCACGATTCATGGGCGGAACACCTTCAAGTGGATATTCTTTATCGATGAGTTTGTACTTATTAACACCCATTGTATGATATGGGAGCAATTCAATGCGTTCAATATTATTGAGCGGTGCAATATATTCTGCAAGTTCATCCATATATTCGTAGGTATCATGGAATCCTGGCACAATAACAACACGAATCCATGTCGCAACACCATGTTCTTGTGCTTTCTCAAGGAATTGATGTGTAACCCGAATTGGAGCACTCGTCATTTCACGATATTTTTTTTCTTCCAATCCTTTAATATCGTAAAGAATTGTGTCTGTCACACTCAGAATATCATCAAACGTATCCGGACGTCCAAAACCTGAAGTATCCAAACATGTGCTAATGCCTTCGGCTTTACATGCTTTCATTGCTTCATATAAAAATTCAGGTTGGTTGAGCGGTTCCCCACCACAGAAGGTTACTCCTCCGTCTTCACCAAAATATGGCTTAAATCGGCGAAGCTTATCCATCAATTCATCAACGGTAATGGCATCTTCCGGATCTGTTTTCCACATATCAGGATTATGGCAAAATAAACAACGTAATGGGCATCCTGATAAGAATGCGATGGTACGAATTCCCGGTCCGTCCACCATTCCCATTGTTTCAAATTTACGAACATAACCGGTTCTAGAGTCTTTCATGGTCACATCTCCTTTTTAGTAATACAAGTGTATCATATATCTTAAAATGTACATGCTTAAGGCTTATTTTGTAAGCGTTTACTGAAATAACAATGTTCACAAATTCACGTATTTCACAAAAAAACGTTTGTACTTAGTATACAAACGTTTTGATTTCACAAAGATTAAGTTTTCGTATTACGCTTTATCTTCTCGCCAAATAACGCCACCTAAAGCAGTGAGTTTATTATCAATATCGTCGTAACCACGATCAATATGATAGATTTCACTAATCTCAGTGACACCTTCGGCGATCAATCCCGCAATCACAAGACATGCTCCGCATCGTAAATCCGTTGCTTCTACCTTAGATCCATATAATTTCGAAGGACCTTCGATTGATGCTTGCGCAGGAATCAATTGAATGTTTGCGCCCATGCGGTTTAATTCATTACAATGTTTAAATCGCTCAGCATAGATTGTTTCCTTAACCGTGGAATGGCCGTGCGTTTGTGTAAGCAGTGCCGTTAACGGTTGTTGGAGGTCTGTTGCGAAACCAGGATAGGTTTGTGTTGTAATATCAATTGCTTCGAGCGGTTTATCAGATTTTCGAATGCGAGCATAATCCACACCCACTTCAATATCAACACCCATCTCAATAAGTTTTGAAATCAAAGCATCTAAGTGCTGAGGAATGATATTTTCAATCGTCATATCATCCGCAGCCGCTGCTGCCATAATAATATAGGTTCCCGCTTCAATACGATCCGGAATCATCTCATGTGGCTTACCCGTCAAACGTTCTACACCTTCAATGGTAATCACGTTTGTACCTGCACCACGAATATTCGCACCCATCTTATTTAAAAAGTTTGCGACATCAATAATTTCAGGTTCTTTCGCAGCATTTTCAATGATTGTTTTACCTTCAGCTAAAACTGCTGCAAGCATAATATTGATTGTTGCCCCAACAGATTGAAAATCAAGATAAATTTTCGCGCCAACAAGACGCTCCGCTGAGATTTCATATAAACCATGCTTGTATTCAATGGAAGCACCCAGTGCTTCAAATCCTTTTAAGTGCAAATCAAAAGGACGCGGTCCGAGATAACACCCGCCCGGCATTTGCATTTTTACATATCGATATTTTCCTAAAAGTGCTCCCATAAAATAATATGATGCACGTAATTTTGTAACTGCTTCATGATCTAAATCCACGTTTTTCATACCTGTTGTATTAATTTGGAAATGATCAGGGGTTGGGGAGGATACATTTACATTAAGTTCTCTTAATAATACTGATAAAGATTCAACGTCCGAAATATTAGGAACGCCATAAATATTAACTTCACTATCAGATGCGAGAATGGCTGCAGGAATCAATGCCACTGTAGCATTTTTTGCTCCACTAATTCTTACCTTGCCGTTTAAACGATGTCCACCTTCAATTTTTATAACTTTTGCCATTCAAACAACTCCTTTTGTCCATTGATATTATAACCGATAATGAATAGAAAATATACCTATGTACCGATCTCATTTGATATTCTTAGATTATGAATATCAAATGAGATCGGTACATAGGTATTAAATAAATTATTTAAGGTTTTTGAATTAAATTTTTTTGAATTAAAAAATCGCGCGCAACGGTTTCAGGGTTTTTAACTTCTACATCCACAAGATAGTTTAGATGTCGTGATTCGTCTGTCGTAATTGAATTTGAAAGTTTTTCCAATACCGCTTCAACCCCTGGAAAATCGTGTTCTAAGTCCGCTCGAACAAGAAAAGCGGATTGATAACGAGGAAAGAAATTCAGATCATCTTCAAGCATTGTGACAGGATAACGATTCACCATTCCATCCGCGCTTGTCACCAAAGTCACATCCATATTATCACTAACCAAGCCCGCAAGTTTTAAGCCAATATCAATTGAATTCGCTTCTTTAAAATCCATATCGTAAAACTTCGTTAAGGGCTTATAACGAACCGAGCCGTTATCATCAAAAAATGAATGCTCTGCCGCAAAGATTAGATCTTGAGCAAGCGGTTTAAGGTCTGAGATTGTTTTAATATTATAGGCCTGGGAAAGTTCATCCGTAATTGCAACAACATAAGAATTCGCAGATCCTAGTGGTTCGAGTAATTTTACGTTTGCATTTTCTTGAGCGAGATTGTTTGTGAAATCAAAGAGCGATTGACTTGATGGAATATCCTGAGGATCCTGTTTTAAAAATGTTGTAAGTACAGTGCCATCCCAACTTAATGTCATATCCATGGCACCTCTTTTTATTTGATCAAAGGCTAAATTGTATGCCATCGATGGTTGGATATACACCGAGTAATCTGTATGCGTTTCGATCATGATTTTTGCCATGTAGGTCGCAACATTCATCTCCGCAATATCCCCATCAATAATTACAAGATCACCCTCTTGACGGCTTCCACAACCACTTAGAGCGAGAAGCGCAACGACTAAGATGATTATTTTTCTCATATCGATTTTCCTCCTTGCTTGGCGATCAGACGTTTTTCATACTGTCCCATCGCGGTATCAATCACAAGGGATATAACGACCAAGGCCAGCGTTCCATAACCCAATAGTTTCATATTTTGTGTACGGACACCGCGGTATAAAATGGAGCCCAATCCGCCACCACCCACAAGCGCACCAAATACCGCAACCCCTACCGATGTCACGACTGCAATACGCATTCCTGAGAATATAAATGGAAACGCTATGGGTAATTCAACTTTGAAAAGCCTTTGAATTTTCGTCATTCCCATCCCTTGGGCTGCTTCACGAATTCCCGGATCAACACTTTCCAATCCTGTAACAGTATTTAATACAACGGGGAGTAATGAATACAGCACCAAACCAATGATCACAGTTTTCTTTGTGGGCCCAAAAAAGGCCATCAAAATCCCCAACATCGCAAGTGTTGGAATTGTCTGTAGAATATCTACGATTAATAAAATCGGTTTCTTAAATTTTGGATAGACATACGCAATCATCCCAATCATAAGACCTAAGATTAAAAGAAAAAAAGCAGATACTAAAACAAGAAATAGATGTTCTAAAACCATACTAACGGTCATGATGTGTACCTCCTGTTATAAGGCCTTTAGGCATAAATTTTGTTTGAAGATAATCTACAAAGTATCCCATAAGAATTGCAAGGATAGCCGATGGAATCGCTCCAATTAAGATTGTTTCTTGAACATTGGTATCAATGCCTCGATAAATAAATACGCCCAGTCCACCTTGACCGATCATCGCCGCAAGGACTGCCCAACTTACGGTGTAAACTGTGGACATTCGAATACCTGCAAAGATTGAAGGCACCGCCATAGGCAATTCAACCTTTAAAAGTGACTGCCATTGGGTCATACCAATACCTCGTGCCGCTTCGACATAACTTGCATCCACATCTAAAATTCCTGCATAAGTGTTTTTTAAGACTGGAAAAATCGCATATGCCGTAAGGGCAATATAGATGGTCTTCGGACGCATCCCGGTATATACAAAAAGCACCCCGATAAAAACAATTCCTGGAATGGTTTGAAATAATCCAATTATGGGCATCACATACTTAGAAATCGTTTTAAAACGGGATAGGATTGAGGCTAAAACGATTGCGATAAGGGATCCAAACGTAACTGCGACCACGACAAATTTAATATGTGTCATGATTGCTTTTAAAAGTTCGGGAAGCAATGCACTACTCATTACTATCACCACCCCAAACAACATTCGTTAGACTTCGTGCAATCGAACCCCGTGTAATAATCCCCATCACCTCACGATCATCGTTAATCACAATAACGTAATCGCGTTTATTTTCGGTAATTTCACCAATTGCTTGTTGGGCATCCTCATTTTGATTAAAGGCTGGCACACTTCGTTCAACAACTTCCGACACCCGTTGATAGGTATCGCGTTTTGAAATCATCTCATCAATCCAAGCAACCCCCAAATATCTCTTCGCTTCATCCACCACCACAACACTGTTTAAATCACGGGTACGCATTAACCCCAGACATTCAAGAATCGGTCTTCGCTCAAACACTTTAAAGACATTCGGTTTCATTAAGTCTCCACACGTCAAATCAAATGAAGACCCATTCTCGTGCATCTGTTTTCCCATAAACTGTTTAACTTGCTTGGTAGCAGGATGACGTAACATCTCTTCGGGTGTTGCTTTTTGAACAATTTTTCCACCTTCCATAAAGACAATTGTATCTGCCATTTTTATGGCTTCGTCCATGTCATGAGTAACGAAGACAATGGTAATACCTAATTTTTCTTGAATTGACTTCACTTCATCTTGCAAAGCATCACGCGTTACGGGATCCAATGCACCAAATGGTTCATCCATAAGAATCACGGGAGGGTTTGCGGCAAGTGCACGTAATACACCAATACGTTGCTGTTGTCCACCACTAAGTTCGGATGGATAACGACTGGCATAAGTCTCATAAGGCATTCCAACAAGGGGCATTAACTCCCGTACCCGTTCATCAATACGTTGTTCATCCCACTTCAAAAGCCTTGGTACAATCGCAATATTATCTGCGAGAGTCATATTTGGAAAAAGGCCAATCTGTTGTATGACATAGCCAATATTTCGACGTAAATCAATGACATTCATGTCATCAATCTTTTGACCTTTAATATATATTTCCCCACCATCATGTTTGATAATCCGATTCAACATCTTCAATGTTGTTGTTTTTCCACAACCTGATGGTCCGATAAGGCATACAAATTCGCCTTGATTTATTTTTAGATTTAAGTTTTCAATAACGACTTTGTCGTTATAAACCTTCTTAACATTTCTGTATTCGATCATATATTTTCCTCCTATTTTAATGCTGTCGCATAAAAAAAATGTACGCGACATTTCCCTTAAAATTCATTCAGAATGTTGATTCAAGCACAACTTAATTAAGAGTCAATTATGATGTTTTTAATCATAATGATATAAATAGTATAACGCAAAATACACTTTGAAACAAATTACGCCTGTTTTCATTCCGTAATCAATTCAAGAAAACTTCAAAATAAGCTTCAATTTTTCAAGAATAGTTTGTACATAAATGACTTCCGATTTTTAAATAAAATGGACTGAAAGCTCAATACAGCGTCCCTATCCGTCCAAAACACATGCATGGCATCTTTTATCCAAGATCATTGATATCCATACGAAACAGCGTAAAACATGCACATACGCAAAAAAAGAATCACAGATTGTGATTCTTTGCATGAGATGCCTGAGTATAGAGATAGCCTACCAAAACTGCACCACCAATGATATTACCTGCATAGGAAAATAAAATATTTGATGCGAATTCAGAAAATTGAATCACACCATTTTGCATCCCTGCAGTTAATAAAAACATATTCGCAACACTGTGTTGAAAACCAAGCAAAACAAAAACCATAACTGGAAACCAAATCCCCATAATCTTTCCAGCACCGTCTTTCATTGCGACATTAAGCCATACCGCTAAACCTACAAACCAATTACAACCAATCCCTGAGATTAAAGTCGCGAATGGGGAATACGATGCTTTACCCATTGCCAAACGATTTACCGTTTCACTGTAATGGCTCAGCTCTCCACGTCCTAAAACCAACGCCACAAACACAGCCCCTACCAAGTTCGCAAGTGTAATAACAACCCAATTCATCACGAGTTCTTTTAATGTAACTTTTTGATTTGCATAAGACGTTCCCACTACGGTCATATTACCTGTAATTAATTCTCCCCCGGCAAGCAAAATCACAATTAAACCAATCGGAAATACACTAGCACCCAAAACATTTCCAAATCCGCCATCTACAGTCGCTACGATTTTAATATAGGCAAGATACCCTAACGAAATCATTGCCCCAGCAATAAATCCAAGAATCCATTGTTGCTTTAAGGTTTTATGTACCTTCACAACCCCTAAATCGGATACACGTTCAACCGTTTCATCTAATGAATACATAAGTCTCCTCCAAGTTCCAAATGTAATCTTACGTTGAGATGGCCGGCAATTCAAGGGTACATCCACAAAGTTTGTGAATATTAACGCATCTTTAATTTAAATCGGTTTCAGTTTGGTCAACTTTGTTTATAACCGACATGATTGCACAAAAAAACCATCGACATCATACGATGCCAATGGTTTTATATATGTATCGAATTAAGCTTTGTTAGCTGAACCCATCATATCAATTTTTTCTTTAACTGTTGCACGGATTGCATCGGTACCTGGAGCTAAAAGTTTACGAGGGTCAAATCCTTTACCTTCTAAATCTTTACCTGATTCGATGTATTTACGTGTTGCTTCAGCAAATACTAATTGACATTCTGTGTTAACGTTAATTTTTGAAACACCTAATGCGATTGCTTTTTTGATTTGGTCTTCAGGAATTCCTGAACCACCGTGTAATACTAAAGGAATGCTTCCTGTAGCAGCTTTAATTGCTTCTAAAGTTTCAAAGCTTAAACCTGCCCAGTTTTCTGGGTATTTACCGTGAATGTTACCAATACCAGCTGCTAGGAAATCAATTCCTGTGTCAGCGATTGTTTTACATTCTGCAGGGTCTGCAAGTTCACCTGTACCGATGATTCCGTCTTCTTCTCCACCGATTGAACCTACTTCAGCTTCAACTGAAACACCTTTTGAATGTGCTAATTCAACGATTGCTTTTGTTTGTGCTAAGTTTTCTTCGAATGGTAAGTGTGATCCATCATACATTACTGATGTGAATCCTGCTTCGATGCATTCTTTAGCACCTTCAAAACTACCGTGGTCTAAGTGTAATGCTACTGGAACTGTAATATTTAGTTCTTCTAACATACCGTTTACCATACCAACGATTGTTTTGTAACCTGTCATATATTTACCAGCACCTTCTGATACTGCTAACAAGATTGGTGATTTCATTTCTTCTGCTTGAAGAAGAACTGCTTTTGTCCACTCTAAGTTATTAATGTTGATTGCTGGTACAGCGTAGTGTCCGTCACGTGCTGCTTCCAAAATGCCTTTAGCTGATACTAATGCCATAATAATAAATTCCTCCTATTTATATATCTATTCTACTCTTTTTTTCGCAAATTGCAAAGACGCATTCACAAATCCGTAGAATAATGGATGTGAACGGTTTGGTCTTGACTTAAACTCTGGATGATATTGACATGCCACGAAATAATCATGGTCTTTAAGCTCAATAATTTCCACGAGTTGACCATCAGGACTTAATCCACTGAAGCGTACTCCAGCCTTCTCAAATTGCTCACGATATTTATTATTAAATTCATAACGATGACGATGACGTTCAAAAATAACATCCTCATGATTGTAAAGATCATACACCTTACCCTCATGATCAAGTTGACATGAATAATTACCTAAACGTAATGTACCACCAAGATCTGTGTGTTGTAATTGGTCTTCCATAAGATCAATTACAGGATAATTCGTTTCCGGTACCAGTTCGGTTGAATGTGCACCTTCTAAATCGCATACATTACGACCAAACTCGATCATCGCTACTTGCATTCCTAAACAAATTCCAAAGTACGGAACATTATTTTCTCGTGCATATTGCGCGGCTAAAATTTTACCTTCTACACCACGTAATCCAAATCCTCCAGGTACAAGAATACCATCTAACCCCTTAAGTGTTTCTGTAACATTCTCGGCTGTAATCTCAGCTGAGTCAATCCATTCAACTTCAATTTCACTGCTGCATGCATAACCCGCATGTAAGAGTGCTTCGCTCACAGATAAATAAGCATCATGAAGCTGAACGTACTTCCCAACAAGACCAATTTTAACTTTATGTTGTAGGTTTTTTGCACTGTCAATCATCGCAGACCATTCTGTCATGTCAGCTGCAGGTAAATCACCTAAACCAAATTTATGAAGAATATAATTATCAAGTCCTTGCGCTTCGAAAGAAAGTGGAAGTTCGTATAAGTTTTCCACATTGCGTGATTCAATAATTCCATTCTCATTCACATCACAGAAAAGCGCAATCTTATTCTTCATATCTTGTGTTAAAGGCTCATCACAACGTGTAACAATAATATTTGCTTTGATACCGTGTGACATGAGTTCTTTAAAACTATGTTGTGTTGGTTTTGTTTTGAATTCGTTACTTGCAGGAACCTTAGGAATGAGTGTTGTATGAACAAACACAACATCCTCAGTTTTATTTTCCGCATGGACTTGACGTACCGCTTCTAAAAATGGAAGTGATTCAATGTCCCCTACTGTACCACCAATTTCAGTGATAACAACATCCGCTCCCGATTCTTTTCCAGCATCATAGATTTTATTTTTAATTTCATCTGTGATATGTGGAATAACTTGAACTGTTGCACCTAAATATGCACCTTTTCGTTCCTTATTAATAACACTTGAGTAGACACGACCTGTAGTAATGCTGGCATTTCTCGTTAACTCTTCATCAATGAAGCGCTCATAGTGACCTAAGTCTAAGTCTGTTTCGGCACCATCTTTCGTTACGAAAACCTCACCATGTTGGTATGGTGACATTGTTCCTGGGTCTACGTTAATGTATGGATCAAACTTTTGCATGAACACTTTCATGCCACGATTTTTGAGCAATCGCCCTATCGATGAAGCGATAATTCCTTTACCAATTCCGGATACAACACCTCCGGTTACGAATATATACTTTGTTGCCATGTCTAATCTCCTTCTACTACAAAAATAAAAGCTCCCAATAAATTTGGAAGCTGCTGCCCTTTTATATTTTAGCAAACTTAATATATGAGTTCAACCAAAGACTTCAATTATTCTTCTTCAATGCTTGGAACAATCTCAAATTCTTCGCAATCTTCATCATAATCGTCATAAGTATCTAATAAATCAGGGTCGATTTGTAAACTTTCTAAAGTATGACGTTCGCGTAAATCCCATTTATTTCCTTCTAATGAGATAAATCGTGAATCCATCATCATTGCATTATAGAATGATGCCACTTTTCGTTTTGAAATTTCCTCAGAAAAATTCACTTCTTCAGCGACTTCTTTCCATAATTTACTAAATACAATTTCCTTACGTTTTCGTTTTAATTTTTCATATGCAATATCACTTAATGATTTTGATGACATAGTTTATACCTCCGGTTCCCACCTACATTCGAATTCAAGCGTATCAACGTGTGACCCAGCTTGCTTCAAATGATACCTCATATAAAGAAGACCACTTCTAATTTCTAATGTTTCTACTTCAACCTCGAACACGATAATTCCCTGTGCGCTTGAGACGAGCAACTCTGTTTGTTCGCCTTTACAGAAAACACCTTGTGTTAACCATTCCCCTTGCCGCTTAAATGATACTTCATCATTGGTGAAATCAAGAATAACATATGCATCTTCTTCGTCATACATTATGCGTTGATACGGTCCATAGTTTATGAGATCGGCTTGGGTATCGGTGTGATGAATGGATTCATCACGAGACTTTTGCTTAATAGTGACTTTAGTTTTAATGGAGATCCCCCTTACGTATTTCACCTATGTATTATATGGCTTTGAACAACAATGTCAACATGTTTATTACATAAAGTAAAAAAGTGTGCTTCAATACACACACTTTCATTTTACATTCACATTACTTCACAAAATACGCTTCGATTTCACTTATTTCTCGCATGATTTGTGGGGCTAAATCTTCACATCCATTTTCCGTTACAAGTAGGTCTGTTTCAATGCGAATTCCAATACCTTCTTCAGCGATATAGAGGCCCGGTTCATTTGTAATAACATTACCCGGTACTAAGGGTTGGCCACGATCAATCCAAACATCATGTGTGTCCAAACCAAGTGAATGACCAATACTGTGATAGTAGTAACGCCCTACTTCCTCAATATTATCGATTAGTCCGAGTTTAATACATGATTGTCCTAATGTTTCTTTTGAGATTTCATTTAATTCCATAATTGAAATACCAGGTTTAACCGATTCATTAATGATGTGGAACGTATTCAAGACTTCTTGATAAACTTCTTTTTGGCGTGGTGTAAACGTTCCATTGATTGGGAACGTACGAGAAATATCGGCACCATAACCATTAACACGAATGCCTAAGTCAAGTAAAACAAGTTCGCCATCATTTAACGGTTGATTGTTTGAAATGTAATGAAGCACGGTCGCATTCTTACCACTTGCGCAAATTGTGTCAAACATTAAATCGCCGTGGGCCTTATTGCCTTCATATAAAAAGCGCGCAGCCATGTCATTTTCATTGGCACCTGGTTTCATTTCTTCTACCATTGCTTTGATTGCATGATCCGTTACATCAATCGCGTGACGAATGGCTTCCACTTCTTCAGGATGTTTCATTTGGCGACAACGTACAAGACATTCAAAAATATCCACAACATTTTCTTCGCCTACCGCATCCGCAAAGACAAGACCGGATGAATGTTCAACATCGCCAATGGTATCGTGATCCATATCAACTCCAATTGAGAGTCCTGAATCTAAAACTGATGTTACATACGCATCAAATTCATTAAAGTAACGGACATCTTCAATCCCCGAAATTGTTTGCGCTTCTTCTTTTGTCATAAAATATCCTACCCATTTTTCCATGTCTGGATTAATTTCACGTAAAAATAGGATTTCATGATTTGTTTCTTTTTCAAAAACAACAACCGCTTCAGGTTCTTCAATACCGGTTACATAATAAAAGTTTCGATTCGCTGAGAAAGGGTATTCCGCATCTGCTGAACGACGAACGCCGCATCCGCTGAATAAAAACGTAACTGTCTTTTCAGGCAATTCATTCATCACCTTTTCACGAATATTGATATATGTTTGTTTTTTCATGATTATACCTCCTCAGGGTAGAAAATCTTTTCGTCCTGTTTCTTTTCACCCGTCGCGAATCCCCGAACGATTGAGGATGCGCTGGTTAATTCTACAAGTGTACCGTTTTTTAGGACAACCCATAACCCCTCTTCACCATTTTCAACATAAGGTGAATAAAGGATTTGCGATTGTTGATCACTAATAACATAGTAGCGATTATCAAAACCGGCACTTTGTACCCGTTCTTTAATCGCATCAAATTGTTGTGAAGACTCGAGATCTTCATATTTAAAGAGTTTACGATTTAAAAGACGTAACGCTAAGTCTTTTAGGATGGGATCTTTAGATTTCGTTAAGGACATAAATCCGGCATAGCAGGTCGATTCATCCAATTCAAAATGTTCTTGAGTACTAATTTCCCCCCCCGAAACAAAGGGTTTGAAAAACGATAACTCATTCCCTAATGCTTTACCCTCATGAACCAAATCTTTCATTCGTTCAAAAATTGCGAAAAGAATCATCTCAAAACTTCGTGACGTTGGATGAAGGTAGACCTGCCAGTACATCTGATAGCGAGCCATAATATAGTCTTCAACCGCATGAATTCCACTCTCTTTTACCACAAGCTTATCATCAATTACAATAAGTGTTCTTAAAATACGAGATAAATCAAATTCACCATAACTAACACCCGTAAAGTATGAATCACGCAGGAGATAATCCATGCGATCTGCATCCAATTGACTTGAAATAATTTGTGTCAAGAGTTTGCGCGAATGACGGTGCGCGATAATATCTGCAACCAGTTGCGGCAACTCTGGATGCGCCTCAACAAGAATCTTATGAACCTGTGTGTCCTCTAGAATAATTCGATCCGTAAACTTTTCGTGATTAACCGATGTCACAGATTCGAAAGCATGAGAAAAAGGGCCATGACCCACATCATGAAGCAAACCGGCACATAATAATGCAATATGTTCCAAATCTGAAAGTGTATCCGACAATCCGTTCACATTTTCAATCATTAAGCGAACCACTTCGTATACTCCAACTGAATGAGAGAAACGCGAATGTTCTGCGCCATGATAAACTTGATTTGTTCCACCTAATTGATGGATGCGTCTTAGTCTTTGAAATTCTGGTGAGTTAATCAGATCCCAAATAACTTGATGATGTACATGAATGTATCCGTGCACAGGATCTCGTAAGACCTTGTGCTCGGAAGTTGGTTTAAATTTTATTGATGTATTCATTTAAACGTTTTTCAACAACGTCTCGACCTAAAAGATATAACGCACTCATTAAATCAGGTCCATGTGTTTGATGCGTTGCACTAACACGTAATCCCATAAATAACGGTTTTCCTTTAAGTCCAGATTCAGTTTTCGCAGCATTAAATGCTTCTTTCAGTGAATCCACATCCCATGATTCTGGTAAATTATTCAAGAATGCTTGTGCAACCACAGGTGTTGTTTCCCACTCTAAAACTTCTTTTTCTGAATCGGTTAATTCTGGTTCAACAAAGTAGGGTTCGATTAATGAACCGATTTCTGCACCATATTGCAATTGTTCTTTAAAGAGAAGTAAACACTTTTCAATCCACGCTTCGTCTTTGTTTGTAAGATCGTGTGCTGCTTCCGCAAATGGTCTCACAAAGCTTAGCCATTCACCATCTTCTTTTTCTTTTAAGTATTGATGATTCATCCAAGTAAGTTTTGTAACATCAAACATGGATGGCGCTTTTGATAAACGATCCTCACTAAATTCTGCAATGAGTTCTTCATGTGTAAAGAGTTCTTTTTCTCCCTTTGGTGACCAACCAAGCAGTGCCATAAAGTTAAACATTGCTTCAGGAAGATACCCTTGATCTTTATATTGACTGATGTATTGCATAACTGAATTATCACGTTTGGATAACTTCTTACCGTTTTCATTAACGATTAAAGTCATATGTCCAAATAGCGGAATATCCCATCCAAACATTTCATATAACATCATTTGTTTTGGTGTATTTGAAATGTGCTCTTCACCACGGAATACATGGGAGATTTCCATCAAGTGATCATCAATAACAACCGCAAAGTTATAGGTAGGAATACCATTTGACTTCACAATAACCCAGTCACCGATATCTTTTGACTCAAATGAGATTTCACCACGAACCATATCATTAAAAGTATATGTCGCATCCGTTGGAACGCGCAACCTTACAGAGTAAGGACGTTGTTCTGTTTCATAACGTTGTTTGGTTTCATCATCAAGGTGAAGACACGTACGGCTGTAGCGTGTTGATTGGTGTCCTGCCGCAACTTGACGCTTATAATCTTCATCAAGTTCTTCCGTAGTACAGTAACACTTGTAAGCATCACCGCTCGCTAATAACTTTTCCACATATTCATTATAAATTTCTAAACGTTCCATTTGACGATATGGAGCATATTCTGGTTTTGGTTTGTCTGGAGATTCATCAGGTACAATCCCTAACCAGTTTAAGAAATAAAGTTGTGATTCCTCACCGCCCTCAACATTACGTTCAATGTCTGTATCCTCAATACGTAGGACAAAATCACCACCGTGATGTTTTGCCACTAAATAATCAAATAACGCTGTACGTGCGTTACCGATATGAAGAAATCCTGTTGGACTTGGTGCATATCTAACTCTAACTTTTTTCATTTTTAGTACCTCTTTCCAAATTCCATACTATTATAGCATGGTTATGTCAAGGATTAAATATTAAACAACCGCGATAATCCCTGCAAAAAAGAACCTACTTAGTAGGTTCTTCACGTTCAATCATCATTGCGACACCCATGCCGCCACCAATACATAACGATGCAATTCCTCGTTTTGTATTTGAATGAATTAATTCATAGATTAAAGTAACCATAATACGCGCGCCCGATGCACCAATTGGATGACCAATTGAAATCGCACCCCCATTAACATTCACTTTATCTAAATCTAAATTTAAGTCACGACAAACCGCTAAGGATTGTGAAGCAAATGCTTCGTTTAATTCAAAACGATCAACGGTATTTAAATCAGTATTTGTTTTCTCAACTAAAGATTTTACAGCATAGTAAGGTGCGTATCCCATGATTTCGGGTTCAACCCCAACTTCTGAGAAACCTTTAATTGTCGCAATTATCTCTAAATCCATCGCTTCAGCCTTTTCACGGCTCATTAAAATCAGTGCAGCAGCACCATCATTAACCCCGGATGCATTTCCAGCAGTAACCGTTCCGTCTAATTTAAAACTAGGTTTTAATCGTTGGAGTCCTTTCAGGGTTGAATTTGTTCGGATAAACTCATCCGTATCAATAAGTTCACGTCCGTTATTAACAGGAACAATTTCATCTTTAAACAGTCCCGCCTCAAGTGCACGCGTTGCACGTATTTGAGATTCTAATGCAAATGCATCTTGATCCTCACGCGATATATGAAACTGTTCAGCAACCGTTTCTGCTGTCACACCCATCAACTCATTGGTAAACGCATCAACAAAACCATCTTTTTGAATTGTATCTTCTGTCTCTAAGTTTTGAAATTTCGAACCAAAGCGACCATTTTTTATTATATGAGGCGCTTGTGACATATTCTCAAAACCACCCACAACTACAACATCCTTTTCACCAAGCATAATGGATTGCATTCCAAGATGAATTGACTTCATCCCCGATCCACACATCTCATTGATGGTCATGGCAGGTGTTGAATATGGAATTCCAGAAAACACCGATGCTTGTCGTGCAGGGTTTTGTCCCAATCCAGTTTGGATGACATTACCCATTACTACGTATTCAACATCTTCCGGCGAAATCTTTGCACGATGAATCGCTTCTTTAATTACTGCAGTCCCTAATTCTACCGCTGAAGTCTTCAAGAAGCTTCCCCCGAATTTACCTATCGCAGTGCGCGCAGCACTGACTATAACTACGTCTCGCAAAAAATCACTCCTTCTAAAATGTCGGCTAGACAATTATACCGTTTACAATTTATAAACACAACATTTTCCTTAACGCCTATCTCTATCTCGAACCCTAGTTTACCATTTGAGCGTAAAAAGCGCTCATTTTCACACAAGATACCATAAGTTTATGCCTAAAATACCCTACTTCGTGTGAATTATTCTTGAATTACACATAATTTTTGCTTATTAGCCAAGAGACTATTATAATGAAAGCATATTGAAAAAGGAGATATTCCATGGAAATTGGACTTGATAAAATAGGGTTTTATGCCCCATTAACGTATATTGATATGGCGGATCTCGCGCAAGCACGCGGGATTGATCCAAACAAATATATTCTCGGACTTGGACAAGATCTACAAGCTGTCTGTCCACTATCACAGGATACCGTTACTTTGGGGGCGAATGCCGCTTCAAAAATATTAGATGATGCGGATAAAGAGGCCATCGACCTTGTGATTCTCGCTACAGAATCCGGTATTGACCAATCAAAAGCAGGCGCAACCTCAATTCATACATTATTGGGGATTAACCCTTTTGCCCGTTGTATTGAAATTAAACAAGCGTGCTATGGAGCAACTGCGGGTCTTCAACTTGCAAAAGGACATATCGCTTTAAATCCCAATAAAAAAGTTCTCGTAATCGCAAGTGACATTTCGCGATACGGCCTTAACACCGGAGGTGAAGCAACACAAGGTGTTGGATCAGTCGCAATGTTAGTCAGTGCACATCCAAAAATCATGACCCTTGAAGCAGATGCATCTTATTTTTCAGATGATATTTGGGATTTCTGGAGACCGAATTATAGTGATGTTGCTTTTGTAGATGGGAAGTACTCAAATGAGCAGTACCAACGTCTATTCACCACCGTATATGAAGATTATTTAAATAAAACAGATCAAAATCTTGAGGATTTCAAAGCAATCTGTTTCCATATTCCTTATACGAAACTTGGATTAAAAACACTCAAACTTATCGCAGATGAAGCAACACACCCTGCATTGTTTGAAAACTTTAAAACAAGTACACTCTACAATCGTCAAGTGGGTAATATTTATACCGGTTCGCTCTACTTAAGTTTACTTAGTCTCCTCGAACAAGGATCCTTAAATGCTGGAGATCGTATTGGTTTATACAGTTATGGTTCTGGTGCCGTGGGCGAGTTCTTCTCGGGGATCTTACAACCTAATTACAAAAAACACTTGTGCATGACACATCAAGATGACCTTGATCAGCGTACAAAGTTATCAATTCCTGATTATGAAAAACAATTTGAATCACGGTTGGTTACAGATGGCAGTCATCAATTGCTTGAAGGTGATGCTTCGAAATATTCACTCGAGTCAATTTTCGAACACCGACGTTATTACAAAACAAAATAAAAAGTTCCTTGCGGAACTTTTTATTTTATCTCACTTTGTATTTTCTTAGTTAGACTCTTAAAGATAAGTTCATACGACTCGTTAATAAGTGTTTCAATGAGTGGTTCATCCACATCCTTATCCATACGAATTGAAATCCAATGAACTTTATTCATATAGTAACCTTCAGTGATGACTCCTGGATACATTTCACGATAGCGTGCCCCTTCACTGGGTTCCGCTTTCACCGTTACAATTGAATTTCCCTCTTTATTGGTTCCCATCATCATATACATTTTCCCACCTACAAGAGCGCGTTCCGCATTCCACTCATCTTTAAAGTCATACACCGTTCCTTTATTTTGAAGGCATACGTCTTTAATTTTTTCCGGTTTCATAGGAACCTCCGGCAAAGGTAATGACGACACCATCAGGATCTGTTAACGCAAATTCCCATGTATCATAAAATGTTTTATGGAGTGTCTTTATTAAATTTGGATGTGTTTTGAGCCGTTTGTATTCCGCCTCTACATCATCGACTTTAATAAAAAGTGTTAAAGAAGGATTAATCGAATCTGTATGAAGTGTTGGATATTCTTCAATCAATGTATTTTTTTCTTCAAGCATTAATGTTGTTTCGCCGCGACCAAGAATCGCGAAGATCGGGACTGAATCCGTATCCACTTGATCATAAACATTCATCTCTAAAACGGTTTGGTAAAACAAAATACTTTCTTTCACATTCGTAACCATTAGATTTGGTGTCAGTTTCATCGTATTACCGCCTTTATATTTTCATGTAAATCGTATAGAATAGGGGTGAAAGCAGGGGAAATCATGGCTTATTTTAATTATCATGCGAAAGCAAAACAACTTATCGCCGATGGGCATCTCACTCATTTTGAAATTGTGGATAACTGGAATGGCATTAAGCCTGCGCTTGTCCTCTATTTTGATAATAATCGGCCCATGCCCATTCGGGAATATCGCTGGCCAGAATATTTTGAATTAATTTAAAAAAGAAAGAACGAGATCGTTCTTTCTTTTTTAAAGTTTATGGAATTGCTCTACATCCATGACGAACACGGTTGCGCCACCAACTTGAACTTCCACAGGGAATGATGCGTAACGTCCGATATCATATGAGGCTGTAGATGGTACAACTTCCGTACGTTTACTACATTCATTACCAATGATTTCCAAACATCCTTCGACGCGATCATCATCAACACCAATAATAAGTGTTGTATTTCCTGCTCGTAAGAATCCACCTGTTGTAGCGAGACGTGTAACTTGATAGTTTTCTTTATTCAAAGCATTTGAAACTACAGTACTGTCATCATTTGAAACAATAGCTAATACTAATTTCATAAGATTCCCTCCTCTTACCTTTGTTTCATTATACCATAAAATAAATCCATGGTTCTTTTTTTATTTACATAAAACCCCCTCGACAAATCACGGAACTAGGTCAGTTCCCACCTTTGTAAGGGGTCTTTTATTAATTATTAAATCTAAAGTGTACGATGTCGCCATCTTTCATGACGTAATCTTTTCCTTCAGAGCGCATTTTTCCTGCTTCTTTAATTGCTTGTTCACTTCCAAACGCTTCCAAATCTTCCACATTATACGTTTCGGATCGGATAAATCCTTTTTCAAAGTCTGTATGAATCACCCCAGCACATTGTGGTGCCTTCATGCCATTCACAAAAGTCCATGCACGAATTTCTTGTGGACCCGCAGTAAAGAAAGTGCGTAAGTTTAAGATTTCATAGCTATTACGAACTAATACATCCAATCCACTTTCTTGAACCCCTAAATCGGCCAAGAATGCTGCTTTTTCATCATCTTCAAGACTTGATAAATCTTCTTCAACTTTTGCACATACAGGAATCACACGACATGATCGCGCTTCTGCATACGCTTTAACCTTTTGGTACATTTCGTTACTTTCAATATCCATAAGACTGTCTTCATCGATATTCGCTACATAAATAACAGGTTTAATAGTTAGGAAATGGAACGTACGAGCAAGTTTTTCATCATCTTCTGACAAATTGAGATCGCTTAATGGACGGTTATTTTCAAGCGTTTCCTTTGCACGATCTAATAACTTCATTTCTGCCATTGCTTCTTTATCATTCGATTTTGCTTTACGTCCTACACGTGAAATTCGGTTCTCTACACTTTGTAAATCCGCAAGCATGAGTTCAATTTCAATAATTTCAATATCAGAGATTGGATCACCAACAACACCATGTTCATGCACAATATCTGAATTCTCAAAACAACGTACAACATGCACGATGGCATCCACTTCACGAATGTTTGATAGGAATTGGTTCCCTAAACCTTCACCTTTTGATGCACCCTTTACAAGTCCTGCAATATCCGTAAACTCAAACGTTGTGGGAATAATCTTCTTAGACTCAATAAATTTTTGAATTGTGTCGAGTCGTGGATCGTTTACCTTTACAACACCTACGTTTGGTGCAATCGTCGCAAATGGATAGTTTGCTGCTTCAACCTGTGATTTCGTGATTGCGTTAAATACTGTGGATTTACCCACGTTTGGTAATCCAACAATTCCTGCTGTTAATGCCATCTATAATTCCTCGTTTCTTTCAATTACTTTCTTTAATTTTTTTTCAAAATCTTGACGTGTGAGCATAATAACAGACCCACATCCTTCGCACTTAATTTTTATATCTGCACCCATTCGTGTAATTTTAAAGTACTGTGATTTCTTACATGGGTGATCTTTTTTCATTTGTACAATATCACCTAAACCATATGTTTTATCAATCATTCTGACACTCCTTAAGTTTATATGCAATCATTGTATTTTCAAGTAAGCTCGCAATGGTCATCGGTCCAACACCTTTCGGAACTGGCGTTGCATACGATGCAATTTCATAAGCCTGACGCTCTACATCCCCTCTTAAATTTCCATCAATACGATGAATTCCTACATCAATGAGTACGTGTTGATTTGAAATCCAAGATGCGGGAATCGCTTCCGGTTTTCCCATTGCAACCACAATTATATCATTAGAACGAATGAGTTCCTCTAAGTTTTTTGTTTTTGAATGTGCCAAGGTAACGGTCGCATTCTTTTGCGTTAACAGTGTTGCGACAGGTTTCCCCACAAGGCGACTTCTGCCAATCACCAATGCTCGCTTCCCTTCAATTTCCACATTATACCAATCTAATAAGCGAATAACCCCTTTCGGCGTACAGGATACAAATCGTGGACGATTTAATTCTAAATAGCCTACATTAAGGGGGTGTAATCCATCGACATCCTTAAGCGGATCAATTGCTTCAATAATAACATTTTCATCAATATGCTTCGGTAACGGTAACTGAACCAAAATCCCATCAATATTATCATCTTGGTTTAAGGTCTTAATAATCTCAAGCAGTGCTTCTTGAGATGTATCCGCCTCACACGAAATCGCCTGTGAAGAAAATCCTACAGACTTACATTGTTTTACTTTAGAATTCACATACGTTTGTGAAGCGGGATCATTTCCCACGATTACAACGGTTAGTGAAGGTACACGTTTCCCTTGTTCAATAAGCACTTCTGTTTCTGCTTTTAACGAAGCACGAATTGCTTTTGAAACAGCCAATCCATCAAGTATTGTTGTCATGTTATCATCTCCAATTAACGTCTTTAATAATACCACACCTTAAATTACCTTACCATCTTTAATATTGAGCATAATCGTAATGGGGCCATCATTATCCAAAATTACATTCATATGGGTTTGGAAAATACCCGTTTCAACTTTAAGACCATGATTTCTTAACCCCGTGTTGAATGCCTCAAACATCGTATTTGCTTGAGTTGGCTCCATTGCATTACTAAAGCTTGGACGATTCCCTTTACGACAATCTGCTGCTAATGTAAATTGAGAAATTGACAAAATAGCCCCCCCTACATCTTGAATACTGAGATTAATTTTTCCTTCTGCATCATCAAAAAGTCGAATAGACGCAATTTTATCAACGGCTTTCTTAATATCGGCATCGCTATCACCTGTTTCCATCCCAACAAGTAACATATATCCTTGTTTAATTTCACCCACGATTGCTTGATCTACAACAACTTTTGCTTCTTTTACTTTTTGTATCACGATTTTCATGAAATCACCTCATCTCTATTCTACCGTAAACATGTTACAATATATAGGGTGATTTTATGAACAAACCATTAGCATTCCGAGTACGTCCTGAAACGATTGATGATATCATCGGACAAGAACATCTACTTGGGGAAAATCAAATTTTACGTAATGTCGTGGAAAGCGGTAATCTTCATTCCATGATTTTCTTCGGACCTCCCGGTACGGGAAAAACAACGACTGCGATGGCCATCGCTAATTCGTTAAAACGACCGTATCGACTTTTTAATGCTGTTACGGATAATAAAAAGAAACTGGATGCACTCTTTCTTGAAGCAGAAATGAGCAGCGGTCTTGTCGTGATTATTGACGAGGTTCATCGTTTAAATAAAGATAAACAAGATATTCTTTTACCTCATGTGGAAAGTGGTCTGATCACGATGATTGGTGCAACAACAGCCAATCCTTATTTTTCAATAAATCCAGCGATTCGATCTCGCGTACATCTATTTGAATTTAAACCCCTATCTTATAATAATATTGTATCCATATTAAAGCGTGCAGCTTCAGTATTTGAAAACAATCAAATTATTCAAGAAGATGTTTTAGAATCAATTGCTTCAAGTTGTAATGGTGATGCACGATACGCACTCAATGCCCTTGATTTACTGGCACAATCGACACGCGATGATGTTATTACCGAAAAACATCTTGAAAAACTGAGTCTCTCCGTTAATATTTCAATGGATAAAGATAGCGACAATCACTATGATGCCCTGAGTGCATTCCAAAAATCAATCCGTGGAAGTGATGTCCAAGCCGCTCTATACTATCTTGCGAAATTAATTCATGTGGGGGATATGGATTCGATCGAACGTCGGCTTATTGCCATAGCTTATGAAGATATCGGACTTGCAAATCCCGCATTATGTGCACGTGTTGTCACCGCCATCGATGCCGCAAAACGAATTGGATTTCCTGAGGCTAAGCTTCCGTTAAGTGTTGTCGTTATTGAATGTGCCCTTTCACCTAAATCTAAAGCGGGGGAACACGGTATTGATGCAGCCTTAAAAACCGTTCGTGAAACAGCACATCAAGTACCTCAATATCTACGTCTAAATGCTGTGGGTGTTGATGATCAGGATATGTACGATTATGATCGTAGTGATTTGTGGCATAAAATCCAATATTTACCCGACGAACTTAAAGATGAGGAGTTTTATCGTCCTCAAAACCTAAATTCTGCGGAAAAAACATACGCTTCTAATTACGAACAACTCAAAAAAGTTCAGCGCACCAATAAATTAAGAAAACTCAAAGAAAAAAAGAAACCGTAGACATCTACGGTTTCTTTTTTTATAATTTCACGATTGTACGTCCCATCATTTTTCCTTCAAGAATATCTTCAAGTGCTTGAGGAACATCTTCTAAGGTTATCTCGCGATCACAAAGCGCATGAATATTACGCGGTTTATAATCAGTCGCAATCAGTCCCCATAAGACATCTTTTAGATTATTATTGACTGAGTCAATCCCAATGACTTGAATTCCGCGTAAGATAAAGGGAAATACAGTCGTTTCAAATTTTGCACCGGCAGTATTACCACTTAACAAATAAACACCTTCATAATTCAGATGTGGGAGCAAATACGAACTGTACTTTCCACCAATTGGGTCAATGACTGCGATACATATCATCTTTCCAAGGGGTTTTAGAGGTTCTTCCGTTAATTCATCGGGATGCATTACTTCTTTTACATTCATATTTTTAAAATAATCTTGAGCAGTATCCTTCTTGCGACTTACCGCTGTTACCGGATAACCGAGACGGTCTAAAATTGCGCAAGCCACTGAACCAACACCACCACTTGCTCCTAAAACCAATACAGGTTCGCGCTTCATTGGATTTGTCTGTTGCATCATACGATAAACTGAAAGGGCAGCAGTATACCCTGCTGTTCCGATAATTGCAGCCGTTTTTAAACTGAGTGATTCAGGAAGTAAGGTCACCTCTGACGCAGGGACCGAAGCATATTCCGCAAACCCTCCATTTCGATATTTTAGAATATCATGGCTTGTGACAATGACCTCATCACCAATATGAAATTTCTCAACATTTGATTCCACGACGGTTCCTGTAAAATCAATACCCACAACCGTAGGATATTCACCTACAACGCGTGTTTTGGGTCTCATCGCAAGGCCATCTTTATAATTAACACTGGCGTAAGAGACCTTAATTAAAACATCATGATTTAGATCATCCGTATTGAGTATTTTTATTTCCGGTATGACATTATCGTGATTGGTATTTAAAACGAGCGCTTTATATTCCATAAGACCTCCTAAAAGTGTTGATATTGATATAATAGCATAAATATGGCCATTTTCGAATTTCGCACAAAAAGATGGGTAAACCCATCTCTTTTATCCTTTGTTGTTACGACGACTTTGATCGTTTGAACGTCTTCCGCCATCACGGCGACGATCATTTCCACCGCCACGACGTGAGTCACGTCCTCCGCGTCCGCTACGTCCACCACGTGGTGTTGGTTGTGCAAATTCATCAACCATTGTAACGTTCACGTCTTTATTATTAATTTTTGTTTCTGATAATTTATTAATAATATCTTGTGCAAATTCACGGGGAACTTCCACTGTACTTTCATTATCATCAATTTTAATACGTCCAATATCTTTTCCGCGAATTCCACTTGCAGTTGCGATTGCACTTACAAGGTGAGCTGCAGAGATCCCATCACGATCTCCAACGGATAGTCCAATACGTGATATTTCACCTTTATTCTTAACATCTTTTTGTTTTGAAACTTTGATTGCTTCTAAGTTTGATTCACTAATCATCTTATTAATGAAAGCAATAATAATTTCTTCTTGTGTGAAGTTCTCTTTACGAAGACCTTCATAAGCGATATTAAAGAGTTTTCCTTGCTCATGATCATTCCATTTACGGATTTCACGAGCAAGTTGATCTACCATTAAGTCATTTAATTGTTCTTTAGTTGGTAGTGGTGTTTCAACGATTGTTGAATTTGATAAACGTTCGATTTGCTTAATTGCATAACGTTGTCTACGTGATACTAAAGTGATCGCAAGACCTTCTTTACCAGCACGACCTGTACGTCCAATACGGTGTACATAATATTCTAATTCTTGAGGTATATCGTAGTTTATCACTACATCCATACTGTCAACATCGATTCCACGTGCCGCAACATCGGTTGCAATTAACACAGAAACCATACCTTTTTTAAAACGGCCCATTACCATTGAACGCATTTCTTGTTTCATGTCTCCATGTAACCCTAAAGCAGGGAATCCCGCTTTGTTTAATTGCGTTGTAAGTTCATCAACCATTTTTTTGGTATTACAGAATATCATTGTTCCACTTGTTTTATGCAATTGTAATAATTGAATTGTTAAATCAACTTTATCTCTTGATTCAACAGTGTAATAGATTTGTTTAATACGAGAAACAGTTAGATTGTTACGAGATAGTGTGATTCTTTCTGGTTCAACCAAAAATTTCTCGCTTAATTTACCGATTTCCTTAGGCATTGTTGCTGAGAAGAATGCGAATTGGCGTTCTTCAGGAAGGAATGAAAAGATTTCTTCAATATCCTCAATAAATCCCATATTTAGCATTTCATCAGCTTCATCCAAGACAATATGACGGCAATCATCTAAACGGATTGTCTTACGTCGAATATGATCCATTAAACGACCTGGTGTCGCAACTACAATGTCTGCTCCACGTTTAAGGTCTCTAATTTGTTTATCAATAGGGCTACCTCCGTATACACATGCGATGTTAACCCCTTGTTTATACTTCGAGAAACTTCTCATTTCTTCAGCCACTTGCATACATAACTCACGTGTAGGACATAGGATTAACGAATTTGTTCGTTTCTTATCTCCAGGTTGAGTCAAACTTAGCATTGGTAACCCAAACGCCGCAGTTTTACCTGTACCTGTTTGAGATTGAGCTAATAAGTCATGATTACCAAGCAACATTGGAATTGCTTGTGATTGTATATCTGTTGGCTCTTCGTAACCTTTTTCGATTACGGCTCTTACGATTTCTTCTTCTAATTCTAGTTCTTTAAATGTCATTAATTTTCCTACTTCTTTCAACACACCGTGATAGTATACCATTATCATCAACAAAAGTCATGGATTTACATCGATATCTCGTAATCATTTACAAGATACCGTTTACATTATATGTGTGATTATAAATACACAACGTTTATCATTAACGTTAAACTTTCACCGTTTACACAATTTAATAAAAACCTCTTGATGACGTATCATCAAGAGGTTTATGTTTAAAAATTAAGTTTAAGCATTACAGGACAATGATCACTTCCAAGAACTTGATCGAGAATATCTGCATCTTCAATGGCATTTCTTAATCGTTCAGAGACAACGAAATAATCGATTCTCCAACCCGCATTGCGACTGCGTGCATTAAAGCGATAACTCCACCAAGAATAACGATCGACTTCATTAGGATGCAATTCACGGAACGAATCAATAAATCCTGCATCGAGAAGATTGGTGAACTGTTCCCGCTCTTGATCGCTAAATCCCGGGTTCTTTCGATTCGCTGATGGATTTTTTAAGTCAATCTCTTTATGGGCAACATTTAAATCCCCACATAAAACCACCGGTTTTGACTCATCCAACATCTTTAAGTATTCTCTAAAATCATTTTCCCATTGCATACGATAATCAATGCGTTTCAACTCGGGTTGTGAATTGGGTGTATAAACACAAACTAGAAAAAAGTTATCATACTCACATGTGATGACACGTCCTTCAGTATTATGTTCATCTTCTTGAATTCCGTAGGTAACGTTAATCGGTTTAATACGCGTATAAACCGCGGTGCCAGAATATCCTTTTTTTTCTGCATAATTATAGTATGCGTAATAGCCTTCCGGATCGTAATCCAATTGACCCGCTTGCATTTTTGTTTCTTGAAGACAAAGGACATCTGTGTCCATCGCTTCAAAAATTCCTTCAAAATCTTTTTTCATAACGGCGCGTAAACCATTAACATTCCACGAAATTAGTTTCATCATATCCTCCAAAGTTCACTAAACGGTATAAATTCTATTTTATTGCAATACTCTTTCGCTTTTTGACGATGTAATTTAATATCGCCTTGGTTTGTGTTCAGTAAGGTGTCCTTATCCATCATATATTGCACATAGAGCATTTTTTTCAGTAAATACCATGAAGCAATGGTTTGGTGAATGCGATCTGCTCGTCCTTGCGGATCATCACGAAGGCTTTGGTTGATATATTGAATATTTTCTTGACCTTTGGTAATCGCACTTTCAATGAGATGTTCCGTGTCACGATAATGACGGCGATCTTGTTCGCGTTGACGTGATGCGATCGTTGGAAGATCACTTGGTAATAGCTTCAACAACTCCAAGATGATCTCAGTTTCTTCAATTGGTAATACCAATACATTATGACGGTAAGCGCCTAAAATTCCTCCTTGTTCTGTTAAGCAATAGTAAATACCTTTCGCTTCAAGGTAATTACGATCGACAAGGATCAAAGCAAACTCTCGTTCATGCCCTTCACTATACAAAATTAAAGGCGCTTTAATATAACCTTTCGGAATTTTATGGACATCTTTATAGCGAATAATTTTATTCGCTACTAAATCTTTATTTATATGTATACGGACGTTTTCCAAAACACGTACGGAATCATCCATTTCTAAAACGTTTTCAAGTAATTCTTTATATTGAGCTTGATCACAATTTAGATAATCCTCGAGAAAACCATTAAATGTACAATCATGGCCCCCCTGGCGCTTATCTTTGATCTCACTCATAGCATAAACTAACCCCATAGTTTCCCCCTTTGTTTACTTCTATATCATGACATATTTATGGAAATTTTAAAAGACCCATACACTTCCACTCAATATCCCTTATAATTGATATTAAAGGGGGCTTTTTATGCACAAAATCATTGTTAGTAATCGAATCTTTCATGAAGATTTGAAGCACATCTTATTATCTGAACAAGAACATTATCTCGGGGTGGCGATCCGTGATTTTAAACTTGCGTTTTTTGAATCGGATACCCATCGTCGTTCTGTGGAAATCTCTGTGTTTAATCAACTGCAAACCTGTGATTGCCCACGCCTTCAAGAAGTCTTAAAATATCCCAAGACGATGCATGTTCTCATAGACTTACTCCAAGAATTATATTTGTACGGTTTAACACTTGATGCATGTCCTCGTAATACACCCTTACAAGAAGAAATATTTCAATGTTTATCTTTGATTGATCCTTTTCTTGAAAAGCCCGTTGTCAAAGATGGTGTTGATTATGAGGCGGTAGCCTATGGGTTATCCCATGCGGAGTATACGTTTTTAGCGCGTCATAACATTCCGTTTATTAAACCCCAATCACAATCTCTTGAATCATTAGCATTTAAAGTTGCATTAAATCCCCGTAGTGAACTCGAAGCGGTCATTCAAGATATCATTCGTAATGGTTATCAGTCTGCAACCATCGCGGTTGCCAACCCAACAACAATGGAACCTCTAATAGAATCGATTTTTGAACGTTATGGTTATCCGTTAAAATTACAAGACCGTCGTTTTGAACTGATGAAATCTCAATATCGAGCTTTGCTTGATTTTGCTTTTGACTCTAATATTCATCAATTGATTAAAGCGATTGAGTCCGGAGCTTTTGGCTTAAAACGTCGTGAAGATCTTGTAACTTATCTCAACCATTTTGAATTTGATCTTAGTGATGTCTTTGGCGTCTATGATTTATGTGAGGAAACAGAATCCTATCCGGATTTGTTTGCCCTTCAAAATCGAATTCAGGAAGATGTTGTGCTTTTACAAGCCACCCTTGCTTCGATAATGAATTTAGATTTTAAGGAAACGTTGATTGCCTGTTATAACGTCATCAAAAGTCATACACGCGGTGATTTAACCCCACTTTTTTCTTTACTTGAAAATCACCTAGGAGAATATCAGGAAGAAACCTATTTATTATTGTTGGAACATCTTGACGCACTTCAAATGCATCAACAGGTTAATGCCCCACTACGGATTGTTGATTATGGTTCATTGCCTTTAATCCCGCAAGACCACTTATACGTCGTGAATTTATCCGCTAAGAATTTTCCTTCAATTCGTTCACGGACTGGAATTATCGATGAGGCATACTTAAGCTCTATTAAAGGTTATCCACGATTAGATGAACGCACAAAATTTACACTTAACATGCAAAATCATATCTTTGACCACAATGCAAACATGACGTTGTCGTATAGTTCCGCTACCTATGAAGGAAAAGGCCAAGAAGTTTCCTACCCTGTTGAACAATTTGCTCACGCTAATGGGGTTGCGCTTGAGTCTTGGATTTTGACGCAAAATACCCATCGAAAAACGGTTAAGCATCGTTTAAGCCCTCATCTTGCAGAAAAGCTCTATTTAGAAGAAGGGAAATTAGTCGGTTCGATATCAGCATTTCAAATGTTTGTAAATAACCCTTATCAATTCTTTATGGAACGTGGATTAAAGATAAGAGAACCTGAAATTCTTAAATTTGATGCCCGAATTATCGGTACTGTTAATCATGCCGTGATGGAATATTACCACGATTGCAAAGATCTTGATCCTTGGACGGATGTACGTAAGGTATTTCCCATGACTCAACCACGTTATCGTATGATTTATGATCGAAATCAAGACTTAATGAAACAGAATCTTGATTTTATTGACGCCTCAATGGCAGATACAACCTTCCAAGTTGTATCCAAAGAACGTTGGTTCCGTGAAGAAACAATGTTTAAAGGAATCATTCTTCGCGGTATTATTGACCGTATTGATGAAAACGATCATTATGTACAAATTGTCGACTATAAAAGTTCTCAATTAGCGATGACCGCTGAAAGCGTTAAGGCTGGTACACAATTGCAATTACTTACTTATGCAATGATTGCGGAAAAAGTGTTCCAAAAAAAATGCCTTGCAGTATACTATTATGGATTTAAAAATCCAAACCTAACCGTTCCATCACTCGAGTATAAAGTTGCGAAAGGCGTTGTTTCAAAAGACGTTGATTTTGAGGCGGAATGGCTAAAATCGAAACGGTATCGCGGTTGGTTATTTGAACAACCACTTGACTCGTATGATTCCGCAATCTACTTTGGTGGATTACGAGAATCTAAGGATGGGGTGGTTACAACCTGGACTAAACCCTATGACATGAACAAAATCAACCCACTCCTTACTCAAGTTTACCAAACCATCTATTCGGATATCTTAAATGGCGTGTTGGATCCCGAGGATTCAAGTATTGAAATCGATAAAGATTTAGATTTAAAGAAAGAAGAGGCGGAGGAAACGAAACATGACAACCTTTAATCCCCAGCAACAACAAGCCATCGAAGCATTGAATCAAAATGTAATTGTTTCTGCATCAGCTGGTGCTGGAAAAACTACCGTTTTGATTGCGCGTTTGATGAAGCGTATTATTAAAGATAATGTTCGAATTGATGAGGTGTGTGCGATGACCTTTACCGAAGCTGCCGCATCTGAAATGAAAACACGACTTCTTGCCGCGCTCAATGATGAGTATCGAAACAATGCATCCGACTTTATCGCTGAACAAATATCTTTGGTTGAGACTGCACAAATTTCGACAATCCATTCTTTCTGTCTCACCATCATTAAAAACTACGGTTATATCATCGGCGTCAACCCCTCCCGGGCTGACAACATTCTGGATGATGCGCAAACGAAACTCTTACAACGTCAAGCAATGCGAGAAACCTTTGATATGTGGCTGCAAAATGACTACGAAAACCTTAAATATCTGTTAGATATCTTTTCTTCTAATCCACTTGACTATGCATCCTTAGAAACTGCAATTTACGATAATGCTACGTGGTTGATAAGTAAAAAAGATCCAGATTATGCAGTTCAAGCTGTTAAATCGCTTTATAGCGCTACCACATTTAACGATTTCCCTCAGGAATTCCAACAAATCTTTTTTAACTTTTACCAACAACAAGTTCATGAAATCATAAAAGATGTACAGGCAATTATTGCGATTTCTGATGAATCCTATGACCCAAATGACAAAAAAGGGAAAAAATACTTCGAGCAAAGTACCATGTTGCTTCAAGTTCTTGAAGGCCTTGGTAATCTCAAAACGTTAATTGATCAAAACGACATTCGCTTTTACGACCAAATTCCAACTGCTTGCAACTTCAAAGTTATCGCAGACACCAAAAATGATGTTTACACTGAACAACGAAAACGCATTGAGAAAACTGTTAATCGAATTTTTGAAAACTACATGCCTTTGAATGAGCATTTCCAATTATTAAATAATCAATTGGAAACCGTATCACTTTTAATGCAGATGACACAAGATTACTTGAATACCTTTTCATCCCTTAAAGAAGAAGAAAACTGCTTAGATTTCAATGATTTTGAATCGATGGCGTTGCAAATTTTGAATGAAAATAACGGTGAAATATCTGAATTGGTAAAACATAAATATAAAGAAATTATGGTTGACGAATTTCAAGATACCAATGAATATCAAGATGAGATCATTACTAAAATATCAACAGGGAATAATATTTTTAGAGTTGGTGACATCAAACAATCCATTTATCGATTCCGAGGGGCCAAGCCAAATATCATGCAGAACTTAATGCTTGACGACTCGACTCAAAATCTATATTTAAGTTTTAACTATCGTTCAAAAAAAGATATTGTTGAATACAACAACTTTGTGTTTGATAAACTCATGAACTTAACATTTGGAATTACCTATGATGAGTACGACCATGTAAATGTGGGGATTCCCTCTCAAAGTGAAGATACACATCCCGTAGAAATTCATATCATTGAAAAACTCGATAATCGTTTTAAGAAAACATCTGATCAACTTCGTGCACAGCATATTGCACAAGAGATTATTAACTATCATAATCAAGGTTATCGCTTTAAAGATATGGTAATTTTAGTTCGATCACACGCAAGTAAGGGTTATCTTAAAGAAGCATTTGAGGAATACAATATTCCTCATTATATTGATGATCAAAGTGGTTTCTATAAGTCCGAGATTATTGCTTCTGTTGTCGCATTATTAAATTACGCAACAACATTCCATGATTTTTATCTTGTTCCTGTGCTCACATCACCGTTTTATAACTATTCCGATGATCAAATCGCATCGCTTAAACTTATGGATGCACCAAGTATTCGTAAAGCACTGGAAATAGAAAATCCCGCACTCTACATGTCCCTTGAGACCATGGTTTTATCGTGGCGATCTAAAGATCTTATCTCAATTATTCAAGAAATTATTCAACTCAATGATGTCTATAATAAAACGCTATCCTTACAGGATAAAACAAATCTGGACTTCCTCCTTGAAAAAGCAATTCAATACCAAGCATCTTCAGTTCCGACTTTACAGGGATTTGTACGCTTTGTTGCGGAGTTTAAGGACGATACCAGTAGCGAAGCTTCACCACTGAATAAAGATGAAGATATTGTAACTGCAATGACCATCCATCAATCCAAAGGATTACAATTTCCAATTGTATTCTTGTGGGGTATGGGACGTCATGCTGTGCGTGACCACAGTGATATTTTACTTAATGACGATGCCTTTGGGATTGGATTGAATCATGTTGAATTACCGATGCGCTTTGTTTCTCGCAATTTAATTCGAACTGTTATGGAAATAAAACAAGATAATGAAGAGATTGAAGAAAACCTTCGTCTTCTCTATGTTGCACTCACAAGACCCCAGAAACACCTTATTCTTGTTGATGTAGTCAAGGAATATCAACCCGCTTCTTTAGATTACCAATTACTTAGAAATCATAAGCGAAAAGTTGATTTATTACTTGCTGCAAGTCCTCACAACACCATTTTACGTGTTATTGACGGAATGGAACTCACAGAAAACAGTCTTAATCCGATTAGCGAAGATGAAGGAGCCACAGTTTTCACTGAGAAACTGACCCTATCTTTTGATCAAGAGGAGCCGATAACTCCTAAAAACCGTGATTTAAATTTCGATAAGTCCTTTGATTTTGCTACCGGATTTGGGTCTACCCTGCACGAAGCCATTGAAAACCTTCCGCACCGGATTTGGACCGATGCAGATCTTAAAGATTTCGAACCAAAATTCAAACGGAGACTTCAAGCATATAACAAGCATCCATTTACTCAAAAGCTCTATAGATATCCACACATCTATCATGAAATGCCTTACTTAATTGAAGGGGATGCGGGTGTTATTGATTTTTATGTGTACAATGAAACCGAACTAATTCTTGTGGACTTTAAAAGTGATCATGCTTCTTTAGATATTATTGTAGAACGTTATGAAGATCAGATTAAAGCATATAAAAAAGCCCTCGGTATAATCTACCCAGAGCTTTTAGTTAAAACATATATCTACAGTTTCCATTTAAATCATTACATACCTTGTTTGGATTCATAAATTAAATCCATCATATGCTTGATATTACCTTGACCCGCAAAGCGTGTGTCATCCGAGAAATCCTCTGTTATGGGCATCCATAATAGGGGATTTTTTTCTGGAACGAGAACGACTTCTCGGTTGAGATAACCGTAAAATACTTGCAACTCGATACCGTCTTCAAAATATTGTGTAAAAAACAACGGTTTGATTTCGATATCATTTACGGTTATTCCACTTTCCTCGAAAAGTTCTCGATAGGCACCCTCGATATCGGATTCTCCTGGATTCTTTTTGCCACCAACAAAGTTATAGAGTCCCTTATAAGGATTCTTTTGTCGATGACACATCAAAACGTTTTCAGCCTTTCGGTCGAAAACGATAATGAGATTAACTTTAAGAAATGTTTGACTAGTCATTGAATAAATCAAAGAGTGTACTTACAGGAGTATGTAATTGAATCGCTTCAATTGCTTTCGCAAGCATATATCCAACAGAAATCTCTTTAATTTTTGGCTCTTGACGTGCTTCTTCTTTTAAAGAAATTGTATTTGTAATCAATAGTTCTTTAATGTCAGAATTTGAAATGCGTTCAATTGCCGGTCCTGAAAGAATACCATGTGTACATGCACAATAAACTTCTTTAGCACCTTTTTCATATAACATGTTGATTCCACCCATGAGTGATCCAGCGGTATCAACCATATCATCAATAACAACGGCAATTTTACCATCAACATCACCGATTAAGTTCATTGCTTCCGCAACGTTTGGTTTTGTACGACGTTTATCGATAATTGCGATTGTTGAGTTTGGAATTGTGTCTGAAAGACGACGCGCACGAGTTGCTCCACCGTGGTCTGGGGATACAACAACAACTTCATCTTGGAAGTTTTTATTTCTATAGTATTGACCAATCATTGCGACTGCAGTGAGGTCATCTGTAGGAATATCAAAGAATCCTTGAATTTGTGGTGCGTGCAAGTCTATTGTCACAACGCGGTCTGCTCCGGCTGTTTGTAATAGATTTGCCATCAATTTTGAAGTAATTGGTTGACGTGCACGAGCCTTACGATCTTGGCGTGCATATCCATAATATGGCATTACAATCGTAATTTCTTCTGCAGATGCACGCTTACATGCGTCAATCGCAATAAGAACTTCCATATATGTCTCACTTACTGGTGAACTTGTAGATTGGATAATGTAAACATGTTTTCCACGTACAGAAACAAGTGGTTCGATTAAGATTTCGCCGTCTGCAAAATGACGTACATCAATCTTACCGCGCTCTAAATCTAAATGCTCACAAATCTCATCTGCTAGTTCTACGTTCGACGATAACGCAAAAATAACTGTATTGTCTTTCATTTCTTCTCTCATAGTCTTTTATTTACCCTCTTTATTCTTGTATTTCGCACCATATCCAGGTTTGTTTTCCTGACGAGGCCGTGCAATAGCCATCTCCCCATCAGCAACATCGCCATTAACGGTCGATCCTGCCGCCACCACTGCATTTTCCCCTATAGTAATTGGCGCGATTAGGTTCGCATTGCTTCCGACAAATGCGCCATCGCGTACTTCAGTTTGATATTTCTTCTTGCCATCATAATTTACGGTTACAACGCCACAGCCAATATTAACTTTATTTCCAATTATTGCGTCACCTAAATATGTCAAGTGTGCACAGTTTGAATATTCTCCAAATCGAGTGTTCTTAAACTCAACATAGTTTCCAACTCGAGCATGAGAACCCACAACGGAATTCATTCTAAGGTGTGATGACGGTCCCAATGTTACAAAATCTTTAACTTCACTGTTTATAATGCGAGAAGCATCAATTGTGGAATTTTCACCAACAATTGCATTTTCAAGCCAACAGTTAGGTAAGAGCGTAGTTCCTGTCCCAATAGTCGTATCACCATAAATATGATTATTAGGATAGATCGTTACATCTTCCGCAATTTGAACATCCGTTCCGATGTACGTTGATTGTGGATCCATAATGGTTACTCCATTCGCAAGATGCTTCGCATTGACGCGTGCCTGTAACCACTTATTAGAGATATTAAGTTGCATTCGATCATTTACACCTAAAAATTCTTGGTGATCTGATACACGTAAAGACTGAATCGAATGACCATTCTTCTTCAAAATCTCTACAAGTCGAATGAGATTAATTTCTTCAGTAACTTCTTCGTCACGAATCTCTGGTAAATATTTAAAAAGTAACTCATTGTTTACACAATAGATACCTAGACTGATTTCTGTAATTGACACTTCGGATTCTGTCAAATTACGGTAATCGATAATCCGATCAATGTGTCCTTGGTTATCGCGTACAATACGACGATAAGTCCCAGGATTTTGTAATTGTGCAGAGATAACCGTTAAATCATGCCCCTCATGCTGTTCATAGATATGATTTAGCGTCTCTGGCTGAATTAATGCACAGTCTCCAAACACTAAGAGTGTCGAACCTTCTTTTCCATGAAGTTGCTGTGCTTGCAATACAGCATCTCCAGTTCCAATTTGTTCACTTTGGAATGCATATTCAACACGATCACCCAAGTAAGATTCTACCTGCTCATTTTGGTGTCCTGTAACAACTACAATTTTATCGGTATTAACCGCTTCAAGATGATCAACTAAATGACCAATCATAGGCTTATGAAGTATTTCATGCATAACCTTGTTTCGATTTGATTTCATTCGGGTACCTTTACCCGCAGCTAAAACAATTGCATATTTCATTGTGACCGCCTCCGCAACCATTTTAACACATTTCAAACTGTTTCATTCTGTAAAACCGTCATATTTCATAAAAGTAAATGTAAAGTATGGGTGATATGTCCCTAAACATGTGTTTTTAAATCAACTTTCAAGAAATAATCATAAAAAAAGAGTTCTTTGTGAAAACAAGAACTCAGATTAATCTTCTGTTTTTAAAATCTTTCCATATTTTATAAAGGGATAATCTAAAACGAGCGCCTCATATGCCTCCATGACTTTTTCCTTTTGATTGGATAGACCATAAATGGATGTTCCGCTACCGCTCATACAAACGCCTTCAAGCCCTTGTTTTTCAAGGATTCGCACAACTTTTTTAAGCCGTGTATTGCGTTTAATAACAGGGTGTTGAAAATCATTATGTGTATTTGCAACTAAAGCCTTATAATCATTGGCATGAATTGCCTCGAGACAACGATTAAACATCTTTAAGTCTGTAAAGTCTTTAAAACGTTTTAAAAACGACTTTGTGCTCACTCCAAAGCTGGGTTTAATGAGTAGGTAATAGAGATCCATATCTAAATCTAAAGGGGTTAAGATATCGCCAATTCCCTCCACAACCATGGGTTGATTAAAAAGACAGTAGGGCGTATCTTCATCGATTTGACGTGCAATATCAATCAACGCTTGATTTGTAAGGTTTAATTGATACATCTCATCAATCATTCGTATGACACAAGCGGCATCAGCACTACCGCCACCAAGACCTGCTTGTGCAGGTATGTTTTTAACGATTCGCACTTTAAAATTATCTTCGAGATTAAATTGACGTTTCATAATCATGAGTGCTTTAAAAACAGTATTTCGTTTATCATTCGGTAAATATGTTTTATCCGTTTCGATGTGCATGGTGTCATGCTTCTCAAGATAAACCATATCAAAAAGATCAATAGGGACGATAATGTTCTTGAAGTGAAGCATGTTATCGACCCTTTTTTCTGCGTGCAAATAGAGTGTTATCTTTGCATACGCTTTTTTACGCATATAAAGCTCCATAAAGACGGAGATAGTCCTCAAACGTTAAGTAATCCGCACGAATGTTTGTTTCAAGCCCTAGCGACTCTAAAACCCCCGCATAATCAACATCTTTATCAATCGTTTTTAAATTATTCACTAATGTCTTACGTCTAAACTGAAAACACTTCTTAACAAATTCAAAGAATATTTTCTCATCATACGGCATTGTTTGATGTTTCGGTGTGAGTTTAATGACAATACTTTCCACACCCGGTCTTGGATGGAACGATTCCTTAGACACTTTTAAAACTGTCTTTATATCAAAATAATATTGCATTTTAATCGAAAGACAACTGTAATCTTTTGTTTGTGGACTTGCCCCAAGACGATCTGCAATCTCTTTTTGAACCATAATAGTCATTGCAACAATATCCAACTCCATCAATCTAAAAAGAATTGGGGTTGTGATGTAATACGGTAAATTCGCACAAACCGTAATGGGTTCTGTATACATACTTAAATCCGCTTTTAAAAAATCTTGATGAATGACCTTCACATTATCGTATTCCTCAAGTGATTCGTTTAAGATTTCAACCATGTGAGGATCAATTTCATAAGCAACGACGTGATCATATGTTTCCGCGAGTTGTTGCGTCAAAGCTCCTAAACCCGGACCAATCTCCAAAACAGTCCCACCCGCACCACTTTGTGATGCAATATTACGGACAACAGAAGGATCAATGATAAAATTTTGTCCAAAGTGTTTCTTTGCGCGTCGTTCATAGCGACGTAGTAATTCCATACTTACGGAATAGTTAGCGATTGTTTTCATAATTACTCTCTTTCAAAACCATTAGGCAGTCTGCTTTCGTAATATTAAGCATATTTAGATATTTCAGGCATGATTTCGCATTTGACTTAGGAAAACGAAATGCCTCCGACAACAAATCACGACGCAATGCACTATCACTTGCGCCACTGAGTCCAAAAGATTGGAATTCCGGAAGCGTTAAGGATTGATTGTTTAATGAAAAAGTAGAGCATGTACTTAATGCCTCAACGATATCATCACAGTCTGCATGTTCAATGCCTACTTTTTGTTTCTTTTTTGTTTGTAAGACATGAAGCGATGCATGCTTGCATGTTCCGACCGTCTCAATAATACGACGTCGAATCATTTCACCAGGCCCATCCGGATCGGTAAACACAATAATCCCGCGTTCTTCATTCAATCTTTTACATAATGCCAAGAAATCTGCTGACATGTGTGTGCCACTGGACATAATAACATCGGCATCAACACATTTAAGGATTTTTTCCTTGTCATGCTTTCCTTCTACAACAATTACTTCTTGTATCTTTAGTTTGTTCATGGGTCAATTATATCATGTTTTAAAAACAAAAAAACCGAGTATACTCGGTCTTTGTGGATAGGACCTTTGGCTACTTAAGACCCTATCATAAGCTTTAACAGCCGTTACCCACACTTATAATTTCAACATGAGCATTCTGTACAGATCCTTGGGTTACACCCATATTGGTTTCTGTACCCACAAACAGGTCAATTTTTGAGCCTTGAATGGCACCACCACGATCTAATACAATTGCGCGGAACGGTACATTGTACTCAATTCCTTTACCACTTACTGTGTGGTTTGATATCTCAACGATCGAGCACATTGGAATTGAGCTTGATGTTGCAATGATGTAATATCCGTTATATGTAATTCCTGGCAACCAAGAACCATCGCCTTGTTGCACTGCTGTAGTACTTACACGAACTCCGGCAGCTGTACCACCTTCGCCCGCACTGTTCATATTACAGCCATCACAGTCAACGCCATATCGAGTAATACGGCTTGCTTCATAGTAAGCACCTGCTTGAGCCTTTTGACCCCCTTCGTAAAGCGTAGGGGTTGTTGGCTCGATAACAGCCGCTTCAGGAATTTCAACACGTGATAACAATTCGTCTTTTATGTTATATGTTTCTTTGTATTTTGTTGTTTTTGTACCACCTACACCATCTTGTGTCTTCGCATAGATCCAACTGGCTCCACCCGACACCACCTCAGAAGCTTCGCGTTCTTCAACACCAGGCTCTTCTAAATCTTCAATTTTTTCGCTTATTTTAAACCTATAAGGTTCATCGCTATTTTCAGCGATGTCATTTAGTACTGGATAGGTAATATCCACATTGGCATCCGCATTCACGGCACACCCACTAATGATTGTTACCATGACCACCATGTAGATAATCACTAAGTATTTCTTCATTAAAATGTCTCCTTTCAAAAAAGACTTGAGAAGAATATCATAAGAATATTTGTTTGGCAAATAATTTTACGTTTCGCTTGTTTGTGAAGACATTGTGAAATTAAAAAACTCACTATCTAAGTGAGTTTCCGAGTTATCTTTTTAATTGTGGGAAATTATGTGATTATCCAAATATTTCTTGCATCTTGGTATTTTTCTTTAGTGGCTTAATTAAGAAAATACCCGGAACAAATGTTGCGATAAATTCACCTAAAAATACCCATCCCATAGCCGGTAAGTACGGAACATTGAGAACATAACCTAACATTGCGCCAACGATAATTCCGTTCACAAGAGCTGGCCACACAAGAGCCAAATGATCATCTTTTGTAATACTCATTAAGAAACAGGTGATTGCCGTTGCCAATGTACCAAAAATGACATCCAGAATCCCCGCATCACTCACAAAATTCGCGAGTAAACAACCAATTATTAATCCATAAGCATGTTTTCGATTAAATAGAACTAAAATCAACATCACTTCTGAAATACGAACTTGCATAAAGCTATATGAAATCGGTTTTAGAAGCACGGTAACTGCGATATAAACTGCCGCAATTAATGCCTCTAATGCTAAATCTTTTGTTTTCATATTATTACCTCTCTTCATTTCGTTTGTATTATATCATAAGTCTTTCAAATTAATTTTATAAATTGTGCATTTCACGTTTTATTGAATTTATATTTTTTGATCTAAAATGTGCCAATTATTTCAATTTTTCTATCCTTATATATAGGGCAATATATTTTGTGTAAAAATCTTGCGCTTTTAGAAGGGGATACCCCCTGCTTTTTTTGAAAAAATATTTCACTATTTTAATGAAACGCTTCTTTTACTCATAACTTTTTTTTATTATAGAACTCGTATTGTAATTCAAACTTGATGCAATTTATCGAAATATCTTTTGGATTAAGTTAAATTTTGTTTTTCGGTAAGGTGGATACATCACTGATAGTGGTATTGCACTTGATTTCATAATTGATTTGCAGTTTGAAAAAACTTCAAAACTCGAAAATCCATGATAGGTTCCTATGCCAGAATTTCCAATACCTCCAAAAGGCAGTGCATCATTCACAAGATGTAAAATTGTATCGTTGATGCAGCCACCACCAAATTGAATGCGATTTAAAATGGCGTCTTGTTCTTCAAAAGATTCAGTGAACATATATAAGGATAATGGTTTGGGATTTTTTTCGATGATTGAGTACGCTTCTTCCAGTGTATCAAATGAAATAATGGGGAGAATCGGTCCAAAAATTTCAGACTCCATTGCAGGTCCCTCCGCATGGTTTAGGGATAGCAAGGTTGGTTCAATAAATGTTCCATCCGTCTTGCCACCAAATACAATATCTTGTTGATGGGCTTCAATTATCTTTTTAAGTCGTTCTGCGTGTTTTAAGTTCACGATCCTTCCATAATCTTCGTTATTTTGATAATCATCCCCATACATGGCTTTAATTGCTTTGATAAGTGCTTGTGTTAGGGCCGCTTCGTTCTTTTTTGAGACAAGGATATAATCCGGTGCAACACATGTTTGGCCATTGTTTAAAAATTTCCCCCATGCAATTCGTTGAGCACTTAATGTAATATTTGCATTTTGGGTTACCACACAAGGACTTTTCCCCCCTAACTCTAAAATTACCGGTGTAAGATGTTCTGCAGCATGTTGCATCACGATTTTTCCAACCTGCGTGCTCCCGGTGAAGAAAATAAAGTCAAAGGGAAGTTTGAGTAATGCTTGATTCACCGTCACATCCCCTTCCACGACCGCAATATAATCTTCAGAAAAAAAATCTGATATCATAGTATGTATTACGCTTGAAATTTTGGGTGTCAGTTCGGATGTCTTGATGATCGCGGTATTTCCCGCTGCAATCGCTCCTACAAGGGGCACAAGAACGAGTTGTAAGGGATAATTAAAGGGCCCTATGATCAATGTATTTCCTAAAGGCTCATACATTTTATAGCTTTTTCGTCCCACTAAAACCATGGGTGTTTTAACCCTTTGAAGTTTCATCCATTGCCCAAGATTTTTTTGCGCATCGCGAATGGATCGATATACCACTGCAAGTTCGGTCGTATATACCTCCATTTCAGGTTTTGCTAAATCGATTTTAAATGCATCATAAATCTTGTTTTCATATGCCTTAAGTGCCGTTTCAAGTGTATTTAATGCATCTTTTCTAAATGCAATTGGTTTTGTATTTTGTAAATTAAAATATCGTTTTTGCTTTTCTAGTAGGTTCATAGAATCACACTCCTTATGTACATCATAAGTCACTCAATGTGAAATGTTAAATGAATTGGTTGACAAATATTACATTTTGGAACATAATAATGAAAAGGAAAGTAAGTCCGTGAAAAGTTTTACAGAGAGTCTGTATTGGTGAGAGCAGATGAATGGAAGCGTACTGAAAATGGCCTTGGAGCTGTGTAGTTGAATTCGAAAGATTTAGGCTACGCCGGGAGCGCCCGTTAAAGCGATAGAGTTTGATAGAACTTGAAGAGGTTAATATCCGTGAGGTATTAATAAATTAAGGTGGTAACATGAGCACGCTCATCCTTTGGGATGGGCGTTTTTTATTTGTCAGGAGAAAGTCTATGAAAAAGAATATTGAATCTGCAGTACTCAAACGCATCGATCATTATAAAGAAATCGCATTGGATCTTCATGCACATCCGGAAATATGTAATGAAGAGGTCTATGCTTGCAACTGTTTAAGCACGCTCTGTACTCAAGAAGGGTTTAACGTCACGGTTGGGGTTGCCGGACATCCTACAGGATTTGATGCCCGTTATCAAGCAGAGAAAACCGGCCCAGTTATTGTCTTTCTTGCGTAGTATGACGCATTACCCGGTATTGGACATGCCTGTGGGCATAATCTCTTCGGTGTTACATCAATCCTTGCCGCAACTGCCCTTAAATCACTCATTGATGAGGTCGGTGGTGAAATTCGTATTTACGGTACACCTGGAGAAGAAGGCGGAACCAATGGAAGCGCCAAGGCAAGCTTTGTCCGAGATCATTACTTTGATGATGTGGATGCAGCACTTTGCGTCCATCCCGGTCACTTACACAGCCTCACGGTTGAAACCCTCGCAAATGACCCCGTAGATGTTGCGTTTTTTGGAAAACCCAGTCATGCGGCTGCAGCGCCTGAATTAGGAATTAATGCTCTTGAAGCGCTTATTCAAGTTTTCAATGCAAGTAACGCAATGCGTCAACACCTACCTAAAGATGTCATGATCCACGGTATTATTACCGATGGTGGTGTCGCGCCTAATATAGTTCCTGAATATGCGAAAGGACGCTTTTACCTCGGAGCAAATACCCGCTCCACACTTCGCGATGTTTATACTCGCTTTGAAAATATTGTAAAAGGGGCAGCGTTATCGACTGGATATGAGTATGAATTTGGCTTATTCCAAAATGCTGTCGATGATACAATTATTACCCCTTCATTTGATAACCTCTACCTTAAACACCTTCAAGATTACGGTCATCATGTTGTAAGTCGCGATGGTTCCACATTTGGATCCAGTGACGTTGGGAACGTAAGCTATGTTGTTCCTACAATTCAGCCAACCATAAACATATCCGATACTTTTATCGCTGGTCACAGTCCTGAATTTAAAGCAGCAGCGTGTAGCCCTCAGGGACTTGAATCCATTCAACTTGGAGCACAACTGCTCGCACTGACAGCGCTTGATTTAATTTTAAGTCCTGATCTCTTACAGGCAATAAAAAACGAACCCCAAGAAAGGATTTCGAATCAATCATGATTAAACTACAAAACATCAACAAAACATTCCAAACAAACGATCGAACGGTTCATGCACTTAAAAACGTCTCTCTTGAAGTGGGTAAAGGTGAAATCTTTGGCGTTATTGGATTTAGTGGTGCCGGCAAGAGTACGCTTGTACGTTGCATTAACCTACTTGAACACCCAACCTCTGGAGACGTCATTGTAAATGGTACGCTTCTTAATCCCAATCTGACAAAGGCGAATGCTAAAACAAGACATCTCCAAAACCAACAATTACGTAAGCACCGCAAAAAAATTGGTATGATCTTCCAACAATTTAATCTTATGCGATCGCGAACAGTGTTCCAAAACATTGCCTTTCCCCTTAAAGACCAAAAACTTTCAAAAGCAGTTTTAAATCAAAAAGTAACAGGCCTCCTAGAACTTGTAGGTCTCCAAGACAAAGCAAACGCATATCCCAGCCAGCTATCAGGGGGTCAAAAACAACGGGTAGGGATTGCCCGTGCGCTCGCTAATGATCCCGATATTCTACTCTGTGATGAAGCAACCAGCGCATTGGATCCACAAACGACAAAAACGATTTTAAAACTTTTAAAGAAAGTAAATAACACTTTAGGAATTACGATCGTAATTATTACTCATGAGATGGATGTTATGAAAGATATTTGTGATCGTGTTGCGGTCATGGAAGATGGGGAAGTAAAAGAGGTTAATACGGTCAAAGATATCTTTGCGAATCCTTCTGCACAAATTACCAAAGATTTTGTGGATACAACTACAAATACGCTTGAAACCATTGAACTCTTTAAAACAAATCCAGAAATTTTAGATTTAAAAGCGGACCAAAGTCTTGTACGCATTGACTTTATTGGTTCAAATACACGTGAATCCGTGATTTCAGAGATATCACAGCAGTTCAATGTTAGTGCAAGCATCATACATGCCAATGTCGAAATCGTTCAAAATGAAATTGTGGGTACCATGCTCGTTATTTTATCTGGATACCGTAAATTGGGAGCATTAGAAAATCTACGAAGTCGCAACATCAATGTGGAGGTTATCGAAAATGATTAACAATCTTGTCCCAAATCTTATTCAGTATTGGCCTGAATTTATCGAAAGCATTAAACAAACCTTATACATGCTTACCAAAGCAGGAATCTATTCCATCCTTGTGGGTCTTTTCTTTGGTGTCATTCTTGTATTAACGCGCGAGGACGGTTTAAAACCCAATCGGTTGATCTATAGTGTTCTTGATACTTTTGTAAATATCTTTCGCTCGATTCCATTTGTAATCTTACTCACGGCACTGATTCCAATCACAAAAATTGTTTCCAACACCGCGATCGGTGTTGAAGGTACCATCTTTCCCCTAGTCGTCGGATGCACACCTTTCTTCGTTCGACAAGTCGATTTAAGTTTATCTGAAATCGACCGCGGTCTCATTGAAGCCGCGCAATCCATGGGTCTTTCAACCTTACAAATTGTTATACGGGTTTATTTAAGGGAAAGCATCCCTTCTCTTGTTCGCTCTACAACCATCACACTCATCAGTCTTCTCGGACTTACAACACTGGGTGGTGTTGTTGGTGGAGGGGGATTGGGGGATTACGTCATCCGCTATGGTCATAATAAATATAATACTGCCATTTCGATTGTAGCAGTTCTTGTAATTCTTATTTTTGTATCAGTAATTCAATCAGTCGGTAATTTCATTATAAAGAAAACATCACATTAAGGAGAAACTTATGAAAAAAATACTAATCTTATTTGTTACATTATTAACACTTTTTGGTTGTGGTTCCAAACCTAAATCAAATGTCGTACGTATCGGACTTCATGGTGGCGACCAAACAAAGAGTTGGAATTATGTTGTGGAGCAAGCCGCTCAGGAAGGCATCAACATCGAACTGGTTTATTTCTCAGACTATCCTCAACCCAATGCAGCTCTAAATTCTAAAGAAATTGATATGAATGCATTCCAACACCACATTTACTTAGAAGATGAGAGCCAACAAAACGGCTATGAACTCACAGCGGTTGCGGATACATTCTACTCACCACTTGGTCTTTACTCTCGTTCGATTAGCGACCTTTCAGAATTAAAAGAGGGTGATAAAATTGCCATTCCAAGTGATCGAACAAATGGGGCACGTGCATTACAATTACTTCAAACACACGGTCTCTTAAAATTAAACGATGCGAAACTTCCTGATAAAAAAGATATCATTGAAAATCCACATAATTTTGATATTTTTGAATTAGAAGCATCAAACCTTCCTGGAGCGCTCGCAGAAGTTCCCCTTGCAGCAATTAACTCTGGAATTGCGGTTGATGCAGGATTTACGCCGAATCGCGATGCTTTAAAACTAGAAACCCTAACCGAAGAGAATGCAGACTATGTAAACCTCATTGCAATTCGTACAGAAGATAAGGATCGCGATGATTTAAAACGTATTGTGGAACTGTATAAAACAGATGCTGTGAAGGCGTTAATTATTGAAGAAACAAGTGGTGCTTCAGTCCCTGTATTCTAAAGGGAAGTAAGTCTCAGATGCGCGTACTAATTAAGTTGATACCAAATCAAAAAGACATTTATATCTGATAGTACTACGATACCCAAGATTATGGATGCGTTCGACATGATTCCCATGAACGTATCCTTTTTTGTTTTGTTTTGCGCTTCATTTTTTTAGACACCAAAAAACACCGATGACGTTTAACGAAATATTTACACAATCGTGTTTTATTTAGTGTTAGCGCCATCGGTGTTTTTTGGTGAAATTCCTTTTTATCGCTTAAAGAGCTGCTTATAGTTTTGATGAATTTGTTTTCGAACTTCTTGTGGTGTCAAATCCTTCAGTTCCCCTATTTTCTCGCCAGTATAACGAACAAAAGCCGGCTCATTGCGTTTTCCACGTTTCGGTACTGGTGCCAAATAAGGCGAATCTGTTTCAGTTAATATGCGATCTATTGGCGCGATATTTAAAACATCACGAACATTTTGACCGTTTTTAAAGGTGAGAATACCACCAACACCGATATAAAATCCCATATCAAAAAGATGTTGGGCATTCTCAACTGTATCACTGTAACAGTGTACAATTCCGGATGCTGCTGCAGGATGTGTTTTAAGAATAGCAATGACATCATCCATAGCATTTAGTTCCCCATTCCGAACATGAATCGCAATAGGCTTACCCGACTCATTCGCAATCGCAATTTGTCTTTTAAAGATTTCTTTTTGTTCTTCTCTGTTTGAATCATCCCAATAATAATCCAAGCCAATCTCACCCACACAAACAACTTGGGGATGATTGATGTAGGTCATCATCTTTTCAAGTTCTTCTTCTTTTGAATCCTTCACATCACAAGGATGAATTCCAATCGCTAAATCAAACATCTCAGGAGTTGTTTTTGTTTTTTCAAGTGCATCTTCAATTTCCTTTACCGATCCGCAGATAATGCATATTTTATCAATACCTTCGGCCTTCGCATTCATGACCAATGCTTCAAAAGATTCAACCAATCCTTCGGAGGCAATGTGGGCATGCGAATCAATCCAACCATATTCCATTTTCATACTCCTAACTTATGATACGAAAGGCTCCGTAAGGAGCCAAAATTTATTTACCCAGACAGAAACGCGCAAAAATTTCATCAAGCACATTAATGTCCTTCTTCGGTTTAATAATTGAAGCAAGTTCTACATACGACTCATTTAAATCAATCGTTACTAAATCGAGCTCCATTCCAAATTCCAACGCCTCAATAGCACGCTGCATTGCGAGATAACTCTTTTGTACCTGCGCAATATGACGTTCATTTGACAGTGTGGGTTTCGATAAGGCTTTCGTATGTTCGACATACCGCTTATTGATTTCATCAACGAGTTCATGAACATCTGCCTCTAAAGCACTGACGTATAGACCATCGGGAGCTCGCTCTACAAGATCTTTTTTGTTGTATACAATAATGCGTTCTTTGTGCTTAGTTGCTTCTAATAACTCAAGATCTTCTTGATCTCTGGGTTGCGATGCATCAAAAACAACAATGACAAGTTCGGCAGTTTCAAGCGCTTTTCGACTTTTTTCAATTCCGATTTGTTCAATGCGGTCACCGGTATCACGTAAGCCTGCTGTATCAATTAAATGAAGAGCTACATTCTCCAACCGAATCCAACCTTCGACCAGATCGCGTGTTGTTCCGGCTATTTCCGTAACGATTGCCTTATCTTCTTCAAGAAGGACATTAAGAATACTTGATTTACCAACATTGGGCTTTCCAAGGATAACCGTTTTGACCCCTTCTTTCATGATACGACCACTTTGCGATTCTTTTAGAATTTTTCCAAGATCTTTTAGAAATTCTTTTGCATCCGGGAGAATTACCGCTTCTGTTAAGACCTCCACATCATCATACTCAGGATAGTCGATATTTACTTCAATATTGGCAATCATTTGGATTAAACGTTCAAGTAATGGCTCAATTAATTTACGTACATTTCCTTGGACCCCAGAAATTGCAAGTTCTTGCGCAAACTCATTTGGAGCTTGAATCAATTCCATAACTGATTCTGCTTGCGAAAGATCAATACGTCCATTAAGGAATGCACGTTGGGTGTATTCGCCTGGTTCTGCCATCCGTGCGCCTACAGACAGACAAAGACTTAATATTTTTTTGGTCACTAAAACACCACCGTGACAGCTTATTTCAACAACATCTTCTCGTGTATAAGTTCGAGGCGCTCTAAAAACACTGACGAGTACCTCATCAACAACTTGTTTGTTCACAGGGTCAATAATATGACCGTAATGAGCGGTGTGTGAATCGACTTGTTCAAGATCCCGAGAGAATATCTGATTCACGGTTTCTATGGCATCGACTCCACTTATTCTTAAACATTGATGGCACTTTCTTGCAGTGCCGTTATAATTGCTACTATTGTATCTGTTATCATACGCATATTATAGGTAAAAAAAAGAGAATGCGCAATGAATTCTCTTTTTTAATCGTGTTTTAGGGATTCAAGTGTCTCGCGAACTTGCTCAACAGCGTTTTCCTGAATTTCAATGATTTCCGCTCCATTTGCATATGCAATTTCACGCAAATCAGTTGCGACTGCGGTAAAACGTGACGCACCAATCACAAGAAAGATATCATCTTCTCGTAAAGCATCAACTTTTTCATACGCACGTCGATAATTAGGTGCCGGATCGCCATATAAGACGGGTTTATTAAAAAGTTGATCTGCATATGCAAGTTCACTTTCATTGGGCATGGTCCCGTGTAACGCAATTGGTGTACTTCCTGCTTTCTCATGTAAGCCATCAATGTTCATCGTGATAATAGGAATCTTGTATTCCGCCAATGCAAAATGAGCATCATTGGGTTCCGCTTTTTGAATCATATAATACATTTCTGAAATTGTTTCGCAATATGCTTTCGGATTTTGTGTCGCAAAGCTACGATGCAAACGATCTCGAATCTCAGGTTGTTCCATAAACGTATTAATTCCGGATGCTTTACTAATTCCTGCACCTGTGAATGCTAAAATCATCAAACCACTCCTTTAAATTATTGTATCACGATATTGAATCAAGTAGTGAATCGATATCCCCCAATAAAGATTTCTTAAAATGTTCAATATCCACATCGAGTGCAACCTTAACATTTGGTGTTTTCCCAACCTGATACGCATGCGTATCCAAAATCGTTCGTCCTTTTTGTTCAGGGTCTGTCAGAACTTCGACGTTTACAGTCGGGCCGGTTACAAATTCAGGATGAAGTGCCGCAAAAACAGCGAGAGGGTCATGCAAGGCACATCCCCCCCACGTTGGATATGCATCTTTATAAGCGTCCAAATAATATTGAATAATTTGATAAAGTTCGGGCGCCGATGTTGTCCAATGGTTGATGTCTTCATGGGTAATAATTGCACGGGTCGTAACATCCAAACCAATCATCGTTATTGGGATTGAACTTCCCAAGACAATCTTGCTGCTTAAGTCATCTTGTGCAACATTTGCTTCCGCAAACTTGCTGACATTTCCAGGAACACTCAATGCACCACCCATTAAAACAAGATTATTAATTCCTGCCATCGCCTTAGGATTTCGTTCAATGGCTCTCGCCAAGTTTGTAAGTGGTCCCGATGATATGATTACAAGATCTTTTCCATACTTCTTAGCTGACTCAATTAAAAATCAACCGCATGGATTGAATTTTCAAGTATTGGAGATGGTGATAAGACAGCATTCCCAATTCCATTCTTGCCATGAAACTTAATGCCTCCGGCTAGATGTTCATAAACCTCCTCACTTCGCGCATGCGTACACCCACGATATACGGGAATTGTTTCGCACTTAAAATAGTAGAGTAAGTCCAACGTATTTTGTGTCGCTTGATCAACATCAATATTTCCATAAACTGTAGTAATACCAATTAACGATACATCCTTTTGCGCACACATATAGGCAATTGAAAAGGTATCATCAATCCAAGTATCCACATCTAAAATAACTTTCATAACTTCCCCTCTTTTCCCTTGATTACGGAATAGAGCACGTTAATTGACGTGCTTTAACGAATTCATGAATCCCTTCAATTGTTTCAGAGCGCTCAATCCATCGTCTGTATCCCTTTACCTCATTATTATCATACACAATTTCTACCGCTCCGGATAATAAGTACTCCGGTTTGTATTCTTTTTCCTTGGTTTCATGATTTTCTTTTTCAATGTTTACCACATAAATTTGAGATTGAATCTTTTGATTATCGCTCTCACACAGATCAATTGGATTTAGATGATAGGAACGAATGGTCTCAGATTTTACAAGATTTTGGTAAAATGCATCTGCATTTTCATTCAAGACATCACCCAATGCATTGACTGGAATCGATATATTTTGAACAAGTGAATCATCTTGATTAGTATGATCGTTAACTTGTGACTTTTGATAGACTAGAAGTCCCAGAACAATTAAAAATAATACGACTGCGATTTTCAGTAGACGTTGGTTCTTCCGATTAGACTGATCCAACACCTTTTGTCGTTCTTGTTTCATAGTTTCACCTCTAATGTTACGATATCATTATCATTTTATCGATATGAGAAATTACAATGAAAGATAGAAAAAGGACGCGTCAGCGTCCTTACTCGATGATATCAAGCAATTCTAAAATACGATTTAAATCTTCATCATCATCAAACGATATTGTTACTTTATTATTTGCGATATTAACGCGCGTTTGTAGACGTCGTTCAAATAATGATTGAGCATAATCATAATCTTTATTACGGATTTTCGGTTCAACAGGTTTAACATCTTCTTTATTAATGAGACGTTCTGCTTCACGAACAGACAACTTATTACTTAAAATTTCTTCCGCAATGCGTTCAATTTCTTTTGGATCTTCAATTGTAACAAGTGGACGTACATGACCCATTGTTAATTTATTATCGCTCACCATCTCTTGTACAGATTTTGGAAGTCTAAGCAGACGCAACAAGTTTGTAATATGGCTGCGGGATTTACTTACACGTTTAGCAACTTCTTCTTGAGTTAGACCTAAACGATCAATTAAAGAACTGTAACCCATCGCTTCTTCAATTACATTTAAATCTTCACGCTGAACGTTTTCAATAATCGCAATTTCCATCATTTGTGAGTCATCAAAATCGACAACAATTGCAGCAATTTCTTCTATTTTCGCACGTTTTGTAGCACGTAAACGACGCTCTCCTGCGACAAGTTCGTAACCTTTATTGGTTTCACGAACTAATATCGGGGTAAACAAACCATGAGTTGAAATTGATTGCGATAATTCTTCTAATTTATCCTCGTCAAAATGACGACGTGGTTGGTATGGGTTTGTACGAATATCTTTGACTTTAAGGCTTGTCTTAACGCCTGTAAACTCATCATTATTACCTTGTTGAATATCCTCAAGGACTGAAGACACATCATCACCAAAAATTGCCCCCAGTCCACGACCTAAACGATTACTATCTTTCTCTGCCATTCGAGTCACTCCGTTTCTTATTATATGATAAGACTTCTTTCGCTAGAGATGCGTATGCTTTAGCGCCTTCCGATTTTAAATCATATTCGAAGATTGAGTTTCCACGAGAAGGAGCTTCTGACAACTTAACATTTCTAGGGATATTACTCTTATAGACACGTTCTTTAAAATATTTACGAACTTCTTGTTGAACCTCAACACTCAAACGAGTACGGACATCAAACATCGTAAGTAAAACGCCTTCTATTTTTAAATCTGGATTAAACAGCTTTTGCACCAGTCGAATTGTGGATAACAATTGCGTTAATCCTTCAAGTGCATAATACTCACATTGGACCGGTATAATAACCGAATCTGCAGCTGTTAGAGCATTCGTATTTAACAAACCTAATGATGGCGGACAATCGATGATGATGTAATCATAGTCATCCTTTGCTTTTATTAATTTATTCTTTAAAAGACGTTCGCGACCAATCTTAAACTCTACCATTTCGAGATCTGCACCCGCAAGGTCAATTGTTGCGGGAATTAAATCCATTGGAGGCGTGTTTAGAGACATCTTAATGTCACTTACTTCTTTTTCAGAAAGAATTAAATCATAGGTACTGTCTTTGATGGCCATTCTATTTGCACCTACACCTTGAGATGCATTTCCTTGGGGGTCAAGGTCTACTAATAGAACTTTTTGGCCTAAGTAGGCTAAACCAGCAGATAAATTAATACTTGTCGTTGTTTTACCAACGCCACCTTTTTGATTCGCTACAGCAATTATTTTCCCCATTGACTCACATCCTTTGTTATCTTCTTAAGTTATTTAGGGAAGCGTATCGTGATGACGACCTCATCATTCGTTTCTTCCATATCATGTTTTACGGTAATTCCTGTTTTTTCGATCATACCAATCGATTGTTTGATTGTATTGATTCCAATCTTGATGTGTTGAGAAATACCACGTGTTACAGCTTTTTTCTTTCGTGGTTTGTTAATGAGGGTTTCGGTCTCTTTAACGTTCAACTTTTTATTAAGGATTTCGTCTAAAACTTCTTCCGTTTTTTCCTTTTCAACGCTTAATAACGCGCGCGCATGACGCTCCGTAATTTTACGTTCGCCAAGGGCTTCGAGTACGGGTTCTGGCAATTCAAGCAAACGGATTTTATTCGCGATTGCGGATTGCGATTTTCCTACTTTTGTTGCAAGTTCCTTTTGAGTAATTTTTTGAATTCGCAAAATATCGCGATACGCTTTCGCTTCTTCCAAAACACTTAAATCTTCGCGTTGGATGTTCTCGATAAGCGCTAATGTCGCACTTTTATCATCATCAATATTACTAATGATGCATGGTACTTCAGTAAATCCAAACATTCGCATTGCTCGATATCGACGTTCTCCGGCAATAATTTCATATTCATCTGTCTCGTCAACTTCACGAACAACAATCGGTTGAAGAAGGCCATTTTCACTAATCGATTGTCCTAATTCCAACAAACTCTCATCATTAAAAGTTAGCCGAGGCTGATTACGGTTAGGTTTAATTTTTTCAATAGCTATTTCTCTACGATCAATCATGATTCCTCCCAGACAGTGGTGTCTTTTTAATTTTAGCATAACTTCTTGGATACTTCTTCGAAGCGGACTTCACTTTTGTAATCTCTAAATTATAGCGGTCACCCATGATATCATCACTGAATTTATGTGTCTGCGTAAGTTCGCCACCAAGGATTTTAATCGCTTTGAGGGAGTCTTCATACTCCTCAATTCCTTTAGATCCTTTCATCGCTAAAAATACACCGCCTACCTTCACGAAAGGCAGACATAACTCACTTAGAATATCAAGATATGCAACAGCCCGAGCCGTCGCAACATCAAATGATTCACGAAGTTCTCCGATAACATCTTCTGCTCGACCATTAATTACAGTTGTATTTTTTAATCCACATTCAAGTACAACACGTTCTAAAAAATTTGTTCGTTTTGTTGTGGGTTCAATACAGGTCACCGTGATATCCGGACGGGCAATGGCAAGAACAATTCCTGGAAAACCTGCACCACTTCCTATATCAGCAATCCGACTGTTTTCTTTTATTAATGGTGAAATAAGTAATGAATCGTAGAAATGCTTTAAAAATATGCCTTCATCATCATCGATACCGGTTAAATTTAAGACTTTATTCACTTCTTGAATAAGATTCTTGTACGATAAAAATTGTTGTTTCATCTCTTCTGAAACAACAATTCCCAACGCTCCAATTTTACTAATAAATTCTAAAAAATTCATGAAGCCTCCAATTGCAATGCATCTTTTATTAACACATTTTTATCATATTTGATTCTTATGATTAGAATCGAAACTACGTTGTAATTATAGCGTATTTATAAGATTTCCACAACAAATCATCGTGACAAATATTTGGTCTAAAATGCATAAAAGACAGTATATACTGCCTTTTATGTGCTAATTAACAATTCTATTTTTATGCCTTTTCGGTAATAATACACAAACTCCCATTAATATCAGGATTATTCCCCATTTATTACTGTGTTTTTGTTTTCCGGTCTTAGGAAGAACGCCATCTGTGTCCTTGTTTATTACCCGGGCAATCGTTTTCTCATCAAACTTTTGTTTAATGGTACTGTAATGACTTTTGATTGCATGACTCTCTTCGGTCTTTTCTTTTGGAGTATGTGTGGTTTTTATACTTTTATCTCTCACCAAATTTGATGATTGTTGTTCTGTTGTTATTTTTGAAACGCCGTCTTTTTGTTGGATAATTGGATTTGACATAATTATTGCATAATATTCAAGTGGTTCAATCACGTTGGGACTGTCTGGTTGCCTACGTAGCAATGCGTCTAATATATTATTTGTTTCACGTTCGTGCTGTTTCCGATTTTCAATATCTTGAAGTAAAATTCGCTCCAATTCCACACGTTTTTTTGTTGCAATGATACTCAAAAAGTTCGATGCCGCATCCCTTTCAGTGTGGTCGAATGCATGTTCAGGAACTTCCTCTCCTTCTAAATAAGGTGGAAGGATATCCCCTTTTATAGGTTCTCCTTCAACATCTACCATACTAAAAATCTGCTGATTATCATTAAACACTCCAACTTCTATTATTGGATTAAGATTTTCGTGTAAGGCTGTTTCTTGTAGTTCAATTGGAAATCCATCAAAATGATTCTCTAAAATTATGGGGTTGAGGTGTGCCTCATATTCCTTCGTACTGAGTTCGTAAGCAATGCGATTTTTCCGATCTTGCTCTAAAACATCTTCTAAATATTTTTGCTTCATCCTTTCCTTCTGCATAATGGCTTCCATTCCACTGATGTATTCGTGATTTTGAACGTCTTCGATACCATATCCATCAAGAAATACCGGATCGGGTCGTAAACGATTTTTAGGTTCATCGAGAGTATCGTGAATAAAAAAACCGTCTACCGATAGCATGACCTCACGATCAGGTTCTATTGAAGGCTTCGGAGTTTCATGAATGATAAATCCATCCACACCCAACAGTTCGTTCAAATCAATTTTGCCTGTTGCACGAGGCGGACTTAATATTTCTACTTGGATATCCAAATCGTCATCTTTTTTCGGCTTATATGCCTTCTGAATGTCAATCTGAAGCGGCTGAATCACACGATCGATATAAATTTTCAAATCATTTGCGACACTTACAAACCCATCATCAACGGAGAATGTCGTTTCTTTACGAGGATTTACCTTGAAGGTTACTTCCGACTGATTAAAGGCGACGGCTTTTTTGAAATCGGGGGCTTGATTTCCTTCAAAGAGGTGAATATCAATCGTATCTGTTTCCTTGGCTCCTGTATAGGCCAATATATTAGGTCCCCACTCCACATTAAATGTTTTGTCAATGAATCGCTCGACTGCAATTTCAGAAATTTCTTTTAACCGATCTTCTCTGATATTAAGTTCTACGCTTGCATCATTCAAATTGTATCGTTTCATTCGAGTAAATGTATTCAAGTCTTCATGTCTAATATTCTCAAATACCACATTCCCGTCTTTAACAATACCTGTTAATTCTTTTTGGTTATCAGTAATAAAAACGACTTCTCCCGTAAGACCACTTGTATTATGGCCTTTTAAAGGAATTTCTTTCGTAATATCTTGACGAATACGAAATTCAAATTCGTTTTCATTGATTACCTTTTTTTCAATTTTTACCCTATCATCACCATCGGTAATAATATCAAATGTATAAGGTCGATTCTTATCGTCATACTTGGTTGTAATAAACGAATAATGTTGACTTGAAGAACGTGTGTAAAATGTAGTGCGATGACTTTTCGATTGCTCACCATTTTTTGTTAAGACAAAAGGAAGCGATCGCACACCATTGATGGGTCCATCCCGGACCACCGAGAATTTAATTGTTTGATTTTTAATTCGCACAATATTAATGATATTTTGATTCTGAATCACTCTATATTCAAGAGCATCTGGCGTTTCTTTATCAATTTTAAAGCCATAAACTTTATGATAAAGATTGCCTCCATCAGCATTAAAGTTGAATGCATCTTGAAGGACTAGATTATCAATCGTAATTGACTTTATATCTTTTGTAAGATTTGTAATCTTACCAATTTCAATGGAGGTATCATCATTATACTCCTCTTGCATTGTTAAGGAGATGGGCTGATCACCGCTCTCCATCCCGAACCAATTAATTGTGTAAGTTTTAGAACCTGATACACAGGTATTAGCGCGATGACAAAGACCGCGTAGCATTACATCAGTTCCTTGATTTAGATTTTGAAAATCAAAACCTACTTCCGCAGAAACATGTTCTGTTCGAAAAATACCAAAAAGTAAAATAAACATTACAAATATACCAATTTTTCGTATCATTAAATCCCCCTCCACATTTAATAGCGTTTTAAATTTTTACATATACATCCTTGGATTGTAAAGAGGTCTTTCGATTTACAACAAAGTGTTGTCTACTCAATAAGAAATCATAAAAGTAAAAGTGGTGCGGTTGAGATTTGATAAAAGAAAAGCCAACCCTACTGGGTTGGCTTTAATTATTAGCTGTTTTACGGGCCTTTTCTGCAATTCGAACCACACTCAGTGTTTGTTCTAAATACAGATCACGAAGTTCAAAATCCTGTGTTCGAATCGCACGCTCAAATACTTCTACTTGATATGCAAGCCTTGGAAGATCTTGAATGTTAATCATCTCTTTTGAATCTTTCGTTACAATACTTACAGACTCAATGCTGCTGACACTTTCAGGAATATAAATATAGCCCTTTTCCCCTTGGATTTGTCCAAAGTTTTGAGAAAAACTATCCTTAGCACCAACACACTCTACGGTCATGGTCGGATATTTCATAATTAGAACACCAGAAGTATCAATACCATTAGAATGTTTATTTGCATAATATTTTACTTCATCGGGCATTCCAAAAATCCCAACAACAAAATGAATATTATATATATTGATATCCGCTAAGGCACCTCCAGAAAAATGAGGGTTGAAGACATTGGGTGTTTCACCTGCTAAGAGTGCATCATATCGGCTTGAATATTGACTGAAATTACACTGAACAAGCTTAATATCACCAATAACTTCTAAATTTGATTTGATAAATTGATAGTGCGGTAAATGAATATTGCAAATTGCTTCAAAGAGGAATAAATGATGCTCTTGTGCATAACGAATCAATCGTTGCGCAGGTTCCTCTGTTTCAACAAAAGGTTTTTCTACAATGACATGCTTACCGGCTTTTAACGCAGCATATGCTTGTTCATAGTGAAGACTGTTGGGTGAAGCAATATAAATCGTATCCACCAACGGATCTGAAAATAAGACCTCAAGTGTCGTGTGTGTTTGTGTAATCCCAAAACTCTTCGCTAAAGCATCCGCTCTGCCTTGCGTGCGGGAATAAACCGCTTTAAATGACACACCTGATATATCTTGTGATGACTTAATAAATTCTTCAACAATAATTCCTGTACCAATTGTTCCAATATTCATGTTTTCCACCCTATCCTTTGTGTTTGAGTACCATAGCAAGAATTGCAATATCTGCTGGATTAACACCTGAAATACGCGATGCTTGACCCATTGTAATCGGTCTTACAGCAGTCAGTTTTTGACGCCCCTCAATTGATAAGTTTTCAATAGAATCATAGTTAATATCTTCCGGTAATTTAATATTCTCCATCGAACGAAGCTTTTCTGCTTCTTTCATGGCTTTCTTAATATAACCTTCATACTTGATTTCTACTTGGATTTGGAATGCTAAGTCTTTTCGGACTTCCATGTCCAACAGTTCTAATACCTCTAACAATTCAATACCCGGTCTTTTAACCGCGTCGTAAATTGTTAAATCATGTGCTTGAAATGGTGAATCCTTTTCAGCAAAATAAGCTTCAAATTCCGGACTATGCGGTAATTTGATGGTTTTACTTGCTTCAATGAATTCATCAATAATTTGAATATCTAACTCTATTTTCTCATAATCTTCGTCACTTAACAATCCAATCTCATGACCAAAGTGAGATAATCGTCGATATGCATTATCATGACGCAATAAGAGACGATACTCTGCTCGTGAGGTTAAGAGACGATACGGCTCTAATGTTCCTTTAGTTACAAGATCATCGAGCATTACACCAATATAAGCCTCATCGCGTTTAAGAATAAGGGGTTCTTTCCCTTGATTTTTAAGTGCTGCATTAATCCCTGCCATCAGACCTTGACCGGCTGCTTCTTCATAACCTGAAGTCCCGTTAATTTGCCCGGCAGTAAATAAATTTTCCACAGTCATGATTTCAAGTGATGGTTTTAACTGAATTGGATCAATTGCATCATATTCGATAGCATAACCATAGCGTTGAACGCGACAGTTTTCTAATCCAGGAACGGTTCGAATCATTGCGTCTTGAACCTCTTCTGGTAATGATGAAGACAGCCCTTGAACATAAGTTGTATCCAACTCTGCGGATTCTGGTTCTAAAAAGATTTGGTGACGATTTTTATCTGCAAAGCGGACAATTTTGTCTTCGATTGATGGACAATAACGTGCACCGACCCCTTCAACAACACCTGAGTACATGCTTGATTTTTCAAGATTAGCCTCAATTAGATCGTGAGTTGTAGGATTTGTATAGGTTAAATAACAAGGATATTGTTCCTTAATTACATCTTCCTTCTGAGTACTATTGGAGAAGTAATACGGCTCATCATCCCCAGGCTGAATGGTTGTCTTACTAAAATCAATACTATCTGTATAAACACGTGCTGGCGTTCCTGTTTTAAGACGGAACGTCTTCAACCCTAAAGCACGTAATGATTCTGATAGGCTATTGGTTGTGGGATCGCCATCAGGTCCACTTACGGTAACCGATGAGGACAGTAAAATTTTTGAACTCATATACGTTCCACTGGTAATAATTACAGCCTTAGCCGCTACAAACTCATCACCTTTACAACGAACACCGGTGACAATGCCGTTTTTAGCAACAACACCTTCTACCATTTTTTGAACAATTTCAATTCCAGGTTCCGCAAGAACAGCATCACGCATCGCACGCGAATACGCTAATTTATCCGACTGAACACGCAAGCATTGAACACCCGGTCCCTTACTTGAATTTAATATCCGAAACTGCAAGGCTGTCTTATCCGCAATTTCCCCCATAACACCGCCAAGTGCTTCAATTTCACGAACAACAATCCCTTTTGCAGGTCCACCAATTGATGGATTGCAAGGCATTGATGCAATTTTATCTACATTTAACGTAAAGAGTGCCGTTCTTTGCCCCATTCTGGCTGAAGCAACTGCTGCTTCAACACCGGCATGACCGCCTCCTACTACTATAACATCATACATATAAAAGCCTCCGTTGGTATTTTATCACAATTATACAACATTCGAGTTGATAATGATTTAAGTTCACTTATTTATTCAAACTTGACACATACGTCATGATGTAATACTGTATTAATGTAAGTGGTACAGATAGGAGGTATCTATGTTTACAATTAACACACGAAACGCAACACCAATATTTGAGCAGATTATTCAACAAGTTGGAAAGTTTATCGCAATGGGGATACTCCAACCACATGAACAACTTCCAACCGTACGTTCCCTCGCCAAAGATCTCGGTGTCAATCCCAATACCGTTTCAAAGGCATATCACGAATGTGAAATGAATGGACTTATTTACTCAATTCCTGGCAAGGGATCTTTTGTAAGCGAGCATGAAAAAGGTGTCAGTAATCTCGTTAGTGATGCCTATCAAGAACTCACCCTGATCTATCACAAATTACTTGAACTCGGAGAAACACAAGAAACGATATTCAATCTATTAAAGGAGTCACATAATGATACGATTCACTAATGTAAATAAAAAATTTGATAACAAAATTGTTCTCGAAGATATTAATATTACGTTTGAAGAAGGTTCAATTATTGGCCTTGTTGGTAAAAACGGTTCCGGAAAGTCGACACTATTACGCCTTATCAGTGGGGTCCTTCATGCCGATGCTGGTGTTGTTTTAATTAATGATCAACGCGTCTACGATAACCCTGAAACCAAAAAAGACGTATTCTTTGTTGGGGATGATCCTTTCTTCTTTAGTCAAGCTACGATTAAAGACATGCAACAGTTTTACAAAGTATTCTATAAATCGTTTGATGACCATTACTACCAAGATCTTCTTGAGTTGTTTGGTTTGGATGAAAATCGAAAAATCAATGCACTATCAAAAGGAATGAAACGACAAGTTTCCCTTTTACTTGCTTTGGCATCAAAACCAAAAATATTACTTCTTGATGAAGCTTTCGATGGTCTTGATCCGATCATGCGGTTTCGAATTAAGCAGTTTCTTGGGGAAATGATCATCGATCATAACGCTACCGTTATTATTTCATCCCATAACTTAAGAGAACTTGAAGATATTTGCGATACAGTTGCGATTATCGATGAAAACAATATCATGATGAATCAATCAACCAATGATTTTGGATCAATTTATCATCGCTATCAAATAGCTTTTGAATCTGAAATGAAACGTTCGGACTTTGATTTTATGAATCCTTTAAATATAACAGGTTCAGCACGTATTTTCTCAATTATTATCAAGGGAAACCGTGAAACAATTGAAAAAGAACTCAATTCAATGAATCCCTTACTCGTCGAACATAATGACGTGACCCTTGAAGAAATATTTATTTATGAAATGGAGAACAAGAATCATGAAAACATTGATTAATTCACGAATCAATTTTGATTATTTAAAGTTTAACTTTAAAAAATATAAAGGTTTACTGTTATTCTATACAATATTTCTAATGACTTCGTTTCCAATACCCACTTTAATCCGTTGGATCCAAACTCGAGATCAGCAGAATTTTGAGAATTACTCAAATGCTTCTGTGTATGTACCAATCATCATCACAATATTTTTATCCATCGTTACCCCAATGATTCTCTTCAATTACTTGAGTAGTAAGAAATCTGTCGATGTATTTCACTCACTACCGATAAAACGGAGTGATTTATTTCTTACAAACTATGTTGCATCCCTTCTTATTATCTTTATGCCGTTCACCATCGCCTATTTTTCAGGCTATGCCCTTAATAATCTCTTATTTAATATTTCTTTAAAATGGTATCATATTGAGACTTACTTCCAATTACTCGCAATTTTCTTTGCAACCACAACACCGGTTATGTTTGTTTTGATGAACACGGGTACACTCTCAGATGCATTAATCTATACCGTGATTATCTTTATTGCGCCATTTTTAGCTTTTGGTGCTTTAGAATTGTTTGCATCCACTTTTGTAATTGGATATACCTCGATGCGCATGGATTCATTGGCCTTTCTATCACCGCCGATTTCCGTACTATTTGGACTAAGAACTACGAATTCACCTTATGATATGGGTCTTTACGCATCATATTGGTTAATTCTTGGACTTATACTGCTGTCTGTGTCGCTTGTGATTCATGATGCACGTAAATCTGAAAAAAGTGAGACGCCATTTATTAATAATTGGTTTTTCCCTTTAATCATCTATCTCTTCACAGGCATTGTTTTGATATTTTTACTTCCAATCTTTGCCATGGGAACGCGAACCCTTACTGTAGGATCGGTTGTGATGCCCATTTTAATCGCTTTATTACTTTTTACGCTTTTAAACATTATCAAAAATCGTTCTCTAAAAAACATGACAGGAATCCTGAAGAACTATACAATCTTTGCGGTGGTATTAATGATATTCTGTATAATCTTATATGTAACCAACGGGCTGGGTTATACATATTATATTCCGAAGATTGATAAAATTGAGTCGGTTACGATAACTTCTCAAGGGGAATTTTCGGGAATCGAAGATGAAGACTTCCTCATAAATGCTGGAAACTATCTTTTTCAAAAAAATCTTCATATTACCCGTGAACAACCCGAATTACTCCAACTTACAAATACATTCCATTACTCAATCGTTAGCCAATTGAAAGAAAATGAAGGCTTAGTAAGTTCAAATCTTGAGTATACTTCAGAATATACGCCCATATACATCGAGTACAAACTCAAAAGCGGAAGTAAAATTAAGCGCCGTTTTAATGTAAAGGATGAGTTATTAAAACCACTCTATCCTGCAGTTGTAAATCCTGATACTTTAAAAGATACAAACATCCTCTTCAATGAAGAAAAGCAAATCAATCAAATTTATATCTTCAATAATACCCTAACCAAGGGATATCGATTTACAGGTTCACGAAGCGAACTCATCGAAACATATAAAGATGACCTTCAAAATGCTGAACTACAACCCAATGGCGATACATTAAACTTTGTCCTTGCCTATAAACTAAAAGATCGTGACTATATGAACGATTACCTGTTAAACATCGATAATCGTCATCCTAAAACAACAGAGTACATCAAAAACAACTTAAAACCAATCGATAACATCAATACTGAAGGGATGATTTATCGTGCCGAGAATGAGAATTCTGTATTCGCGAAAGGAATCAGTGCATCTTCATCAATCTATGTCAGTGACAGTGTAAGTAATCATGATTCGGATTTTGTTTCTTCAAGCGAATTAGAGTTACTTAAAGACAAAGTATCTTCATTTGTAATTTCGGATCGACCTCATGATATTTATCGAGTTAATGTTGAAGTTACAGATCTTAATATTTATTTTGAATACTACCTCTCTGTTAAAAAAGATTCATAGAGTTCTACATAAAAAAAGACACGTATCGATTGGAGTAGTAAACTAAAAGTAGACAAGTAAAAAAGACTTGTCTACTTTTTTGTGTAATAATAAAATCAGAGATAAAACGGAGGTATTAATGATGGGAAGACCCAAAGGTGGATTAAATAATAAATGGACTTATGAGGATCGTATTAAAGTCGTTACACGTCATATTGATGAACATATAAGTGCTGCGAAACTATCACAAGAAACAGGAATACCGAAAGGAACGATTAATGGTTGGATTGATCGATTCATGCGTGATGGTAAAGAGGGTTTAAAAAACAAGAAAAAGACAGGAAATCATTTTTCTGCGCTTCATACGAGTAAATCATTAACTGAGATCGAACGACTTCAACTCGAAATTCTAAAACGAGATATTGAGATTGCACGATTAAAAAAAGGGTACCAGGTGAAAGGAGTTGGTGTAAACAAGGAGTTCGTTACTTTAAAAGACAAGAATTCCAAATAGCGCATGACTTATCTTTAAACATCCGATTACGTTCATTCTTAGATTTATGAATTTGAACCGATCTGGTTATTACAAGTGGTTAAAGCATAAGAATGATCTCAATATTTATGAACAAAAAAGAGCGATTCTTAGCTTTGTGATTAAAGACTGGCATCGCCGTTTTCCAAGTTATGGTTATCATGATATCGCTGCAGTCATGAGAAAGCAAAGTGATTTAGGGATTGAATTTTCCGATAATTTAATCCACAAGTGTTGCAAGTTTTTAAATATTAAATCAAAAGTTAAACACTATTCCTATAAAAAACCTGGAACACAAAGTCGAATTTATCCTAATATTATAAAGAATCAATGGAGGGCAACCAAACCTTTAGAAATTATTGTTTCAGATATGACACATATTCGAAACAAAGGGATTAATTATGAATGGACTTTAATGGTTGATACCTTTAACAATGAAATTATCAGTTCTGCATTATCGCGTACAACTGGTGATCCTAAGCCTTACTACAAGTGTCTCGAGGATCTCCTTGCGCTACTTAAGGATAATAAAAAAAACAGCTCCCACGATTCTTCACACAGATCAAGGAGCTGTCTACCACTCTAAAGCTTTCGCTAAAGCGTATGAAAATTATAACATAATTAGATCTATGTCGCGAGCTGGAACACCTACAGATAATCCAATTATCAAATCATTAAATGGATGGATTAAAGCAGAAATGGCGTGTGATTATCAATACTGGTCCGTAGATAACTTTAAAAATTTTATCGAAGAATATGTACATTATTTCAATTTTGAAAGACCTGCTTACTGTTTAAATTACAAAACCCCTATCCAATATAAAATGGATAAGGGTTTCTAGTCTTTTATTAATGTCTACTTTTGTTTGACAACTCCATATCGATACGTGTCTTTCTTATTTTTTTGGTAATGCTTCTACACTCTTTAAGATAATGCGATTTAACGAATCATCGAAATCAACATCAAGTATGTATCCCAGTCCATTGGGTGCATGAATTGCTCTAAAGTCTAGGAATGGTCTGTTTTCTAAGAAAATTAACAGTGTTTTAATAACACCTGAATGACAAACAATTGTTGAAGATTCCACACTGGTTGCTTTCATATCTTTTAGAATGCATTCCAACTTAGAGATGATTCGGTAGCTAAATTCAGTTAACGTCTCTCCATGAGCAATGCGTTTATTAATAAGGAATCCATCAAAATAATTTTCGGATACGTCATCCCCATGTACATCTTAATAATCACCAAAATAGATCTCGCGTAATTCTTTACTTGATTCATAGATTGGTGTCTCTTTACCGTAAAGAATTTCAAACGTATCAATCGTACGTGTTAAATCAGATGTATAATAACGCTCTGTTTGTGGATACGCGTACTCCAATTTATATTGTTTTAGGTCTTCGATTCCTTGTTTCGATAAGTGAACATAAGACCACCCTGAATACGTTCCTTCTTCATTAGAAGTCGTATAACCATGTCTTACTAATACAATTTTCATAAAGCACCCTCTTTTCTATACAATACCTATCTTAACGCAATAGCGTTCCGTTTGCGACATCACCACCGGTTACAAGTCTTACTTTGTCGCCTTCTTCAGCTGTAATAATCATACCATTTGACATTATACCGCGTAGTTTAACGGGTTTGAGGTTTGCAACGAGAACAACTTTATGATTGAGGAGTTCTTCTTCCGTAAAGAAATCTACAAGGCTGCTTACTACAGTTACTTCTTTGCTTCCTAAATCAACTTGTAAGACATAGAGTTTATCTGCTTTAGGATGTTTTTCGACTTTTACGATTGTCCCCGTACGAAGTTCTACATCTTGAAATTGATCAAATGTTATTTCTTTTGTTTCTTCTTCAACAACGTTTGTTTCTACCACAGGTTCTACCTCCTTTTCTAATAACTCAAGTGTTTCTTTCACATCTAAACGATTAAAGATGATGTCTGTTTTTGAAACAACAGGTTTATTAAGTTCAAAGAGTCCAAACACCTTCGCACTTTCAAACGTTGTATGTTCTGTTTGTAATTGTGCAAGAATGCGTTGGGATGTTTCTGGGATAAATGATTCAAGGGCGATACCACCAATACGAATCATTTCCGTTAGATTATAAAGTACTGTTTGAAGGCGATCTTGTTTCGTTTCATCTTTCGCAAGAACCCAAGGTTGTGTATCATCAATATACTTATTCCCTTTTCTAAATAAGGAAACAATCTCAGAAATTGCATCCGCTACATGAAGCGTATCCATCTTCGCTTCAACATTTGGAATAAGATTTTTACATGCATCAATCAATTCATCATCGATTGCTTCATGCACATGATTAACAGTCAATACGCCGTCAAAGTATTTATTGGTCATTGAAATGGTACGGTTAACCAGATTCCCAATAATATTCGCAAGGTCTGTATTAATACGTTCAATCATCAATTCATATGTGAGGTGACCATCACGTTCAAAAGGCATTTCATGAAGCATAATGTATCGAACTGGATCAACACCTAAGACGGATGTTAGATCATCAACATAAAGTGCATTCCCTTTTGATTTACTCATCTTGCTGTCGCCAGTAAGTAACCATGGGTGTCCGAAGATTTGTTTTGGTAACTCAATATCAAGGGCCATTAATAGAATTGGCCAATAAATTGTATGGAAACGTAAAATATCCTTACCAATTAAATGCACGTCAGCTGGCCAGAACTCATCAAAAAGTGGCCCATTATTCCCATCAACATCATATCCTAAACCCGTGATATAGTTAATCAGTGCATCAATCCAAACATACACAACATGTTCAGGATCAAAATCTACAGGAATTCCCCATTTGAAACTTGTTCGTGAAACCGCAAGATCATAGAGATCTTCTTTAAGGAAGTTTTGAAGCATTTCATTTTTTCGTGATTCAGGTTGAATAAATGATGGATTATCCTTGATGTATTGTACAAGGCGATCTTGATAGTTACTCATTTTAAAGAAGTAGCAAGATTCTTGTTGGCGTACAACCTTCGCACCACACTCTGGACATGTTTCATCTTCTACCTGTGAATCTGAATAAAAGGATTCGCATGACTTACAGTACCATCCTTCATAATTACCTTTATATAAATCCCCTTGATCAAAGAGTTTCTTAAAAACCTTTTGAACTTGTGTTTTATGATAGTCGTCTGTTGTTCGAATAAAATAATCATATTGAACATTCATCAGATCAAATAAACCGCGAATCACACTCGAAATATTATCGACATATGCTTTCGGTAACATATTATGTGCTTTCGCATTATCTTCTATTTTTTGACCGTGTTCATCCGTTCCTGTTTGGAAACGAACATTATAACCTTGAGCACGTTTAAATCGTGCAATACTATCTGCTAGCACAATCTCATAAATGTTACCAATATGAGGTTTTGCTGATGTATAAGCAATAGCGGTTGTTATATAGTAATTTTTATTGTTTTTCATTTGATTTCCTCCGCTAGAATTTCCCCTTAATTATAGCCTATTTATGTAAGCTCTACAATAAGACAAAACCTCGTACTTTTCACAATACGAGGTTTTTAAATATAAAACTAATGTTTCTTTTTCAATAATAAAATAACACCCAAACCAAACAGTACCGTTCCCGGAATCAATCGAACTGGATTTCCAACGCCTGTTTGGGGGAGAACCTCATGATTCAGAGCATGATGATTCGGTTTTTCATCTGGTAGGATTGGTTTTTTATTCGGTGTATTCTTTGAGGGATTTTCGTTCCGAATGTTAGACACATCTTCTTGATACTTATTAAAGATTTCCAGTCCATCTTCACTATAGGAAACTTGCTAACCTTTAGGGGGATCAATTTCATAAACTCGATAGTCATATGCATTGCCTTGTTCATCGGTCTCATCTAAATGTTTCCATGTATAGGTTCTTTGACCACTCTCTAAAGTAATTGGGTCACCCATTGGTTCATTGTTTCTTAAGAGTTGAAGATGAATCGTTGGTACCGTTTCAGGCGCATTGATCCAATGCTTTGTCACGGTTACATCACGTTTAGGTGATGTGTAGGTATTACGGAAGGTCCATGCATCAATACGTTCCGATACAAAGGCATCAGGTACGGAAGTTTCTTCAAGGTGATACGTAAACGCATTTCCTTTAAGATCCTTTGCGTCTACAAGCCATTTATAATTTGTATCGTTGTATGAAAGCTTTACCACATTATAGACCTTTTCGTTTTGATACAACGTAAATGTTGCTTCTGCCTGGATCTTTTCGCCCCCCACCCATTGCTTATTTAACGTAAATTCCTGAACAGGGGGATGATATGTGTTAATTACTGTTAAGCGATCGACACCATCGACAACTTGATAGAGATCAAAAATAACCGTTGGCTTTTCATCCGGTCCATGTTCCCAATATAAGTAAGCGTTAATGGTTCGAACTTCAGGTTGAAAGTGATTTGTTATGATGGCGCCTGTTTCATCAAGTGCTTGGATATATCCTTCAGGTTCGTTGATTTCACGAACACGATAGTTAATTATATTTCCGTCTTTGTCAAATTCATCAAGATCGGTCCACGTATAGGTTGTTTCGCCGTGATGAAGAATGATTGGATTGCCTACAGTTTCACCGTTTTTTAGAAGCTGAACTTCAATTTCAGGTTTAATTTCTGGACCACCATCCCATATTTTTGTCATGGTGAATGTTGTTTTAGGGGAATAATAGTGATTCACGATCGTGAAGGCATCGATGCGCTCAGCGGTATAGTGGTGTTCTTGAAGCAGACCCTCTTGATCGCCTTCTTCAACCCAGTATGTATAAAGATTTCCATTTTTATCTGTTTTTTCTAAATCAGTAAATATGGCTTTTGTTTGTCCATTTGTTAAGCGTTTTGAATCTACACGTTCAGGATTTGTTACACTTTGACGATAAAGAATCATTTCAATCTCTGGTTTTTCGAGAGGACCGCCATCCCAAATCTGTTCGACCTCATAAGATGTTCTATTCTCAACATCGTTTGTGAAATGAAGGGTATGATCACGACCTTGATACGTTATTTCAAAGGATTGTTGTGGGGTTCTTGGACTAAATCCTCCTAGTGTTTTTTCTTCAACACGATAGGAGCCCAGCGGTAAATCGGTGAGTGTTTTATGCTCGCCCGCTTTTAACCGAATTTCATCAATTTTGTAGTCTTGATTAAAGACTTCAAAAATAAAAATATCATCAGGATATATTGTTTTTGATCCCTGTTTAACGGTCTTATCAATTGTGATAGTTCCTAATTGTTTCTGATAAAGTTTAACCACAACCTCATACGATTCCGGTTGATTCTGAATGTTTAAACGCGATACAGGTTTACGCTCACCATTTACATACTCATAATATTCGTAGACAACATCATAATCCTTAAGATTATGTGCTTCGTCTTTCACATTGAGTGCCTCAATCCGAACATCATACGCTCCATAATCTGTAAAGGACCATGACGTCGTGCTTTCATTCATTGCACTAACATGATGAAGTTTCTGTTCATCATGATCCGATTTAAAGACGACATTCGCTTGATAATCTGTTTTTAAATCCCGTGATTTATCCGCTTTATAGACTTCTGTTTTAAGTCGAACGGGTGTTGGCTTAGCCTGTGGAACTGTAATCTCTTTTTTAACGGTTTGATTATTGATGTCTGTATACGTAATGGTTGTTGTTTTGTTTAGTTCAAAGAAGTTGTGCTCATTTATATTTGCCAATGGATTTGTTTTGACTTCATAGTGATAGCCAAAGTGTTGGATATCACTATCGTAATCATACAGTCCTAGACTTCGAACATTAAAACGTTTTTGGTTTGAATCATACATTGGTAAGAGTGCATCATCCAAACGTGACATATCAACATCAAAAGCATCGCTCATTGGGTCATCAATATGAATATCCTTCGCCGCAGAAAAAATATTGTTTGAAATTTCCTTAAAGATATCATCCAGATTATCACGGCTTGATGTAGCATCATAATAATTTCCTTTACTGATACGCTTCAATATTTCGGTTCCCTTATCATCGGTATCAAATCCAATTGAGTATAAATGGATTTGTTCTTGATGAATTTGATTGGATTCGACAATGGATGCGTCTGCTGAAGACATATAGACAAAATAATTCTTATTTCCATATGATAGTACATCGCCAAGTTGATCCAAATAATACTCATTACCCGTTCCGTAAACCGGAGCGCTATAATCAAAATGATCGGTATTCGGTAATGATTTAAATCGATATCCGGGAATCGCATAGTTCACCGAACTTGGAATTCCCGGATCAAAAGGACGTTGTTGTCCATTATAGCGTTTTTGAACCATAACATTTCCCTCAAAACCAAGTAATTCTTGATTTACTTTTGCCTTGAGTGGATATCGATAAGTGGGTTGCCCATCTGATAACAAGATTATTGTTTTATTTGGCGCCGTACTCTGATTTAATAATGTTTTCGCTTCATGAAGTGCCCCTTGCGTAAAGGTCCCTCCTTCGGCTTTAAGATTATTAATTTCATCAATTAAATGCGTTGCATCATTTTTGGTATGAAATGAATTTGTTTTTACCCGTGTTCCATAGGATACAAGGGCAATTCGAGCGGTGTCATCTCTTTCAAAAATTTCATTCACAAAACGAATCGCTTCACGTTTAGCCTTTGATATCCGATCAATTCCTTGTGGATTTTTTTGTGGATCCATACTTCCGGATGTATCAAGTACCAAAACAATGTCTGATGGTTCCCGCTTTACGCGTCAATATACATCAATCGATATTTCCCAACGATTAATCGTGTTGGGAATTGGTTTCGCTGTTTTAAATACGCGAACCGAACCTTCTTGCATATCATCTATTTGTACTGAATTTGTTAATGTTTTAACACTTGTAGAAGGATGTCCTTCCGCAGATACAAAAGATGTACTTACTGATAATAATACCATTGTGATTAACACGGTTGTTAATCCGCTTTTAATGATTCTCGTTCTCATTTTTTTCCTCCTTACAAGTATCATTTAAAAGTGATTTTTAATCACAACGTTGATAATATTTGTTTTCACATATTTAGTCAATTATTTTTGTCGTAAAATGTCCACTTTTTTTACCGTCTTGGTAATAATTTATCCAAAAGGGCGTATTATTCACCATATTAATTCAAGAAAGGACAGATTTTATATGGAAATTTCACACTCTCTGAATAGATATTGCAAATTAGAGATATAAATGCTATATTCATTGAGGTGAAGGAGTAATTATGTCGAATATATTAGGTCAAAGACTGAAGGCACGTCGAAAAGAACTACGTATTTCTCAACAGGAACTTGCTGTTGCTGTAAGGTATACATCACGTTCTACAATTGCCAAAATTGAAGCAGGTGTGATCGATCTTCCCCAGTCAAAAATTTATGATATCGCCGAGGCTTTAGAAACAACTCCAACGTACTTATTAGGTTTAGAAGAAGAACTTGAAGCTTTAACCGCAACAGCAATCGTTGAACATCTTCAATCTGTTACAGTTGATCAACTTGTTGAATGTTTTTCTCAATTAGATTTATATAGTTATGAAAAAGTAAATGAAGCAGTAGGTAAAGTAGCACTGGGTTACAAATAGAAAGCCATCATCTTTCGATGAAGGTAAAAAAAAAGGAGCAAAGGCTCCTTTTTTTGTTCTTACTTATGTTTTTGATTTGATTTTGCCAAACAGTCCTTACAAATCCCCTCGAATGTAATGTCGTGATCTAACTCGAGGCATCCTAATTCTTCTTCGACGAGTTGATGTAATTCTTTTCGGTAATCTAATTCCACATCTTCAATGCGATTGCATTCTCTGCATCTAAAATGATAATGATCGTGTAGATTTTTATCGTAGATAAATCCAAGTTCTGGATGTCTTACACGGTTTATTAATTTTTCATTATAGAGCACATTTAAATTTCGATAGACCGTCGCAATTCCAATTGATACATCACCTTCTTTAAGTTTTGTATGAATTTGATCTGCCGTCATATGACCTTCAGATGCTTGAATTAAATCTAAAATCTCTTGTCTTTGTTTAGTAAGCTTGATACTCATTATCATCACCATCTTAATTATAGCATAAAATATGCTTTTACAAGAATATTTGCTTTAATCTAACGGTCCCCATTAAAAATACTGTTCTTAACAATCACGTAATCAACCTTACGAATCGCTTCAAGATCGCGACCTCCAGCATAAGAAATGGATGATTGAAGATCTTGTTGCATTTCGCGTAGAGTATCCTCGATTTTTCCTTTATGTTCAATTAAAATGCGCTTTCCTTCAACATTTTTATGTTCACCTTTTTGAAATTGTGATGCACTTCCAAAATATTCTTTGAATGGAACGCCATCAACTTCAATTGTTTCTCCAGGTGATTCTTCATGTCCTGCAAATAATGATCCAACCATACACATCGTAGCACCAAATCGAATTGACTTAGCGATATCGCCATGATCTCGGATTCCTCCATCTGCAATCAAAGGTTTGCGAGCAGCCTTAGCACACCATGATAATGCGGATAATTGCCATCCACCTGTTCCAAACCCAGTTTTTAATTTCGTAATACATACCTTACCCGGGCCAATACCCACTTTCGTAGCATCTGCTCCTGCATTCTCAAGTTCACGAACCGCTTCTGGGGTTCCCACATTTCCTGCAATCACAAATGTGTTTGGTAAGAATTCTTTAATGTGCTTAATCATTCGAATAACTTGCTCAGAATGACCATGCGCAATGTCGATTGTAATATAGTCAGGAATGACATTATCTGCTGCCAATCGACGTACAAAATCATACTCGTCATCTTTTACACCAACACTAATGGAGGCATATAGACCGCGTTGATTCATATCTTGAATAAATCCATAACGACGTTCCTCGTTAAAACGATGCATAACATAAAAATAATTATGTTCTGCTAACCAAATAGCGAGCGGTTCATCGATTATTGTTTGCATGTTTGCAGGAACAACAGGCATTTCAAAGGTTCGATTTCCCAATTTAACTCTTGTATCGCATTCAGAGCGACTTTTCACAATACATTTATTTGGAATTAATTGAATATCTTCGTAATCAAATATTTTCATTACGGCCTCCTATTTATTCTCGTGATAGTAAGAATAGAGCTCGTTTTTTGAAACACCATTCTCTTTGGCCACAGAAGAAATTGAACGTGAAACAGAATTTCCTGCATTAATCTGTTCCTTAATGCGAATGATTAAATCATCAAAGCTTACTTCTGATACATCAGTGTTCGCCTCAATAACAATTACAAACTCACCTTTTATCGTCTCAACTGACTCCATAACCTCGGTAACCGTACCACGTATAAACTCCTCGTGCATTTTTGTAATCTCACGCACAAGACAAATCTTTCGATTACCTAACACATCATACACGATTTCGAGTGTCTTTTCTAATTTATGAACTGATAAATAATAGATTGTCGTCATTGGTAAATCCTTGTTTTGGATTAATTGTTTTTTAAGTTGGCTTTCTTTATGCTCCATAAAGCCCATAAATGCGAAAGGGTGAACAATAAGTCCCGATGCAACCAGTGCATTAAGAAAGGCACTACTTCCTGATATTGGGACAACATTAAAGCCCGCGGCAATGACATCGCGAACTAATGTTTGGCCTGGATCAGAGATTAATGGATATCCTGCATCACTGACTAAACCAACACTTAAGCCTGATTCCAATAAATCAAGAATCCCTTTAGTTGATTCTTGTTCATTATGCATATGATGGCTGATCATTTTTGTGTTGATATCAAAGTGTGAACATAGCTTGCGTGCATTGCGTGTATCCTCTGCCGCAATAACATCAACATTTTTCAATGTCTCAATCGCTCTGGGTGTCATCTCATTCAAATTTCCTATTGGTGTTGCAACCAGGAATAGTGTTGGTTTTTCGTTTTTAAAACTTTGTTGTTTTATCATAACATTCTCCTAAAATAGATAAACCTTTAATCGAAATTAAAGGTTCTGATAGTATTTCGTTAATTCATAAGCAAATTGATCAATGATAAGGTTAATATTGACGCCCGGTCGAATCCGATCTTTTAAGCTTAAAACAATTTGAAGCAAATGAATACGATCTTCATTTGTAATGCGATTTGTTTGAACTTGGATTGTTTGTTCGTGTTGACCTTGTAATGAGAACGATAATTCGAATAATTCAAAAAGTAATACCAATCGTTCCCGATCCAATCTTTTTTTCTTAATCCCCTCAACTTGTAAGGTTAAGATCGCCGACAAATAGTCTCGTTGATTTAAAGATTCAAGTACATCAAAGAAAATTGAACTGGCTTCTCTATAGACGTCATCATTAATCTGATGATTTAGTTCTTCACTATTTTGATTCATCCTCGATAATAAATAAGCATCAATTGGATCAATCCCTTGTTCACATGCCACATCAAATAACATTTGATGATTCATCGATTCCAAATGGATTGTGAGACATCTGGATCGTATGGTCTCAAGAACACGATTTTCATTGCGTGTTGTTAAGATTGCAACGATATCACCTTCTGGCTCTTCTAAGAATTTCAAAAGACTGTTCATCGCCTCTACGGTCGCATTATCCACATCTTCAATAATGTAGACTTGGTGCCCTGATGTTTCTATTGATGATTGACTGAAATATTCCTTGAGATCAATGATCTCTGATTTCTTAATACTTTGTTCTTTACCACTAAGTATTCTAAAATCCGCATGGTTTTCATTGTTTATTCGTTGGCATGTAAGACAAGAACCACAGGCACCAATGTCTTGTTCGCAACACATCATACTCATTGCCATGTATTTAGAAAAATCAAGCGTTCCATAATCTCCAACGATTAAATAGGCATGGGAAACACGATTTTTTGATTGTTGACGATGAAAGAGATTTAGCGCTTTAACCTGACTTGAAACATTATTCATGATTCAAATGTTTCTCAATAATCTTAATAACATCGGAAGCAACATCATCAATCGATTGATGTGCATCCACAATCTTAATACGGTTTGGGAAACGACGAATCACTTCTTGATACCCTTCATATACTTTCTCATGAAAGACATCGCCTTCGAGCTCTAAACGATCTTTATATCCACGAACACCAATTCGATTTAGGCCTTCTTGTGGTTTGACATCCAAAAAGATTGTTAAATCGGGCAGAAAACCATCAATAGCGAACATGTTTATATCCCATACATCATCAATACCAATACCTCGAGCATAACCTTGATAAGCGAGTGAGCTATCAATAAATCGATCACATATTACCAATTCACCTCGGTTTAGTGCAGGTTGAATTTTCTCAATTAAATGTTGTCGGCGACTTGCAGCATAGAGCAAAGCTTCGGTACGATCATCCATTTCTTTATGATCCGGATCAAGAATCAGTTCTCTAATTTTCTCAGAAATACGAATTCCTCCAGGTTCTCGAGTACAAAGGACGGGTTGATTTTTTTTCTCAAAATAATCCGAAACGATCTTGGTAATTGTTGTTTTACCACTTCCCTCAGGACCTTCAAATGATACAAATAATGTCATGTTGCCACCTCTTCTTTGAATATTATAGCATGGTATAGCGTGGTCTATTCTAAAAGTTGTGTGTTTTATCATTTTGGATTATTATGTAAGAGAAGAAGAAAACTTTAGAGGAAAAAATTATGATCCAACAAATTAAAAAAGGATTTCAAAAAGCATCAAATGACAATGTCTATATGATTGTTTTAGGGATTGTTGTACTCTTAATCGTTATTAATTATTTTCTTAATACGACGGTCCTCACAATTCTCACGCTCTTGATGTTTTGTGTCGCTTTTGGAGTTCTTATCAAACACATTATAAAGAAGGAAGATTAGATGGTAAGAGATGGCTTAAAACTAAATGAAGTATTAAAGTATCAAGGAAAAATTGTAGATGTATATAATGTTGAATTTGAAACACAAACTGGCATGTTTGAAGCTGAGATTTTAAAACATGATGGCGGTGTCTGTATTGCCGCAACCCATGACGATCAAGCATTCTACTGTGTTGATCAATATCGTTATGGTGTTGAACATATTATGCAAGAGTTCCCTGCAGGAAAAATTGATAAAGGTGAGTTGCCACTTGATGCTGCGCTAAGGGAATTGCGGGAAGAAATTGGATTTGTAGCGAAAACACTTGTTCCACTTGGATACATTCATCCATCACCCGCATATCTTGACGAAGTCTTGTATCTTTATTATGCATCGGATTTAGATTATGTCGGCCAAGACCTCGACGACAATGAAGTGCTCAATGTTTATACTCGTGATCTTCATGATATTATTACTGATATCGAAGCAAATAATATTACGGATGCAAAAACTATTTCCCTTGCTTACAAAGTAAATCATTATCTATCACAAAAATAATGAGCGAACCGTCCAATTGGTTCGCTTTTTTTTATGCTTCTTCACTAATTGCTCACATAAAATAGTAATATATTAAAGACGAGAAAGGCGGTACTTATATGTGTACAGGAATACAAGTAATTTCAAAGCAAAATAATACTTATTGGGGTAGAACTCAAGAATTTGATACATTTTTGCCCGTTTGTGGCGTGCTTGTCCCTCGTGGAACAGCAATTAATCATATGCTTTCACCCATTGTAGCGAAAAATGCTGCAGCTGGCATTAGTCTTCATGATTCGAACCAGGATCTTTTATTTATGGATGGTATGAATGAACATGGACTCGTAGGTGGGAGTTTCTATTATGGAAATGATTACTCAGATTATGCACCCACCAGTGCAATTGAATTGATGGGTAAACAGGCCTTAAGAGGAGAGGAATTTGTAACTTTGGCTCTACTAAATTGTGATTCGATTGTCGATTTACACCGTAAAGCAATTAAAGAGGTCGCAATATCCAACGAACCTAATATTCATGGTAATGTAATCCCTCAACATTATGTTTTTGTAGACCGTACAGGAGCTAGCATCGTTCTTGAACCTTACTCCGCCGGTTCCTTTGATATTTATCCCAACGAGATTGGAACCTTCACCAATCAGCCTGAATTTCCTTGGCATGTTCAAAACCTTCAAAACTATGTCTCCATGAACAATCAAATTTATCCTTCACGTAAGTTTGGTAAATTTGAAAGTTTGAGTTCTGGTACGGGGAATGGATTGTTTGGCTTACCCGGAGACTATACACCACAATCGCGATTTGTAAGGGCAACAGTCTTGAATAACCTCTCAAATCAACCCAATGATGACCAAACACTTGATAAAGTTTTCCGCGTCCTCAATACCTTTGATATTCCTTACGGATTGATTGTCGATGAAAAAAACCAGATACAATACACACAGTATACCTCTGCATACGATTTAGAGAATAGAACGGTTAACATCTCAACCTACGAGAATAGACCAATCCAACAATTTTATTTTGATCCCTTATTGGTTAATAATCATGAGATTATTCGCTATGAGATTAAACGTAAGCAGATGATCGAAACAATGAATAAATTATAATAAGCATTAAAAAAAGAGTAACATTAAATGTGGAGTTGTCAAACAAAAGTAGACATTAATAAAAGACTAGAAACCCTTATCCATTTTATATTGGATAGGGGTTTTGTAATTTAAACAGTAAGCAGGTCTTTCAAAATTGAAATGATGTACATATTCTTCGATAAAATTTTCAAAGTTATCTACGGACCAGTATTGATAATCACACGCCATTTCTGCTTTAATCCATCCATTTAATGATTCGATAATTGGATTATCTGTAGGTGTTCCAGCTCGCGACATAGATCTAATTATGTTATAATTTTCATGCGCTTTAGCGAAAGCTTTAGAGTGGTAGACAGCTCCTTGATCTGTGTGAAGAATCGTGGGAGCTGTTTTTTTATTATCCTTAAGTAGCGCAAGGAGATCCTCGAGACACTTGTAGTAAGGCTTAGGATCACCAGTTGTACGCGATAATGCAGAACTGATAATTTCATTGTTAAAGGTATCAACCATTAAAGTCCATTCATAATTAATCCCTTTGTTTCGAATATGTGTCATATCTGAAACAATAATTTCTAAAGGTTTGGTTGCCCTCCATTGATTCTTTATAATATTAGGATAAATTCGACTTTGTGTTCCAGGTTTTTTATAGGAATAGTGTTTCACTTTTGATTTAATATTTAAAAACTTGCAACACTTGTGGATTAAATTATCGGAAAATTCAATCCCTAAATCACTTTGCTTTCTCATGACTGCAGCGATATCATGATAACCATAACTTGGAAAACGGCGATGCCAGTCTTTAATCACAAAGCTAAGAATCGCTCTTTTTTGTTCATAAATATTGAGATCATTCTTATGCTTTAACCACTTGTAATAACCAGATCGGTTCAAATTCATAAATCTAAGAATGAACGTAATCGGATGTTTAAAAGATAAGTCATGTGCTATTTGGAATTCTTGTCTTTTAAAGTAACGAACTCCTTGTTTACACCAACTCCTTTCACCTGGTACCCTTTTTTTAATCGTACAATCTCAATATCTCGTTTTAGAATTTCGAGTTGAAGTCGTTCGATCTCAGTTAATGATTTACTCGTATGAAGCGCAGAAAAATGATTTCCTGTCTTTTTCTTGTTTTTTAAACCCTCTTTACCATCACGCATGAATCGATCAATCCAACCATTAATCGTTCCTTTAGGACTTGTGATAGTTTCGCAGCACTTATATGTTCATCAATATGACGTGTAACGACTTTAATACGATCCTCATAAGTCCATTTATTATTTAATCCAACCTTTGGGTCTTCCCATCATTAATACCTCCGTTTTATCTCTGATTTTATTATTACACAAAAAAAGTAGACAAGTCTTTTTTTCTTGTCTACTTTTCTTTTATCAAATCTCAACCGCACCACTTTTACTTTTATTAAAGTCTATCTCATAGGCCGTTTTGAAGTCAAATATTTTTCGCGGCATTGAGTTAATTTTGAAGCAAATATCATCAAGATATTGTTGCGCTATATCATACATTGATTTTCCTTTTGGTATAAACCTTCTAACGATTGCATTCGCTCGTTCATTGGTTCCACGTTGAAAAGAACAGTATGGATCACACTTATATAGTTTCACACCCAACCGCTTGGCTGTAATCCCTAATGTTTTAAATTCAAGTCCATTATCTACTGTTATCGATTTCGTTGTTATATTATTCTCTTCAATAAATTTTCGAATTAAGTTTGATGTGTAATAGTCATATCGATATTCTGCTTTAATAAGCCAGGTCATTCTTGAGCAGCGGTCTACAATGGATATAATCGCTGCAGATTCATGTTTCTTACCGATTATAGAGTCGATTTCGAGATGGCCAATCTCGTTACGTTCCTCAATGTATTTAGGTCTAAGGCTAATTGGAAGTACTGTTTTCTCTTCCAAGTTCCATCTCAAGTGATTCATCATTCCACTAATTCTCTTTTTACGTTTTCGACGTTTATAGCACATTCTATTTGGTTTTATATCAAGTTTACCTTGATTAATCCAGTTATAGACTTGCTGCGATGAAACACACGGTTTATATGGATGATATCGTTTATAGTTACTCAAGCATACTTCTACCGAATGAACTTTAGGATCATAGTGAGAATGCAGATATTCGATTAGGTGGGAATATTTTTCTCGAATATCAATCGTTCGTTTCTTATAGACATTATTTTTATATCTAGAAATCGTAGAATGAGATATATTGAGTTTACGTGCTGCCTTGCGCATAGAGTAGCCGATGCTTAATAGAATATCAATTTGGTCTTTCATTTTTTTATCTAATTGTTTATACTTCATATGGGAGCTCCTTTTAGTGAACTGAACCCCAAATTTTGGACAAGCTAATTATCTTTTAAATTTAAGGATTGATTCCTGTATTGAACAGGGGTCAGTCCTTTTAGTTTGCTCTTAATTCTCTTGTTATTATAAGAGTCGATATATTCATCAATTGCATCAACTAATTCTTCTACCTTTTTATACTTATGTTTTTGGTCATAATACATTTCTGATTTTAGTAGCCCAAAAAAGCCCTCCATGAGTCCGTTATCAATACTATTTCCCTTTCTTGACATACTTCTAATCATCGAATGTGCTTCTAATTCTTTCACATAAAATTGATGTTGGTATTGCCATCCTCTATCCGAATGAATAATTGTTCCTTGCGTATCGTTACAAGAAAATGCCTTGTGAAGCATGTCTCTAGTTTGATCCAAATTAGGACTTGTAGATATGTTGTAAGATACAATGTATCTACCATATGCATCAAGTATTGGTGAAAGATAGATTTTCTTCCCTTGCACATTAAACTCAGTGATATCCGTAAACCATTTTTGATTGGGTTTATCAGCTTCAAAATCTCTTTGAACTCGATTCTCAACAATGGTTCCCACTGTCCCTTTATATGAAGAATACTTACGTTTCTTTCTTATGATTGAATGTAATCCCATTTTATTCATAAGTCTCAAGACTTTCTTGTGATTTACACGAATTCCTCGATTATTTAGTTCTAAAGTAATTCTACGATAACCATATCGTCCTTTGTGATCATAATAGATTTCTATAATCTCTTGCATGAGTTCGTCGTTTTTGGTATCAAAATCAATTTTTGAAACGTAGAAGTAGTAAGTAGATCGAGCGAGTCCGGATATTTTTGTCGTAGTAAGGAGACTACTCTGGTTTTTTCTTCTTTTCGCGCTCCACCCTTTGTTTCACTACGGCATTCAATTTTTTTAAATATTCATTCTCCGCTTCCAAATACTTGTTTTTTTTCTTCAATGCCTTTAGTTCATCATTAACTGTTAATAGTTTAGTTGGTTTTGTCATAGATGGTTTACCTCGTTTCCGTTCTATGACATTATAGCCGTTTTCTTTATAATTTTTAATCCAATTGTAAATCAATCCATCAGAACTTAATCCAAGTTCGATGGCGACAGCTATTGTACTTTCTCCATCCATTAATATCCGATTTATTACTTCTGACTTAAATTCATGAGAATAAAAGTGATTTTTGTTTCGTCTTAGAACATTGGGTCCATGTTGATCGATAAGTCTTACCAAATATTTAATACTTGATTTATTAATACCATACTCATTTACTAATGAACATACTGATTGTCCTAACTTTCGTTTTTCATATATTTCAATTTTTTGTTTTCGTGTTAGCTTAGCCATAAAAAACCGCACCTCCTCATCTTTGTCCAAGATTCGGGGTGCGGTTCATAGTCGGGTGGGCTCCTTTTATTATACAAAAACAACCGCACCTTGGGTGGTTCGGTTGAGATTTGAATTTAGGAAAGTAGACAAGTCTTTTTTACTTGTCTACTTTTAGTTTACTACTCCACATTAAATGTTACTCTTTATTTTTTTGTTATTCTGTTTTAGGTAAGATGAATACTTGTTCTTCTGACTTCGACAAGAGATGTTTGCCTCGAGCATAGTTTTGAACATAAGTAGGATCTTGAAGTTTTGCCTTCTCAAGAGCAAGTTCACCTTGTCTTGTTTCGAGTACTTTTAAATTCGAGCGCTCGCTTTTTAGTTGTTGATTCAATTGGAATGTTGATACTAATTCTTTTGCAGATTTAGATAACATCAGGCATGAAACGGATACTATCAAAATACCAAGAATGATTGATGCAAATTTAATTGTTGGATTCTTAGCTATTCGCGGTTTCGTAACTGTTTGTCCCATCTTTCCACTTCTCTTTCTTTTTTTGTTAGTTTATTTATCTATATTCATTATACTAACATTCTCAAAAATTGCAAGAGTTGTCAGTTTTCTGAATCGCTTCTATCGATCCGTTGATCTGAAATAAGTTCATACATCGGCGGATTACTTCGTAAAATTTTGTCGCTTAAAAATGTAACTTCTATTTTAATATGGCGATGTTCAAATCGAATTTCAATTACATCTTCAAGTGTAACCTCTGATGATGGTTTTGATTTCTTTCCATTGATAAAGACACGCTCATCATCAGCGAGTTCTTTCGCCACAGTACGGCGTTTAATGATTCGTGATACTTTCAAATATTTATCAAGTCTCATAGTGTTTGCTCCTTTAAATTTTCGAGTATATAAATCAAATCTTCTGCCCACTCTGTATACATTGGCATGGTAATAATGATTGTTTGATTTAGATACTTTATCTTAATTTCACTCGACTTTTCAGAGATTAATTCAAAGAGATGGACACCATCTACTTGACTACTATATTCCTCTGTAAAGACTAATTCTACTTTATTAACACGTTCTTTAAATGACTTAATGCGCTGATCATTTAAGAATAATTCCAGACGTGTTTTTTCCAACAGCATTTTAACTGAATTTGGTAATTTCCCATAGCGGTCATCAATCATCTCATGAAACTGCTTCAATTCATCCAGTAATTGGATTTGGTTAATTTGTTGATACAGATCTAATTTTTCGCCATCATCACTTGCGAAGTCTTCGGGTAAATATCCATCCACTTTAAGATTGAATCGTTCTTGTGCTTCAACATCAATAACCTCTTTACCTTGTCTTTTCGCAATGGCCTCTTTAAGAAGTTGTACGTATAAGTCGATACCTACAGTATCAATAAATCCCGACTGATTACCACCAAGGAGTTCTCCGGCACCACGAATCGTTAAATCACGCATTGCAATCTTATATCCACTACCAAGCTGTGTAAACTCTTTAATTGCTTGAAGTCTTTTTTGTGCTAACTCCGTTAACCCACGTTTATTGGGTACAACAAAGTACGCATACGCTAAACGATCTGACCGTCCAACGCGTCCCTTGATTTGATAGAGCTGTGACAAACCAAAACGATGCGCATTGTCCACAATGATCGTGTTGGCATTTGGAATATCAATTCCAGTTTCGATGATTGTTGTACAAACTAAAACATTAATTTCCTTACTAATAAATCGTATCATCACATCTTCAATTTCATGACGTTCCATTTGGCCATGCACAACAGCCACACGTGCATCTTCCACATGATTCGCAATGACTGAAGCAACAGAGTAAATTTGCTCTACATTATTAAATAGGTAGAAAACCTGTCCTTCCCGACTAAGTTCTTTGGAAATAATATCATTAAGCGTTTGTTGGTTTTTTTCAATGATATAAGTCATTACCGGAAGACGGTTTGATGGCGGAGTATTGAGTTGTGATAAACTACGAAGTCCAATTAGAGACATTTGAAGTGTTCGTGGAATCGGAGTCGCACTGAGTGATAAAACATCCACAGAAACTTTAAATTCCTTAATACGCTCTTTATGTTCCACCCCAAATCGCTGCTCTTCATCAATAATTAGTAATCCTAAATCTTTAAACTTTACATCGCGTGATAATACACGGTGTGTACCCACTAAAATATCAACTTTGCCATCTTTGACCCGTTCAATAATTTCCTTTTTTTCTTTATCTGATACAAAGCGATTTAAAACTTCAATCGTCACAGGAAAATCACTCAATCGTTCTTTAAGAGTTCGTGCATGTTGTTGTGAGAGGATTGTTGTAGGACAAAGGAAAACGACTTGTTTATGATCTACAAAGGCTTTAAACGCTGCACGAATGGCTACTTCGGTTTTTCCAAATCCAACATCACCACAAAGTAAACGATCCATCGGAACATTGCGTTCCATATCCCGTTTAATTTCTTCAATGGCTGTTTTTTGATCATGAGTTAATTCATATTCAAACGCATCCTCAAACTGTTTCTGGTATTCCGTATCGGGACTAAAAGCAAATCCACTTGCCTCCATTCTTGAAGAATAGAGCGTTACGAGTTTATCTGCCACATCGGCAACATCTTGTTTAATACGTTCTTTGTTCTTTTGCCAGGTACTTGTACCAAGCTTGCTCAGGCGAACTGATGCTGCCTCTCGTGACATAAACTTACGAACCAGGTTAAATTGTTCGAGAGGTACGAACAGTTCATCACCATCACGATATTGAATGCGCATAAAATCTTTATGAATTCCTTCAATTTCTTTGGTAGTAATTCCCATATACTTACCGATACCATATTGGCGGTGCACAACATAATCCAATGTATCGAGATCTGATAATTGATTTAAAGATTCTGCCTTTAAAAACTTATTATCGTATCGGAACATCTTTTTCTTATACTTATACAATTCACTTGCTGTATAAACGACCGTATCAATATCTTCTAGAATAAATCCAGAGGTGATATGACCGTATTCAATATAGATTCCATTTGTAGTTGGTTTGTCGGTTAACACCTGATACTCAATACCTTGATTTAGTAGCGTCTTAACAAAATCTTCCATAGTATCTTCATCGAGTATGATGATCACTTTTTGTGTTATTGCCTCTTTACGAAGCCACTTCATGGTTTGCTCTATACTTTCCGATACAATATTGGGTGCATGCCAAGGAATAAAAACTTCACCCTCGGTTTGATATTCAAAAATTTCACGATACGTATGTTTTGCTTTAATCCGTTCAAATGACTCGAAAATATCTGAGACATAAATCATTTGATTCATCTCATACTGTTCTTCAATAAACGTGTGAGCATCTAAGGTATTTTGTTTAAGTGTTCTTTCAATAGCTTCAATTGGGCTCATGTACGTCGTTGATTCACTTAAATAATCATAAATCGTCGCATAGTTTGACCAAAATGAGAGCAGTGGGTACAACGATACATCAAACTGATTCATTTGTAATAATTCTCGTTTTTGTTCCATTTCATGAATCAAATCATCATTATCGATTCCCTCGATTTTTTGAGTCAATGAATTACTGATTTCTAAAATATCCTGATCGTTAAGAAGAATATCTGTCGCAAATGCAATCATCGCTTCATCAACTCGCGATAGCGATCGCTGATTCTCAATGTCAAAATATCTTAGACTATCTACTTCTACATCAAAAAATTCAATTCGAAGTGGCTGCTCCATTTGGATAGAAAACACGTCACAAACACCACCACGAATTGCATATGTAAATGGCTTTTCAACATATTTAACACGCGTATACCCCAGTCGTTCGAGCTCACGTGCAAGTTGGAGCGGTTCCCACTCATCACCGGTCTTAATGTTGATTATCGAATTTTTAAGAACTTTCAACGGGGATAATTTTCTTACTGAAGCAATTGCATGCGTAATACAAATCTCAAAGTCTCCGTTCACAATTTTAAATAATGCATCAATTCGATTCGCTTTCATAATTTCTGATTGAACAATAGCCTCAACACGTAGTGACTCTTCATGGTTGTAATAAACTACATTTGCATTTTCATCAAGATGTTTTATCTCATTATATAAATTTGATGCTTGCTGTTCGTTTTCCTTAATTATAAACAAAGGTTTTTTGCTTACTCTACTGGATCCTAGAACTAATAAAGATTCTTGAACCACGCTTAAATGGGCAAAAGTATTTTTGCCCTGGGTGTACTCTTTCACAAGTTCATGCTTTTCTAAATAATTATATAACCAATTCATTTTTACACTCTTACATTGTATTCATTCATCAATTGATCAGTCCGTTTTCCACTGATAAAATCACTTACACATCGAGCACCCAATGAAATTGCTGTTTCTTCATCAATTTTTCCAAGTACCCAATCAACTGTTTTTATTTGACTGCTTTTACCAATTCCAACTTTTAGCCTTAAAAATTCATTTGATCCCAAATGATCAATGATGCTCTTAACACCTTTTTGTCCACCTGACGATCCTTTTTCGCGAAGTCTCAGTGATCCGACGGTAATATCCATATCATCACTAATAACAAGAAGATCTTCAAGATCAACATTATAATAACGCATGACTTCTCCGACTGATTCTCCTGAGAGATTCATATATGTTTGTGGTTTAACCAAAACGACTTTTTCAGTACCTACAAACGTTTCAGCAATAAGTGCTTTAAATTTATTCGTTGTGATCGAAACACCTAATTTCGATGCAACTTCATCAATAACCAGAAAACCTGCATTATGTCTTGTATTCTCATACTGTTTTCCGGGATTTCCTAATCCTACGATTACTTTCATACATTCCTCCATTAAGCAAAAAAGAATAAGGGACTCCCCTTACTCTTTGTTTGGATCATAGACAATCTTAAGATGACGGTCTCTTCCTGAACCTTCACTTTGTGTGCGAATTCCTGGAAAATCAGTCAATTCTTTATGAATCACACGACGTTCGTCGTTTGGCATTGGGTCTAAAGATGCGTCAATTTTAGAACGACTAACATTCTTAGCAATCCGTTTTGCCATTGCCTTAAGTTTTTGATAACGATCTGTTTTATAGTTGTTTATATCAATCATAACGTAAAAACGACGTTTAAACTCGGAATTAACTGCATGTTTGAGTAACATATTCATGCCTTCCAATGACTTCCCATTTTTACCAATTAGGATTGCATTGTTTTCTGCATTCAATGATACTTTAACGTTATTATTCTTAACAGTAATTTCTTGTTCAACTTTTAATCCCAAACCGGTAAAGAATTTATTAAAATATTCTTCAACAAACAATTTGACATCATTAAGGGCAAACACTTCAGAAGTAACACTCGCCCCAATGCCTAAGAAACCTGATTTTTCTTCGATGACATAGTAGATAAGATCACTTTTTTCAACATTCTTTTCTTTAGAGACATTGTTTAGAACATCATCTAAAGACTTAGCTGTATATTGCTTCACGTGTATTCCTCCCTTTTTTATTTTGTGCCGTATTTATGATTAATAAATAATGTTTGTACTAATTGTGCAAGAGCTGAAACCATCCAGTATAAACTCATACCCACTTGCCAGTTAAGAGCAAGAACTACAATCATAATAAGTGATGAATACATCATCATATTTGCTTGATTAGCAGGTTGTTTTTCATATGAACGTTTACGAAGTTTTTGTTTTGCAAGATATTGTGGCAAGAACATTGAAAGGAACTGTGATATTGCCATTAGAATGAAAATTACAATGATAATAATATTTCCTTGAGTAAATCCTTGCATCGGCGTTACTTCTAGAGTTTGTCCAAATACCGTAGCATTAATGATGGCTTCTGAACGCATAACAGCTTGATACATTGCAATCATAATTGGTAACTGAAGGAATGTTCCACCTAAAGCACCCATTGGATTAATTTCATGTTTTTCAAACAACTTTTGCATTTCAGTAGCTTTTTGAAGTTTTGCTTGTTGATCATTTCGACCTTGATACTTCTCTTCAATTCGAGCTTGTTCAGGACCAATTAATTGCATTTTTTGTTGTTGAACTGTTGCTTTAATTGAACCTTTGATTGTAATAAGCTTAATAATCAATGTTACAACAACAATTGAACCAATGGTTCCGATGTATTGTGAGAAAAAGTTTAATGCTTGTGCAATTGGCCATACAAAGAGCGCTCCAAACCATGTGTCGGTACCCCATGACCATGCATCACCTAAACTAATAATCTTGTCAGCGTATACTTGTTTCGTTTGTGGATCAATAACTTGAGTACATCCGTTAATGCTAATAGCAAAATACTGAATATAATCAGTTTTTTATATTTTTTCATATCTATCTCTAATCTAAAATACTCACTTTACATTTTAACCGTTTTTATTAGGTTTTCCAAGTCTTTTCGATTTTCCTCATAACTCTGTTCGTAATATTTTTTTCGAACTAGAACGATGTAATCGTAAGGTGTATCAAACATGTTGATGTCTTGGAGCATACTTCTTATTTGACGTTTTGTTTTATTGCGCACTACTGCATTTCCTAGTTTTTTAGGTGCTGCAATTCCATATCGCGAGTGATTTTTAGTTTTTTTATTTATATATACTGTAAAAGCTTTGGTATTTTTAAATCGACGAGCCCCCATGATTTTTTGGAATTCCGCTGCTTTTTTTACTCTATATTCTTCTCTCATTTTTTTCACTTCCATTATGACAAAAAAGTCACCCATAAGGGTGACTGTTATGCAGATAACACTTTTCTTCCTTTTGATCTACGACGTGAAAGCACGCGGCGACCGCCTACTGTTTTCATACGGGCTCTAAAACCATGGACCTTTTGGTGTTTCCGTTTGCTCGGTTGATAAGTTCTCTTCATGAAAACCACCTCCAGTTCTTTATATATACGAAGAGCAAATGCTTTAAAATTATATAAGAAATACTTTTCAATGTCAATAAAGTGCCTTAAATAACGTTTTGATTATCTGATTCACCATCTAATTGATACTATTTCATTCTAACTTTATAGAATTATCATCGCTATTGTAACACATTCATCTTTCAATCACGATATTTTTTTCAATTTTTTTTATTGATCGGAGCGCCTTTAAATAATTCACAGGTAATAAAAGAGTGAGCATTCCTCTTTAAAATTAGTTGATGCTTGCCCTTTTATTACCAATATCGGATTATTTTCGTTCGAAAATGCTTGTGGTTATCCACTTTTTCATGCATATGCAACGAAATGTTGGTAACTCTATCGGATTCGTGGGATAAATTTAGTGGAAGATTTTAATGATTAAAAAATCAGTGGAAAACTATAAACCATCTTTTATACGAGTTCATAACAATGTTTATCAACAGATTGTGGATAGTGTGGATAAATGCATCATACCCTTTTATAAGTAGCTATTTTCATGTTGAGATGTCTGCGTATAAATGACAAAAATCAAGCTCTACATTTTTTGTCAACGCTATGTTGAGAATGTATTTAAGAAGTCCACAATTTATAAACATTCATAATTTTGTGGACAACTGTGGATAACTATCAAAATAAGCATTAGAATAGCCGTATTCCACAGTAGATTATGTGGATAACTTGTTGGGAGTTTTTTTGTCTATGGAATTGTATTCTAAATTTGATATTATAGAACTTGCAAAGGGGTATTTGAATATGACAACTATGAAATTTTATTTAGAAGATGTGTGGGGAAAAGTAAAGCTTGCGATCAAGGAAAGCAATCATTTCGATGAGCCCATTTATAATACTTACATCGAAGATACAAACCTTGCTGCGTTGGATGAGACAAAAGCGATTATTGTGGTCCCAACCTATCTCCAAAAAGTAATTCTTTCTGAAGAAATTCCTTTTTTAAATGATGTTATTAATCAAATTTTAGATAAAACATCTATGGTTTGTGAGGTTCTGCTTGAAAATGAATTCAAGAAAAATATCTCCGTTCAAGTTCCTGTTCAACCTCAAATTCCAGTCGTTGTTCGCAATGATGGCATTGCCCCAAATCAAACTTTTGATAATTTTGTCGTAGGTCCAAGCAATAAAGAAAGCCATTCTGCAGCATTAGGGTGTGCGTATCGCCCTGGACAATTTTATACGCCCCTATTCATTTATGGAAACTCCGGTCTAGGAAAAACACATCTTTTAAATGCAATTGGAAATTACATCAAAAAACTAAATCCAGATGCACGTGTCCTTTATACGTCTAGTTCAGATTTCGTTAGACAAGTTGCTAATTCAATACAGAATCGCACGATTGAAGACTTTAAAGAACAAATGTATAATCTCGATGTCTTACTTATTGATGATATCCAGTTCCTCGCAGGTAAAGAAAAATCTCATGAGATCTTCTTTCATATCTTTAATGAACTTATTTACAATAAGAAACAAATTGTTATTACAAGTGACCGCCTTCCTACCGAGATAAAAGGTCTAGAAGACCGCTTAATCAGTCGATTTTCTTCAGGTCTTTCGGTCGGTGTTGATTCCCCGGAATTTGAGACCTCACTTGCCATTCTTGAATTGAAAATCAAACATAAAAGTGTTGATCCAGGATTATTTGATGAAGATGTTTTAAGCTACATCGCCTCTAATTTTTCTAAAGATGTCCGTATGCTAGAAGGTGCCTTAAATCGACTGATCTTTTTCTCGATTGAGTTTTCTCAAAATGATCATATTGACATTAACATCGCAATGAACGCCTTTAAAACAAATGGGGAACCTATTAAAACAAATGAATTGGATACAAAGACCATTAAACGGATTGTTGCAGATTACTATGGGTTAACCCAAGCTCAGCTTGTTTCAAAGGCTCGAACCAAAGCAATTGCAAATGCCCGACACATTGCAATCTACTTATGTCGTAAGCATCTTGATTTGCCTTACAATAAAATTGGTGAGGATTTTGGAAAACGTGATCACTCTACAATTATTAGTGCTTGTGACAAGATTGAAAAGAAACTTAAAACGGACCAAATGCTGGCTCGTGCTGTTTATGAACTTGAAGCCAAAATTAAATAGTTATCAACAGTTATCCACACTTTAATAACACCGTTTTTCGTAAGTATTGTCGCTTGTTTAGAGTGTTTTATACAAGTTATACACTTATCCACAGGCCCTAGTAATACTAATTAATTATTTAATACTAATAAACATATCGCCTTGGAGAATAATTTACTTAAAAGTTCTCGCAGTGATCCATTTATTTTTATAAAAAAGAATATAATAAAAAGTACATAATATGATATAATTAATACAATAGTGTTTATCATTTGGAGGGTTATATGAAGTTCAATATAAAGAAACAATCATTTTATAAAGCATTGTCCTCTGTAGGACGTGCAGCATCTACACATTCACCATTACCAATTCTTTCAGGAATTAAATTTGAATTAAGAGATGATGCTATAACATTAATTGCAAGTGATTCTAATATTTCAATTAAAGAAGTTCTTTATGCGAATGACGAAAATAAATTGAACGTATATGAAGAAGGGGAAGTTGTTTTAGAATCTCGTTATATTCTTGAAGCAGTTCGAAAACTTGATAGCGATTTTATCGACTTTGAAATCATTGATGGTGCTTTAACACGTATTAGTGGAAATAAAGCAGAATACAACATCAATGGTAGTAAAGCAGAACTTTATCCAACAATTGATTTTACAAAACCAACAAAAGAATTTAAGATGCCAGGCTTTAAACTTTCTGAAGTAATTCAACAAACTGCTTTTGTTTGTTCGACAAGTGAAGATCGTCCAATATTTACTGGAGTAAATTTTAAAGCAGATGGGAATGTTATGAATTGTGTTGCTACGGATAGTTATCGATTAGCCAAAAAATCAATTGAACTTCCTACACCAATGTATTTTAATATATGTATTCCAGCAGTTAACCTTTATGAAGTAGCAAAAACGATTAGTGATAATAAAGATGTTCATATTGCTGTTTCTGATAAACTTGTTCAATTCTATGTCGATTCAACGTTAATTCAATCCCGTTTAATTGATGGATTATTCCCCGATGTTAATCGATTAATTCCTTCGGAATATGGTTTTGAACTCACAGTTAATAGTCACGATATGATCAGTGCAATCGATCGATCCTCTTTCTTAAAGAGTGATGGATATTGGACTGTTAAATTGGAGGCATCCAATGATGGTGTCCTAATTAGTTCTAAGTCACAAGAAATTGGTAGTTCAGAGGAAATTTTAAGACCGATTGATTATATTGGTGGTAACTTAAAAATCTCATTCAGTGGACGTTATATGATTGAAGCCCTTAAATCATTTAAAACAGATATCGTTAAGATTTTATTTGTGGGAGAAATGCAAGCGTTTATTCTTAAAAACCCAGAAGACGATTCAATTGTCCAACTTGTTTTACCTGTAAGAACATTTGATTAACGATTATGTTAAAGAATCAAAGACATTTACAACTTATCCACTATATTGATTTGCATCAATTTGCTAAAGTTGAAGAGCTTGCACAACTTGTGGATGTTTCCGAAATAACCGTTCGTCGAGATATTAATGAGTTGGATGAAAAAGGGTTAGTTCATAAAGTACATGGTGGTGCGACATCCATCACAATTCGTGATTATTCAAATGATGTTGAATTACATACTCGAAATGATGTGAATTCAGAAATCAAAGACCAACTCGCTAAAACAGCTGCAGCGTTGGTTAAGCCGAATAGCGTCGTGTATCTTGATGCAGGAACATCTGTTTCGCGGATGATACCGTATCTTAAAGATAAGCATGTTACTGTGTATACACATGGATTGCATCATGTTGACGCGTTAGTTCAATTTGGTATTGAGTGCTATGTTATCGGTGTATTTGTGAAGCCGACAACTCGTGCAGCAGTGGGTGGATTAAGTACTCAATATCTAAAGCAAATGAATTTTGATCAATCCTTTATCGGATTTAATGCTTTGGATGCAGATTTTGGTTTTTCCACAACGGATGAAATGGAAGCAGTAACAAAATCTACGATTGTTGCTCAATCATCGCAGGTATTCTTTATTGGGGATAGCTCTAAGTTTAATAAGCGCTCCAGTGTGAGTTTTGCGTTATCAGATGATGGATTGCTCATTACGGATAAAGATCCAGGCGAAGCATATAAAAATTATGATATTAAAATACAAGGTGAACACTAAGTTCACCTTTTTTTATAATTTGAATATAAATGATATTATATGATAAATAATGTTTGAGACCACTTACATATTGTGTTATTCTATATTTAGGAGGAAATTAATATGATTTATATCGTTACACTTAACCCTTCGATTGATTACCTAATGACACCTAAAACGTTATCACTTGGCGTTACCAATCGTTCTCAAGAAGAACAGATACGTATTGGTGGAAAAGGGATTAATGTTGGTATTGTTTTAAACAATCTGGGACAATCTTCTACATGTATTGGTTTTCTTGGAGGTTTTACAGGGAATCATGTTCGTGAAGAATTGAAAAAATATCCTCTGCTTGTTGATGGGTTTATGGACGCAAACAATCCAACCCGCATAAATATTAAACTCGATTATAAAGGTGAGACTGAAATTAATGGTAGTGGTCATCCGATTGATGACGCTTTAATTGAAGAACTTTCCACATTTATCACGACACTTACTCCGAATGATTTTGTAGTCTTAACAGGAAGTGTTGCATCGGGCATGTCTTACGACTGGTATGTCTCAGTTTGTGAGGCATTGAATAAACAAAATATTCCCTTTGCAGTAGATGTCAGTTCCGATAAACTCATCGATATGATCGCTTATCATCCGCTTCTTATCAAACCGAATCAGGATGAAATTCGTGCTATTCTTGGCATCGAAGAAAACGATTTATCATTAGAACGTTTAATAAGTGAGTCAAAAATACTTATTGAAAGGGGGGCTCGTAATATCATTGTCTCACTTCGATCACAGGGATCTCTATTGATAACTGAAGATGCATGTTATCGAGCTTACGCGCCGGAAGGTGTATTAGTGGATTCTGTAGGTGCTGGAGATTCTATGGTTGCTGCATTTATTTATGGTTATGTAAATAAATATTCATTACTTGAATCGTATCAGTTAGCGTGTGCTGCGGGAAGTGCAACTGCATTTTCGGACCATCTTGCATCAGCGACATCAATATCTGAATTAAATGAAAAAATAATTATCGAAAGGATCGATTAATAATATGAAAAATATAACTCAAGTTTTAAAACCAAATCTTGTTATTTTCGAATTAAATGCATCATCTAAGGAAGAAGTCCTATCTGAAATGACTCGAAAACTAAGCAAAGAGGGAATTGTTTCAAATGAACTGTCGTTTATCGAAACACTTAAAGAACGCGAAGCCATTAGTACAACGGGTGTTGGAGATGGTATTGCAATCCCTCATGGTCGAAGTTCAGTCGTATCAGAATCTGTTGTCGTCTTTGGTCGAAGTGATAAGGGCATCGATTTTGATTCTATGGATGGTGAGCCAGCCCATTTGTTCTTTATGATTGCAACTCCAGAAAATTCTGGGGATGATCATTTAGCGATTTTATCTACATTATCAGGTTTACTCATGAAATCAGAAGTTCAAGAAGCATTAAAAACTGCTTCAACGTATGATGAACTTGTGGCGGCTTTTGATGTTGATCAAGAAGAAAAAGAGAATAATGATAAGAGTGAATCTTTTGTAGTTGCGGTAACAGCATGTGCAACAGGGATTGCACATACGTATATGGCAGCAGAAAAGCTTCAAGAAACAGCTAAAAACAAAGGAATCGCAATTAAAGTCGAAACAAACGGTTCTTCGGGTGTAGGAAATCGCTTGACACAAAGTGATATTAATAATGCTGATGCAGTTATTGTTGCCGCAGATATTAATATAGAGATGAATCGCTTTAACGGTAAAAAATTAATCAAAGTTCCGGTTGCTTCCGCAATCAGTCATCCCGATTCTCTTATTGATAAAGCATTAACAGAATCGGAAATCTATACGTCATCATCTTCTGTAACATCGAGTGAGGAAAATGAAGGCAGTAATCTGTATAAACATCTCTTAAATGGTGTATCACACATGCTCCCATTTGTTGTAGGGGGCGGTATTCTAATTGCGATTGCATTTATGCTTGACCAATTGATGGGAGTTCCAACTACAGAATTAGGACAGCTTGGTTCATATAACGCATTTCCAGCGATTTTAAAAGATATTGGTGGGCAAGCATTTGGATTTATGTTGCCTGTACTCGCTGGTTATATTGCTTACAGTATCGCTGATCGTCCAGGACTTGTTGTAGGGTTTGTTGCTGGAGGTATTGCTTCGGCAGGTGGAGCAGGATTTTTAGGGGCATTAATTGGTGGTTTCTTAGCGGGTTATGCAATGAACATGATTAAAAAACTCCTTGCAACGCTTCCACAAAGTCTTGATGGTATTAAGACAATCCTCTTGTATCCCGTTTTAGGTGTACTTGTGACCGGTTTATTAATGGTTTTAATTAATATACCGATGAAGTCCGTAAATGAGGCGATGAATGGCTTCTTAAATGGTTTATCAGGTACCAATGCAATATTTTTAGGTGCATTATTAGGTGGTATGATGGCTGTAGACCTTGGTGGGCCAATTAATAAAGCTGCTTATGTGTTTGGAACGGGTACGTTAGCTGCAACTGCCGCAGGGCAAGGTAGCGCTGTTATGGCTGCTGTTATGGCAGCAGGGATGGTTCCACCACTTGCTGTTTTTGTTGCTACACTGTTCTTTAAACACAAATTTAAAGATGAAGAACGTCAAGCTGGTATGACAAACTTAATTTTAGGTGCTTCGTTCATTACTGAGGGAGCGATTCCATTTGCATCCAGTGATCCCCTTCGTGTTATTCCAAGTTTCTTTGTGGGTTCTGCCTTGACAGGAGCCTTGTCATTAGCATTTAATATTACCGTTAACGCACCACATGGAGGTCTCTTTGTGATTCTTCTTGTGAGTCAGCCACTCTTATATATTCTATTTATCATTATTGGTTCGATTGTTAGTGGGCTTTTAATGGGTATTTTAAAGCGTAATTAGTTCTTTTTTAACACAATTATCATGAAACCACATTTGGTTTAAAGAATGTGGTTTTTTGTGCGTTATATGAGCCGTAAAAAGATGATTTTAATTCGTTTTTATAGTATAATAATAAGGTAATAAAAAGGTAATAAAAAGGATGGGTGCTATGAAAAAAGAGACTCAATATATCACTTTAGGGCAATTTCTAAAAGTGGCGGATTATGTTAATTCAGGTGGAGAAGCGAAACACCTCATTCATACGTTTTCGATTCAAGTAAACGGTGAAGAAGAGAACCGACGCGGTAGAAAGTTGTATCCTGGAGATGTTGTTGTAATTAACGGTAATAAACACGAAATCACAACAGAACATGAAGGTTAAAAATCTTGAATTAAGGCAATTTCGAAATATTTCGAATCTCAATCTATCATTTAACAAAAACATAAATGTTTTTGTAGGGGATAATGGTCAGGGGAAGACGAATATTATCGAGTCGCTTGTCTATCTTTCTTCAGGGCGATCCTTTCGTGTTAATTCGGATGAATATCTCATTCAATACGGTAAGGAATTTTAAGTGTTATTGCCGATATTGAGGATCAGAATAATACTCAAAACCTTAAGGTAGTACTCAGTACTGCTGGAAAGTATCTTCAAGTAAACCAACAACCATTAAAAAAAATGACCGAGTTTATCGGTCGTTGTAATGTTGTGCTGTTTAATCCTGAGGATATTAACTTTTATTCTAATAGTCCGAGAAAAAGACGAAGAGAAATTGACTTTGAATTGGGGAAAATGTCAAAGCGGTATCTCAATCAATTAAGTTTGTCGAATAAGTTTCTATCAGAACGCAATGCGTACTTGAAAAATAAAAGTGTTGATCGAGATTATCTAGAAATTTTAACGGAAAAATTAGTGGATGCGTCTATTTTGATTATTGAAATGAGAGCAAAATTTGTTCAAGCGCTCAATCCAATCATTAATCACTATTATCATCTACTCACTGATTCTGATGATCATATCGTTCTACATTATAAAGCACCGATTACACTCGAAGGGGATTTGAAGGTGCAATTATTATCAAAGATGCAAGATTCATTCCAACGTGACTGTGATTTTAAAGTCACACAGAATGGAATTCACCGCGATGATTTTATTTTTATGATAAATGATATTCCTGTTGTGAATGTATCATCTCAGGGACAAAAGCGAATGCTTATAATTGCTTTTAAACTTGCGATTGTGGAATTGATTTTTCAAAGTCGTAAAACTTATCCAATTTTGTGTTTAGATGATTTGTTTTCTGAATTGGATAATGTCAGACGTGAGCGTGTTCTAAACGTGTTACACGAAGAAATGCAAGTATTTATTACTACTACAGATTTAGATTATATTAAATCCAAACGCGATAAGACGGTCTTTAAAGTTGTTAGTGGTAATGTAGAGGAGGTTATTTAATGTCGAATACAAAAGTAGATCATTCATATACGTCTTCCGATATTCAAGTTCTTGAAGGATTGGAAGCGGTACGTAAACGACCTGGGATGTATATTGGTACAACTTCATCCCGTGGTTTACATCATTTGGTTTGGGAAATTGTAGATAATGGGATTGATGAAGCTTTAGCTGGATTTGCGACAGAAATTGTTGTGAATGTCGATAAAGATAATGTAATTTCTGTATCAGATAATGGTCGTGGGATTCCAATTGGAATTCATGCGAAAACAGGCGTTTCAACAGCTGAGACGATCTTTACAGTACTCCATGCCGGAGGAAAATTCGGTGGTGGTGCATATAAAGTATCGGGAGGTCTGCACGGTGTTGGGGCTTCTGTTGTTAATGCGTTGTCAGAATGGTTGGAAGTTAAAATTTATTTGGATGGTACAGAATACTATCTTCGTTTTGAAGAAGGTGGAAAAGTAGCAATACCACTTAAAGAAGTTGGTAAAACAGATAAAAAAGGAACAACGGTTCGATTTAAGGCTGATCCTACTATTTTTACGGAAACAACTGAATTCTCACATGATATTTTACGTGATCGTTTACGTCAAATTGCATTTTTAAATAAGGGAATTAAACTTGTTTTCCAAGATGAACGTGAACCTGAAGAAACAATACATCTTGAATTTATTTACGAAGATGGGCTCCGTGAATATGTTCAGTATATGAATGCGAATAAATCTCCAATACATGAAGAGATTGTTTATTGTGAAGGAGAAGAAGAAGGAATACTCGTTGAAGTATCAATGCAATATAATGATGGTTTTACGCCAAACATTTATTCATTCTGTAATAATATTAATACACATGAAGGTGGAACCCATGAAGATGGGTTTAAACTCGCATTAACACGTGTAATTAATAATTATGCAAAAGATCACAATCTACTTAAAAAGGATGATGATGGATTTTTAGGGGACGATGTTCGTGAAGGACTCACCGCAATTATTTCTGTAAAACATCCTGATCCTCAATATGAAGGACAAACTAAAACTAAACTCGGGAATAGTGAAGTGCGTAAGATTGTTTCTAGTGTCTTTGGTGAGCAATTAGAACGTTTCTTGATGGAACATCCGGATGACGCTAAAATCATCGTAGATAAGGCTGCAATCGCATCGAAAGCGCGTGTTGCTGCTCGCAAGGCGCGTGAGTTAACACGTCGAAAAGGGGCTCTTGAAGTTTCTTCTTTACCTGGAAAACTTGCGGACTGTTCAAATCGTAATCCATCTGAGTGCGAAATTTATATCGTCGAGGGGGATTCTGCGGGTGGTAGTGCTAAACAAGGCCGCGACAGCAAATTCCAAGCGATTCTACCGCTTCGAGGTAAAGTTATTAACGTAGAAAAAGCACGCCTACATAAAATATTTGATAACAATGAAATTCGTATGATGATTACAGCATTTGGTACGGGTGTATCAGATGAAATGGACATCGAAAAATTACGTTACCATAAAATTATTATCATGACTGATGCGGACGTCGATGGTGCACATATTAGAACGTTATTATTAACATTCTTCTACCGATTCTTAAGACCGCTCATTGAAAATGGATTCGTCTATATCGCGCAACCACCACTTTATAAGATTTCTCGTGGAAATAAGATTGCTTATGCCTATGAGGAAGAGGAGTTGGATGAACTAAAGGTCGAATTTGGAGACCGATTTAACGTACAACGATACAAAGGTCTTGGGGAAATGAATCCGGAGCAGTTATGGGATACAACCATGGATCCAGAAACACGTACATTAATACAAGTTACAATTGATGATGCAATGGAAGCCGATGTTATTTTTGAAACCTTAATGGGTGATGAAGTGGCACCGCGTCGTGAATTTATTCAGACGAACGCTGAATATGCTGATTTGGATATTTAGGAGGACACAATGGAAGATAATACACAAAGTTATGACAAAATAAAACAACGTAATATTTCTGAAGAAATGAAAAAATCATTCGTCTCCTATGCCATGTCGGTTATTGTTTCACGTGCGTTGCCAGATGTCCGTGATGGTCTAAAACCCGTTCATCGTCGAATCTTATACGCAATGAATGATCTTGGTATGACGAGTGATAAACCTTATAAAAAGTCAGCACGTATTGTTGGTGAAGTAATTGGTAAGTATCACCCGCATGGGGATACGGCTGTGTATGATTCAATGGTACGTATGGCCCAAGAGTTTTCATACCGCTATATGTTGATTGATGGTCACGGAAACTTTGGATCAGTCGATGGCGACGGTGCAGCTGCGATGCGTTATACCGAAGCGCGTATGTCTAAAATTTCGATGGAATTAATTCGTGATATCAATAAAAACACCGTTGATTTCATTGATAACTACGACGGTGAAGAACGCGAACCTGCAGTGCTTCCGTCACGTTTCCCAAACGTTCTCGTTAATGGTGGAACCGGAATTGCGGTTGGTATGGCAACAAACATCCCTCCTCATAATCTTGGCGAAGTTATTGACGCAACGATTGCACTTATCGATAATCCAGATATTACAATTAAAGAATTAATGGATGAATACATTTTCGGACCCGACTTCCCAACAGGTGCGCTCCTATTAGGTCGTAGTGGTATTAAGTCAGCATTTGAAACAGGACGCGGTTCTGTAGTTATGCGGGCTAAAGTGGATATCGAAGAAATGAAAAACGGGAAGCCACGTATTGTTATTTCTGAAATTCCATATCAAGTAAATAAAGCCACATTAGTTGAAAAAATTGCTACTCTTGTTCGTGATAAAGAAATTGACGGAATTACCGATTTAAGAGATGAATCAAACCGTGAAGGAATTCGTATTGTTGTTGAATTACGAAGAGAAGTTCAAGCAGAGGTTGTCTTAAATCAACTTTATCGTCTTACTGCCCTCCAATCATCTTTTGGGGTAAATATGCTTGCGTTGGTGAATGGCCGTCCCGAGCTCTTAAATCTATTACAGGTATTAAGTCATTATCGCGACCATCAAATTGAAATCGTTACACGTAGAACACAATTTGAATTGAAGAAAGCCGAAGATCGGGCACATATTCTTCAAGGGTTGATGATTGCACTTGATCATATCGATGAAGTAATCTCAATTATTCGATCATCTAAAGACGATCCGGAGGCGATTACCCGACTTAATGAAGCATTTGACTTAACAGAGATCCAGTCTAAAGCGGTATTAGATATGCAATTACGTCGTTTAACTGGGTTACAACGTGATAAAGTCGAGAGCGAATTTAATGAATTAACAATTCTAATTATTGATTTAAAAGATATTTTAGCGAACCATGATCGCTTACTTACCATTATTAAAGACGAATTGACCGAAATTAAAACAAAATTCGGTGATGATCGCCGTTCAGAAATCGTAGAAGCGGATATTGACATGTTGGATGAAGATTTAATTCCGGTGGAAGATATTGTTGTTACGATGACTATGAATGGTTATATCAAGCGAACAACAGTTGATTCATTCAACACACAAAACCGTGGTGGGAAAGGTGTACGTGGTATTAGTACTTATGATGAAGATACAGTGGATCAATTCATTGCAATGTCGACGCATGACTATCTACTACTCTTTACAAACCTTGGTAAAGTCTACCGTATTCGTGGATTTAATGTACCGTCTTCAAGCCGAACATCAAAGGGGATACCTGTTGTAAACTTATTGAATCTTGCAGAAGGAGAAACCGTTAAAACGCTCGTGAAAGTTGCCAAAGATGATGAATCGAGATATGCATTCTTCGTTACAAAGCAAGGTATAGTGAAACGAGTTGAAGTTCAAGAATTTGAATCGATCCGTCAAAACGGTAAAATTGCAATTACGTTACGAGAAGATGATGAACTCGTAGGTGTTCGTATGACTAACGGGGACAACGAAATCATTATCGGAGGAAGCAACGGTAAAGCTGTTCGATTCGATGAGAATGAGGTTCGTTCAATGGGACGTACAGCGTCAGGTGTTATTGGATTCAATGTTGATGAAGGTGAAGTTGTAGGGATTGCGACGGATCGTGAAGGTCAATATATTTTAGCGGTAACTGAAAAGGGATACGGTAAGCGTACAGACATTTCGGAATACCGCCGTACGAAACGTGGTGCTAAAGGTGTTAAAACAGTAAATATTACTGAGAAAAACGGCGAACTTGTTTCATTACGTGCAGTTAACGGTGATGAAGAAGCATTAATTATATCAAACGAGGGTACTGTTATTCGAACAGAGATTAGCAATATCGGAATCTATGGACGTTCAACAATTGGTGTAAGATTGATTAATGTTGGTGAATCGGATTCTGTTTCTCAAGTAGCAATACTACAACCGACAGTTGATGAGGAACCCGAAGACGATCAAACGAACGAACCGGAAGTACAAATTGAAAACAAAGAAATAGAAATAACCGAATAAGCAAAGCAAGGATAAAATCCTTGCTTTTTTTCTTTCGATTCTATTTGACTTAAAATATGATAATCGCTATAATTTACTTAAACTCGTTGAAAGGGAATAATATAACTGTTTTATTTAAGAGAGATGATGTTTGGTGAAAATCATTATAAAACGCTATAGTTCCACCCTGGAGAGATTAATTTCGGAAGACAACCGTTATCTGTTAAAGGTATGTTCCACGTGGAACATATGAAAAAAGGGTGGCACCACGTACATACGTCCCTTAAGAGGTGTTTTTTTTATTTTCAAAAGGAGAAAAATATGTTAGATATTAATCTATTTAGAACGAATCCTGAGCTTATTAAGGACAACCTTAAGAAGAAATTCCAAGATCATAAGGAAAATATGGTAGATGAAATCATTGCTTTGGATATCGAATACCGCGGTATTAAAACACGTGCGGATGAATTAAGAGGGCAACGTAATGCTTTAAGTAAGCAAATCGGCCAACTTATGGGACAAAAGAAGATTGAAGAAGCAAATGCTGTAAAGGAACAGGTACAGGCCTTCGCCCTTGAACTAAAAGAAATCGAAGAGAGAGAAGAACCTCTATTTGAAAAAATTAAAGGTTTGATGATGGAAATCCCTAATATTATTGCGGATGACGTTCCTATCGGAAAAGATGATAGCGAAAATGTAGAACGTTATACTGTAGGTGAAATTATCGATAAAGGCTTCGATGTTCCTTACCATACGGATATTATGGAGTCATTTGGTGGAATTGATCTTGATGCCGCACGTAAGGTTGCCGGAGCAGGATTCTACTATTTACAAAAAGACATTGCGAGACTTCATTCAGCGGTGACAACTTATGCCCGTGATTTCATGATTGATCGTGGATATGACTATGGAATCCCTCCATTTATGATTCATCGTGACGTTGTTAGTGGTGTTATGAGTTTTGAAGAGATGGAAAACATGATGTATAAAATTGAAGGTGAAGACCTTTATCTTATCGGTACGAGTGAACACTCAATGATAGGTAAGTATATCGATACAATTATTGATGGAGAAACGCTCCCACACAAACTTACCAGCTACTCACCATGTTTCCGAAAAGAAGTGGGCGCGCACGGTATTGAAGAACGCGGTGTATACCGTATACACCAATTTGAGAAACAAGAAATGGTAGTCGTTTGTCATCCAAATGATAGTGCAGCACTCTTTGAAGAACTTTATCATAATTCAGTAGATTTCTTTAGAACCCTTGATATTCCTGTACGTGTACTCGAATGTTGTTCCGGAGACCTTGCCGATTTAAAAAACAAGAGTGTTGATGTAGAAGCATGGAGTCCTAGACAGAAAAAATATTTTGAAGTTGGAAGTTGCTCAAATTTAACAGATGCACAAGCGCGTCGATTAAAAATACGTATTGACACACCAGAAGGACGTGTTTACGCACATACCTTAAACAATACGGTAGTAGCACCACCACGAATGCTTATCGCCTTTTTAGAAAACAATCTTCAAGCAGACGGAAGCGTACTTATACCAGAAGCATTACAACCCTATATGGGATTTAATAAAAAAATAGAGCCGAATCAATAGGCTCTATTTTTTTATTTAGTGATTAATTTTTGAATTTGATTCATTACCGCATTATTGTTATTTGAATCAATTACCTCAGTAACGATTCGCTTCACATCTTCGTGTGCGTTAGAAACGGCATACGAGCGTCCAGCGAGCTTTAACATCTGGATGTCGTTGTGATAGTCACCAAACGTAACAATGTCCGCAGCATCGATATTAAGCGTTTGTAGAAGGTGCTGGATTCCTTGTCCTTTATTAACATCAGAGTTCATAACATCGATCCACACCGCGCCAGCTGTAACGGCATTAAAGGTTCCGTTTAGAGCTGATTGTACGATCTCTTGGAAATTAGAAACGGTGTGATGAAGACTGCATGCAGTTATTTTAACGAAATTAAGATCAACGTCTGTTAAGTCATCGACGATAACAAAGCCAGGATAATACTCTTCAAGATATTGTTCGTGGACTGGATCACCAAGTTCGACATAGGCGCAATTAATACCGGAAGCGATAATCGATGTTTCTTTGCATTGTCTAAAAACCTCGGTAACAATCTTAATATCGCGTTTTGAAAAGACAGATTGATAAAGTATCTTACCCTGATGTTCAACGATCGCACCATTATCAGAAACAAACGAAAGATCATCGATATAATCATGGGCCTTCTTCTTAATGCTAAAGAGGGTGCGACCACTTGCAAGTACCATATGGATGTTGTTGTTCTTGAGCTCCGCAAGCACCTCTTCAAAATTACAAGGAAGATTTGAATCATCATCTAAAAGCGTGTGATCCATATCAGTTGCTATTAATTTAATCATAAGAAACCTCCATTGAAATTATACCATAATGTTTCACGTGGAACATTTAAATTAGTCGTTTAAGAGGTTGCATTTTAAGACAGTTTTGGTATAATAACTATGCTACAACAACATAATCTAGTTAACCAGGTCAGGGCAGGAATGCAGCAGCCTTACATTAGCTCTTATGTGTGTTGTGGCTCTTTTTGTATATAAGGGGGCGTTACTATCGAACATAACAAATATATGGATGCGGCATATCAAGAAGCACTTCAAGCTTATGATAAAGAAGAAGTTCCTGTTGGTGCTGTCGTTGTCTACAACAATCAAATCATTGGACGAGGTCATAATGTTCGAGAAACGCAACACCAACCTTCTGGGCATGCGGAAATTATTGCGATGGATCAGGCAGGAGAAACACTTGGTTCTTGGAATTTAGAAGGTTGCACTTTATATGTAACACTGGAACCCTGTGCAATGTGTACAGGAGCCATTATGCAATCAAGGGTAAGTACCGTTGTTTACGGATCAAAAGAACCTAAAAGTGGTTGTTTAGGGTCGGTAATCGATTTTACGAAGATAGAGGGCTATAACCACTATCCAGAAGTGATTGCGGGAATACAAGGAGATAAAACCAAACAACTGATGTTGGATTTCTTTAAACAGCAACGAAATAAACAAGTGAAAATTAAAAAGGTAGATGAATCTATGTTTAAAAGATATCTTGATGTCCGTAAAAAAGTATTTGTAGATGAGCAAAATATTGACCCTTCAGAAGAATATGATGAACTTGACATCCTTGACCATCAACAAGTTAGTCATGTAGTTGCAATGCAACAGAATCACGTTATCGGTACAATGCGATTATATTGCTCTGATAGAACAATGAAAATTGGAAGACTCGCAGTTCTAAAACCATATCGTAATAAAAAAATTGCTTCCAAACTAGTTCGCTATGCAATTATCCAAGCAGAAAACAATGGGATTGATAAAATTGAATTGAACGCACAACTGAGTGCAATGAACATATATAAGAGACAAGGATTTGAAATAACTGGGGAAATATATGAAGAAGTAGGTATTTCCCATATTAAAATGATTAAACATATAAAAACACCGATTTAAGGGAAGGAACTGACCTAGTTCCGTGGGACTAAAGAAAAAAACCTCTTGTATGAGAATTATTGTAAAATAGTTCAATATAGGAGGTTTTTATATGGGAACACGAACTATGCATAGCTATGAGACAAAGATGAAAGTTATAGAAATGAAATTGGCAGGCTACTCAAGCAGGTTTATTCAGACTGAACTTGGAATAAAAAATGTAACACAAGTCAAAACATGGTGGAGATGGTATCGAAATGGTGAACACTATCGATTTTCTCAACCTGTAGGCAAGCAATATACTTTTGGAAAAGGGCCTGAAGGAGACACGGTCGAAGAAACACAAAGACTTAGAATTAAATCTTTGGAGCAACAAATTGAACTATTAAAAGTATTTGAAGAGAAAGGATGTGGTTCCTGAAATAATCATCAAGCTCGTTGAAGAGTATCGCAACACTGTATCTCTTAAAGATATCTTGAATCTTTTTGGGGTACCTAAGTCAACGTATTACCGTTGGACTAAAAAAGAGCAACTAGAGTCTAATAATTATTCTGTCAATGAAGCATTAGTAATTGAACTTTGTAAAGAAAATAAATTTCGTTATGGATATCGAAAATAACTGCATTAATTCGAAAGAAAGAATTATCAATAAGAACACTGTTCAAAGATAATGCAGAAACACCAATGTCAATGCCGTGTTAGGTCAAACGGTATCGAAAACAAAATCCGAAGATCATTATGCCCAATATCATTAATCGCGACTTTAAATCACTACGTCCTCTAGAGAAATTGGTGACAGATATCACTTACATCCCTTATGGCCATAAGATGCTCTATTTATCTACGATCATGGATTTATATAATGGTGAGATTATTGCGTCTACATTGAGTGACAGACAAAACCTAGAATGTGTGGTTGATACATTAAATCAACTTCCGGATATCGTTCAGCCATGTATTCTTCATTCTGATCAAGGGAGTGTCTATACATCAAAAGAGTATCAACTCAAAGTAAAAAATAAAAGCATTACCATGAGTATGTCCCGTAAGGGTACACCCGCTGATAATGCTCCTATCGAATCGTTTCATGCCTCGCTAAAGTGTGAAACATTCGAATTAAACCCAGAACTAAAGGGTTCTACTGAAATTGTATCACAAACTGTGATAAACTATTTAAAATATTACAATGAAAATCGAATACAAGAAAAGCTAGGATATCAATCTCCCGTAAATTATCGGTTAACTTCATCCTAACTTGGTTTTTTCTTTAGTCCCAAGGAACTAGGTCAGTTCCAAATATACTAAGTTTTTTATTTAAATGAAGATGGATTTTCAGCCCAAGCTTGGAGTAATGATAGGTTTTCGTCCGTTATCGCTTCCATTTCCCGTGCTACTTGAATCAATGTTGAGTAATTGGACAAAGTATGTAACGTGATTTTTGCTTCATTGAAAGCCACTAGAGCTTTTTGGAGCTCATAAGTAAAGACCGCATAAACACAAAGAACTTCAATTCCTTCATCTTTCAATGCATCACAAACCTTGATACAACTTCCCCCAGTTGAAATCAAGTCTTCGATAACGATAACTTTTGAACCTTTTGGAATCATCCCTTCAATTTGTTTCCCTTTCCCATGATCTTTCGGTTTAGGTCGAACATAAGCCATGGGTTTGTCTAATAAATCTGCGACCCAACATGCTTGTGGAATTCCAGCAGTTGCAGTTCCAACAATATAATTTACCTCTGGATACGTTTCACGAATTGCTTTTGCAAAGGCTTCCGCAATATATTTTCGAACATGAGGATAACTCATTGTGATTCGGTTATCACAATATATTGGACTCTTTATTCCACTTGCCCATGTATAAAGATTATCTGGACTTAAGGTTACAGCTTCTACTTCAAGAAGATATTGTGCTATTTTTTTAGATGTATTCATGATGCGACCTCCCATTCTGCAACAATCTGTTCATATGCTAAGACAGGATCTTCGGCTTGCGTAATGGGTCTTCCCACAACAATATAGCTTGAACCATTTGCACGCGCTTGAGCAGGCGTCGTTACCCTTTTTTGATCTCCTTTATCAGCAGCGTTTGGTCTAATGCCCGGTGTAACGGTTAAAAAGTCATTTCCCAAAGTTTCACGAATCAGTTTGGATTCGAGTGGAGAACACACCACACCATCAAGGCCAGCACTCTGTGTTAGCTCAGCATAGTGCAGTACCGAATCGTTTAAAGATGCATGGACAAGTTGTTCTTGTTGCATTTGGAATTCCGATGTTGATGTTAATTGTGTTACCGCAATTAATACACTCTCATCACCAAACCCATGTCGTGCCGCCTCCATCATTTCAAGACCGCCCGCTGCATGAACATTCGTCATGTCAACACCCATTGTTTTTAAACGACGCATGGTTCGCTCAACAGTATTGGGGATATCGTGGAGTTTAAGATCTAAGAAAATTTTGTGTCCTCTTTTTTTAATCTCATGAATAATAGAGGGACCACTTTGATAATACAGTTCCATTCCCACTTTCACAAAGAGGTTCTTACCCTCGAATAAATCTAAAAATGCTAATGCAGCGTCCGTTCCATCAAAATCTAATGCAATAATTACGTTTTCCATTATATTCTCCTTTTACGTAGTTTCAAGTACAACTCTATCAATTCCATCAGTCTCAACAGTTTGAACGTAAATACGCTCCTTAAGTGAACTTGGAATGTTTTTACCAATAAAGTCTGCACTAATAGGTAACTCGCGATGGCCTCGATCTATAAGTACAGCAAGGGAAATGGAAGCTGGATGCCCTAAATCAATAATCGCATCCATCGATGAGCGAACACTTCGTCCTGTAAATAAAACATCATCTACGATAACCACATGTTTTTGTGTTAATGCATCCGATCGCTTGAGTGCCTGCTTGGAACGGACATCATCGCGATAAGCATGGATGTTTAAACTTATGCATTCAACCGGTCCTTCAATGCTTTCAAGTTTCTTCTGGATTCGCGTTGCAATATCGATACCTCGTGTTTCAATACCTAAGAGCACAACACTCTCAACACCATGGAAACGCTCTAAAATTTCAAACGCAATCCGATTCATAGCACGTTGAATTTCTTCTTGGTTCATAATCATTTTTGTCATCATTTCCCTCCAATCATAGAAAAGAGCCCCTTCTCGCGCACGAAAAGAGGCTCATCATTAGATGAAGCGGTAATTTCTCTTTCCTTGCTTGCCTCTCTGGACAATTTTAAAGGTTCCTATTTCTAACTAATCATATGCGTTTCTGATTTAACTGTCAACTCCTTAACATAATAACTATTCATATTTAACGTTGATGATAGAATAAATTAAAAGAGGTATTACAATGTTTGGAACATTATGAAAACATGAACACCTAACCAAGCATAAGTCTACAAGCACTTTCTGAAGGCATTTGCTCTATTTCATATATTTTTCCAAAATCGAATCAAACACTGTCATTCCCAGTATGATATTTTTTATATATTTCTTTGATAGTTTAGGAATTGTAGTATTAAGAGATGCTCCCAAAATTAATGTGAAACAATTATATAATTATCAAATACATTAACTTACAACTTTGTAAGACCTGTGTAAGTAAATTCAATGGTTCAAAATCCAATTATTTCTTATGATAATTATAGAAGGAGTTGATCCAATGTTATTTGTTCTATTCTCGCAGGGCTCACCCATTGTTTTAGAATCCATTCATTCATTCTTAAATCTTGAGCCGCTTAGAATCCTCGCTTTACTTGTTAATCCCATGATTGCTGTGATGGTATATCGTTACTTTCTTGCTTCAAAAAACAAGCGCCTTTTACTTTACAAATTATGGGGTGGTAGCGTACTTTTGTTTATCCTCAATGCTTTCTTTAATGCCTTTGTACTTGCTCCTCAGTACCAGGTTAAGCGTAATTTGTGCTTGACGTTCTTTTTAATTTTCTTGTTGTTTTATCTCTACGAATACTTTATTACAGAAAAGTACCCGACTTTTCAATTAATCGGTTGGATTTGTCTTCCGATCACACTGCTTCTAAGCTTTAAATATCTTAATCAAGCGCTTATCCTTATTTCCTTTGCAAGTCTTCTCTATATTTTAAAAGATGCTCCGCGTCTTCAATTTTCAGGAGGGATCGTCCTTACATTAATCTTTTCTCTATGGATCAATCCCTTCTATTTTCTAGCACTTCTTCTTTTCCCCTTTTCTCAAATCAAAAAGGATCATCTCATGAATCCTTTTATACCTTCTCTCATTCTTATTTATCATCTTTTATCATGGTCTTTTTCCGTCCTTGCCACGTATGCATAAAAAACGTCTTGGTTTTGTTCCAAGACGTTTTAAATTAGCTGATCGGTATCCATGGTGATTTCTAACTCGTAAGGAATTCCTTCTTCTCTTAAATACTCTGTCATTTCATGTTTAATGCGATCGGGTTCATGCTTTAATGCATCACATAAAACAATTTCAAATCGTAGGACATTATTAATAATTCGTAAATCATGGAATGTACATCCCGCGCAAGAATCTCTTAGGTAATGTTTAATTACCTGTTGAATATTTAAAATTTCCGGACTATCCATATCCAATGGATCTAAATGGATCACAAGGTCGATATTGATTTCTTCTTTTATTTCACGTTCAATCGCATCAATAATATTATGCGCTTCAATCAGGGATAACGTTGCATTAACTTCTACATGGACAACACCATAAATATGATATTTACCATAATTATGAATCATTAAATCATGATAACCCTCGATATTTGAATTCCTACAAAGAATTTCTTTTACTTTTTGTAATGTATCCCCATCCGGTCTACTTCCTAAGAGTTCATTCATAAATTCACGAAGCATCATCACCGAAGAATAGATAATAAAAAGAGCAATAATAATCCCAAGGTAGGTATCAATTCGAAACTTAAAATAATATTGAACAATCAATGCCAACAAAATCGAGCCTGTTATATAGACATCATTTTGACTATCTTTAGCACTCGCAACCAATACATCAGAATCTACTTCTTTCGCTTTCTTTGAATAATATAAAGCCATCGCTATTTTCACGATGATTGAGGATACCAATACAAAAATGATGGCTTGACTCATCTGCATCGGTTGAGGATTGAGAAGATCTTTAACGGATGACTTGATAATGTCAACACCTAAATAAAGCATGATAATCGAAATCACAAATCCGCTAATGTATTCAAATCGCTCATGTCCATAAGGATGCTCCTTATCTGCGGGCTTTGCCGCAATTTTAAATCCAACAATCGTAATGATGGATGATAAGCTATCTGATAGATTATTAATTGCATCCGCAAGAATCGCAAAACTATGCGACAAAGTACAAACGATTAATTTTAAAGTAAAAAGAATCAAGTTACAGATTATCCCCACGATACCTGCCTTGATTCCAATCACATTTCTGTTTTCTAAGTTTTTCATACCCATATTATATCATATTAAATTTTCTCAAAGATAATGTTTATGTGAAATGGGTCCATGACTGTAAAATGATTCTCATCGAGATCTCTAATCGTTTCTCCGGCTTGAATCAGTTCATTTCGATATTCCGTAAAAGATGACGTTGAAATTGTAAAGGATTCCATACCTGTTTTATTATGAGGAAGGTCTCCAATATGAGGTCCCGCCCATTCATTGATCCCTATATGGTGATGATATTCATCACGAGAAACAAAGAGAGCCTTTTGCATTTCTGTTTTTAGATCAAACCCTAACTGATTAATATAGAACATCCGTGCTTTCTCGATATCGGCGACCTGAACATGAACGTGACCTAAAATTGTACCCAAAGGCATCCCATCCCATGCTTTTGGATCAGCAATCCGCATAAGTCGGTCTACGTCTACAGGTTCTGTCCCACCAACAATACTGCCATCATCATGAATAATCCATGATGATCGTGATCGGTCGGCATAAACCTCGATACCATTTCCTTCAGGATCATTGAGATAAATGGCTTGAGAATAAAGATGATCCCCAAGTCCTGTAATCGATTGATTAACCGAAATGAGATGTTTTAAAAATGGACCTAAATGTGATTCATCCGGTAAGAGAAAGGCCATGTGATAAAGCCCACTATAGTTTTTGTTTGGTTTTTCATAACTTTCGGAAGCTTTAAGTGTGACAAGGGGCACATCATCAATACCCAAGATAACTGTATTTTGATTTTGACTTAATAAAGTAAGTCCTAATGTATTTTCGTAAAATGATTTCATCGCTTCAAGATCAAGAACTTTAAGAATGACATTTTTAATTGAAATATTTTTTAATGTTTTCATAGTTTCACCTCTATTAACATACTACTACACTATGTTATAAATGGAAGTATTATGCATAAAAAAAAGTGCTAGGCACTTTTTTGACATTTCGGACATAAACCATAGAGTTCTAATTGATGACGATCGATAATATAACCACTCTCGCGGGCTACCTTACCTTCATAATCTCCCAAAGGACATCCTTCAATAATCGTAATTGTTCCGCAATGCGTGCAAATAAGATGGTGTTTGTGAATATGACGTTTATAATCATAAACACTTTGAGAGGGCTCAATCGGAACCGTCTTGGTTATGATATTTTTCTGTTCAAAGACATCCAACACGCGATAAATCGTTGATAAGTCCATATATTCTCCATCTGCATCCAAGGCTTCACGAATCTGATTAATCGTGATAGGCGTATCGCTATCCTTTAAGATCGTTAAAATTGCCTCGCGTTGTCGTGTTGATTTTATGCCATGATGATTTAATTCTGTTTTGATATCCATAATCAAGACCTCCTAGATAAATTCAATGGTTTCATTCACAATGAACGTGCTTAACGTACCCCGTGTTATATCCTTTAGTGGCTCAAACAACATTGGGTCAGTTACACAAATCTGATAGCGAGCTAAGGAATCATAATTGCGATCCAACACCGTACCCACGCTTGTGATATGAATCTCCACATCATTAATAAACTCATATGGGAACGAAAGATCAATCGTAAATACCTTTTGAGGTGCAAGGAGTTTTGCTTCGTCAAGTGTAAGCGAAACGGTTGAACCATAAGCTCGAATAAGACCACCAACCCCTAGCAAAACACCGCCATAATAGCGAACCACTACCGCAATAACACCGTCAAGCTTATGACCACGGAGCACTTGAAGCATGGGTAATCCTGCAGACGATGCAGGCTCACCATCATCATTTGATCGTTCAATATCACCCGTCCGATAAGCACTACAATGATGGGTTGCCTTTGGGTGCATCTTTTTAATTGATTTTAAATATGCTTTTGCTTCTTCTTCAGAATGAATCGGGGCCAAATAACCAATAAATTTTGACTTATTGATTTCTTGTTCTGCAATGACTTCTGATTGAATTGTTTTATAGTCTAATTGTTCCATATATTTATTATAAATCATTTCGCCGCGTTCATAAAGGAATATAATAGTTTGACTTTCAAAGTATTATATTCTATAATGCTCTCATCGGAGGATATGTATGAAAAATTTAGCGATTGTATGTGATTCATCAGTTTGTTTCACACCAGAAGAAATTAAGAAATATAACGTTTTTATTGCACCCTTAACTTTAATTCATAACAATGTGGAGTACTTAGATCAAGAAACGATTTCCAAAGAAGAAGTTCATGACTTACTCTCTAAGAAAGAAAAGATTATGACTTCACAACCAAATCTTGGATCTTTGATTAATCTTTTTGAATCAATTCGAGACGAGGGCTATCATCAGATTCTTTCGATAACACTCTCATCGAATTTATCAGGAACTTATAGTGCCTTCAACCAGGCTGCTTCTCATGTCGAGAACTGCGACATTCGCGTTGTAGATTCCTTTACGTTAGGTGGACCCGTCCAACAAACCGTAAAGCTTGTGCGCGCTATGGAGTTAAATGGAATTACACTTGATGTGATGATTGAAAGAATAAACAAATTCTTACTTCACACAGAATCATTTGTTTATCCCCAAAACTTAGATCAATTACGAGTAAGTGGTCGTATTTCGAAACATGCAGCCACACTGGCTTCACTTTTAAAGGTGAAACCCCTCCTCTATCTTGAAAATCATGGTTTGACGATTGAGAAATTTGGTACTGCACGGACTGAAACTAAAATTTTTGAACTGTTGATTAATCATATGAAAGAACAAGGCATTACCCCTGAAGCGTATGATTTTTATTACCTACATAGCGACGCTAAAGAAATCATTACACGTCTTCGTGACGCACTTTTAGATTCGTTTGGGAACCATGATGCATATATTATGGATCTTCCAGCTGCGGTTGCCACGCATGCAGGTCTTGGAACCGTCGCAATTCAATGGATTCCAAAAACCGATAAATATATCATGTGAGGTCGTATGCATTTCATTATTAGTGTATAATGGTAGTACTTGGAGGTTGTATTATGAAAACTGCGGTTATTGTCGATAGTAGTAGTAATTATTATAATGAACATATCGAAATGGATGGTCTTTTCGCGATACCCTTACAGATCATCAATGAGGAGGATGCTTCACTTGAGAGTGTTGAGATATCAATTGATCAAGTTAATGCCCTCATGAGGAAAAATATTATGCTTCAAACATCACTACCTGCACTGGGCATGATTGAAGATTTATTTAGAGAAATTAAATCAGAAGGTTATGAGCGTATTCTTGCGATACCGATAACTACTGGAATTTCTGGAACAATTGGTGCCATGAATACTGCGGCTCAATTTGTTGATATTGAGTTTGTTTATATCGACTGCTTTACAGCTGCTTCGATTGAACTGGACTGTGCAATTGCTGCTCGCAAGCTTCTTGATCAAGGATATGATATCCCTGAAATTAAAGAACGCATTGATGTAGCGCTCAATAACGGCAACACGTTTATTATTCCTGATGATTTAGCGCATCTATCACGTGGAGGTCGACTATCACCACTCGCCGCAAACCTTGGTGGTTTTCTAAAAATCAAACCAATACTTCATCTTAATAAAGAAACAAAAGGAATTATTGAACCTTTTGATAAAGTACGAACGATGTCTAAAGCAATTGATCGTGTTATTGAAGCGATGCAGGAAGCGGGCGTTGATGAAACTTTTAAAATTACAATCGTAGATGTGGATGCGAAAGATGAACTTCAAAAAACTGTTAAGAAGTTTGAAGAAGCATTCCCAAATACTGAAATATATGTAACGGAGTTAATTTCAACCGTTAGTGTTCATGTGGGAATTGGTTCACTTGCATTTCAATATATGAAAAAAATAGAAGTCTAATTTGGACTTCTTTTTCTTTTAAAAAAAGACATCCTTTGAACGAGGATGCCTTTTTTTTCTATTCACTTCTTAGAGCAATTACAGGATCTTTTTTGGCAGCCATTCTTGAAGGTATTACTCCAGAAATGGATGTTAGTACGATACTAATTATAATTAAAATCACTGCATGTATTGGATTAACCACGGCGATATTTTCTGTTTTTGTGAGGTTATAAATAATCGCGTTGATTGGGAAGGTAAGTAGATATGTAACTACGATCCCCAATGTCCCGGATACAAATCCTATTAAGAATGTTTCAGCATTAAATACACGCGAAATATCTTTTTTACGAGCTCCTAGACTACGAAGTACACCAATCTCTTTGGTACGTTCGATAACTGAAACGTATGTAATAATTCCAATCATCAATGAAGAAACGACAAGAGAAATGGATGAAAATCCAATCAACACATAAGAAATTGTATTCACGACTGTTTCCATGACACCTGTAATCATTTCTGACATATCACTGTAAGTGATCTTATCAGCATCTTTTTTATCAATATTGTAAGCGTCAAGGTGTGTACGAATTTCCTTTTTCGCTTCAAAATCTGAAGAAATAATTGAGATGTTTCGTGGTAATGAAGATGACCCAAGTTCCTCAAGTTGATCTTGGTAGAGTGCATCCGCTTCTTTAAATGAATGCCCTTCAAATCCCATCCCCGATACAACACTATACGCTTTACCAACCTCTTTTTGAGCTTTTACAACATCAGAATTTGTAGAGTCCTTGATAAAGGCCTTAACTAAATCCGAACGGTAATATAAACCCGGCTGATACATTTGGAATGATGAATCTTCTTTTTGTCTCATCACACCCACAATCGATAAGGTTCTGGCATTTTCAGATCCATAGATTGTCTCATAGTTCTGTTGACTTGCTTCGCGATAGAGCCCAAATTCATCTTTAACAAAATAGTCGTTATTTTGAATTAACTTAAATTCTTGACCTATAAGCGATTTCAAATCAACGTTATTTTCGATATCACCTAGACCCAATTCTTTAATTGTTTCTTTTGCGATACGATTATAGTTATCCACGACTAAAATCATCTCGTTATCACCTTGAGGCATACGGCCTTCAAGAACATCATATTGATTGTTGTTGAAGTCTTCATTATCGAGTAACTCACCCATATGTGATGAACTTGATTGTACATGAACGTATTTATCACTGGTTTTACGTATCATATTCATATTTGCTTTGTGAATATATTGGATTGAGATATATTTATCTGCATCAAGCTTATTCACATGATCAATATACTCTTGAGTAATATTGTTTGTAATAACATTTGTTTGAACTTTAGGTTCATAGATTTGCAACTTGGAATCTGTTGGAAACTCACTCATATTCGATGTATCTTCTGCCACAACAGGTCCTGAAAAATCAAAAACGGAGGTATTAATTGTAATCGGTGATGTCGCGAGTGTATCCGACTGCATTTTATTAATTGAGTTGGATAAACCTGAAGAAAGCGCCAAAATCAACGCGATTCCGATAATTCCGATACTTCCAGCAAAACTTGTTAAGACGGTACGTCCTTTTTTAGCCCACAAGTTCTTTCCACTGAGTCCAAGCGCTGTAATATATGGCATTTTTGTACGTTTTTGTTTAGTAAGTTTTTCTCCATTAATATCTGTTTCATAAGGATTACTGTCACTTATAATTTGCCCGTCCAACAATTCTACAATTCGATTGCTGTATTCATGCGCAAGCTCTGCATTATGAGTAACCATGATAACAAGACGATCTTGAGCAATTTCTTTGAGTAAATCCATGATAATAACACTGGTTTTACTATCAAGTGCTCCCGTGGGTTCATCGGCTAGAATAATTTCAGGATCATTAACAATCGCACGCGCTATTGCAACGCGTTGCATTTGTCCACCTGACAATTGATTCGGTTTTTTATTAATATGATCGATTAATCCAACTTTTTCTAAAGCAGTACGAGCACGTGACTCCTCTTCTTTTTTTGAAATTCCGGATAATTTTAATGATAGTTCAACATTTTGAAGAACCGTAAGATGCGGAATTAAGTTATAGGATTGAAAAACAAAACCTACAGAGCTGTTCCGATAAGAATCCCAATCACGATCTTTATAGTTTTTCGTTGAGATTCCTGAAATATTAAGATCCCCACTCGTATAACGATCAAGTCCACCTATTATATTCAACATCGTTGTCTTCCCACATCCTGAAGGACCGAGAATTGAAACGAACTCGTTTTTTCTAAATGTTAAAGAGACGCCCTTGAGCGCTTCTACTTCACCATATCTTTTGGTTATTTTATCTAATTTTAACATTTTATTTTGACCTCTAATGTATTAACACAGTAATACATTAGAGGTTATTAGTCAATCTTTTTCGTATCATTGTCAAAAATAAACTTCTCACTGTAGTACTTCGAGTACTCAAAAACGAGTGTAAAAAAAACAATGGCCGTCGCAAATGAAAATGCAATCTCGTAGATGCTGACATCATAGACAAGCACACGAAGAGGGAGAAACAACATGCTAAATAGTGGTGTTAGGGACAAATAGACACCCCAACCTTCGGTCATATGATAACGTGTATTGAGAAAAATCGATAGATAGTAAATACATAACATTAAAAAGTATAGCGGACCATGAACACTACCTGCTTCTTCAATGGATCGAATACGAACTGCAAGTACGAGTAGGATGATTTGAATCGTTGCAATTCCAACCATTAGAATTAAAAAGGCACATCCAATATTAATAAAATCACTCTGTGATAAGTTTAGGTTCTTTATGATATCAATAAATGTTTGTCCCTCAAAATCAAGAATACCAAGCGTTTGTAATAAATCGACCAACCCCTCACCTTGATCATATGTCTGACGCATGCATACCCAAAAACTAAAAATAAGTGCAAGACTTGTGAGTTGAATTGTCATCATCATGAGTCCAAGAATTACTTTAGTAACAAAATATGTTTTCACATGAATCACCGAACGTACCATCTCTAGGACGTTGGAAGTTTTCTCCATAATAACCTCACTCATTGCGGAAGAACTTAAAGAGGTAATTAAGAAATATAAGGTTGTAAGAATTGAAAAGACAATTTCAAGATTAAGATTATTCTTGGCGGTAGTCTTGTATAAAATCACTGGCTTCTCATGACTCCCATTTTCATAGCTATCAATAATCAAGCCTAATGTACTCTTCTCGGTCGGACTTAAGGGTGTTTCCGTTTGGATTGTATAAACGCCTTCTTTTTTTGTAATTAGAACTGAAGCTTCATCATCATATTTTATGATTTTTTCGAATCCATCAGCAAAACGTTCCCAATCAATATCGATGGTTTTAATGGGTGTTGGTTCTGAAACACTGGGTAAAAGAATCGCTAAAATTTTATCACCAAAAAGCAAACATCCCATCACGGTAAATACGATTGCATAAAATAGGATGGTGGCGCGATTCAGCATGCGTCGCTTAATTGAAAACTTAATGAGTGTCTTCATAGGTAGTTTCCACCATTTCTTTTAAAGAAATTGAATCAACGATAATTTTTTCAACGCATCGATTCTCAATTAAATTTGGAAGTATAGTTTTTAAAATGTCCTTATTATGAATAATCAGATACACCTTGTCCTCTACAACTTTAAAGTCTAAGCCAAGATGTTTGATATCATAAAACTGTTCCTTTTCCACTATTAGATATGTTATCGCTGCATCCCGCTTTAACGCTTTGAGTGATCCATATTTCATCATTTTCCCGTTTTTTAAAATTAGAACGTAATCGGAGACCTCTTCGACCTCTTCATATTGATGGCTTGAAATTAGAATTGATTTTCCTTTTTTCGCCAGTTTACGAAGTAATCCTTTAATCAGTCTCATATTGTGGATATCCAAACCACTGAGTGGTTCATCCATTATGATTGTTTTGGGATCGTGAATCAGCCCACATAGAATTTGTACTTTTTGCTGGTTCCCTTTAGAAAGTGTCATGATTTTAGATTTGAAATAGATTTCAATTTCCAAATACTTCATCCAATATTCCAAACTTGACTGTATTTCATTTAGTTCCATACCATGCAATTGCGCATAGAGTTCTAAATGCTCTTTTACTGTAATATCCTTATACAGCGAACGATTTTCCGGAATATATCCGATGTTAGTAACATAAATATTTCCTGAATCTTTTTGAATTAGACCTGTAATTGTCTTAAACAGCGTCGATTTACCACTTCCGTTCACCCCCAACACAGCGAGAATTTCACCGTCATTGATTTCGAACGAGATATCTTTGATTCCTCGTTTGTTCTTATAAAGCTTCGTTAACTGTTCAACTTTCATAGTACACCCCTCTAATAGATGTGCACTCTTTAAATTTTGACCTAAAAAAAGTGGATCTACCACTTTTTTAAATCATTTAGCACGAACTCTAACGGATTACTGTTAAAAATATCAATCCATGTACTTTCAGTTTGATGCTTAAACCAGGTAATTTGACGCTTTGCCAATCTTCGGGTGTTTTTCTTAATGGATTCCTGAACTTCATCTAACGTACTATTCCCCTGGAAATAATCTACGAACTCTCGATACCCTATCGATTGCATGCTTTGCATCGTGAATAACTCAGGATACTTCGAATAAAGTTCAGTCACTTCTTCCAAAAGTCCTTGTTGCATCATTATATCAACACGCGCATTTATTAGGTCATAAAGTCTTGAACGCTCCCCTTGCAAGAAATAGATTCTAGCATCATAAAGACGTGTTTTTCCCCTATTCTCATTAACATCCGCTTTGGTCAAATTCGCACTCTTGACCATTTGTAAAGATCGAATAAGACGCTTTCGATTGTTGACATGAATTTTTTCTGCAGTAACTGGATCAATTTCTAATAGTTCATTCAGTAAATCTTGGTTGGATAACGTTTCATCAATTTGAGGAAGGTGAACCTCCTCATTAAATCTATAATCATTAAGCAATGCATTAATATAGAGCCCTGTTCCACCTACCACAATTGGTGTTTTACCTCTACTTAATATTAAGTCAATCGCTTCTCGTGCTTCTTTTTGAAAACGTGCAACATGATATGCGTCCGTAATGGAAACAATATCAATGAGATGGTGCGAAATTCCATCTTGTTCCTTTTCGGTTGGTTTTGCACTGCCAATATTGAGTTCTTTATAAACAGCAACGGAGTCGGCACTTATAATTTCTCCATTAAGTTCTTTGGCTAATGAAACTGCCAAGCTCGATTTTCCGGATGCTGTTACACCGGCAATGACGATAACTTTTTTCATCGTTTAAACTCCTTGATGAGTTGTTTATGCTCAACTGTAATAAATGTTGGTCGACCATGTGGACAATGAAAGGGTTGATCACACGCTCTCAGTTGTCGCACCAACTCCGTCATCTCATCCATAGACATATATTCATTAAATCGAACTGAAGAATGACATGCTAACGTAGCCAAAACATTTCGTCGTAAGTCTTCTTCACGAATTGTTCGTTCATCTTCAAACATATCCAAAACTTCATGTATAAACTCCGAAACGATTTTTTCCTCGATCCATAAAGGTGTACTTCTTAATACAAATGCATCATCACCAAACACTTCCAACTCAAGTTGAAATTCTTTAAGAATCTGATTAATCTCGTGAACACGACCAATAATTGGCTTACGTCCTTCGATTATTAGAGGTATTAAAAAATCTTGTGTAGGGTTGTTTTGATTTAACATTTTATTTTGATAATATTCATACCGTACACGCTCCATTGCAGCATGCTGATCAATGATATACAGGCCTTGATCGCCTTGAGCTAAAATATAACATCCACTCATTTGTGATAAGACGGTAAGGGGTTCGATTCTTTCAGATACCTCCAAAGGTTCAATTTCTCGGGGTTTAAAGTCTGAAAGTGGCAATGATTCAGGCAGATAATCAGGAACATAGACTTTTTTGGGTTCTTCAATCAACGGTTCAAAACGTGGTAGTGGTTCACCAAGCAGGTCTTCTTTTATATCTGTTTGAACGGGTGGTTGCGTGGGAAAGGTAATGCGTTGTGGACGCATATGTTGATCTAAAATTGATGAAAAACAGTCCTGAATCAGTTCCACAAGAACATTATCTTTTGATAAACGAATTTCCCACTTGCTTGGATGTACGTTCACATCCACTAATTGAGGATCAACGTGAATATTCATCACAACAATTGGGTAGCGATCAGTAGGCATATGACGGCGATAACCATCAACGATTGCTTTTTGAATCTTAGGGAATCGAATCATACGATTATTAATATAAAGCCAAATTGAATATCGGTTTGCGCGATTATGTTGAGGGAGCGCCATAATTCCATCAATTTTGAAATCGTAATTTTCAGCATTAAAAAGTTTCGTGTCTTGAGTCACTTGAGCACCATAAACACGATGAAAAACATCCGCTATATCATTCCGGCCATAACTTCTAAAACTTATTTTACTTTCGTTATAAAGGGTAAATGATATGTGTGGATTTCCCATAGCAAACTTTTGAATTGTATCAAGGATGATTGATGTTTCATAATGGATGTTTTTGATGTGCTTCAACCTTGCAGGGGTTTTAAGGAATAGACTTGAAACAGATATGGTTGTTCCTTGATTGCGAGCTGCTCGCTCTTTAACCTTTTTTACTCCATTATCAATAATAATGCGATGACCTTCAGTACCGTCATTTGATAACGCTTCAACATGACTTACTGAAGCAATCGATGGTAATGCTTCACCCCTAAATCCAAAAGAAGCAATCGCATTAAGATCGAGGACACTTTTAATTTTTGATGTTGAGTGACGTTCAAATGCTTGTGATAAATCATCACCGCCCATTCCATCACCATTATCACTGACCTCAATAAGGCCCATCCCACCTTCAACAATACGCACCTCAATACTTGTAGCATTCGCATCAATTGAATTTTCTACAAGTTCTTTAATAATACCCGCAGGACGTTCTACAACCTCTCCAGCAGCAATCATATTCGTTAGATGTGTATCCAGTACTTTTATTTTATTCATCGCCTTTGTCCTCAATGATTGATTTTAATTCAGAAAGAACCATGAGTGCTTCAATTGGTGTTAATTGGTTAACATCAAGGCTCTGCAATTTATTTTTTACGACACTATATCCCTGCGGTTCTACTTCTACCGTAACAACCTTAGAATCAATATCTAAACGGCTTTTGGACAATTCAAGAACCTCTAAATTGTGTTTAGCACGTTCAATGATACTTTGAGGTAAATGAGCCAAACGCGCTACATTAATCCCATACGACTTATCCGCACGGCCATCAATGACTTTATAGAGGAACGTCACTTCATCGTTTTCTTCATGTACTTCCACATGAATATTTTTAATCCCCTCATACATCGATTCTAACGTCACTAATTCATGATAATGCGTTGAGAAAATTGTGCGACTTTGAATTGAATTATTGATATACTCGATAATTGCCTGAGCTAGTGCCATTCCGTCATATGTTGACGTTCCTCGTCCAATTTCATCAAAAAGCACTAAGGAATGTTTGGTAGCACGCGAAAGTGCTGCTTGAGCCTCCATCATTTCAACCATAAATGTTGACTGTCCCATTAAAATATCATCACTTGCACCCATTCTTGTAAAGATTTGGTCTACAAGGCTGAGTGTCATGCTTTCACACGGAACATAACATCCAATTTGCGCCAAAATAACATTAAGTGCGACCATTCTCATATAGGTACTTTTACCACCCATATTGGGTCCCGTTAAGATTAGAGTATTACGGGTTGCATTCATTAATACATCACTTGCAATATACTGGTGATCTTTTAATGTTGATTCTAAAACTGGATGCTTTCCGTTTTTAATATCTAACTCACTCCCGGATACAAATTCTGGACGTTGATAACCTGGTAAAGCAGACACTTCTGAAAGTGAGAGCAAAGCGTCCATGAGCGCTATCGATGATCCAATATTATGGATTTCCGTTGAAAATTGTGAAATATATTGAGTAACAGAATCAAACAACTCATGTTCAATTTCTAAAATACGTTCACTGGCTTGGCTTGTTTTTAATTCATATTCTTGTAATGCTTCACTAGTGTATCGTTCAGCATTTGTTAAGGTTTGCTTTCGAATATAACCAAACTCTTCACGAACATTCTCAATTTGGCCTTTACTAATTTCAATGTAATATCCAAAAGCACGGGTATAACCAACTTTTAAGTTCTTAATGCCCGTTCTTTCGCGTTGTTCCGCCTCAAAATTAACAAGCCATTTCTTCCCATTTTTTGATAACTCTAAAAGTTCATCAAGTTCAGAATGAATCCCTTGTTTGAAGGTTCTCCCTTCTTTAAGTGCAACCGGCGCATCGTCTAAAATATGTGTATCAAGTACTTGATACGCATCCTGAAGAGGGTTGATCTGCATAAAGTTAAAACAGTCAATACCGTCCACTACTTCTTGTATTCGTTTGAAGGTACCGAGTGTTTTTTTAAGACGCACAAGATCCTGTGCATTATGCTTTGCGGTTGATAAGCGTGCAATAACGCGATGAATGTCATAAGTTTCTTTTAAACATTGAGAAAGTGCATCCGCAAGAAGATAATCTTCGATAAGTGTCTCAATTTGAATGTGTCGCTTATTGATGGAATCAACGCTCACCAATGGTTGCATCAACATTTCTTTAAGTGCGCGTGCTCCCATGTTTGTTTTAGTATGATTAATAAAGTGGAATAGGGATAATTCTTTTCCCTTTTGATGGTCAATGAGTTCGAGATTCGTCATTGTAGCATAATCCATACGTAAATATGCTTCATCATTAAGCACTACAACTTCTGATAAATGATTCAAACTACGCTTATGTGTATAAATGAGGTATTGAATTAACCGTGCTTGTGTTTTACAAATTGTTGGATCTTGATGTTGAACATCTTCTGCTAAGTCTTCTTGATACGAAATATAGATTTCGGTTTTACTTTTAATTTCATTTAGAATTTTAGAATCAAAATGTTCAGAAACAACAATTTCTTTTACTTGAAATTGTTGGAGTACTTTAATAATTTCAACAAAATCATTCATGACACGAATTGCACGTAGATTTCCTGAAACGATATCGCAACTGACAATCGTTGCATACACTAAATCGAGCGTTATTGAAGCAATTTCGCGCGTTTCGTTATCATCCATTTCAAAATATGTTCCTGGCGTTACAATCTCAACGACATCACGCTTAACAATCCCTTTTGCGTTTTTAGGATCTTCAACTTGTTCCACAATTGCTACTTTGTACCCTGCGGACACTAATTTTTGAATATAACCTTGCGCCGCATGATGTGGAACACCACACATTGGGGCCTTTTGATCCTTTCCAGCTGAACGCGCTGTTAAAACAAGATCCAAGACTTTTGATGCTGTGATAGCATCTTCAAAGAACAATTCATAGAAGTCTCCCAAGCGATAAAACACCAACGCATCATTGGTGTTTTTCTTTATGTCCATATATTGTTGTAACATTGGTGTTAATGTTGCTTGTGTCATTCTTCAGCATCCTCTTCCGCTTTAGGAAGTGCATCAAGATGACGATTTACCGCACGTTGCAACATATACGATGAGGATCCTACAGAAAGTGTAAAACCTTGTCGAGTCTCAACGATACGAGTAACCCCTTGTCGGTGTAATCCTGAAACATTTAATTCATCACGATCACGGAGCGCAACATGGATATGCGTTGGTGTGCTTGAAATCGCTTCAATATTTTCAAGGCCTCCCAATCGTTCAATAAAATCATTAACACGTTCTTTTTTACTTCCAATATTTAAGACATCAATTGCCATTCTACTATAGTAGAAACGGGTCATCGCAAAGTAAATAATAAATGTAATAATACCAACTAATAGAATAATCATAATTTTATCAAACATTACTGTATTTCTCATAAGACCAATAAAATCGATAAGGTTTCCCGGTGTTGCACTTGTCAACGTTCCCAAATACGAGAAGCCTACGGTTGCTCCAAATCCAACAAGAATCGCATAAATAAATGCGGTCATAAAGAGATGGAAGAAATATAGAATTGGACTTGTTAAAAGCATTAACAACTCAACTGGGAAGATAATTCCCCCGAGCATTGATGTTAGAATTACAATAACGAAGAGTGAAATGTTTTTCTTTAAAACTTTTTTATTGGAGATTGTTGAAACAACTGCAAGCAGATAACCTGGAATCGCAAATAGATTAAGCACATAGTATGCACTCGTATAGCGTCCAGCACCACTAATCATATTTAGACCCTCTTTAAGTTGAGCCGTCCAAATATTGGCATCCCTACAAACGTTTCGCCTCAATATTCATCCAGGATCCCCCAAGAGATCCAAGCCATATTTCTTGATGCATCATCGTTTGAATGTTCCCAAGTGTTAGAAGTCGTTCTAACCCTCCGTATGCAAAAAGACTCATCGGATTATGAGAATCTGAAGATATAAATTTCAATGCATTGTAGATACCATCCACAAACATAAGCCATCCATATGCAAAAAGCGCCCCTACGATTGCAGATCCAATAATTGCATTCACTAATTTAAGTGTATCTTTATCTAAATAAGAAACTTGGGAGAAACCAGTTGTTTCTTTATGGCTTCGATAACAATATCGAACCACAAGGAGTACGGCTAAGAAGCCAAAAATTCCTGTTTTAAACAAACCATATGATTCGTTTCCAATTGTAATGTTTAAAATGTCTGAATACGCAGCTTTTGGTGATGTTGTTGGTGACAACAGCGTCATCACAACTAAGAACACTAAATATGAAATAAATCCTGTAACCACGACATTGGTTTCATCATTTCGATGCGTTAACAATTTAATAAAAACATACAGTGGAAAATATGATAAAATGATACCACCAGCATACAACAACAATTTCGATGCTGTAACAAATAGTGGACTGTTAAATTTAAATATCATTACGATATATGGGTTTGCTATGATAGAACCGATTGTAATCAAGAAACAACCCAAGAATAATGATTTCAATGGGAGTTGTAACTGTTCATAATATGTCTGAAGACGATTCATTTTGAGCACCTCTAACTTTTCCATTCTATTATACACTATTACATTCATTCGCAAAAGGAGGCACGATGAACAAATTTATAAATGAAAGCAAACGACACTTCACCCTTGATGTAACTTTAATTGTCTTACTCTTTGCACTCTTTGGAATAAGTCTTGTGGCAATTCATCTTGCAGCACCACTTATGAACCAAGATGGGGGCGTCAATTTAGTAATAAAACAAATTAGCTGGATTGTCGTAGGTCTTGGAGTCGTTGCTTTTCTACTCAAAATCGGCGTCGATCGTATCTTCACTGCAGTAGATATTGCCTATTGGATTTTAATGGTATGTCTACTCGGTCTTGTTATAGCACGTGTTCTATCTTCTCGATTCGGTATTCACATACCCTTCGCTGCAGAAATAAATGGGACGCATGCTTGGTATTCTATTCCGGGTATTGGTTCCTTCCAACCGAGTGAATTTATGAAAATCGTACTCGTAATTAAAACCGCCAATACTATTCATGAACATAATACATTGAAAACTGAATATTCATTTAAAAGTGATTTTGAATTAATCTATAAAATGATTAAATATGTTCTTCCACCCTTTATCTTGATATTTCTACAACCTGATACTGGGGTTCCAATTGTTATTCTTGTCAGCCTCGCTACGATGTTCTTCCTATCTGGTGTTCGACGCGAATGGATCATTGTTATTGTTGGTCTTGCACTTGGACTGCTACTGGGTATTGTTTGGCTTTATTACAATAATCAAGAGTTACTCAATACCATTTTGGGTGGTGGTGCAACGCATTATCGTCTCACCCGTTTCTATGGTTGGCTCGATTATGAGAAGTATCCTCAAACATATGGATACCAACTCTTCCAAGCACTGTTATCACTTGGTACTGCAGGTCTTACAGGTCATCCCTTAGGATCTGTAATTGCTCAGTTCCCAGAACCTCAAACTGACTTTATTTTCGCCGTTATTTCGCAAAACTTTGGGTTTCTCGGTGCATCTTTAGTTGTTATCTTATCATTTGCCTTTGATATAAAACTTGTGATAAATACACTAAGAAGTAATTTATCTAAAGAACGATATATGATGATGGGAATCATTGGAATGATTGTGTTCCAGGATTTACAGAATATCGGTATGATTCTAGGCATCCTGCCAATTACCGGAATTACCTTACCCTTTATATCTTATGGAGGATCATCTCTTGTTTCCTATATGATACCCATTGCTGTCGCACTGCATATGTACAGCGAAACCATTAATTTACACAAACACTAAAAAAGAAGGAAGGACTTTAGGGTCACTCCTTCTTTTCTTTTTAAAATAAAGCATTCAATCGTTGAATATGCGGAATATCATTAAACCGCGCAAAACGCATCACTTTTGGATAGCTGGAAATTCTAATCTCATGAATACCATCTAAATGCTTATGAAGGTGATCATAACATAATAATGCATGATCGAATGAATCACTTTTTAGAATGATTTTAGAGTCCGGTTTCATAATCAAAGGCGAATCCAAACTGCGTGCATATCGATGATGAATTCCAGATATTTCGGTTAGTTGTAGTAAATCTAATCCTGGGAAAATAACGGCACCACCGATGGAACGATTATATGCAGTCGAACCATATTGCCCAGAGATACAAACACCATTCCCTCTAAATGTCTCGAAATAACAATCATCAATGTAAATATCTAACGCTTGTGTTTTAACGATGTTTTCAACACGTATTTCATTTAGTGCACAGACTTGGATTTCACGCGTATCGTTTATACAGAGTGCTTCAAGAATCCGTTTTTCTTCAATCACGGGTTCATTATGGATTACGTCTTTTATAAATTGATCCACACAATCTTTAGTATAGTCTGTGGAAAAACCCAACGTTCCCGAATGAATTCCAACGAAGGCTACATCGTCAATAATGTGAATCCAGTCATGAAACGCTTTTAAAAGTGTTCCATCTCCACCAACACAAATAATGAGTTCAGGATTCTGGTCATCAAATATAAAATTATTTTTCACAAGAGCATCGCGAATCTTCATGCAGATCCCTTGTGACGCAGCATCACCACGTTGAACAAGTGTAAAACGTTTCATAATCCACTTCCTTTTCCTTTAGACTTATTGTACCATAGATGTATGAAACAACATCTCGAAATTGAATATAAAACTCAACTCACCCAGGACGAATTTAACCATATTTTGAATTCGTTCCCTTTTAAAGATCCTAAGTATCAAGAAAATACATACTATGATACACCGAAAGGTTCTTTATTTAAACAACACTCCATGTGCCGTATACGCACAATTGGTAGTATTCATGAGTTCACATTAAAAGTACCTCAAGAAGAAGGTGTATTGGAATACGAGGTTATTTTAAATGAAAAGTCACTTATGGATGAACGCATTATTGATTTTTTAAATGAAAAAGACATTGACGTAAATACGATGGAGGTCATCGCATTCAGTAATACAGTCCGCTATGAATACTCTGACATCTATGGTGTTTGGTGTTTAGATTATACCCGTTTTTTAAATAATTCCGATTATGAACTGGAATATGAACTTCATGAAAGCAATGAAAAAGCGTACCCGCACTACCTTGATACGCTTCAATTATTGGGGATTCAATATAAACCTTCAAAACCTAAATATCTACGAGCTCTAGATTCATCTGCTGAATAAGATCCTTGTATGATTGTGATGCTGTTTGATTTTTAATGCATAAAGAAATTGAGAACTTGAAATCTTCAAGTTCTTTTTTTATTACCCAGGAAATACCAAGCAAGGGATATATTTGATTCTTAAGGGATGAACAGGGCAATGATATGGATGCAGTTTTGTTTCCATAATAGGTATATCCAATCGGTCCGATTTTATACTTTTCTTGATTGGTAGAAATCATCGACTCCTGAATAAGCGTCCACTCCGTCCGAATGCTTGATAGGATATCTCTTAGACGTTGATGCTCGAGATCTTGAATAATGTCACGTTCGCTTAATTCATGTTTATGGACTTTGGTAAACCACTCATCCAGCCCAATTTCTAATCCTTTGTTTAGAAGATTCAATACGGTATTTTGGTCATCATCCTCAAGATAAGTAAATGATTCTAAACGTTTGGTAAGTTTAAAATCTACTTCATGGAGATAGATTGGTGCAGCAAAGAACTTGAGATCTTCGAGTTCGATGCTCTGAATTTGCTTTGGCACTTCATGATCTTTAGTACGGTTCAAAATTGCTTCTTCAAACATTTCAAATGAAGTATAGCCATTCATGGTTCCATACTGATCCCATGTTCGTTTTACACTCATGGTGCGCACTGTTTTTGCGCGACCATAACCAATAATCCCCTTTTCTTTCGTTTGAGGATGGATATAACGCCTGTCTAAGAAAAAAAGTAAGTCGCCAACATCAAACCGCTCAAAGCCTTTAAGACTGAGTCTCCAAAAATTTACGGTTTGATTTCCATTAATTCGATGATATTCAATCATCTTTTCATCGGAAATATATGCTATTGAGCTCATATGGACCTCCTATTTAACTTTACTGCGACCCTCAAAAGCTTTCATCAATGTCATATCATCTGCGTAGTCTAAATGACCACCAATTGGTAATCCAAAAGCTAAACGTGAAACATCTGCTTGATCTTCTAATTTTTTCGCCAGATAAAGCGATGTCATTTCCCCTTCAACGGTAGCATTGATCGCTAATATAACTTCAGTTACGTTTTCATCAACACGATTAATGAGTGACTGAATATTCAAATTCTCTGGAAGAATCCCTTTTTGAGTAGAGATTAATCCCCCTAAGACATGATAAACACCGTGATATTCATTCATTTTTTCGATTGAAAATGCTTCCTTTGCTGTTGCGACAACGCAAATGATTGAACGATTACGCGTTTCATCTTGGCATATTTGACAAACCGCCTCATCCGCGAGGTTATGGCAAACTTTACATGATTGAATTTCATGCCGTGCGGTACTCAAATCTTGTGAGAATTTATCCACATCTTCTGGTTTTTGATCTAAAATGCTGAGTGCATAACGCTCAGCCGTCTTTTGTCCAACCCCAGGCAGCATCATAAACGATTCAATTAATTTTTCTAGTTTTTTAGGATACATTTATTGACAACCTCACGATTCTATAATCTCTACGATTCCCCCAAACAGTTCTTTTACTTTTTCTAAGCTTTCATCTTTTTGTTCAACTTCATCTTCTTGAGATTGATCGTTAAACGGTTTTGCTTCTATTGGTTCTGGTAAATTGTTGTTCTTTGAAAGATCTAGAAATTTAGAAACAGCTTCTGCGTACATTTCTTGTGTAATGGCTAAAATTTGCTTTGATCCACCAAAAAGAACTTTTGAGAAATGATAAAGTTCGCTTTGATTTCGTATTGCTGCCACTTCTCGAACCGCTGCGTCATTGACGAGTGCAATAACAACAAAGAAATTACTGCTTAATACCAGTTTCCCACCACTTATAAGTCTACTTGCGCGTGCCCACGTTAAATCAACCTTATAGCGATCAATTGCTTGATATGAGGCATCGTCTTGGATACGAATTGCTTTATCAGCCGTTACCATATACTGAACAACTTCATCTACTGTTAGAAGTGCATCCGGCTGGTCATTTGGCTCTGTAATAAAGACTTCTGTATCAATTTGAATTTCTTCTTCAATAATCTCATCTTCAATCATTTCTTCCGGATTATTTGTTTCGAAAATAATTGGTTCATGAGTCGACTCGTTTGACTTAGGAACATCGTTGTGTGATGTCTTTCTCTGCTTATTACCATGTTCTAATCGATAGATTTCTTCAGCTGTCATTGCTTCTTGGTTTTGTTGATTCAAATTCACATTATTTTTTTTATGATTAAATGAATTAAAAACATCCACCATAGCGAATTCAAAATATGTTGATTGATTTTGAGAAAATTTCATTTTATCCATATAACCTAATAGTTTGTCAATCACTTGCAATCGTTCTTGAACCTGTAACGACTTCGCAAGATATTGGATAAACATTAAACTATTTTCGTTGACAAGCGTTTCAGAATTTGTATGTGAATAGATAATTGAATCTTTTAATCCACTAATGAGATCCATCATCAAGCGATCAATATTAACACTCTTCTCACTCATCATTGCAATTTGATTCACAAGCGTTTCCATATTTTGTTCCTGAATGCTATTGAATAAACGAATCTTATCTTGGTCTGTAATGATACCATTGGTATCATTAATTTGTGCTACCGTAATCTGATCATCTGCTAGAACAATCGCTTGTTCTAGAATCGTTAATGCATTTCTTAAACCACCGCCAGATAAACTTGCAATAAGTTTCGAAACTCCTTGTTCAGCTTCTACATCTTCTTTTTCAAGGACATAATCCAATCGCTTCGCAATATCCACTTCGCCAATACGATTAAAATCGTAGCGTTGACAGCGCGAAATTATTGTAGGCAACACTTTATGTATTTCTGTTGTCGCTAATATAAATACAACATGACTTGGTGGCTCTTCTAATGTCTTAAGAAGTGCATTAAAAGCACCTTGTGAAAGCATATGAACCTCATCGATGATGTAGACTTTATATTTTCCGAGAATCGGTGTATATTTCACTTTTTCAATAAGACCACGAATCTCATCAACACCATTGTTACTTGCGGCATCAATTTCAATGAGATCTGGATGCGTTCCATCCGCTACAGCCTTACAATTGTCACAAGTTCCACAAATTACTTGATCAGGATTCTCACAATTGACTGCCCGCGCAAATAATTTCGCTATCGATGTTTTTCCTGTTCCACGTGGACCACAAAAAAGATATGCATGTGATATCTTATCTTTAGTAATTGAATTTTTTAAAACATGAACGACATGTTCTTGCCCCACAACTTCGTCAAGATGTGAAGGTCTATATTTACGATATAACGATTGATACGACATATTATCACCTTTATCTCATTATATCATGGAGGACCTTATATTGATATTCTGTTTTACAATCTATATAATGTATTTAAGGTGGATGACTATGGAAAACAATACTAAGAAAAAGAAAAAATTTAATTTATTTGGTTTTTTAGGAATCATGATGATCCTCGCTGGATTAGGAATAATCATTTACGATGTCGGTTCTTCTTACCTTGAACGCGAAGCGCTCAAACGAGAATTACAAGACTTTCTAAATGCTCCCCTACCTCAAGATGATTCTGATGGTCCTTCAAAACAAGAGACGGATAAATGGGGCTCGATCGAGATTGAAAAACTTGATATCAACCATTTGATTGTGAAATCAAACGACTGGGGTTATCTCAACCGTTATGTTGTAGCTTGGAATCGTTCAATTGACCCGCCTGGAGAAGGAAACTTCTCGATAGCAGGACATAATGGACGTTGTGCAAGCTGTGTCTTCCGTGATTTCGAAAAAATCGAAAAAGGCGATACAATTAAATTGCATCGAAAAGAAGATAATACAACTTATATCTATAAAGTCTATGACAACTTTGAAGTACCTTATACGGATACTTCTGTACTGAATGACGATGAATCACGTGGTGCAACACTTACACTTGTGACTTGTACCGAAGCGAACGATTACAGCGTTAACCGTACAATAATCAAAGCAGAGCTTGAAAGCTCTGAACCAACTCGTTAAACATATAAAAACACCGTTTCCTGGAACTAGGTCAGTTCGGAACTGACCTAGTTCCTTGGGACTAAAGAAAAAACCAAGTTAGGATGAAGTTAACCGATAATTTACGGGAGATTGATATCCTAGCTTTTCTTGTATTCGATTTTCATTGTAATATTTTAAATAGTTTATCACAGTTTGTGATACAATTTCAGTAGAACCCTTTAGTTCTGGGTTTAATTCGAATGTTTCACACTTTAGCGAGGCATGAAACGATTCGATAGGAGCATTATCAGCGGGTGTACCCTTACGGGACATACTCATGGTAATGCTTTTATTTTTTACTTTGAGTTGATACTCTTTTGATGTATAGACACTCCCTTGATCAGAATGAAGAATACATGGCTGAACGATATCCGGAAGTTGATTTAATGTATCAACCACACATTCTAGGTTTTGTCTGTCACTCAATGTAGACGCAATAATCTCACCATTATATAAATCCATGATCGTAGATAAATAGAGCATCTTATGGCCATAAGGGATGTAAGTGATATCTGTCACCAATTTCTCTAGAGGACGTAGTGATTTAAAGTCGCGATTAATGATATTGGGCATAATGATCTTCGGATTTTTGTTTTTTCGATACCGTTTGACCTTAACACGGCATTGACATTGGTGTTTCTGCATTATCTTTTGAACAGTGTTCTTATTGATAATTCTTTCTTTTCGAATTAATGCAGTTATTTTTCGATATCCATAACGAAATTTATTTTCTTTACAAAGTTCAATTACTAATGCTTCATTGACAGAATAATTATTAGACTCTAGTTGCTCTTTTTTAGTCCAACGGTAATACGTTGACTTAGGTACCCCAAAAAGATTCAAGATATCTTTAAGAGATACAGTGTTGCGATACTCTTCAACGAGCTTGATGATTATTTCAGGAACCACATCCTTTCTCTTTCAAATACTTTTAATAGTTCAATTTGTTGCTCCAAAGATTTAATTCTAAGTCTTTGTGTTTCTTCGACCGTGTCTCCTTCAGGCCCTTTTCCAAAAGTATATTGCTTGCCTACAGGTTGAGAAAATCGATAGTGTTCACCATTTCGATACCATCTCCACCATGTTTTGACTTGTGTTACATTTTTTATTCCAAGTTCAGTCTGAATAAACCTGCTTGAGTAGCCTGCCAATTTCATTTCTATAACTTTCATCTTTGTCTCATAGCTATGCATAGTTCGTGTTCCCATATAAAAACCTCCTATATTGAACTATTTTACAATAATTCTCATACAAGAGGTTTTTTTCTTTAGTCCCACGGAACTAGGTCAGTTCCTTTTATACTAAGTTTTTTTATTTCATAGATTTAAACAAATCAAGACGGGCATCATTATCCAATGGCATGTCAGAAATTCCCTTGAGGGGATTATCAGTGTTGAAAATCGCAATCGTTTTATGCGTTTCCACCCATGAAAGATCAGGATATTGAACGAGATAGAAATCATCAAGTGGTGTTGCTTCAAGATAATCTGAAAGAACCCGTTTTGCAAGATAAGCCCCTTCAAAAAGGTTAAACTCAACAATCCAAATATCATAGTTATTATCTTTAAGTCGTTTGATGATGCCATCTCCCAGGGTCATCGCTTCCTCATATTTAATGTAGAAGTTTTTTTGTTCTTCAATACGATTGATATCTAAATTCTCAACGGGAACCGTAAATCGATCAAGGACAACATTAAATCCTTTTAAGATATAGAGGTAATGACTGCGGTGTTCGCAACTCATTTGATGATTATTAATAACACGATTAATTCTTTCCTGTAACATAATTATCACTCCTTTATTTTAATTATACTCCTCTATGTTTACTAAACAATACTGAAAGAGAGAAAACATTCTATATACAACAAAACCACGCTTAGATGTCAGTTTACGTGATATATTTCGCCTATTTTGGGGATCATAACTTTTTTGGGGGAGCATTTTAGTTTAAACAATTCTGGATCCGCTTGAATGAGGGGAAAGGTATTATAGTGCATAGGTATATAGTACTGGGATGAAATAAAGTGGGGAGCATGAGCTGCATCCTCAATACCCATCGTAAAGTGATCTCCAATGGGAAGGCATGCGATGTCAACTGGACCGATAAGTTCCATATCACTAAATAGTGCGGTATCTCCCGCATGATAGAAACGAGAAGTCCCATCATCGATGACAAATCCAGCAGCGACACCTAGTTCCTTTCCTTTATAAGATGAAGAATGGAGGGAAGGCGTCATTTTTATGGACGCAAAGGGAAGACGCTACGTTCCACCCAAGTTCATCCCAATGGTTTCAAGCCCTTCTTCCTCGAAGTAATTCGCAAGCTCTACGATACAAATAATCGGGGCGTTATTTTGTTTCGCGATTCGGGCTGCATCACCCACGTGGTCTTCATGTGCGTGCGTTATGAGAATCGCATCCACGGATATCTCAGTGATATCGGTCGTGCTTAAAGGATTTCCTGTAATAAATGGATCAATAATCATACGATTGTTGTTACAAATAATTTCAAAACATGAATGCCCGTGCCAAATATATTTCATAGAAAGACCTCTTTTATCTTAATGTAACACGGGACTGTGTGTAAGTGTGTGAAAGGAAAATGATGGATAATGGGTTGCATAACATAGAGGTTAGGTGTATACTACTAATGAATTAGGTTAGACTAATTATTAGAAAGAGGTATGCAATGACACCGAATCGTGAAGATTATATTAAAACAATTTACTCATGTAATGAAAAAAATGAAAAGCTAACCAATAAAGAACTTGCGGAACGATTAGGCGTTTCTCCTGCTTCAACAAGTGAGATGGTTCGAAAGCTTATTGAATCAGATCATGTCGTTAAAGATAAACAACTTGGATTATCTTTAACGGAAAAGGGAACAAATGAAGCCAAAACGTTAGTTCGTAAGCATCGTCTTTGGGAAGTATTTCTTGTAGAGCATCTTGGTTATTCATGGACTGAAGTTCACGAAGATGCGGAAGTTCTTGAACATGGTACTTCAGAACTCCTTGCAGATCGGTTAAATGAATTTCTAGGTTTTCCAGAACACTGTCCTCACGGAAGTCGGATTTATGGAAATGCGACGGCAGATACGAATCTGTCAGTCCCATTAAGTTCATTAAAAAAAGGCCAACGTGGTGTGCTAGCGAAAGTACGTGATCACGAAGAACTCTTAAATTATTTAGAACATGTGAAATTAAATTTAGGTGCAACGTTTGAAGTTGTGGAAGTTGATCCATATGAGGGACCCCACCATATCTTGATCGACAATCGTCATGTTCCGGTAAGTCATAAGGCATCACAAGAAATCTACGTAATATTAGATAGCGAGGAATAGTATGAAAAAAATATTAGCAGTTTTACTTGTTTCACTCTTAGTATTAACAGGATGTAAATCCGCACCCGATAAACCATCGACTGAAAAAGAGGGGAAACTTAATGTTGTTGCGACAACAACAATGATTAAAGACCTGGTGGAAATTATTGGTGGAGATAAGGTAACCGTTAATGGAATGATGGTTGCTGGTGTTGACCCTCACTTGTATAAAGCAAAGCCAAGTGATGTTAAAGCAATCCAAGAAGCGGACGTTGTAGCATTTAATGGTGTTCATCTTGAAGCTAAATTGGATGATGTTCTATCGGGTCTTGAAGGATCTGGTAAAAACATTATTAAACTTGAAGATGCACTTGTACCAAGTGACATCATTAATGATGAAGAACAAGGGGGTCATGACCCACACATTTGGTTTGACGTAAATCTTTGGAAAAAAAGTGCACAACATGTAGCGGATAAATTATCAGCATTTGATGCAGAGAACAAAGATTATTATCAAAATAATGCAACAGAATATGTATCTGAATTATCAGATATGGATACGTACATTAAAAATCGTATTGCTGAGATTCCAGAACAACAACTTGTATTAGTTACAGCCCATGATGCGTTCGCATACTTTGGTCGATACTTTGGTGTTCATGTGGAAGCAATCCAAGGGATTTCAACACAATCTGAAGCGGGTATCGCAGATATCAATAAAGTTTCAGACTTGATTGTTGATCGAAAAATTAAAGCAATTTATACAGAATCAAGCGTACCTAAGAAAACAATTGAATCGTTACAAGCAGCAGTAAAAGACCGTGGTTTTGATGTTTCAATTGGTGGAGAAATTTATTCGGACTCCTTAAAAGAAGATGCGAGCTATATCGAGACGTATAAAATTAATGTTGATACAATTGTAGACAACTTAAAATAAAAGAAAAGGGAGTGTGAATATGGCAGAGAAGGAATATGCAATCGAAGTTGAAGATTTGACGGTCACTTATGACGTTAAACCTGTTCTATGGGATTGTGATGTAAAATTTGAAAAGGGGAAATTGACCGCAATTGTTGGACCTAACGGTGCAGGGAAATCGACTATGATTAAGGCGATTATGGGTCTTTTAAAACCTATTTCTGGAAAAATAACAATAAATGGACAGCATCAAAAGGATGAATATAAGAATATCGCTTATGTACCTCAAAGCGGAAGTGTTGACTGGGATTTTCCCGCTACCGTGGAAGACATCGTTTTGATGGGACGTTATGGTCATATTGGATGGATTAAACGCCCACGTAAAGAAGACCGTGAAATCGCAAATGAGATGCTCGAACGTGTTGGAATGAGTGCTTATCGGGATCGACAAATTAGTCAACTCTCAGGTGGACAACAACAACGTGTTTTCCTTGCTCGTGCATTAACACAACAAGCTGAGATTTATATCTTAGATGAGCCTTTAAAAGGGGTAGATGTTAAGACAGAAGAAATCTTGATGACATTGCTCAAAGAACTTGCGGCAGCAGGTAAAACGGTAATTGTTGTGCATCACGACCTAACAAGCATTGAAGGTTATTTTGATAACATAGCACTTGTTAATGTAAAACTTGTTGCGTGGGGTCCTGTTCAAAATACCTTTACTCAAGAAAACCTAAAACTTACCTACCATACAGATGTAGGAGGTATTGTAAAATCATGATAAATGCAATTATCGATTTGTTTAGTAACTATACATTTCAAATCGTTGCACTTGGATCGATTGCGTTAGGAATTCTTACCGGAGTTACTGGAACATTTGCGGTACTTCGAAAACAAAGTTTACTTGGAGACAGTATTGCTCACTCAGCATTAGCTGGGATTACGGTGTCATTTATTATGACCGGAACTAAAAATACAGAGATATTGCTTCTAGGTGCCCTTATTGCAGGTCTTCTTGCAACGTTAATTATTAACTCAATCTCAAACAACACTCGAATAAATTTCGAGAGTGCAATGGCACTTGTGATGTCGGTATTCTTTGGGGTAGGATTTATTCTTCTTACTCATATTCAAAAAATGCCGGATTCACAACAAGCTGGTTTGGAACGATTTCTATTTGGTCAAGCGGCCACAATTCTACAAAGAGATGTTTACTTTGTAATAGGGGTAACCCTTGTTGTGGTTGTTCTTATGATCTTATTATGGAAAGAAATTAAGGTGTTCTCATTTGATCCGATTTATGCGCATTCAATTGGGTTATCCACACAGTTTCTTAATATTGTATTATCTGGATTTATTGTCGCTGCAATTATTATGGGAATACAGATGGTAGGGGTTGTCTTAATGTCAGCACTTATTATTGCACCTGCAGTTGCTGCTCGACAATGGACCCGATCCTTAACAGGAATGACAATTCTTGCTGCAGTATTTGGTGCAATTTCAGGTCTTGGAGGAACCATCGTAAGTTCTCTCATAAATAAATTTCCTACAGGTCCTGCGGTTGTCGTGATTGCAAGCAGTATTGTTATTGTAAGTCTTCTATTTGCTCCTGGACGTGGAATTATTAACAAAGGTCTCCGTCAACACGGTGCAAAACAAGCATTTGAAGCAGATATGGCAATTATTAATTTATTGACACATCAATTGCTTGATATTGATGCACAGTTTACAAAAGAACAATTACAAGAAGCATGTATTATTGATCATCATCGTGAAGGAAAATCGTTTGATCGTCTCTTCAATAATCTCAAGAAACGACATATGGTCGAACGGGTTGATGACTCAATGTACTTTAAGTTAACGCGTGTTGCGAAATTAGAATACGAACAAAATCGAGGTGATCAGTTATGACAATATCAATTCCAATGCAAATCATGATGATTGCGGTTGTCGTCGCTTTATCCTGTTCATTACTCGGTGTATTCTTAGTTCTTAAAAAAATGGCGATGATGAGTGATGCAATTACGCATACGATTTTATTGGGGATCGTTATAGGATTCATTATTACTCATGATTTTAACTCCCCAATCCTTATTTTAGGGGCATCAATTACAGGTGTGCTCACCGTATACCTGATTGAGATGTTGCAGAGTACGCGTCTTCTTTCAGAAGAATCCTCAATTGGTGTTGTATTTCCACTGCTCTTTAGTATCGCAATTATCTTAATTACGCGATATGCAGGTTCGGTACACTTAGATACCGATGCAGTATTATTAGGTGAAATTGCTTTCGCGCCATTTGATACAATGCTCGTTCTTGGGATGGAGTTGCCAAAGAGTTTAGTTACGATGTCGGTTATACTCGTTGTTGATTTACTCTTTGTACTAATATTCTTTAAAGAACTAAAACTTACAAGTTTTGATCCACTTCTTGCCGCAACACTGGGCTTTGCGCCTGTACTCCTACATTATGCGTTAATGACGCTTATTTCAGTAACGGCTGTCGGTGCATTTAATGCCGTTGGATCGGTGCTTGTTATCGCATTTATGATTGGACCTCCAATCACAGCATTCTTATTGACACATGACTTAGTTAAATTGATTCTTATTAGTTCTGGGTTCGCAATCTTTAATGCCATCACGGGTTATCAATTCGCAAGTCATTTTGACGTTTCAATAGCTGGAAGTATGGCACTGATGACAGGAATCTCATTTGGTATCGTATTTCTCTTCTCGCCACGAGAGGGTTTAATTTCAAATAAAATTCGCCGTCACCAACAAAAAAGCGAATTTGCTGAACTTACAGTTCTCTTCCATCTGTTTAATCACGAAGAAAGTGAAGTAGAAGCAGAAGAAGCGGGTGTATGGAGTATTTATGAACACCTCAACTGGTCTCAAACAAAGATACAAAAAATTATTGAAAGTTTAGAAATGAAAAAGTATGTTACGATTGATCGAGATATCATTAAATTAACGGACTTGGGCCGTGAAGTAAGTATCAATCATGCTGAAACAATCTTTGACCGCTAGAAATAGCGGTTTTTTTATGTCAGAATCCACACTTTATAATTCGGATTTGGTATGATGAATAGGGTGATAAATATGGAACTATCAATCTTAAACTGGATACAGACTTTGCGCACACCGATGTTGGATCGTTTTTTTGCGCTCTTTACATCATTGGGTGATCATGGTGAGATTTGGTTTATCATTTTAATAATCTTATTTATAATGAAAAAAACACGTAAAATCGCAATTTTAGGGCTCATTGCGCTTGCGATAGAAGTGGTCTTAATTAGCGGCATTATTAAACCAATAGTCATGCGTCCTCGACCTTTTTACGCTAATCCCGTAGATTTAATCATCTCGGTTCCGAGAGGATCGTCCTTTCCTTCAGGCCATGCAGCCAGTTCATTTGCGGTTGCAATGATTCTGTACTTTAATCATATTAAATACAAGCCTATTTATCTCACTTTAGCGATTCTCATGGCATTTTCAAGGATTTATGCTTATGTTCATTATCCATCGGATGTTTTGGCAGGGACGTTGTTGGGTATTCTAATTGCATATGAGGTTACGAAATATCAGGATGAACTCTTTAAAATCATGAATTCAATTCTAATTAAAATAGGTATAAAAAAAGAAATAGCTCCTTAAAGTCTATTTCTTTTTTTTACAAGAAACGTTTGCATGAGCGCTTCGCGCTTTTGCAGATAACCGTGATCTTCACGAGTTGGATGAACGCGATGAGCAAGTAATATCATGGCTCGATTATCATGAAAAACAAGAAGCGGTCCTGTGAACCCAGTATGATAACAGGCATCGATATCGTTATAGACGTATCGGTTCCAACCGTACGAACGCGAATTAATATTTGTGCTTCGAATTTGCTCATAGGATTTTGATGATAAAAGGCGAGAATCGGAAGTAAGCATTGCTTCCATAAATCGTTTTAGGTCGGGTAATGTAGAAAAAAGACCGGCATTGCCAACAATGCCCCCACAATTTCGCGCCGTTTCGTCGTGGACAACACCTTGGAGTAGACCATATTTTTCCGTTAACTCCGTGGGAATACACCGTTCAGTCTGTCTCGGATTAAATGTTGTGTTCGTCATCTCGAGGGGATTAAAAATAGATTTAGAGAAGCTCTGGTTTAAATCGGTGTCTACTGCTTCGATAAGGTATCCAAGGATTAAAAAATTAATACAAGAGTAAATGGTTTCTTGATTTGGGGCACTGATGAGATCGTCACAATTCATCACGCTTAAGTAAATTTGTTCACGGTTCATTTCAGAACGTCCTGTAACACTTGGAGACAAACCTGAACGATGAAGCAAACAGTGTGATACGGTAATTTCAGGATTTTTAAAATCGTTAATGTATGTTTGGATGGGTTCATCCAAGGAGAGTACTTTTTCATCGCAAAGTTGAAGGATGCGCGTTGTTGTGAATAATTTTGTGATTGATGCCACATCAAATTGGTGCGTTTCTTCAAGTTTTTGACCTTCAAATGTTGTGGTGCCATAAATCGTCTCGGTCCAGATGCCATTTTCATAGACGGCAAAGGCAAGTCCACTAACATATCCATCATCGACGAGTTGATGTGCTTGATTCATAAACAGATCCATTAGAATACTGCTTTGAGGATGTCAGCGGGTGTTTCAAGAACAAAATCAATTTCATCCATTCCTTCCATCGAAACATTACCCCAACTTGCCAGTCCAAAAGCCATTCCAGCGGCCTTAGCAGCTTGATAATCAAAAATACTATCTCCAACATATAAAGCGCGGTTGGGAGTGATATCAAGCATTTCTGCACAGACAAGAAGGGGTTCGGGGTGTGGTTTATGATGTTGTGTATCTCCGGATAACACAACATCGTTAAAATAACCATCCATTCCGTTTTCCACCACATCAATATCATACTGTAAGCGACGTTTTGATGACGCGACACCTTGCTTAACGATGCCATCAAGAGATTCGAGTACAAATTCAATACCGTCAAACAACGTTGCAGGATGTGGATATTCATTCACATATTGAACCCAACGTGGATAAACATCTGTCGAAATGCCTAATGCTTTTAAAACACCATGCCCGTCATAACATGTTAAGTGAATCAATTCATCATAAGTCATATGAATTCCGGGCTCCTCTTCAACAATTTTCATTAATGGGTAAAGGTTCATATCAAATGTGTTTACGACCGTCCCATCGAGATCGTAGATAACTGCATCATAGTTCATAAGCTTCCTCACTTTTTATTCTATTATACATGATTTAGGATACGGGAGTTTGGACAAATAATGAACGATTTGAAATCAAAAAGAACGAAAATGTATCGACAACGTGATTTTTGTTCATCAAAAGCGAAAAACTATGAAAAATGTGAGAAAGGAGTGGGGTGAATTCCTATTATTTGTAACGTATAATAAACTAGGAATGGAGTCGATACTTATGAAAAAACGAATTACCTTATTATTATGTATTGTATTACTAACATGTTGTGGCGCAAAGACAAAATCTGAGGAAACACTTGAAGCTAAAACCTTCACAACAAAAGACGTGGAACTTCTTAAAAACCATGGTTTGGATGTTACTGAAAATAATGAAGTCAAGGTTGATAAAGATGGAAACATGGTCTTTATGGTTGATGAGAAGGAAGTCAGAGTTCCATTTACATTATTGGATGATAAAGACGGCGATCAGAAAATAACGGATGTTTTGAAGGAACAAAAAGAAGCATCTAAAGAAACTAAAAACGAAGTGAAAAAAGAATCTGAGAAAAAACAAGAGAAACCGTCTGAGAAGAAGGAACCAACGGGAACCTATCGTGAAGCGAAAGATTATGAATCCATTGCATTTTCTGAGGAATACCGCGAAGATGCATCAATGAATAAAGGTGAAAGTTACGTTCAACGTGATGGAGAAAACGGCAAGAAAGAAATTGTCTACAGCGTCAAGGTTGTGGATGGTGTGGATTCAGAATGGACTGTGAAAAGTTCCTCAGTCGTTAAACATCCTGTTAATAAGATTATTGTGAATGGAACGTATGAAGCACGGGGATCAATGAGTGATGGTTATGCAACTGAGGTTTATAATCTCATTAACGCAAAGCGTCGTGCTAACGGTTTAAGCAATTTAACTTGGTCAAATAGCCTTTATAATTCAGCTCAAATAAGAGCAAAAGAGATTTCTGTTCTGTTTGAACACACTCGTCCGAATGGGCAATCGGTGTTATCAATGGCAAACGATATCAATGGTGAAAACATTGTATACGGTCGTATTGATATGGATTTCTTAGTGAACTTATGGATCAACTCTCCAGGACATTACAGTAATATCATGAACGACTTTAATTACACAGCGACAGCTGTTTATATTGAAGATGGTTATGCATACGCAGTACAACTCTTTGGATACTAGTAAAAAAGCGTACTTCTCATGTTGAGAAATACGCTTTTATTATGTTTTATGCGAGACGACCAGTAGCTTCAAGATAAAGGTTTGTAAAGTAGTTTACGGAAATTGGTGCAAGAAGCAGGCTCAGAGCATGGTCGAGTATATTTCCTTGCGCTGTGCCTGGCCCAAATATTGAATCCAAGAGTGTTTTAAATAAAAATTGGATAAAGACAAGGGCAAGGGTAAAACCGAAAATGCGTAAACGGTATCCTGTGCTGATTTCAAAACACTTTTCAAAAAGATTATGATCGTCTGGGAAATCCACAAGAACAAAACTAAGAATTGATAAGGGAATTGCGATATAAATACCAGGAACAAGTAAAAGAACAAGTCCAATTGTAATTGCAAGCGCAGAAAGTAAATAAAATTTAAGTGCCCGTCCCCAATCAACATACGCTGCAACTTGTTTTACAAGGTTCCAATTCAGTTCCATATCTTCAAGACGACTGAAGAAAACAACCATCTCCACCAGACCATGGAGGAGCATCGATACCAGTCCAATTAAAATCAAGATTACTGCTGAGATGAAGGGGTTGACCCCAAAATCTAGAAATCCAAGTGCAAATGGAATTAATAGGATGAAAACTGAAATAATAAAAATTTGTAAATAATTATGAAGTAGACTTTTCGATCCCAACCACAAGCTTATCGTCAAAGACTGAAAGCTTCATGTGATTTTTGTCCTTAAATATGAGTTCCATATCATCCTTCGTATCAGGCTGTGATATCTGGCGTGTAGAACCCTTTAGTTCAAGAGATTTTAAGAGCGTGATGCTCTCTAAAATACGATTTGCATCGTGAGTAGTGATTTCAGTCTCTTTGGATTTGTAAGTGATTGATTCAACCTGTGTTGGATCAATAGATTGGAGTTTTCCTTTTGATAAGTAATTGGGAAGACCCATCAGGACTAAAACACCGATACAAACAATAAAGACGATGATTCTTGAATTTTTTTTCATGTTTCCCCCTTTACATCAATTATAACGGATTTGAATAGCAAAATGTTGCGGTATCATATTTTGAACATTTTGGAATGTGGGGAGGTAAAATAAAAAACCACTGGAAGGTGGTTTGAAATTTAATATGGTGGAGATGGCGAGAGTCGAACTCGCGTCCAAGAAGTGTTCCACATTCGAATGTCTACAGTTTAGTCTGTTTCTAAATAATCAAAGTTCAAGCTCCAGACAAACCTTCCTTTGATGTGCTCTAAAATTTTCGTGGCATACACCGAGCAGTGCTGGCCCTTATTCTTTGTGAGTGAGTTGATATCGTTTGCCCAAAGACCAAACGCCCGATATCAGGCTGCAGCGTTAAACGCTAATTAAGCAGCGAATTGTAAACTGTTGTTTCCAGTTAATTTTTTTTAGCTATTAGGTAGCAACTCCACTGCAATTCGAATCAAACGAAATCCTGTCGAAACCATGACATCCCCAGGACCACTATTATAACAATATTTCCGTAAAACTACAATAATTAGACGTTATCGAAGCACTTTTTAAAAGATACAAGATAGTGTATTATAGATGGAGAAATAGAGGGACAAAATCATGAATAGAGAAGTTTTAAGAGATAAAAAACGTATTGTGGTGAAAGTAGGGTCATCATCCCTTACGCATAAAGAATCAGGAGACTTAAATTTTCGTAAGCTCGAGCAACTCGTCCGAGTTTTGGCTGACTTAAAAAGCCAAGGTAAAGAAGTTGTGCTTGTGTCTTCTGGAGCACAAGCAGTTGGTCGAAAGGCATTAAATCTATCTCAGATCCCCGATAAAATGGCCAAGAAGCAAGCACTAGCCGCGATTGGTCAAGCGAAGCTAATGATGACCTATCAGCGATTGTTTGCGGAGTACAATCAAGTGGTTGCGCAAGTGTTACTTACAAAACATACAATGTTTAAAGAAGAAAGTCGCAACAACGCCAAAAATACTTTTCATGAACTTTTAGAAATGGGTGTTATTCCGATTGTGAATGAAAATGATACCGTAGCTACTCATGAGATTGAGTTTGGGGATAATGACCATCTCAGTGCGTTTGTACTTGCGATGATTGACGCGGATTTGCTTATTATTCTTTCCGATATTGATGGGTTTTATACGGATGATCCATCACAAAATGAAGATGCGCGACTCATCGAATATGTGGAGAAAATTGATGAACGTCATCTGAAAATGGGGAAAGAAACAAGTTCTTCCGCTGTTGGTACGGGTGGCATGAGTGCGAAGATTGATGCAGGTCGCATTGTAACCAGTTCCGGAGCAGATATGGTCTTGGCAAACGGGAAAGACGTGAATATACTTCATCAAATTCTTGATGGGGAAGTAGTTGGAACTTATTTTAAAGCAAATAAAGCAGAATCGTTTGATTTAGAAGCTTATTTGTAGGAGGAATGATGAAAGAAATTGGAATTAACGCAAAAGAAGCATCGCGCTCGCTTGCACTTCTGACACAAGAACAGAAGAATAAAGCACTTAAACATATTGGCGATGATTTATTAGGACAAGCTAATGTAATTATCGAAGCGAATCAATTGGATTTGGAAGCGGCAGATCAAAATGGAATTACTGGCGCATTGCGTGATCGCTTAATTTTAAATCAAGCACGCATTGAAGCGATGGTACAAGGTCTAAATGAACTTACGCTGTTAAAGGATCCAGTTGGTGAAGTTTTAGAGGTTTTAGAACCTGAAAATGGATTGTACATTGAAAGAGTATCCGTACCACTGGGTGTTATTGGGATTATTTATGAATCAAGACCCAATGTAACGGTCGATGCTTTTGGTTTATGTTTTAAAAGTGGCAATGCGGTTGTATTAAAAGGTGGAAAAGAAGCGATACATACCAATATAGAACTTGAACGAATTGTTCGTAACAGCTTGACGGATTTAAATATAAATCCCAACTGTGTCCAAGTTATTAAAGATACACGTCGTGAAGTAACGACCCAACTTATGAAACTTAATGAATATATCGATGTCTTGATTCCACGAGGGAGCGCGGGCTTGATTCGTGCCGTTGTGGAAAACAGTACCATACCCGTTATTGAGACGGGGGCAGGGAATTGTCATATTTATGTTGATCACGATGCGGATGTATCGATGGCTTTAGATATTATTGAAAACGCGAAATGTCAGAGATTGGGTGTGTGCAATACGATGGAGTCTTTAGTTGTTCATAAAGATATTGCACCAACATTTTTACCTTTATTAGTGAATAAGCTTTCTCATGTTGTTTATCATGGGGATTTGGTTGCGTGTGAAATTGTGGATACAATGGTACTCGCAAATGAGGATGATTTTAGAAAAGAGTATTTGGATCTAGAAATGTCGGTTAAGGTTGTGGATTCTTTAGAAGAAGCGATTGCGCATATTAATTTCTATAATACTAAGCATTCAGAAGCGATCATTACAAATAATGAGAAAACGGCTCAACGCTTTACGCAAGAAGTGGATGCATCTACAGTGTATGTGAATGCATCAACACGCTTTACAGACGGCTCACAGTTTGGTTTTGGGGCTGAGATAGGCATTAGTACTCAAAAGTTGCATGCGCGTGGTCCTATGGGCTTAAAACAGCTTACATCGTATAAATATATCGTAAAAGGAAAAGGTCAGACACGTGTCTGACCCTTTTAATTATTTATCGAGTGTTGTCATTAAAGAACGATCATAGAAAGTACTTCTACGAGATAGTTCTGCATTAAAGGTCTCAAGACCATCACGTTCAACCAGTGTTGGTTCTTTTGAGAACAAATCAGTACCCAAACCAAGACGGTGGCCTTCGATCTCGACACCCATTGCGGAAAGTGTTGTCGGGAAGAAATCAACGGGGGAAAATGCACGGTTATGAGTTTCTGCGGATTTTTGAGGTGCATTGAGAATTAGGTTAAAGACCGTGCGTTGATAGCTCGGATCAAAATGCTCAAAGAATTTTTTATCCATACTCAAGTGATCACCCGTGATTAGAATGGTTGTGTCTTTATAGAAGGGCTGCGCTTGAATCCAACGAACAAACTTAACAGTTTCTGCTTGTGAGAATTGAATTACGTTTGCATATTGAGAATCGTGTGGTGTGGGTGCGCCTTCTTGTAAGTAGCCATCAGGAAAATGTGTATCGGCTGTTTCCATGGTGAAATTAAACGGTTTTCCAGTTGTGGAAAGACGTGTTATTTCATCTTTTGCAAAGCGATACAGTTTATCATCCTCATAGCCCCACCATACTTGATAGTCTTGAGGAATAAGTCCCTCACTTCGCGCATGGTTTAAATCGAATATATTAAATCCACCGTGAGAAGTAAAGTAAGTTGTAAGCCCTCCAAAATCAGCATCAGCCCCAAACATAATGGTTTGTTCGTATCCTTGATCATGAAGAATATCTCCAATACCGCGAGCACCCGGTAAGAAATATCCCGATTTACGGTAGTCTTGACCTTCTGCTGGAACTTTTAAAGGAATTCCCATTCCCATATTAACCATTGCTGCGACAGACCATCCGGATCCATATGTTTGATAGGGTCCTCCAAAGGTGTCATTATGAGAAAAACTCATCCCCTCTTTCGCAAGTTCAGTCATCTCTGGCATCAAATTCACATCCATGTGTCCACCTAATTCTTTAGGTAGGGAAGAGTTCTCCACAGATTCAACATAAATATGAATTAGATTGCGTTTTTTTTCTGGAAAATGAAGTATATCATCGCTCGGTTTGACGTAATTTGACTCAATATAGGGAGATTTACTTGCAACTGAAGTTGCGACTTCATCCAGTCGTAATCGTTTCACGCCATACACAGTCCCCAATAAAGCAAGTACAATTCCAATGATTAAAGTTGATGTACGCAATTGCTGAGAGGTAAATACTTCGCGACGGTGTTTTCTAAAAATATGTAAGTCCTTTTTGTTTAAGAGGACAAGAACAAATATAATAGCAACCAGAGCAGTCTTTACGATTGGTTTTAATAATTGAACCATAACACTATCTCCGGTTCCTTTGACTGGAGAGATCAGGTTAAAGATGAACTGCTCAGGTGTGAGTGCACCAAAGAAAGCTGTAAACCAACGTGAAAAGAAGAAAAATGCAGCACCGATCACAATTAGTATGACAAGAATACTATTTACAATACGGTGACTCCGTGCACGAACATATTCTCCAGGAATAAAAATAATCGTATTATTGATAATCGCTTGAAGAAACATGAAGAGTAATCCTACAGGAATTGAAACAAGCACAAACTTAAGTGCAAAGCTTAAAGTATAAGCACTGCTTAATAAAACTTGAGGCTTCTCCAAACCAAAGCGTATGAATAATATCGTTACAGCATTAACAAGAATGCCCTAACCTAAAAGATTAAGCCAAAAGGATTGTTTCTGATGTTCCTGATTCATTAAATACGTGCTTAATAAACCAAAACACAAAGCAATCAAACAATATGTCGTTATTTGTATAATCATCATGATACCTCGAATCTATCTAAACAAAGGATACAATAGGAATCCAAAGCACACAAGATGAAATTGTCTAGAAAATAGAAAAAGAGCCATTTGGCTCTTTCTTTTATCAAATCTCAACCGCACCACTTTCACTTTTATTAAAGCCTATCTCATAGGCCGTTTTGAAGTCAAATATTTTTCGCGGCATTGAGTTAATTTTGAAGCAAATATCATCAAGATATTGTTGCGCTATATCATACATTGATTTTCCTTTTGGTATAAACCTTCTAACGATTGCATTCGCTCGTTCATTGGTTCCACGTTGAAAAGAACAGTATGGATCACACTTATATAGTTTCACACCCAACCGCTTGGCTGTAATTCCTAATGTTTTAAATTCAAGTCCATTATCTACTGTTATCGATTTCGTGGTTATATTATTCTCTTCAATAAATTTTCGAATTAAGTTTGATGTGTAATAGTCATATCGATATTCTGCTTTAATAAGCCAGGTCATTCTTGAGCAGCGGTCTACAATGGATATAATCGCTGCAGATTCATGTTTCTTACCGATTATAGAGTCGATTTCGAGATGGCCAATCTCGTTACGTTCCTCAATGTATTTAGGTCTAAGGCTAATTGAAGTACCGTTTTTCTTCAAGTTCCATCTCAAGTGATTCATCATTCCACTAATTCTCTTTTACGTTTTCGACGTTTATAGCACATTCTATTTGGTTTTATATCAAGTTTACCTTGATTAATCCAGTTATAGACTTGCTGCGATGAAACACACGGTTTATATGGATGATATCGTTTATAGTTACTCAAGCATACTTCTACCCAATGAACTTTAGGATCATAGTGAGAATGCAGATATTCGATTAAGGGAATATTTTCTCGAATATCAATCGTTCGTTTCTTATAGACATTATTTTATATCTAGAAATCGTAGAATGAGATATATTGAGTTTACGTGCTGCCTTGCGCATAGAGTAGCCGATGCTTAATAGAATATCAATTTGGTCTTTCATTTTTTTATCTAATTGTTTATACTTCATATGGGAGCTCCTTTTAGTGAACCGCACCCGAATCTTGGACAAAGATGAGGAGGTGCGGTTTTTTATGGCTAAGCTAACACGAAAACAAAAAATTGAAATATATGAAAAACGAAAGTTAGGACAATCAGTATGTTCATTAGTAAATGAGTATGGTATTAATAAATCAAGTATTAAATATTTGGTAAGACTTATCGATCAACATGGACCCAATGTTCTAAGACGAAACAAAAATCACTTTTATTCTCATGAATTTAAGTCAGAAGTAATAAATCGGATATTAATGGATGGAGAAAGTACAATAGCTATCGCCATCGAACTTGGATTAAGTTCTGATGGATTGATTTACAATTGGATTAAAAATTATAAAGAAAACGGCTATAATGTCATAGAACGGAAACGAGGTAAACCATCTATGACAAAACCAACTAAACTGTTAACAGTTAATGATGAACTAAAGGCATTGAAGAAAAAAAACAAGTATTTGGAAGCGGAGAATGAATATTTAAAAAAATTGAATGCCGTAGTGAAACAAAGGGTGGAGCGCGAAAAGAAGAAAAAACCAGAGTAGTTTCCTTACTACGACAAAAATATCCCTTAGAGATTCTTTTAAAAATATCCGGACTCGCTCGATCTACTTACTACTTCTACGTTTCAAAAATTGATTTTGATACCAAAAACGACGAACTCATGCAAGAGATTATAGAAATCTATTATGATCACAAAGGACGATATGGTTATCGTAGAATTACTTTAGAACTAAATAATCGAGGAATTCGTGTAAATCACAAGAAAGTCTTGAGACTTATGAATAAAATGGGATTACATTCAATCATAAGAAAGAAACGTAAGTATTCTTCATATAAAGGGACAGTGGGAACCATTGTTGAGAATCGAGTTCAAAGAGATTTTGAAGCTGATAAACCCAATCAAAAATGGTTTACGGATATCACTGAGTTTAATGTGCAAGGGAAGAAAATCTATCTTTCACCAATACTTGATGCATATGGTAGATACATTGTATCTTACAACATATCTACAAGTCCTAATTTGGATCAAACTAGAGACGTGCTTCACAAGGCATTTTCTTGTAACGATACGCAAGGAACAATTATTCATTCGGATAGAGGATGGCAATACCAACATCAATTTTATGTGAAAGAATTAGAAGCACATTCGATGATTAGAAGTATGTCAAGAAAGGGAAATAGTATTGATAACGGACTCATGGAGGGCTTTTTTGGGCTACTAAAATCAGAAATGTATTATGACCAAGAACATAAGTATAAAAAGGTAGAAGAATTAGTTGATGCAATTGATGAATATATCGACTATTATAATAACAAGAGAATTAAGAGCAAACTAAAAGGACTGACCCCTGTTCAATACAGGAATCAATCCTTAAATTTAAAAGATAATTAGCTTGTCCAAAATTTGGGGTTCAGTTCATAGTCGGGTGGGCTCCTTTTATTATACAAAAACAACCGCACCTTGGGTGGTGCGGTTGAGATTTGAATTTAGGAAAGAGCCCTTTGGCTCTTTTATCCTTGTTTATCTTTAAGAATTGTAGCGTGTGAAGCAGCGTGAATTGCCTCAGCAAATCCATGCGTATCAAGTGCACGAACACCTTCGATTGTTGTGCCACCAGGGGAACATACACGATCAACAAGGACATCTGCCGGTTCGCCACTTTGACTTAAATAATCTGCACTTCCTGAAACTGCAGCACAAGTAATTCTAAGGGCGGTCTCATAATCAAAGCCTTCATCAAGTACTGACATCGCAAGTTCATCGATAAATTTAAATACAAATGCAGGAGAGCTCCCAGCTATCCCAATAAAACCACTAAATTGTGATTCAGGGATGGATACAAACCCACCGAGTGCATCGAAAATATCTTGAACTTCAGTTAAAGCTTCAGGAGATACCATCGTATTATGACAAACTGCAGAGATCCCACGTTGAATCGCAACATTTAAGTTAGGCATAACTCTTATGATTGGCATGGGACCAGATAAGGATTCAATATCCTTAAGGGTCTTTTTAGCCGCAATTGAAACTAAGGTTTGATGATCTAATACGGGCTTAATTTCATTGAGTACTGTTTCAAACATTTTCGGTTTAACAGATAGAAATAGTAAATCGACACTTTGCGCACAGTCACGATTTGATTTACATGCATGGACGCCAAGTGCAGATGCTTTATCACAAGTAGACTCGTAGGTTCTTCCACTAATATAGATCGAATCCTTATTCTCAATACCATTTATAATCGCGTTAGCCATATTACCAACGCCGATAAAACCGATTTTCATAATTCACCTCATAGAGACTAAAACAAGTCTTCTTTATACATTACACGGTGCCCCTGCTGTACCCACTTCTTAAACTCTACGAAATACTCATCATTTTTCACAAACTGAGGACGATGGAGTTCACCATACACGCCTTGTTCATAACGGTTTCGCACGTTGTGATTGGCTTGGGTCGGTGCAATATCTTCAATACAATTTACAGTATAACTTAAATCAGAATTTGCACTGCAAATATAAATGCTTGCAGGATCAACGATGTTCATAGTTGAAAGTTTATCCATGGTTAAAAATGTTTGCCCTTCAATTGGTGGCATATAGTACTGAATAATATGCTGCACGAGGAAAGTATGAAGTGACAAATCGAAATCATCACCGATTAACGTACTGCCCATCAATGCATCAAAAAGGGCAAAAATCTTATTCACAAAATCATAAGTTCCCGAAGGGAAATCCCCATAGGGGATGGTGTAATTCCCTTCAATTCCTTTCTTTACGACTTTTAACTCATAATCCCATAAATCTTTTCCCCTATGGGTAAAGGCATAATATGCTTCAATGACATTAGGAAAAAGTGTCACCAACATATTACTTAATAAGGGCTGAGCCTTTTCGAAAGCGAGCTTGCCAATTGGATCATGGGTTCCTGTAAAAGGGGTGATATTGTTATCAGTAAAGAAATTAAAATATGCTTGATGATCGTAATATGGTTCAACACCAATATGCATACGACGGATAAACATACATACATCGAGCAACGTATACTTAATCGCAATTTTATAAACGGATTGACGTTCAATAATGAAGTTTAAAATTGACAACATGGTGTGTTCACCGCAATACGTATCATAGAGGTTTTGGATTACTGGAATGTCTTTGGTTAGAATCATACCTCGTCCAAATGAAAAGTCTGTAGGCGATGCCGTAAAAATAATGATAGCTCGATTATTAATGCGTTTAAAGAGGCTTTCACTCACAATTTCTTGATATTGATTGAAAACAATTTCGTAAACAAATACCTGGCCATCAAGGATCATTTCATACGCTCAAACCATATTGTCTTGTGCGAAAATACGGTAGTGACGTTTTGCCTCCTCACGAAGGTTGAAATATTCAATTGAAGGATGATCATATTTTGGATGATCACGTGTTTCAAGTAAATGATTTAGGTAAAGACCGTTATTCATTTTTCGTAAAAACGCAAAGGAAAGCAAGAGTGATGATTTACCCGAGGCATTATCACCATAAATGTAGATACGCGGTTTTACAGTACCACGTTTGTTTTTAAACTCGATTCGCAAATCTTTATAACATCTAAAATTCTTTAGAGTTAGACTACCAAACATTTAAAGACCTCACAGTTTTAAGTATTTATCCATCCAGTTGGTAATTTCTTCAAGTCGTTTGATACGAGCTTTTGGTTTACCATTACGTGAAAGTCCGTGGTTTTCTCCACGCAACCAAACAAAACGCGTATCCACGCCATTTTCTTTGAGATATGTGAAGAATTGCATACCTTGTTCGATTGGACAGCGATAATCTTCATCAGAGTGAATAAAGAGTAACGGTTTTTTCACGTTGCGAGCATATTTTAGTGGTGATTGATTCCACATCTTTTCAGTATCTTCAAGGGGATCTGCTGCCGTTTGATCATCAGCGAAATAGAATCCAATATCTGAAGTCCCATAGAATGAAATCCAATTTGAAATTGAGCGTTGGGTTGCTGCACATTTAAAGCGATTTGTATGACCAACAATCCAGTTTGTCATAAATCCGCCATAAGCACCTCCAGTTCCCCCGACGCGCTTCGGATCAATAGCGTAGCGATCCAAGACGATATCTGTAAACTTCATCAGATCAGCATAGTCAACATCACCATAACGACCAAAGATATCCATAAATTCATTTCCATAGACATCACCGCCGCGTGGGTTTGTAAAGAAGACAATATAACCTTTATTTGCCCAAACTTGCATTTCATGATAGAAAACATCAGAATAAATAGTTTTTGGTCCGCCATGAATATCTAAGATGGGGGGATATGATGAAGTTGGGTCGTAATCTTGAGGTAAAAGGACCCAACCATCAAGACTACCGGGTGCATCAAATACACGTTTGATGGATGTTCCATCAAAACTATAAAGCACTGTTCGATCACGATATGTTCCTACAAAATAATACACATCATCAACAACACGACTTGTAATGGAATCTACGTAGCGGACATCACTTCCAATGGACCCCCAAGCACTTAAACCGAAATCTTGAACCTTGATAAGTGCGTTGTGGGTAATTTGATGGAGATCGCCATTTTGATTGATACCATAATCGTTTAAATTACTACCGAATGCATAAATTGTTTGATGAATCATAAATACGGAACTGAATAAAAAATTATGTTGCGTATACAGTGCTGTCTCTTCATTTTTCGTAAAATCATAAAGATAGATATCTTGATAGAAATCCGGTTTACCTGTTGCAACTTCACGAGAATAAATCATGCATTGTTTTTCTTTATCAAAATGATAGAGTGAAATATCTTCGTTTTTATCTGAGAGGGCGACATAACGGTCTTCATCAATCGTATAAATAAACAACTGACTTCGTTTGGCTTGGTTAAAACGGCCGCCATTTGAGTAGAAAGGGATTTCTTCGAAGACTTCGAAAAATGAACTGGATTCTACTTCTGCGTTATATTTTGATCGCGCATCATCATCGCCATCAAGGAATACATGATCGGTGACACTTAAACTTCCTGAAAGCAATAAATGATTCTCATCAATGACTTTCAAAGATCCTACTGGAAATTTAAACGTGTAGGCATGATTCAGTTCACCTGAGTGAATATCGTAGCGATAAAAGACTGAATGTTTAGCTTTTAATGCTTCTTTTTCAGATTCTAAGCGCGCTAAAGGGAGTAAAAGGGTATCATCCGTTTCCCAAAAATAACGTGAATCATTTCCTAAATCAAAAATTCGTTTGTGTGTTAATCCGTCGGAAAGATAGAGATCGTGAACATAATCGTTTTCATCATAACGTCCAACCGATTTAATAAATGCCATGTGATTCTTAGCAGGACTTGTTGTAAGTGAAGCCAAATAAGTATAATTCAAAAAATCTTTTAATTCTAATTGTTTCATATGTGTCACTCCTTTTTAGAATTATATCACAATCATACCGAACAGATACGTTTTAGCACAAAAAAAGAAGTTGGTGACACCAACTTCAAAGCAATACATATTTAAGAGTACATCACTTAAAACGTTGTTCTTTTAAAGGGATAAATAAGCGAAGCACAGGAACCATTACCGCTGCTAAATAAGGCGCCAAGTAAAACGGCAGGCTGATCTAATGACCAACTTTTCGTAAGACCGCCAAGATACACACCAATAAATATCGGGGTGATATTTCTCCAATGCTTCCCAGCCCCTGAAAAACCAATGATGGTAAGGATGCCCCCAATATTCGGTCCGTTAAGTGCACCTTTCGCAACCACGAGCACAAAAAATAAAGCTAAGAATCCGTTCACGGACATATTAATTAAAACAGCACCGAGGCCATATTTTTTATAAAAATCATTGTCCCCATGACCGGTTTCACGAAGTAATTGGCGGTATTTACTAAAAGCGTCATGATCACTGAGCCAACCGATATAGAAAAGCAAGAGAAACAAAATCGACAATACAACGGCAGAGGGAATTGTGTATTCTGTCGTTACGATTAATCGCTTATAAGGGACATAGCCATACGATTTCATAATCGAAACATAGAGGGTACTCATAATTCCAACCGCAAACCCAATATTCGCAAGACTATAACCATCGTGAACTTTATATAGAGAGCGTGCTACGGGTTTAATCGTAAAACCAATTGAAAGTCCAACTGTAATACTTAGAATCAGCCGTAAGTATAGAGGGAGATTGACGACAAACATTAATTCACTAACAATTGGAGAAAAGCTTGTCGCCAGTAAAGAGATATGGACAATATCTTTGTAAGCTTCTTTGGTTACAAGCGCATAAATATAAGTACCAATGAGTATCGGAATAATATTGACAATGTTTTTACCAAACAATCCGAAACTTAACATAAGCATAATTGAGGCTATGACCGAGCCTGAAAACTCGGTCTCAGAATACATAATGATTAAAACGGAAATAAGCGTGATTAGACCAGCATTAAATAAAGCTGCACCAACGCCGCCGATTGCGAAATAATCGGTAATCAAAATATCTGACTGAACAATGATCGGAATCATTCCAGAAAAAATGGTTTCGGGTGAATCAAGAACAAATGCAGAGCCAATAAGTAAAATACTTAAATATAAGAAAAGCCGGTTTGTTTGATTACGCATAAATCACTTCCTTTTTCATAAATATAACTTAATTTTTCTTAAATAAAAAGCATTAAATGAATAAAAGAACACCCAGAAAACAATAAAAAGAACGCATAAGCGTTCTAAAAATTACTCTTTGAATTTTCATCGTCAATTAAATTTCGAATATCAAGCATTTTTTGATCTGTTTTTGCAATCGTCTCTGCACAGTCGAAAAGTTCTTCGGATACTAATTCAAGATGGCGATGATCTTTTTTGTAACGAATTTCGTGCTCTAATGAAGCCCAAAAATCCATGGCAATTGTACGAATTGGAATTTCTACTTTAGCGTAATGTTTTCCATCTGAAAGAAAGACGGGAACCTCCACAATTAAATGAAGACTGCGGGAACCGTTCTCTTTAGGAAATTGAATATAATCTTTAATTTCAAGGACTTGGATATCATCTTGATTTGAAATCATATCTGCGACAATATAGATATCATCGATGTATGAACAGATTACCCGAACACCTGCAACGTCATTTAAGTGCTGAGGGATTGAATCCACATTCAAAGGGACTTCAAGTCTAAGTAGCTTTTCCACAATACTTTGTGGTTTTTTAACGCGTGATTTTATGGTTGTAATTGGATTTCGGGTCGTAAGTGTTCCAAGTTCTCTGTCCAAAATTTCAAGTTTGGTGGTGATTTCGCGTACTGCGCAATCATATAAAAGCATTAAAGCAATGAAATTTTTGGTTTGATTTACAAAGTCTGTGGGCACTTTAAATTTTTGATTATTAATAATAACTTCATTTCGTGACATAAACTCACCTCTAAGATTATTTTATCATAAAATATTAAAAGTCTATGATATCTAGAAGAAAGTAAAAAAAAGAGGGTTACCCCTCTATAATTGTGACATCGTATTTTGGTTCATCACGTTCTTTATCAAACGTAATACTGAGGTCTTTATCGGCAAAAAACCAGTCATCTGACTTTTCAACATAAAAGTTGATGCCTTCTACTTTGATCATTTCCAGTGGTTTACTTGGTTCCATAATTGCCAACGCAAATGAGAAACCACCGTGAAGACCATAAACCTTTCCAAAAAATTTAACGCTGTCGTTTGCTTTAAGATTCAGTTCGCGAATATACCACTCTGCTGCTTCTTTTGATACTTCTAATTTCATTGTGTCACCTCTTTTAAGTTATGTTATCACACTCTGGCTGAATTATTATGTAATATGCTTACTCTCGATAGGTAGCCATCAAGTCTTTAAACATATCGGCTGTGCTTGGGGGTGTAAAGGATACAGCGTTTGCGCCAGCTTGTATGGTTTTCCGACATGATTCTTCCGTAGGGCCACCAGTCGCGATAATTGGTACTTGCGGATGATTTTTTCGAATTGCCGCAACAACTTCAGGTGTGCGCGCTGCCGCGGATACATTTAGGATTGTTGCACCGGCATCAAGACGTGCCTGAATATCTTCATTTTCGTTAAGAACGGTGATGATAATCGGAATCTCAATCGCTTGTTTCACAAGACGTATTAATTTATTTGTAGTTGGAGCATTTAGGACAACCCCTGTTGCACCTTGTTGTTCAGCGTCAACTGCAAGACCTACAACGCGAAGTCCACGGGTAGTGCCACCACCAATTCCAGAAAAGACGGGAACATCCGCAACGTTTTTAATTGCGTGTGTAATTATTGGTTGGGGTGTAAAAGGATAAATTGCGATAACTGCATCGGCATTACAATTACGAATAATTGCGACATCAGTCGTGAATAAAAATGACTTAATTGTACGACCAAATAATTTAATTCCACTTGCTTCCTGAATCGATTCAGGCACACGAATAATGTGCGATCTTAAGTTGCCATTATATTCTGGAACAAACATACTTACCTCCTAGATGAGACGTTTTTCAAATCCTCCGTCTACTTTTAAATTTTTTGTGACAATGATAAAGGCATTGGGATCATGTTTTCGAATAAGTTGTTTTAATTCAACAACTTCACTTTGCGCAACAATGGTTACAAATACATCCATTTGACTCCCGGTATATGCACCATAGCCATCCCAATACGTTACGCCACGATGGATAACTTCAATAATTTCACGTTTGATATCTTTGTTTTTCGTATATACCATTACACTTACCTCAATATTATGTTCATGGAACTTATCAAGACAGAAGGAAAAGATAAAGGAGTACACGAGCGAATAAAGTGCGGTTTGTGCATTATAAACAATTAAACACACAAGATAAATTGAACAGTTCACCATTAAATATAATGAACCCAAACTTCCTTTCTTTTTTTGAGATAAATAAAAACCAATTACATCCAAACCACCCGAGGACCCTTTGGCGCGATATGAAAGTGAGGCACCGAAGGCACCAAGCACAGCCGCAATGATAATTGAAATAAAAACATCATCTACAATTGGCTGACTCATAACAGGAATTAATGTAAAACAGATTGCTTGTGTTACAATAGAGACAAGTGTATAACGCACAAAAGAATGCGAAAACTTGAACCATGCAAAGATAAGCAAAGGAATATTAAGAAATAAATTTACGATTCCAGCAATGTCAAAACCAAATTCAAATTTGAAGACGTATTGGATGGCATCACGCAATAACTGCGCGATCCCCACCATACCACCATTGTAAATCTGGGCAGGAATAATAAATAGATTAACAGAGAGTGCAAACATTATTGCGCCAGCAATGCAAAGTAAATAATTTTTTGTTTTTTTCATACTCTAATTATAACAAAATCTAAGGGTTAAGAGTATTCTTTATTTATGCAAGAATTTCAATCGAGATATCTAGGAAAACAAGAGGGATTATGATGACAATACAGATACGAAAAGCTAAAATTGGTGATTTACCCGAAATCATGCATATTATTGAACAAGCTAAAGCGATGTTTCGCGATAAAGGTATTGATCAATGGCAAAATCGGTATCCAAACGAAGATACCATACGAAACGATATCAAAAATGAGAATGGCTTTGTGATTCTCAAGGAACAAGATTTGGTAGGAACTTTGATGCTTCAACTGGGTGATGATGAAAATTATGATACGATTGAAGAGGGGCAATGGAATGAAGAAGGTCCCTATGCGGTAATCCATCGAATTGCGATTCATCCAGCATATTATGGTCAGAAAATTGCGACACATGCTCTTAAACAGATAGAAAACACTTGTGGAAAAGCAGGCTTTTCCGTGGTTCGAATCGATACGCATAAAAACAATCTTGCTATGAATGCACTGTTGATGAAAACAGGATACCAACTTTGTGGTAGAATAACTTTAAAAGATGGGGGAGAAAGACTCGCGTATGACAAAAAAATATAAAATCATTGATTTGCACTGTGATGTGCTTTTGAAACTCCAACAGGATCAATCACTTAATTTTAAAGATTCAAATGAATTAGATGTCAATTATGAAAAATTAAAAGCAAGCAATACGAAAGTTCAAGCGATGGCAATCTTTATAGATCCCGATTTAAACTTTAATGATAAATATCAAATTGCTCTCGAACAGATTGATGTATATAAACATCGTGTGCTTACAATACCTCATGTCGTTCAAATAAGATCTTTTAGTGATATCGAGAAACTAGGGTCGGATGAAATTGGTACATTTTTAACTTTAGAAGGTCTTGATTGTGTTGGAAATGACATGGAAAAAGTAAAGCATTTGTTGGATGAGGGGGTTCTCTCCATTGGGATGACATGGAATGATGCGAATCTAGCATGTGATGGAATTGGTGAGCCACGTGGCGCAGGTCTGACTGCTTTTGGATTTAATGTAGTAGAAGAACTCAATGAACGAAATTTGTTTGTAGATGTATCTCATATTAGTTTAAAAGGTTTTGATGACGTACTTAATAGTGCAAAGCATGTTATTGCAAGTCATTCAAATGTGAAGGCTATTGCGAGCCATCGGCGTAATTTAAATGATAATCAAATCAGACGTATGCTTGAAGGGGGTTTTCCAATTCATGTCGTGTACTATGATGCTTTTGTAACCGATGACGAAAAAGAAACCGAAATTTCTGATTTAGTGCGTCATATAGAATACTTAGTAGAAATGGGTTGTGAGCAGCAAATTGGACTTGGTTCAGATTTTGATGGGATTGCAACTAAAATCAAGTATCTAGCAGACGCTTCAAAAACACAAAATTTACTTCTGGAAATCGAAAATACCTTGGGTGAAAAATTTACAAATGCGATTGCTTATGATAACTTTATTAATTATGTTAATTATAAAATGATATAAAGGAGAACGAAACCATTATGGAAATCTTTAATACACGATCATTAACACAGAAACAAAGATTTAATGTAGCACTACTTGTTGGGGTAGTTTCGGCAGTAGTCTTAGGAATTGTATCAGGAATTTTTAGAAATAAAGTTGCGAACTTCTCATTAGTTATTGTAGGTGTTGGGTATCTTATTGCACTTGCGATTCAGAAATTTGGTCGTGGCGTCCAAATGAAATTTTCGATCATCGCAGCCTTGTTTACTTTGTTGGCAATCATCATTAGTGATGTCGTGACCGTTATGGGAATTGCGGGCCTTTTCGAGTTAAGTAGTTATCAAATTATCTTTAAGTATGCAGCACAAAACGAGATTCATTCCGTTTTATGGATTGCATATCGTTTGCTAGCGATTTATATAAGTTATAATTATTCGAGGATTATTTAATGGATGGTAGAGAGACGATTGCAACGATAAATCTCGACAATCTTTCATACAATATTAATAAAATAAAAGAAGTGACAGGGAAGTCGCTTTTTGGTGTTGTAAAAGCAAATGCTTATGGTCATGGTGATGTTGAATGCAGTCGCATCATGATCGAAGAAAATCTCCCGTTTATTTGTGTTTCATCAATCGACGAGGCACAACGTTTGGTTGAAAAAGGAATCCTTCATGACATTCTAATTTTCAGTTATGTTGATCCAAATTTCATTGCATCAAATCATCAAGAGCAATTCGTATACACCATTCCTTCAATTGAATGGTTTCGTAAAGTTCAAACGTTAGACCTCGACCTGCGGTTGCATTTAGAAATCAATGTAGGCATGAACCGAATTGGAATAAAACACAATCAAGAAATTGAAGAAATTCTATCGAGTGAGGTTTCACTTGAAGGAATTTACACCCATTTTCCAAGCCCTGAAAATCTTGAAAAAGGACGTGAACAATTAGCACGTTTTGAAAAAATTGTCACCACATCGAACCGTGATTTTAAATGGGTTCATGTTGGGAATGCACCGGTTTCAATCATTAAAAACAGTTCAGTCATAAATGGTTTTCGTATGGGACTTGCGGTCTACGGATATCGAGTGGATATGCCAGTATTAAAACCAGTGCTGTCTCTGCATTCCACGATATTGCATATCGATGAGGTCGAGGCAGGGGAGTCAATTGGTTATGATTACACCTATGAAGTGGAGACCAAAGAGTTATTTGGAACCATGCCAATAGGCTATGCTGATTGTTTCGATGTAAGAAATAATTTAGTTCCGGTGTATATTAATGGAAGACCGTATTCGATTGTAGGAAAAATATGTATGGATCAGACGATGATACGAATTGATGAACATGTTTGTTTGGGTGATGTCGTTGAACTGATTGGTGAACATAGAACCTGTGCGCAACTAGAAAACATTACAGGGATTTCGAAGTACGTACTTCTATCAACCCTTAGCGAACGTATTACCCGGCATTATATTCAAAATAAAAAGATTGTTCATATCGACAAAAGAAAATAAAAGAGGAATGAGACGGAGACTCTAAAAAAATAAACTGGGATTTGTAACTTGCGGTAATGTACCGAAGATATAAATCCCAGTTTTTCGTGACTCAACATTGAAGATTAAAATACTGCCTAATGCTTGAAACCGTGTTCTTTCCGAGAGGATACGTATCGCGTTTCAATATACGTGATGTTATCTGATAGCCATCGTTGAGAGTGATATCCATACTGTTTTAATGATTCTTTTTTCCTTCTTTGTGTACTAAGAATGTGTTGAACATCATCAAAGATTAATCAGTGCTCGGTCTTTCAAGACTTAAACGATTACGTTCTTGATCCAAATTGAACTCCGTGCGGATTGACTGTTCTTTTTAAGGAGTCCCATTAACTGAACCGCACCCCGAATCTTGGACAAAGATGAGGAGGTGCGGTTTTTTATGGCTAAGCTAACACGAAAACAAAAAATTGAAATATATGAAAAACGAAAGTTAGGACAATCAGTATGTTCATTAGTAAATGAGTATGGTATTAATAAATCAAGTATTAAATATTTGGTAAGACTTATCGATCAACATGGACCCAATGTTCTAAGACGAAACAAAAATCACTTTTATTCTCATGAATTTAAGTCAGAAGTAATAAATCGGATATTAATGGATGGAGAAAGTACAATAGCTGTCGCCATCGAACTTGGATTAAGTTCTGATGGATTGATTTACAATTGGATTAAAAATTATAAAGAAAACGGCTATAATGTCATAGAACGGAAACGAGGTAAACCATCTATGACAAAACCAACTAAACTATTAACAGTTAATGATGAACTAAAGGCATTGAAGAAAAAAAACAAGTATTTGGAAGCGGAGAATGAATATTTAAAAAAATTGAATGCCGTAGTGAAACAAAGGGTGGAGCGCGAAAAGAAGAAAAAACCAGAGTAGTTTCCTTACTACGACAAAAATATCCCTTAGAGATTCTTTTAAAAATATCCGGACTCGCTCGATCTACTTACTACTTCTACGTTTCAAAAATTGATTTTGATACCAAAAACGACGAACTCATGCAAGAGATTATAGAAATCTATTATGATCACAAAGGACGATATGGTTATCGTAGAATTACTTTAGAACTAAATAATCGAGGAATTCGTGTAAATCACAAGAAAGTCTTGAGACTTATGAATAAAATGGGATTACATTCAATCATAAGAAAGAAACGTAAGTATTCTTCATATAAAGGGACAGTGGGAACCATTGTTGAGAATCGAGTTCAAAGAGATTTTGAAGCTGATAAACCCAATCAAAAATGGTTTACGGATATCACTGAGTTTAATGTGCAAGGGAAGAAAATCTATCTTTCACCAATACTTGATGCATATGGTAGATACATTGTATCTTACAACATATCTACAAGTCCTAATTTGGATCAAACTAGAGACATGCTTCACAAGGCATTTTCTTGTAACGATACGCAAGGAACAATTATTCATTCGGATAGAGGATGGCAATACCAACATCAATTTTATGTGAAAGAATTAGAAGCACATTCGATGATTAGAAGTATGTCAAGAAAGGGAAATAGTATTGATAACGGACTCATGGAGGGCTTTTTTGGGCTACTAAAATCAGAAATGTATTATGACCAAGAACATAAGTATAAAAAGGTAGAAGAATTAGTTGATGCAATTGATGAATATATCGACTCTTATAATAACAAGAGAATTAAGAGCAAACTAAAGGACTGACCCTGTTCAATACAGGAATCAATCCTTAAATTTAAAAGATAATTAGCTTGTCCAAAATTTGGGGTTCAGTTCATAACCGAGGTCAGTCCCACAGCTTCTTTATTTATGGACTTTAAAACATATGACATTATCTGACTAAATGAAAATAGAGTGAGACCATCATAATAACCATCACGACGCCGATGATTAAACCAAACAGCTTCCCATCCTGCATTTCTTTCGCCAAGAACGTCGTTTTTGAGGGAATCGCCAATCATAATTAGAGAACCAGTTTGTTGTGCTTCAATAACTTGGAATATTTCCCGGGAAGGTTTATAATATCCGACATCCCCGGAAACAATGATCTGGGAATGAGGCATGTAATCTTCCAAACGTAAGGCTTTAATTTTCTTCCATTGATGTTCGGAAGGGCCATTCGTTAAGACATAAAAAGGTATGTTGCGACTATTAAGGATAGTGAATAAATCATGAATGGCAGGATGCAGTTCGAGGTGATCCAAGTGATATGCGTAGCGTTCTTGAAAAAAATCTGCTTCGGCAGGACTTATTTGGATTCCAATATCTTCGAGAGGTTTTTGAATTCGAAAACGTCTCATTTCGAGGTTTGTCATTGTGCCATTTTGGGTTGCTTCAAACACAGAATGACTGTAGATACGACTTTGAATGTATAACGAACGGACACCTTTTACGTCAATAAATCCAGCGTCATCGAGAGCTTTTTAAATGGAATAATTTGATCGTAGAGCGTGTCATCCATATCAAAGATAAATATACTCATATAATCTCCTTTTGGTATATGTTGTTAGGGTAAACGTTAAGAAAAAGGATTAATATAGATTAATCCTTTTCAGAAATAGAATTTATTGAATCTCCCATGGACTTTCATTTGTTTTAACAAAAGAATCCAAAGAGCGCAAGGCAATCTCGACCATGTCCGATACAGCTTGATCTGTGTAGAAAGCACAATGCGGTGTGATAATAATGTTCTTATGACTTTCTAATAACGTTAGTTGGTGATTTGTCAGTGTGGATAAGCGGTGGTCTTTATGGAAGATGCCGAGTTCGCCTTCAAGAACATCAAGACCTACAGCACCAATATGACCGTTTTCAACATATTTAATGAGTGCATCTGTATCAATTAATTCTCCACGTGCGCAGTTGACAATTACTACACCAGGTTTTGTAAGCGCAAGATGCTTGTCGTTGATGATGTGGTGTGTTGATTCAAAGAGCGGTGCGTGTAGTGTAATGACATCCGCTTCTTTTAGAAGTGTTTCAAGATCCACATAAGTTAAAACATCTTTAATGGCATCATTTTCATAAAGGTCATATCCAATAATACGGCCACCAAACCCTGAGAGGTTACGTGCAGTAATACATCCGATACGTCCGGTTCCAATAACACCAAATGTCATGTTATGCATCTCTTTTCCTTGAAGACCGGCTAAAGAATAATCCTTGATTTCTGTACGTTTCATGATTGCTTTCATATTACGTAATGACATTAGAATTAACATTACCGCAAAATCGGCAACACAATTGGGGGAGTACGTTGCATTTGAGAATTTTAGACCGAGATCGCGAACGGCATCCATGTCGACATTATTAAACCCAGCCGAACGAGATGCGATGTATTTTGTCCCGCCCTGCGCAAGAATCTCAAGAACGCCTCGACTTGCATCGCAGTTACCGAGAAAAGCCACTGCCTCATAACTCTTAGCTTCTAACGCATTATCCTTGCTAAGTTGCGCAGGAACAACTTTTAATTCAATGTTCATTTCTTTAGCATAACGTTCAAACGCTTCCGTTTCATCGGGGCGGACAGCATAAGCAATTAATTTCATATTCAATATTCTCCTTCATAATTATTAGACGTGTAAAAACATCCTCATGTGTATCCTACAATAAATTAGGACAGAAAGGGTGTAAGGCGCCCATAAATGCCCTACCAATAAAAGTTATCATTGCGATTGTTGATTATCAATCTGTGTTTGTGAGAGGGCTTCGCGATCCACACCAGAAATTGACTCAAAGCGACTGGATATCTTACGAGATGTGATGTGTAAATCCTTGACATCTTGATTGACATTTTCGATATGTTTACTTAAATTATCCCATCGCAAACGATAACGGTCAAATTCAGTGTGCAAGCGATTGAGTTCATCGTGGATGACACTTGCATATTTTTCGCGTTCGAGATTTACGAGGATAGTTTGAATTGTCGTCAGTGTGCTCATAAGTGTTGTTGGTGAAACCAGCCACACACGTTTTCTTTGTGCATATTCCAAGATGTCCGAATGATAAGCGTTAATGGTAGCAAATACAGCTTCGGCAGGAACAAACATTAATGCTTGATCCGAAGTAACCCCTGAAATGATATATTTATTCGAAATTGCATCAATATGCTTCTTGCAATCAAGAACAAACTGTCGTTCTGCATTTTGTCGTTGGTTTGAGTCCAAAGATTTATCAATCATACGTCGATAATTCTCAAGCGGGAATTTGGAGTCGATAACTAGTGTACCAAGTGGCTCGGGTGCAAAAAGAACTGCATCAGGTCGTATGCCTGGTGATAAGTTGTACTGCATTTGGTAAATTCGATCATTTTTATCCCCGAAAATTGACGCTAAAATTTGATGCAGCTGCACTTCTCCAAAAGTTCCGCGTGTTTTTTTATCGGTAAGAACATCTTGTAATGAAACAATCTCAACTGAAAGGGCATCAATTTTCTTTTGGGCTTCATCAATCTTACTTAATCGCTCCACGATATTTGTGAAGGTGTCGTTAGTTTTTTTAAATCCCTGATCCAGTGATTGGTTTACTTTTTCGTCCATAAGCAGTAATCTTTTTTCCACACTCTCTGTGAGTTTTGTAAACTGTTGATCCAATTGAAGATTCATTTTGTCGTGAAAGAGGATTAAAGCGCGATTGACCTCTTTTTCAAATACAATATTTCTTTGTGTTAGGTCATTAAAACGGATATCTATTCGGTCTGTAAATTGATTAAACTTATCAGAGGTCTTCTCTCGACTTTCAAAATCAAGTGCAACCATTTGATTCATTGCGTTGTTTGCTTGATGTGTTACCAAATCTTTAAGTTGTGAGACCTGATTGGTAATGTCGTCAAGATTCGTAGGATTTCGTTGAAAACTTAATTGCAAATATATAAGGATAAGTAAAAGTACAATTATAAGTATTAATAATATTTGTGTCATAGTGGCTCCTTTAATTAAAACTATTATACGACACTTCAGCGTCGCCGTGTCAATTTCATGCGTTTATCGAATAGATCGAATATTTTATAGTATAATAAGGATAGAGGTGTCAATATGAATAAAATAGGATTAGCTTTATCAGGAGGCGGTGTTAAATCAATTTCTCAACTTCCTGTTATTCGAGCATTAAACGAAGAGAACATAAAAATTGATATGGTGTCAGGAACATCAATGGGGTCTGTAATTGCTGCGCTGGTATCCTGTGGATTAACCTCCGATGAATTGACGGATATTGTTTTGAAATTAGAGCGAAATATTAAAGAAAAGCATATTTTCTCAAAGCCAAGCCTTAAATTACTTCCATTTTCAAAAGAAAAACTTACGGGTGGATATGTGGATGGACAAGAACTCGAAGATGAACTTCAAAAAGTTCTTGATGAAATCGGGGTACATAATATTTCAGAGGTGAAAATTCCACTTGCGATCCCTGCTGTTGATTTAACCACGGGGAAAATCATCTGCTTTGTTTCCCATCCCAATGAATTTAAAACGCTTGATCCAATGTGGGAGATTGTTACGGATATTCCGTTGGCTAAAGCGGTGCGTGCATCGTGTTCTTTTCCGTTTGTGATAGCAGCAATGGAATACCAGGGATATATGCTGGTAGATGGTGGTGTGCGAATGAACCTGCCACTCGAATTAGTAGAGGCATATGGTGCTGACAAAACAATCGCTGTAACGATGCATTCTAATGAGTCATTTCATGAATATAATTCACTGATGGCTATTGCGACACGTTGCATGGATCTGATGCGGATTGAAGAAGATTATCATATTGTGAAGAAAGCGGATATTCATATAAATGTTCCGCTCGATGATGTGTGGGTTTTTGAACTTGGTAAAGGTCGTTTTACCATGGATCGTGCGGATCTTGTTATTGAAAAACATAAGGATGACATAAAAGCGCTCGTAAAGAAAAAAACACTCTGGGAACGAATTAAGGAAGAATTGGGAGGACTCTCATGAAATTTAAAACGTTGCGTAATGGAACTACGATGCCGATGTTGGGCTTGGGAACATATCGCTTGGTGGAAGATGATGCATATCAAATTGTATTAAAAGCGCTTGAACTTGGATATCGTCATATTGATACTGCCATGATTTATAATAATGAAGTGGAAGTTGGACGTGCGATTAAAGATTCTGGAATTCCACGAGAAGAACTTTTTATTACGACAAAGTGTTGGAATGAGGATCAAGGCTATGAATCGGCACTTCAGGCTTTTGATTTATCGTTAAAAAAGCTTGGTTTGGACTATGTTGATCTTTATTTAATCCACTGGCCACAGCCAGCCTCATGTGATACATGGCGTGCTTTTGAAGAAATCTATAGGAATAAGAGAGCTAAGGCAATCGGCGTTTCGAACTTTAATGTAGAACAGTTAGAAATTTTGTTAGAAGAAGCGACGGTTATTCCGATGGTAAATCAAATTGAACGTCATCCATATTTAGTTCAGGAAGAATTAAAAAAAGTGTGCGATCGACATAATATCGCGTGCGAAGGATGGATGCCAATTGCTCGTAATAAAGTTTCTGAAAGTGAAGCCATTGTCAAGTTAGCGCAGAAGTATCATAAAACACCTGCACAGATTACATTAAGATGGCAGATACAAACAGATTGGATCGTATTCCCAAAAACGCAATCGTTTGAGCGATTGGAAGAAAACTTTGATATTTTTGATTTTGAATTAACAAATGCTGAAGTAGATGTTGTGAATAATCACAATGAAAACCTACATTTAGGTACGAACCCTAATAAATATAAAATTAAATAGAGCCTATGTGCTCTTTTTTTTTATTCAACCTTGTGAATTATTTTATTTAAAGAATGAATAATCTTATACCTTATGAGTGGATTTATCAATTCAAGATGGTATAATATACATATATTGATAATCATTATCATTATTATTGGAGGGTTAGTTATGTGGAAAGAAACATTATTAAGTTTAAAAGAAACCATAATCTGTGGGATTCTGTTGTTGCTAGGAGCAATACTTAATAACAACGTACTATTAATTTTGGCAATTGCGATTGGGGGCTATAACCAAACGAAAGAAGGGATTACAGATACAGTTCAAAATAAACATTTGAATGTGGAACTTTTAATGATTCTATCTGCTATTGGAGCATGTTTAATCGGCTATTATATGGAAGGTGCAGTCTTAATATTTATTTTTTCTTTATCAGGAGCGCTAGAAGAGCTAACCCTTGACCGTAGTCAACGTGAAATTCGTTCTTTAATGGAACTGCAACCAACAGAAGCTACACGAATGAATAAAAATGGAAGTACTGAAGTTGTACCCGTTGAAGCGTTAGAGATTGGCGATAAGGTCATTGTTGCTGTTGGAGAAACCGTTCCAATTGATGCAATGATTTACAAAGGTCAAAGCAGTATCGAAGAGGCGGCAATTACAGGTGAATCAATGCCTAAAGAAAAGAGTGTTGGAGACATGGTCTTTGGAGGAACACTCAACATTTCGAATCCATTAACCATTGAAGTTAATACTTTGGTTAACGATACACTTATTCAAAAAATTGTGAAGATGGTTGAAGAAGCACAACAATATCCGTCAAAGACAGCTCGTTTTATTGAGCGTATTGAAGATTACTATGCACGTATTGTATTGGTTGTTGTTTTATTGGTAATTCTTATTCCTATCCTCACAATGGGTCAATCGTTCCAAGAGGCATTTTATCGTGGAATGATTTTATTGGTTGTTGCATCACCATGTGCCCTTATTGCATCGGTAACACCAGCAACCTTATCGGCAATTTCAAACGGTGCAAAGCGCGGTATATTGGTAAAAGGCGGTATCCATTTTGAAAACATGATGGATGCAAAAGCAGTTGCTTTTGATAAGACCGGAACATTAACGCAGGGTGTACCATCGTTAACTGATATATTCTATATTGATGATGTTGATGCGCGTGAGGTCGGTGAAGCGATCATTGCAATTGAACAGTACTCAACGCATCCACTTGCGAGTGCGGTAGTAACAGGTCTTTATAATGAATTAAAAATCGAAGAGTATCCATCCGCAAACAATGTTGAAGAAATTGCAGGGTATGGAATTAAAGGGGTTTATGCAGGAAAAGAATATCGAATCGGTAAACTCGACCATATGACTTCAGAAGATCAAATTGTTACAGACAAAGGACTTGAATTTGCAGAAAAAGGGAATAGTCTTGTATACGTCCAACAAGATGGAGATGTTGTTGGTGTGCTTGGTCTGACGGACGTAATTCGTCCCGAAGCGTTATCTTTGGTTCGTTGGTTAAACAAAAATAATATCAAGACAGTCATGATTACAGGTGATAACCAGAAAACAGCAGAGCATATTGGATCTCAAATTGGCGTCTCAAAAATTATTGCGGAATGTCTTCCGGATGAAAAAGCAACTATTATTCGTGATTTGGAACGAGAATATGGAACCGTTGTAATGATCGGAGATGGAATTAACGATGCGCCCGCGCTTGCGAATGCAACTATTGGGGTTGCAATGGGAAGTGGAACCGACATAGCAATGGAGGCTGCAGATATTATTCTGGTTAAAGATGATATCGCCGAAATCCGATATGCTATCGAACTCTCTTTAAAACTTCGAAAGATTGTAATTCAAAATGTTGGCTTCGCAATTGGTGTCATTCTTCTATTAGTCATCTCCAACTTCTTTGACCGCATATCACTTCCACTTGGTGTAGTTGGTCATGAAGGAAGTACAATTCTAGTGATTTTAAACAGTTTAAGACTCTTGAAAGAAATAAAAATAGATGATTAAGTGGTTTAAAGGGGATATTCCCCTTTTTTTATTGCTTAAAAGCACCCAAACAAACCTTTAAAATCACATATACAAATTATCTAAGAACAAACTTAAAATAAAGTGAAAATAGTGTTGACGGTGGATAAAGAGGGTGGTATTATATAGAAGCGCTAAGGGAAACCGAGTGCAGAAAATGGTCTTTGAAAACTAAACAGGAAACGTCAATTTCAAAAAGAAATACGGATAAATAAACAAAACTCGTCAGAGTTAAAAAGAGAAAGAATCAAATGGAGAGTTTGATCCTGGCTCAGGATGAACGCTGGCGGCGTGCCTAATACATGCAAGTCGAACGAAGTGAAGAGGAGCTTGCTCCTGGAACTTAGTGGCGAACGGGTGAGTAATACATAAGCAACCTGCCTCGATGCCTGGGATAACAGAGGAAACTTCTGCTAATACCGGATACGTTAATCTAAGACATCTTAGATTAATTAAAGATGGGATACATCACAACGAGATGGGCTTATGGCGCATTAGTTAGTTGGTAAGGTAACGGCTTACCAAGACGATGATGCGTAGCCGACCTGAGGGTGACCGGCCACACTGGGACTGAGACACGGCCCAGACTCCTACGGGAGGCAGCAGTAGGGAATTTTAGGCAATGGGGGAAACCCTGACCGAGCAACGCCGCGTGAGTGAAGACGGCCTTCGGGTTGTAAAGCTCTGTTGTAAGGGAAGAACGATAGGAAGAGGGAATGCTTTTTATATGACGGTACCTTACCAGAAAGCCACGGCTAACTACGTGCCAGCAGCCGCGGTAATACGTAGGTGGCAAGCGTTATCCGGAATTATTGGGCGTAAAGGGAGCGCAGGCGGTTTATCAAGTTTATGGTTAAAGTTCGGGGCTTAACCCCGTGATGCCATAGAAACTGGTAGACTAGAGTGCAGGAGAGGTTAGTGGAATTCCATGTAGCGGTAAAATGCGTAGATATATGGAGGAACACCAGTGGCGAAGGCGGCTAACTGGCCTGTAACTGACGCTGAGGCTCGAAAGCGTGGGAGCAAATAGGATTAGATACCCTAGTAGTCCACGCCGTAAACGATGGATACTAAGTGTTGGAGAAATTCAGTGCTGTAGTTAACGCAATAAGTATCCCGCCTGGGAGTATGCGCGCAAGCGTAAACTCAAAGGAATTGACGGGGCCCGCACAAGCGGTGGAGTATGTGGTTTAATTCGAAGCAACGCGAAGAACCTTACCAGGTCTTGACATACCGCGCAAAAGCACAGAGATGTGTAATAGTTATGGCGGATACAGGTGGTGCATGGTTGTCGTCAGCTCGTGTCGTGAGATGTTGGGTTAAGTCCCGCAACGAGCGCAACCCTTGTCTTTAGTTACCAGCATTAAGTTGGGGACTCTAAAGAGACTGCCGGTGATAAACCGGAGGAAGGTGGGGATGACGTCAAATCATCATGCCCCTTATGATCTGGGCTACACACGTACTACAATGGCGTATACAGAGGGCAGCGAAGCAGCGATGCGGAGCGAATCTCAGAAAGTACGTCTCAGTTCGGATTGGAGTCTGCAACTCGACTCCATGAAGTCGGAATCGCTAGTAATCGCGGATCAGAATGCCGCGGTGAATACGTTCTCGGGCCTTGTACACACCGCCCGTCAAACCATGAGAGTTGGTAATACCCGAAGCCGGTGGCCTAACCTAGTTTACTAGGAGGGAGCCGTCGAAGGTAGGATCGATGATTGGGGTTAAGTCGTAACAAGGTATCCCTACCGGAAGGTGGGGATGGATCACCTCCTTTCTAAGGAGTAATTAGAAAGACGTGAAGTTGACACCTAAAGTTTCCTGTTTAGTTTTGAGAGTCCGTTGGAATCTCAAGAAAAATGATCTTTGAAAACTGAATAACAGAAAAGAAAAAGAGATAGACAAAGAAATAAATGTTATCAACATGATCTTTTCGAATAGTTGTATAAAACTAGATTTACATCAAGTTAAACAAAAACAGTAACTTAAGCAATTAAGTAAGCAATCAAAGCAAACACACAGCTTATCAAGCGATAAGCGTAAAAAAACCTGATTTTAAGAATTAGGGCGCGAAATTACATGTGATTAAATATGTAAGGGCGTACGGTGGATGCCTAGGCACTAAGAGCTGATGAAGGACGCGACTAACAGCGAAATGCCTCGGGGAGTGGTACGTACACAACGATCCGGGGGTATCCGAATGGGGAAACCCAATACTGGTTATGCAGTATTACACATAAATGAATACATAGTTTATGATGAGGCAACCTTGCGAACTGAAACATCTTAGTAGCAAGAGGAAAACAAAAGTGATTCCTGAGTAGTGGCGAGCGAAACGGAAAAGCCCAAACCATCTTCGTGATGGGGTAGTAGGACCACAACGTGGGATATCGAAGCTAGTCGAATGGCATTGAAAGGCCAGTCAAAGAAGGTGCAAACCCTGTAGACGAAAGCGTAAGATACTCTAGTGGTATCCTGAGTACGGCGAGGCACGTGAAACCTTGTCGGAATCAACCGGGACCACCCGGTAAGGCTAAATACTCTTAGTGACCGATAGTGAACCAGTACCGTGAGGAAAGGTGAAAGAACCGCGGAAGCGGAGTGAAATAGATCCTGAAACCGTATGCTTACAAGAAGTCAGAGCCCGTTAATGGGTGATGGCGTGCCTTTTGTAGAATGAACCGGCGAGTTACTCATAATGTGCGAGGTTAAGTTGAAGAGACGGAGCCGAAGCGAAAGCGAGTCTTAATAGGGCGATATAGTACATTGTGGTAGACCCGAAACTGAGTGATCTAGCCATGACCAGGTTGAAGTTTGGGTGAAACCAAATGGAGGACCGAACCGACCATCGTTGAAAAGCTGGCGGATGAGTTGTGGCTAGCGGAGAAATTCCAATCGAACTCAGATATAGCTGGTTCTCCCGAAATAGCTTTAGGCTAGCGTCAATGTAAGGCCACTGGAGGTAGAGCACTGAATGTATGATGGCCCCATCTCGGGGTACTGAATATAATCAAACTCCGAATGCCAGTGGATAGTAGTTGGCAGTCAGACTATGGGTGATAAGGTCCGTAGTCGAAAGGGAAACAGCCCAGACCATCAGTTAAGGTCCCAAAATTCATGCTAAGTGGAAAAGGATGTGGGGATGCACAGACAACTAGGAGGTTGGCTCAAGCAGCCATCCTTTAAAGTGCGTAACAGCTCACTAGTCGAGTGACCCTGCGCCGAAAATGTACCGGGGCTAAGTATGATACCGAAACTATGGATTTATTGTTTCAATAAATGGTAGGGGAGCGTTCTATACTGCGTTGAAGCTGTACCGTAAGGAGCAGTGGAGTGTATAGAAGTGAGAATGCCGGTGTGAGTAGCGAGATGTCAGTGAGAATCTGACACACCGATTGCCTAAGGTTTCCAGGGGAAGGCTCGTCCTCCCTGGGTAAGTCGGGACCTAAGATGAGGCTGAAAAGCGTAGTCGATGGACAACAGGTTGATATTCCTGTACCCGATACATAAGTGAAGGAATGACAGAGAAGGCTAGGTTAAGCCAGCGACTGGAAGTGCTGGTTTAAGCGAAGGAGCTGTATGGTAGGCAAATCCGCCATGCAAAGCAAAGGCGTTATGAGGAGTGACCCCGTGAGGAAGTAGCGAAGTAACTGATGCCAGCTCTCAAGAAAAGTTTCTAGCGTTAATTATGTATTGGCCCGTACCAAAACCGACACAGGTAGGCAAGGAGAGAATCCTAAGGTGAGCGAGAGAACTGTTGCCAAGGAACTCGGCAAAATGACCCCGTAACTTCGGGAGAAGGGGTGCTCGTAAGAGCCGCAGTGAAGAGGCCCAAGCGACTGTTTAACTAAAACACAGCTCTCTGCAAAGTCGCAAGACGAAGTATAGGGGGTGACACCTGCCCGGTGCTGGAAGGTTAAGGGAATATGTTAGAATTCGTTCGAAGCATTGAACTGAAGCCCCAGTGAACGGCGGCCGTAACTATAACGGTCCTAAGGTAGCGAAATTCCTTGTCGGGTAAGTTCCGACCCGCACGAAAGGTGTAACGATTTGGGCGCTGTCTCGGCAGCAGACTCGGTGAAATCTTAGTACCGGTAAAGATGCCGGTTACCCGCAACTAGACGGAAAGACCCCATGGAGCTTTACTGTAGCTTGATATTGAACTTTGAGCCTACATGTACAGGATAGGTGGGAGACTATGAAGCATGTACGCTAGTATATGTGGAGTCGCCATTGGGATACCACTCTTGTATGTTTGAAGTTCTAACCGCGTACCGTGATCCGGTACCGGGAGAGTGTCAGGTGGGCAGTTTGACTGGGGCGGTCGCCTCCTAAAGAGTAACGGAGGCGCCCAAAGGTACCCTCAGATTGGTTGGAAATCAATCGACGAGCGTAAAGGCAGAAGGGTGCTTGACTGCGAGACCTACAAGTCGAGCAGGGACGAAAGTCGGGCTTAGTGATCCGGCGGTTCCGCGTGGAAGGGCCGTCGCTTAACGGATAAAAGCTACCCTGGGGATAACAGGCTAATCTCGCCCAAGAGTTCACATCGACGGCGAGGTTTGGCACCTCGATGTCGGCTCATCGCATCCTGGAGCTGAATTAGGTTCCAAGGGTTGGGCTGTCCGCCCATTAAAGCGGTACGCGAGCTGGGTTCAGAACGTCGTGAGACAGTTCGGTCCCTATCTGTTGTGGGCGTAGGAAATTTGAGGAGCGCTGTCCCTAGTACGAGAGGACCGGGATGGACATACCGCTGGTGTACCAGTTGTTCTGCCAAGGGCATCGCTGGGTAGCTAAGTATGGACTGGATAAGCGCTGAAAGCATCTAAGCACGAAGCCAACTCCAAGATGAGATTTCCCATACGTAAGTAGTAAGACCCCTGAGAGACGATCAGGTTGATAGGTCAGAGGTGGAAGCATAGTGATATGTGGAGCTGACTGATACTAATAGGTCGAGGTTTTAATCACAAAAGATACAACGATTCGAAAAAGATCAAATTTCTGTTATTCAGTTTTGAGAGTTCATCTCTCTAAAGCACTAAGATCTGGTGGTTTTAGCGAAGTGGTCACACCTGTTCCCATCTCGAACACAGAAGTTAAGCACTTTAGCGGCGACAATATCTAGCCAAGCGCTAGTGAAGATAGTTCATCGCCAGGTAATTTGACACTCTATTTAGAGTGTCTTTTTTTTATGATCCATCAGATTTACATATTAATGGACTTAGCATCCATGAGTGAGATGTTTGTAGCGCTTCTATGAGCACAAAGCAATTGCTGTGCAAAATATACCTGTGATAAGTGATTACACGCTATGATGAACTTGCAATGACCCTATTGAGATTATACAAACAGTCATGTAATGTTCCCAATTCACTGGACACCTACAATTCAAAACATCTCACATTCAAGCTTTTATTCAAATATGATAGTGTCTGCATCAGTAAGTAATCAATTAATGACACTAAACTTAAGAATAAAACTTTAAAGGATCGTTGGTGGCAAGAAATGAGAATGGGAATGGCACAGGCTAGTATAACCATACAAAACCATAAAAAAAGAGACATTTCCATTAGTATGGTCCACTGAGAAACTACTGATGAAAATATCTCATTCAAAACTATGGATAAATAACCAAATATGTCGTGCACGCCTTCGCACGCTACTCTAAGTTACAAATCCAAGCATAATCTTTTAAACATGAAGTTCCATTTGGAATTGCCGCATATATAAATCAAAACCAAGTTCAATTAAGCACTCAATTACTTCATGTGAATTACAGTCAATATTATTTATAATAAGAGTATCATGAATTGAGCTGACATGCGTTAAGAGTTCGACGAATTGAGATTTATCGTTATAGCCAAAATGGCGTACACCGCCAGTAGTAGAGACTGTTATAAATGCCTCGATTGATTGTTTTTCAATACGATAGGTCTTATGTTCGTTTACGTTATAGTGCATATTTGAAAACGATGGATCAAAGTGCCAAAGATAACTCAGTTCATCTGATTTCGAGCCAAGATTAACGCGCACATTGTCAGAAATTCCTTGATTCGCTACATTTCCTCTAAAACATGCGTAGGACACAGTTTTTTCAAAACCCATTCTTGTATAGAGTTTAATTGCTTCTTCATTGGACTGAAGAACCTCAAGTTGGTATGTGTCAATACCATAAAGACTGAAAAAAGAAATTGTTGCATCAAACATTTGGGTAGAGACACCTTTACGGCGGTGACTTGGAACAACGCCAGACATAACATTATAGGCTAAACTATCATCTGTTGCATTTATAATAAAGCCGACTAACTTACCTTCGTATAAAGCGTCCAAACGAATAGGTTAGATTCGCTTGGACGCTTTCCAGTTTATTTTTGAGCTGTAGCTCGGTTAATTTTATTTTTAAAACATAGTCTGAAAAAGAATTATTGATTACCTCTACCAATTCTTCTAGGCTAGACTCATTTAGTTGTATAATTTCGTACATGTACTCACCTCATAGATATCATTGTAACACGTGTGCAGAATACATTTGTATTAATGTAAATAAATTGTATAATTGTACTAGAAAAGAGGATGCTATGACGGACAATGGAATACGATTACAACTTTCAGGAATTGCGATTCTCCTATTAGGAATCGGTTTACAAAACAACGAGGTGCTTTTGTGGTTTGGAATATTTGTTGCGCTCTATGGATTATATCGTGGGGCAGATGATCAAGGAAAAACGAGGAATGGTAACTATGTTCCCAATATGGATAAGTTGGCAGAACGCTCTGCAACTGCAATTCTAAAAGCACGCAAAGAGGATAACGTTCAAGATAACGCGCAGGATTAATGGAAACCAAACGCACAACGGATAGTTCATTCGTTGTTTTTTATTGAATCAATCATCCATTATAGGAGCCTTTTAAAAATGGTGGTTGACATTGGGACTTGAACTAACCTATACTATCAATGTATTAATAACCAAATATAATACCCATAATATGGTTGGGTAGTATCTACCGATGTACCGTAAACACATCGACTATCGTGGTGAAAACTCGCAAGATCGTTTTCTCCCGATCTTTTTTTATTTGGTTTTTTAATCAAAAGAAAGCTAAGGAGAGGAGATAAAATGGAAAAATTCTTTAAGCTCAAGGAAAATAATACAACAGTGGGTACGGAGGTGCTGGCAGGAATAACAACATTCTTTGCAATGGCATATATTCTTTTTGTGAATCCACAAATATTATCTGAGTCAGGGTTGCCTTATAATGGGGTTTATATTGCAATAATTCTTGCATCTGTAATTGGAACACTCATCATGGGGTTATTCGCGAATATCCCTTATGCACAAGCTCCGGGTATGGGATTGAATGCATTCTTTACGTATACAGTTGTTTTAGTAGGGGGATTTACACCATACGAAGCACTCGCAATGGTATTTATTTGCGGTTTATTAAATATGTTTATGACCGTTACAAATATCCGTAAGCATCTCATTAAAGCGATTCCTGAAACTTTACAACTTGCAATCAGTGCCGGAATTGGATTGTTTATCGCTTATATTGGATTATTAAATATCAAATTTATTGAATTTGGAGCAGTCCCATCAATCACAACATTCAAGGATCCAAGTATCGTGTTGGCAGTAATTGGCCTTATTATTACTATTGTGTTAATGCTTAAAAAAGTTAAGGGTGCTATTTTAATCGGTATTCTTGCAACTACCGTTATCGGTATTCCAATGGGTGTTGTTCAGCTTGGAGGAGCGGCTCAATGAACCGTTGGATTCTCAGTTATTTTTAAAGAATTTGGGGAAATTTTTGGAAAAGCATTAGGTCAAGAAGGTCTTATTAGCCTCTTCACAAATTACAATTTAACAAAAATTATTCCAATCATCTTTGCATTCTCATTAACCGATACATTTGATACCATTGGTACTTTTATTGGTACAGGTCGTCGTTCAGGAATTTTTTCTCAAGAAGACCAAGATTCATTAGAATCAGGAAGTGGTATGAAGTCAAAATTGGAACGTGGATTATTTGCAGATATGATTGCGACAACAGCAGGTGCAGTTCTTGGAACTTCAAATGTTACAACATTTGTTGAAAGTTCTGCCGGAATTGGAGCGGGTGGACGCACTGGATTAACCTCTGTCGTTACAGCAGCGTGTTTCTTAGCAAGTATTATTCTAGCGCCAGTTGTTAGTTTAATTCCGCCAGCAGCTACTGCTCCGGCATTAATCGTTGTTGGTATCTTGATGAGTGCTTCATTCGCAGATATTGAATGGGCTAACTTTGAAAAGGCTGTACCAGCTTTCTTTACAGTAATCATGACTGTATTAACCTATAGTATTTCAAATGGTATTGCATGTGGTTTTATTGCTTACATTGTAGTAGAAGTTTCAATGAAACGTGCATCAAAGGTTCATCCAATCGTCTATGGTAGTGCAATTCTATTTATTTTAAACTTTGTAATTACAGCAATGAGTTAAAAAGTATCAATCCTTATAAAGAAAAGAACACTCATCGATGTGGAGTAGTAAACTAAAAGTAGACAAGTAAAAAAGACTTGTCTACTTTTTTGTGTAATAATAAAATCAGAGATAAAACGGAGGTATTAATGATGGGAAGACCCAAAGGTGGATTAAATAATAAATGGACTTATGAGGATCGTATTAAAGTCGTTACACGTCATATTGATGAACATATAAGTGCTGCGAAACTATCACAAGAAACAGGAATACCTAAAGGAACGATTAATGGTTGGATTGATCGATTCATGCGTGATGGTAAAGAGGGTTTAAAAAACAAGAAAAAGACAGGAAATCATTTTTCTGCGCTTCATACGAGTAAATCATTAACTGAGATCGAACGACTTCAACTCGAAATTCTAAAACGAGATATTGAGATTGCACGATTAAAAAAAGAGTACCAGGTGAAAGGAGTTGGTGTAAACAAGGAGTTCGTTACTTTAAAAGACAAGAATTCCAAATAGCACATGACTTATCTTTTAAACATCCGATTACGTTCATTCTTAGATTTATGAATTTGAACCGATCTGGTTATTACAAGTGGTTAAAGCATAAGAATGATCTCAATATTTATGAACAAAAAAGAGCGATTCTTAGCTTTGTGATTAAAGACTGGCATCGCCGTTTTCCAAGTTATGGTTATCATGATATCGCTGCAGTCATGAGAAAGCAAAGTGATTTAGGGATTGAATTTTCCGATAATTTAATCCACAAGTGTTGCAAGTTTTTAAATATTAAATCAAAAGTTAAACACTATTCCTATAAAACCTGGAACACAAAGTCGAATTTATCCTAATATTATAAAGAATCAATGGAGGCAACCAAACCTTTAGAAATTATTGTTTCAGATATGACACATATTCGAAACAAAGGGATTAATATGAATGGACTTTAATGGTTGATACCTTTAACAATGAAATTATCAGTTCTGCATTATCGCGTACAACTGGTGATCCTAAGCCTTACTACAAGTGTCTCGAGGATCTCCTTGCGCTACTTAAGGATAATAAAAAAAACAGCTCCCACGATTCTTCACACAGATCAAGGAGCTGTCTACCACTCTAAAGCTTTCGCTAAAGCGCATGAAAATTATAACATAATTAGATCTATGTCGCGAGCTGGAACACCTACAGATAATCCAATTATCGAATCATTAAATGGATGGATTAAAGCAGAAATGGCGTGTGATTATCAATACTGGTCCGTAGATAACTTTGAAAATTTTATCGAAGAATATGTACATTATTTCAATTTTGAAAGACCTGCTTACTGTTTAAATTACAAAACCCCTATCCAATATAAAATGGATAAGGGTTTCTAGTCTTTTATTAATGTCTACTTTTGTTTGACAACTCCACATCGATGAGTGTTCTTTTCTTTATAATAAGTTTAGTTTTTTGAGTATTTTTTTATGAGCTGTAATAATTGCTAGATTCTTTAATTCTTCTAGTGGAACAAAGTACCAATTTTGATTTACGTCTTGGATATTCTCAACGATAAAAACAGAAATATTCCACTGTAAATGGGAAAACTTATGCTTCAAAGTGAGCACAGGATTCAAATCCATTACCCCATCAATTTGAGGTAATCGTAACAGTCCTTCCATAAGCCCATCTTCATGATCATCAGAAATTAAAATTTTATCATCCTTGGTAAAAATAATAACAGATTTTTCATAAATTGGAACGGGTTTCGCTTTTGGGATGAAGGGTATTGTACCCACACATTCTCCACGATAACAAGCACACATTTCTTTAAATGGACAGCCTTCGCATGTCGTATTACTTGGGGTACAAACAAGTGCTCCAAGTTCCATAAGGGCTTGCGTGAAATCGCTGGGGTCAGCTCCGTTTAGGAGTAACTCTTCCTTCAGAAAGGCTTCAAAATACTTATGACACGCCCGTGTATTGACATTTTCGGTATAGTTAAGATATCGTGCCATTACACGCTTTACGTTTCCATCGATTGCAATTTCAGGAAGACTGAAAGCAATTGAGGCGATGGCACTAGAGGTATAATCACCGATTCCGGGAATTTTCATGAGTTCTTTCTTATCAGCTGGAAGTTTACCTTGGTAATGTTCCATAACGAATTGCGCTCCTGCATGGAGATTTCGTGCACGTCGATAATAACCAAGGCCTTCCCACATTTTTAAGACTTCATCAATCTCAGCCTTAGCGAGGCTTTCCACATTCGGATATCGTTGAATCCAGCGATCGTAGTAGGGGATCATGGTAGCGATTTGTGTTTGTTGGGCCATGATTTCGCTTACCCATATTTTATAAGGATCTTTTTGAGATCTAAATGGTAATTCACGTTTATGTTCGTGATACCAGCCCATGAGTCGTTCTGTAAAGTTCATAATGATAGTATACACGATAACATAAAAAGAAAAGAGCTCGGTGCTCTTTTCTTAGAGAGATAGTGCGTTTCATCATCATTTACTTCATAAGTGGTTAAGAAGGAAATCATGAAGTAAATTTCAAGAGAGACAATGAATTGCGGTAACAACTTACGTTATTTTCCAAGTTGTTACTTATATGATATACGGAATCAGGGCGGAAATCAAGAATAAATGGTATAATAAACGTGGGAAAAAATGTGAAGAGGACAATTATGGAAACTTATACTAAATCGCTTTCTAAAAAAGATAAGATAACGTTGATCTTCCAACTTCTATTAGGTGTTTTTACAGTCATAGTTGGTGTTTTATTTATATTTAGAGATAAAATTTTATGGTCATTAATCTATTGGATGTTTGTGGCCATGTTAGCTGCAACATTTGTACTATTCTTATATCGATCTGTAAAGAATCGCAGTATATCAGATGCACTTATTGCGCTCGGTTCGGGTGTTTTTCTTGGTTTAATTAGATATAAAGAAGCCCTTTATATCGAAATTATGGCATTGTTTTTTGGTATTTGGGCTCTGTTTAATGCGGTGGTTCATGGTCTTGAGTTTTATGTCGCAATTCATGAAAAGCAAAAAAATAAACTCTTCAAGCTCTTTGCGTCGATTGTGTCTTTGGTTATGGGGATTGTGTTATTGACACGAGGCGTCTCAAATCGATTTTTAATGAATATTCAAATTGGTGCATATGTAATCTTTTTTGGTATCGTATCGATTCTATCTTCGGCTCGCGTTTTATGGCGCCATCAAACAAGTGTTCGTTTATCGGCACCGGTTTTTCTAGCCGCAATGAATCCATATTTTCTTGAAAAAGAGACCCGTAAATTAGTTCAAAGCAATCCCGATGCCGTTATCGATAAGGTTGTGAAGACAGAAGGAAACTATATCTCGATCTATATCTATGCGAAAGATCATGGTTATAATCGTATGGGTCATTTAGATATTGGATATAACGGTGTTATTTATTCTTATGGTGCACATGATCCATTTAATCGTGCTAAGTCTATGGCATATGGCGATGGTGTTATGATTGTGGGTAGCGAAGTTGATTATGTTCAGTATGCGGTGGATGACGATACAACTGTTTTTCGATTTATTTGTGAGTTGTCAACGGAACAACGTGAATTCGTTGAAAAGCGTTTGGATGAGTTGTTTAAGTCTGCATACTATTTTAAGTGGCCCTATAATTTGGATACTAAAAAAGAACATCATCTTACGAATTTGATTGATGCGGGAGCTTCTGTTGATTATTATAAGTTTAAAGAAGGTGAATTTAAGACCTATAATGTTTTTACCACAAACTGTGTCTTAATTGCGGATTATGTTATTCAATCGACGGGGATGAAACTTTTTCAAATGAGTGGTGTTATTACACCGGGTGCTTATTATGATTATCTTGATAATCTACTCAATAAGCCAGGATCAATCGTTGTGAAGAGAGAAATATATCGTAAAAAAGAAGTTTAATGAACCCTTAGGGGTTCATTTTTTATTATTACCTGGGCATTATCATTGATATTATTTCTAATTCGAAATAATATGGTACTACAACCAGTAGGTAGTTATGAAACAGTTAAAAGGATTACACCATGTTACTGCAATTACAAGCAGTGCTGAAGAGATTTATAAATTTTATACATATATATTAGGAATGCGACTTGTTAAGAAAAATATTAATCAAGATGACATTCATACCTATCATTTATATTTTGCAGACGACCGAGGCAATCCCGGGACAAATATGACTTTTTTTGATTTTCCAAATATTTCTAAATCCCAACGGGGAACGAATGAGTTATCAAGAACGAGTTTTAGAGTTGCGTCGGATGATGCGCTTTCTTACTGGGAGAAACGCTTTACCAACTATGAAATTCCATTTGAATCAGACCAAATGTTCTTTGGTAAAAAAGCAATCACGTTCGAAGATTTTGATGGTCAACGCTATGCTTTAGTTTCAGATGAAACAAATATAGGAATTCCTTCCGGAGAGCCATGGTATAAAGGACCAGTTCCTGATGCTTATGCAATTACAAGGCTCGGACCGATGTTTATGGATGTTTCTAATCTTGAATTAACGCATCAAGTTCTTTCAACAGTATTTGGGATGCGAAAGATGAAGACCGAGGATACCTTAACGCTTTATGAGATGGGCGATGGCGGCAATGGTGGATCAATTATCGTCCGCGAGAATTTAACGCAAGGAAATGCCGTTCAAGGTTATGGTGGGGTGCATCATGTTGCGTTTAGAGTTGATGAGAAAGAAGATTTGATGAAATGGTATCGTGAGTTATCGGAAATGGGGATTCCAAGTTCGGGTTATGTTGAACGATTCTATTTTGGTTCGCTATATATCCGCATTCTTCCAAATATCCTTTTCGAGCTCGCAACAGATGGTCCAGGGTTTATTGATGACGAAGAATCGTATGAAGTTCTGGGAGAGATGTTAACATTACCACCACGTCTTCGTCCAAAACGTGACTATATTGAATCACAAATTAAAAATTTTGATACTGTACGCAGTACGCGTGAATTCAAGAAAGAGGTGTTTTAATGTCATCGCTTAAAACACTTACCATACTTTTCCGAACACATCAGACTATCTTAGATCACGTTAAGGAGAGTATTAAGGATTTTGATATTAATGTGAACGAGTTTCAAGCTCTAGAAGCACTCTATCATAAAGGAAAGCTCACGACTCAGGCTCTTTGTGATACCGTACTTGTGCCAGGCAGTAGTATGACATATGTTGTGGATCAATTATAAAAGAAAGGTCTCGTTATGCGCTTGAAAGACGAACGTGATCGAAGAATAAACTATGTTATGTTAAGCAATAAGGGCCTTTCAGAAATCGAAATTATCTATCGAACGCATGAACAGGAAATGCGAAAATGTTTCGACAGACTTTCGCCCGAGGAAGAGGCGACATTACAAACACTTCTTAAAAAAATAGGGAAAGAGGGATTGTATGATTCATAAGATGATACCAGGAACTTCAGAGCGGACGATTATAGGTTTACATGGAACGGGTGGAACGGAAGAGGATATGTTTCAGATTGCACGTTATATCGATCCAGAAGCTACATATATCGGCATTCGAGGGAATATTGTGGAAGATGGAATGAATCGATATTTCAGACGTATCGATATGAAAACATTCGATCTCGAAAGTTTGGAACAGGAAACAACGAATTTAAGAAATGAGATTCTAAAATTACTTAAAAATTATGATCGATCATTAGAGTGCGTTTCCGTTGTAGGATATTCAAATGGTGCGAATATTACGTTAAACTTACTAAAAATGAATTTTATGCTCTTTAAAAATGCACTGTTATTTCATCCAATGCATGTACAACCCGCGATTCCATTTCCACAAAATTTACCAACCCGAGTATTGATAACCAGTGGTGAAGGGGATCCGTATACTGATGTTCAAGATATTGAATTGATGATTGAAAAACTGAACGCATCTAACATTTTCACAACACACTTTCACACGCACCATGGCCATCAATTAATTCCAGAAGAAATTAAACAAACCCGAGATTTTTATGAAATTTAAAACACAAGATTTAAGTGCGAAAGAGCGTTATAAATTTTTAACAGGCAGTGTCGTTCCACGTCCTATTGCATGGATTACAACCCGAAACACCGATGCTTCAATCAACCTTGCACCATTCAGTTTTTTTAGTCTTGTTTCAACCGAAGTTCCAATTGTTTCCGTTGCAATTAATCGGAATAACGGAGAGCTTAAAGATACCAGTAAGAATCTCTTACAAACACGCGAGTGCGTGGTTCATATCGCAAATTACGAGAATGCGGAAGCAATGAATGAGAGTTCGATGATTCTATCTTATGGTGAAAGTGAAGTAACAAAGCTTAATCTCGAAACACAATCAAGTGTGATGATTGAGACTCCAAGTCTTAAAGATACAAAAATTAAACTTGAAACAGAATTATTTAGTCATCAAGAAATAAAAGATGCAAGGGGTGTATGTACAGCTCTGTTTTTACTTAAAGTAATCCATTTAGATTTTGATGATTCAATTTTTGATCGGAAGCAAGGGTATCTTGATGTAAATAAACTTGGTCCGATTGCTCGTCTAGCGGGAAATCAATTCGCAGCAATGAAGCCAGTTTTTACCTTAAAACGTCTTATTTAAAAAGAAGCTCACAATTGAGCTTCTTTTCTTAAAGTTCTTGCAGTAATTTTTTCGCAACGTCCTGATTTAATTTCGGTTCTTGAAGTAATTTCGATACAAGACGTTCAACATCTTCGGATGGACAACCAACAGCTAAAGCGAGTGATTTCGCTTGAAGTTTCATATGTCCACTTTGAATTCCTACGGTTGTAAGGGCATAAAGCGCAGCAAAGTTTTGTGCTAAACCGACAGAGGCAAGAATCATCATCAGTTCTTCTGCATTTTTATATCCTAAAATTTTTCGGCTTAATTGAGCTTTGGGATGAATTGCAATAGAACCTCCAACGGTACCAATTGGAAGCGGAAGTTTAATAATGCCTTCAATCATATTGTCCGAATTTATATTCCATGTTGCAAGGGGTTGATAACTTCCACTCATTGATGCATAACTATGAACCGCTGCTTCAATGGCTCGCCAATCATTTCCGGTTGCGACTACAACGGCATCAATACCATTCATAATGCCTTTGTTGTGTGTTGTAGCCCGGTAAGGATCAACTTCAGCAAGATGACTTGCTTGTTGAATGCGAAGTGCAATATCGTCTGGATAACGAAGCGTTTTTGGATCAATAACGACACGGGCCTCGGCCAGACATTCCGTTGCAAGGTTTGAAAGGATGGACATCAACGGATGTTCATCAAAAACAGACTCAAGATGATTACCGATTGCCTCTAAGATTGTGTTCATCATGTTTGCGCCCATTGCTTCTTGCGTGTCAATGGTACAATAAACAATCAAAAAAGGTGTCTTATTCGGTTTATTTAGATACGCGGTATGAATGTGACGCAAACCACCGCCTCGCTGCACAATTGAAGGATAAGCATCACGAGCAATTGTAAATAATCGATCACGATTATCTTCCAAATATTGTATCATTTCTGTTTGTCTTTGAGGATTTGCGAATGCAATTTGTCCGATCATATTGCGTTTATAAATACGAGCATGAATGCCACCATTACATTGCATAATTTTGGCGGCATTACTTGCAGCTGCAATTACAGAGGGTTCTTCGGTCACCATAGGAATCACATAGTCTTGATTATTTATCAAAAAATTTGGAGCACAACCCATTGGAATTTCATAAGTTGTGATTGCATTTTCAATCATATGATCATAAATTTCCGAACTGAGTGGAATATCGAGATCATCGTCATAACGGTTTTGATTTTCTAAAACATTACGGCGTTCTGTTATCGTCCTTTTATAAAATTTATTGTACATAATGAGCACTCCTTTTATAAATATCATACCGAATTTGATTATATATGCCAAGTAGAATTGAGAGGTGTGGTATTATATAAAAAAAGGAGTGATATGATGAAAACAAATAAAGTTTCTATTATTGGTGCAGGTTTTGTAGGTTCGACAACAGCTTTTGCGTTAATGAACAGCAATATTGCATCTGAAATCGTAATCGTTGATATTAACAAAGAAAAAGCTCAAGGTGAGGCAATGGACTTAGACCAAGGTCGTGTGTTTGTTTCTCCAGTTAAAATAATTGCTGGGGATTATCCAGAGACTCAGGGCTCCGATATTGTAATTATTACAGCTGGACTGGCACAAAAACCAGGAGAAACACGGATTGATCTTGTGAATCGTAACATTAAAATTTATGAAGAATTAGTTCCAAATATCGTGAAGTATAATCCAGACGCAATTTTACTTGTGGTTTCAAACCCGGTCGATATTTTGACACATATTACTTATAAACTTTCTGGTTTTCCAGCAGAGCGCGTAATTGGTTCGGGAACGGTTTTAGATACAGCACGTTTCCAATCGATGTTAGCGAATAAATTTGAAGTGGATGCACGAAATATTCACGCAAATATTATTGGAGAACACGGTGATAGTGAAATTGCTACGTGGTCCTTAACGACTGTAGCGGGGCTAACCATTGATCAATACTGTGAGAATGTGGGGATTGAGTTTACGGAAGAAACACGTCAAAAAGTTACACACGATGTGAAGACTGCTGCTTATGAAATTATTGATCGTAAAGGTTATACAAACTATGCCGTAGCACTTGCGATAACGCGTATTGTGAATGCGATTTTACGTGATGAGAATTCGATTTTAACCGTTTCAAGCCTTCAAAACGGGGCATATGGTATTGAAGATGTTTATATTTCTGTCCCAACAGTTGTGGGACGAACGGGTGTTAAGCATGTTATTGAAGTTCCGTACAGTTCCAATGAGGTTGAAGCACTCCAAGAATCTGCAGAGATGTTAAGAGAGATTGTTTCACAACCTAATTTATAATAATGAACACCATGTTTATCGTTAACATGGTGTTTTTATGTAAGCGTTTAAGTGAACTTATACGCAAAAAGTGAGCATGAAGAGTGCATTTTCTGTCATTTCATGTTCAATTCATGTATAATGATACAGTTATAGGAAAAGAGACGATGTATATGAAAAAAATTATAAATATAGCAGTTATCGCGCACGTTGATGCGGGAAAATCTACATTAGTTGATGCAATGCTTAAATCAGCTGGTGTTTTCCATGAAAATCAAGTTGTTCTAGATCAAGTTATGGACAGCGATGATATCGAACGTGAACGTGGTATCACAATCTATTCCAAAAACTGTAGTGTAAATCATGGTGACATCAAAATTAATATTGTTGATACACCAGGTCACGCCGACTTCTCAAGTGAAGTCGAGCGTATCATTAAAACCGTAGATACAGTTATTCTCCTTGTGGATAGTGCAGAAGGCCCTATGCCACAAACACGCTTTGTACTTAAAAAATCACTTGAAGCCGGTCTGAAACCAATCTTATTAATTAATAAAATTGATAAGCCAGATCGTCGTGTTGAAGAAGTAATCGAGGAAGTTTATGAACTCTTTATGGACCTCGATGCTACGGATGAACAATTAGAATTCCCAATTCTTTATGGTATTGCGAAAAAATATATTGTTCAGAAGACACTTGAAGAAGAAGGAACAAACATTAAACCGTTGTTTGATACAATTGTGGAACACACACCACTTTACCCAGATTATGACAACGATCCATTACAATTCCAAATTTCTTCACTTGCATACGATGAGTATGTTGGACGTTTAGGAATGGGCCGTATTACGAAGGGTCAAGTTAAACGTGGACAAGCAGTCGTTGTAGCGGACAATGATGGAAGTACGAAACGTCAAAATATTTCTAAAATCTTTACATATGATGGGTTAAAACGTGTCGAAACAGATGTAGCTTATGCTGGAGATATTGTACTTGTTTCAGGTATTGATGATATTTCAATTGGTAATACGTTATGTGATGTCAATCATGTTGAACCATTGCCTCCAATTGTTATTGAAGAGCCAACACTATCCATGAACTTCATGGTTAATGCTTCGCCATTTGCAGGAAAAGATGGTAAATATGTTACATCACGTAATATTAAAGAGCGTCTTGAAAAAGAACTTGAAGTGAATGTGGGGTTACGTGTTGAAGCAACGGAATCCGCAGACTCATTTAAAGTTTCAGGTCGTGGAGAACTTCACTTATCAATCTTAATTGAAAACATGCGTCGTGAAGGCTATGAGCTTGCAATCAGTAAACCTCGTGTTATTACACAAGAAATTGATGGACGTAAATGTGAACCGATTGAAGAAGTTATTGTTGAAGTGCCAGAAAAATATTCAGGAACAATGATCAGCCAAATTAGTTTACGACAAGGTGAACTCACAAATATGGAAGAAGATCGTGGAATGGTAAAACAATTCTGGAATGTTCCAACACGTGGTCTGATTGGTTTCCGTGGTGACTTTATTAATATGACTCATGGTGAAGGAACGATGATTCGTCAATTCCATGGATATGAACCTATGAAGGGTGCAATTTCACAACGTTCAAATGGTTCAATGGTTTCAACTGAAACAGGTAAATCAATGACATACTCAATCTTCAACCTTCAAGAACGTGGTCAATTCTTTATTGGCGCACAAACAGATGTTTATGAAGGAATGATTTTAGGTATTGCAGCTCGTGATACTGATATGGATGTGAATCCAACAAAAAATAAAAAAGCAACAGCTGTTCGTAGTTCAGGACGTGATGAAGCGATGAAGCTAACACCACCGATTCCATTGACACTTGAATATGCTCTCGAGTTCATTCGTGATGATGAACTTGTTGAAGTAACACCGAACTTCCTACGATTACGCAAACGTTATTTAAAAGCAATCGATCGTAAACGAGCAGGACGTTCAGATATTGATTAATCAAGGAGATCGATAATATGAGTTTAGGTAATAAACCATTGAAGTTGACTTTAATTAAAAAATCAAATGAATCCAAGGCGCGTCTTACAACTATTGAGACGCACCATGGAACAGTAGAAACACCAATGTTTATGCCAGTAGGGACCCTTGCAAGTGTGAAATTTCTCTCACCAGAAGATTTACGAAGTATAGGATCTCAAGTGATTCTAAGCAACACATACCATCTCTGGCTAAGACCGGGTGAAGAAGTAGTTCGCCAAGCAGGTGGACTTCATAAATTTATGAATTATAATGGACCCATTCTAACAGATAGTGGCGGATTCCAAGTGTTTTCACTGGGTAAGATTCGTACAATTTCTGAAGAGGGTGTTGAGTTTAGAAGCCATCTTAGCGGTGAAAAACTGTTCTTAACACCAGAAAAAGCAATTCAGGTTCAAAATGCATTAGGGCCAGACATTATGATGAGTTTTGATGAATGTCCTCCTTATCCTGCAACCTATGAGTATATGAAAAATTCGGTTGAGCGCACAATTCGTTGGGCTGCTCGTGGGAAAGCAGCACATCAAAATCCCGAGACGCAAGCGTTATTTGGTATTGTTCAAGGTGGTAAGTATGCAGACCTTCGTGAACATTGTGCCAAAGAATTAGTTGCAATGGATTTCCCAGGTTATTCAATTGGGGGAACAAGTGTTGGTGAACCCAAAGATGTTATGTGGCAAATGATTGACCACACCATTGATTTCTTACCGGAAGATAAACCCCGTTATTTAATGGGTGTCGGAAGTGTTGATGCGATATTTGAAGGTGTATTGCGCGGTGTTGATATGTTTGACTGCGTATTGCCTAAACGAATTGCTCGACATGGTACTGCAATGACCTCAACCGGTCGTGTTAATATTAAAAATAAAAAGTGGGAGTATGATTTTTCGCCACTTGATGAAAACTGTGATTGCGAATGCTGTCAAAATTATACGAAATCCTATTTACGACATTTAATTCGTTGTAATGAAGGTTTTGGTATGCGACTCTTATCCATTCATAATTTGCGATTCTTATTAAAACTCATGGAAGATATCCGTGAAGCCATTAAAGAAGATCGATTGCTTGAACTTCGTGATCAAGTTTATGAAAGTTATGGAATTACAGGCGATGACCATCCTGGATGGTAATCAAACAAAAAACTTGGTTCATTCGAATCAAGTTTTTTTATGCAATTTTGTGAATTGCACAAAATCGTGTCAGAGCACGGTCTTTATGGTAAAATAGTGAAGATGTAATACGATACAAACCAAGGAGTAAACTATGAATGTAAATGATTTTGATTTTGATTTGCCAGAGGAACTGATTGCGCAAACTCCTGCTGAAAAGCGAAGTGAATCGCGACTGCTTGTTGTTGATGGTATGAACTTGGAAGATAAACATTTCTATAATATTATTGATTATTTAAATGAAGGGGATGTTTTAGTACTCAACGATACACGCGTTATTGCAGCACGTCTGTTTGGTGAAAAGCCTGAAACAGGTGCTCATGTTGAACTTTTAATTTTAAAATTTGAGGGAAAGACGGCGGAGTGTCTTGTCGGAAATGCAAAGGTTGTTAAGTTGGGTACCGAATTAAGTTTTGGTAATGGAAAATTAAAAGCAGTTTGTACACATGTTGGAGAAGAAGGTTTAAGAAATTTTGATCTGGTCTTTGACGGAATATTCTTAGAAATCTTAGATGAACTTGGACAAATGCCACTACCACCATATATTCACGAACGATTGGAAGATAAAGAGCGTTATCAAACGGTATATTCTCGCGTTCAAGGGAGTGCGGCAGCACCCACTGCGGGGCTTCATTTTACACCGGAGTTGCTTGAAGCAATTGAAGCTAAGGGAATTACAATTGCCCCTGTAACACTTCATGTTGGACTGGGTACGTTTAGACCGGTTAAAGTCGATAATGTTCTTGAACATAAAATGCATAGTGAAGCCTATACGATGTCTCAAGAAACAGCAGAGATTTTAAATGATGCGAAACAAGATGGCCGCCGCATAATTGCAGTGGGTACAAATTCAGTTCGAACATTGGAAACTGTGATGTCAAAGTACGGCACGTTCAAAGAATGCCAAGGTAATAGTGAAATCTTTATTTATCCTGATTATGAATGGAAAGCAGTGGATGCAATCATTACTAATTTTCACTTACCAAAATCAACATTAATTATGTTAGTAAGTGCATTTATGGGTAAAGAAGCAATCGATCATGCCTATAAACATGCAGTTGATTCAAAATACCGATTCTTCTCATTTGGAGATAGTATGTTTTTAAAAGCACGTAATACGAAGTAGGAGATATTTATGGAACAAACACAAACAACGGATGCTAAGCCAAGTGGTTTTACGCGACTTAAATTATTTTTTAAGCAAGGGGACTATAAGTTTTTAGGAATTATTCTAATGATTCATGTTCTTTTAGGCACAATACATCTTTTTGCCTATAATTCGCTTCATCCACTCTCAAAACTTTTGGCAAATCTTCCGATGATTTTTCAAATTATTATTGTATCGATCTATGGACTTCTGGCATATGCAATTCCTGGATACCTAATTGTCATTGCAATTAAAAATAAGAGTCGAATTTTAAAGAGTGTTGACTTTGCATTAATCGTTTTATTTATGATCCTCTTTATAACCTTTATCGTGCTCTATATTCTATCGTTTTTTGAATCAAGTCGTGTCATATGGATGATTTATAGTTTTGTAAATCCATTAATGGGGACATTCTCTGAGAAGTTAATGCGCATTCATTGGTCGTCCATTTTATGGATTATTTCCGCAGCGGTTCCGTCATTTGGTTTACTGATTGGGATGTATTTGAGACTTAAATGTGAGGGGGTTGTGGAATGAAACGAACATGGTCTGCCTTATTGGTGATTCTTGCCAGTGCTATTGTTTATAAATTTCTTATTTCTGTTTTACCATCCTCATTAGAGGGCATTGCAACGACAATTTGGATGGTGTTGATGCTTGTGATTGGTTATTTCTTAGCACCGCTTCAAAAGAAGAATAATCGATGGGTGGGAAAAGTAGTACTATCCTTTGTGATTATTTGTGTTTTTGGATATCGCTTGAATGTTTTATCAATTCCAGAATTTACGACATTGCTCAACGCAATTGGTATAACTGGAACCTTTTTAGATATACTCCTCATTTACTGTGGATGGGCTTTTTTTCAAGTTTAATATACGTCAAGAAACAATAAAGAAAGCAATCTTTGTTGTTTTTTTTATCCAACAGGGATAAGTATTCGTATATCTAATTGGGATTGTTGTATAATTAAGGTAGAAGTCGTAGTCAAGTGGTTATGACGCGTCAAGGAGAAATTATGATTGTATCAGGAAAAATTAGTGTTAAGGCAATACTTAAAGAGCGAAAACGTGAGATTGAATATGTAGCAATCTTGGATAAACACAATGACAAGGAATCACGATATGTTGAGCGTATCGCTGAGGGGATTATAATTAAACGATTATCTCGTGATGATATGGATTTGCTTGCGTCGAATAAAACGCATGGTGGCTATCTTGTCTCATGTGGGAAGCGAAGCAGTGATTCCCTAAGTCATCTACCGAAACAGACCCTTTCATTAATGTGTATTGAAGGCGTTACTGATCCATTTAACCTTGGAGAAATTTGTAGAACCGTCGCATCCCTTGGATTTGACGGTATTATTACTCCAAATTATGATTTTTATGAACATGAAGCAAAGCTAATTCGTGCCAGTGCGGGCGCAAGTGAATCGTTATGGTGGCTTCAAAGTGATGATTTAAGTTCTGACTTGAAATCGATCCAAGCTAAGAATGTAGTAATGGCAGCAGCATATCGCGGAGATGAGAGCGAGTCACTTTTAAACTATAATTTACCAGATCGTGTATGCATCTGTTTAGGTGGTGCTTTAAGAGGTCTTTCGAAGAGTGTGTTAGAAATTAGTGATGTTCATGTACGTATTGATTACGATGCGCGCGTTTCATTAAGCAGTGTTGGTGCATGCAGTGTGTTTGCTTATGAACGCTATCGACAATTGGAGGCGAGAAAATGAAAATTGCTATTGCACAATTAAGAGTAAAAGCAAATCAACCACAGGAAAATTTTGAAGCAATTCAAGCAATTGTAGAAGAATCGATTGGTAAAGCAGATCTGGTTGTGTTCCCAGAATTAGCGGTAGGCGGTTATCTCATTGGCGATCGCATGAATAATCAAGCAAGTATCGATGAGATGATGGTCTATAACGACCGTATACGCTGCTTATCACAAGAGATAGGGATTGTTTGGGGAAATCTTTACCAAAAAGAAGATAAACTCTATAATGCGGCTTTTTTCGCATATCAAGGCGAATGGGTTAAACGTGCAAACCATGAATCCGAAGGTGTATATACAAAGCACCTTCTACCTAACTATGGTGTTTTTGACGATAAAAGATATTTTGATCCTGGAAATCACAACTTTGGACCGTTCATTTTTAAGGGTGATCGTATTTGTATCCAAATCTGTGAAGATTTGTGGGATGATGCAAGTGATTTAAAACCTACCGCGTTAATGATGCAACACAGTCCCGATCTCATGATTAACATCTCATGTTCACCATGGCACAAAAATAAGGAATCCATGCGCTTAGCAGAAATTAAAAGACAGAATTTGGACATACCTTTTATTTATGTGAATGCGACAGGGATGCAAAATAACGGCAAGAATGTTGTACTGTTTGATGGTGGAAGTATGATTGTATCTCCTGAATCGGTGACATATTTGGATGCTAATTTTAAACAGACACTTGATCTATTCGATTTAAATTCTCAAGCATCAAATACACCCGACGATGACGATAAGATGTATCATGCATTGATTTCAGCAATTCGTTACTTTGATGAAGAAGCACTACCCTATGGACCAAAGTGGATTGTTGGTGTTTCGGGAGGATTGGATAGTAGTGTGTCCATTGCGTTACTTGTTAAGGCATTAGGGAAAGATCGTGTGGTGGGGGTAACAATGCCTAGCCAGTTCAATCGCGACATAACCAAAAATAATGCATATCATCTCAGTAACGTTTTAGGATTTAAGTTCTTGGAAATCCCAATTGCTGCAATGACCGATGCAACGGTTGAGAGTATGGCGTTTGGTGGCTACAAAGACGTACAAGGACTCGCATTTGAAAATGTTCAAGCACGACTTAGAGGCCATACGCTCATGACCATCTCAAGTCTTGAAAATGGTGTTGTGATGAATAATGGTAATAAGATTGAAGTGGCACTTGGATATGCAACCCTTTATGGAGATGCAATCGGTGCACTCGCCATTTTAGGCGATCTCACAAAAATGGAAGTCGGTATGATTGGTCGTACTTTAAATCGTATTGCAGGTACAGAAATTGTTCCTCAAAATCTGATTCCTACCGAAATGGAAGATCGTGTCGATTGGGAGTTTGCACCGAGTGCGGAACTTGCGCAAGATCAATTTGATCCCATGAAATGGGGATACCATGATGCGTTGGTCAATGCCCTCATGCATGGACAGTTGGAAGCCATACTTAAATCATATCTCGATCAATCGATTTATAAGTCGGAACTCGGGAAGTATTTAACATCATACGGTTTAGAAAATGGTAAAATGTTTATCGATGATTTAAAATGGGTTCTTAAGACGATGAATACGGCAGTCTATAAACGTGTACAAATGCCGCCGATTGTAATGGTATCAGATTGTGCATTTGGGACACCGTATCGTGAGAGTCAATACGCGTTACATCTTACAGAGACTGAATTGAAATTAATGAATATAATCTATAATCTCTAATTAAAAACCATCCGAAAGGGTGGTTTTCTTTTATCAAATCTCAACCGCACCACTTTCACTTTTATTAAAGTCTATCTCATAGGCCGTTTTGAAGTCAAATATTTTTCGCGGCATTGAGTTAATTTTGAAGCAAATATCATCAAGATATTGTTGCGCTATATCATACATTGATTTTCCTTTTGGTATAAACCTTCTAACGATTGCATTCGCTCGTTCATTGGTTCCACGTTGAAAAGAACAGTATGGATCACACTTATATAGTTTCACACCCAACCGCTTGGCTGTAATTCCTAATGTTTTAAATTCAAGTCCATTATCTACTGTTATCGATTTCGTGGTTATATTATTCTCTTCAATAAATTTTCGAATTAAGTTTGATGTGTAATAGTCATATCGATATTCTGCTTTAATAAGCCAGGTCATTCTTGAGCAGCGGTCTACAATGGATATAATCGCTGCAGATTCATGTTTCTTACCGATTATAGAGTCGATTTCGAGATGGCCAATCTCGTTACGTTCCTCAATGTATTTAGGTCTAAGGCTAATTGGAAGTACCGTTTTCTCTTCCAAGTTCCATCTCAAGTGATTCATCATTCCACTAATTCTCTTTTTACGTTTTCGACGTTTATAGCACATTCTATTTGGTTTTATATCAAGTTTACCTTGATTAATCCAGTTATAGACTTGCTGCGATGAAACACACGGTTTATATGGATGATATCGTTTATAGTTACTCAAGCATACTTCTACCCAATGAACTTTAGGATCATAGTGAGAATGCAGATATTCGATTAAGTGGGAATATTTTTCTCGAATATCAATCGTTCGTTTCTTATAGACATTATTTTTATATCTAGAAATCGTAGAATGAGATATATTGAGTTTACGTGCTGCCTTGCGCATAGAGTAGCCGATGCTTAATAGAATATCAATTTGGTCTTTCATTTTTTTATCTAATTGTTTATACTTCATATGGGAGCTCCTTTTAGTGAACCGCACCCGAATCTTGGACAAAGATGAGGAGGTGCGGTTTTTTATGGCTAAGCTAACACGAAAACAAAAAATTGAAATATATGAAAAACGAAAGTTAGGACAATCAGTATGTTCATTAGTAAATGAGTATGGTATTAATAAATCAAGTATTAAATATTTGGTAAGACTTATCGATCAACATGGACCCAATGTTCTAAGACGAAACAAAAATCACTTTTATTCTCATGAATTTAAGTCAGAAGTAATAAATCGGATATTAATGGATGGAGAAAGTACAATAGCTATCGCCATCGAACTTGGATTAAGTTCTGATGGATTGATTTACAATTGGATTAAAAATTATAAAGAAAACGGCTATAATGTCATAGAACGGAAACGAGGTAAACCATCTATGACAAAACCAACTAAACTGTTAACAGTTAATGATGAACTAAAGGCATTGAAGAAAAAAAACAAGTATTTGGAAGCGGAGAATGAATATTTAAAAAAATTGAATGCCGTAGTGAAACAAAGGGTGGAGCGCGAAAGAAGAAAACCAGAGTAGTTTCCTTACTACGACAAAATATCCTTAGAGATTCTTTTAAAATATCCGGACTCGCTCGATCTACTTACTACTTCTACGTTTCAAAAATTGATTTTGATACCAAAAACGACGAACTCATGCAAGAGATTATAGAAATCTATTATGATCACAAAGGACGATATGGTTATCGTAGAATTACTTTAGAACTAAATAATCGAGGAATTCGTGTAAATCACAAGAAAGTCTTGAGACTTATGAATAAAATGGGATTACATTCAATCATAAGAAAGAAACGTAAGTATTCTTCATATAAAGGGACAGTGGGAACCATTGTTGAGAATCGAGTTCAAAGAGATTTTGAAGCTGATAAACCCAATCAAAAATGGTTTACGGATATCACTGAGTTTAATGTGCAAGGGAAGAAAATCTATCTTTCACCAATACTTGATGCATATGGTAGATACATTGTATCTTACAACATATCTACAAGTCCTAATTTGGATCAAACTAGAGACGTGCTTCACAAGGCATTTTCTTGTAACGATACGCAAGGAACAATTATTCATTCGGATAGAGGATGGCAATACCAACATCAATTTTATGTGAAAGAATTAGAAGCACATTCGATGATTAGAAGTATGTCAAGAAAGGGAAATAGTATTGATAACGGACTCATGGAGGGCTTTTTTGGGCTACTAAAATCAGAAATGTATTATGACCAAGAACATAAGTATAAAAAGGTAGAAGAATTAGTTGATGCAATTGATGAATATATCGACTATTATAATAACAAGAGAATTAAGAGCAAACTAAAAGGACTGACCCCTGTTCAATACAGGAATCAATCCTTAAATTTAAAAGATAATTAGCTTGTCCAAAATTTGGGGTTCAGTTCATAGTCGGGTGGGCTCCTTTTATTATACAAAAACAACCGCACCTTGGGTGGTGCGGTTGAGATTTGAATTTAGGAAAACCATCCGAAAAGGTGGTTTTTCTTTCAAAAAGTATTGTTTATAGTACTAAATTTACTACTGAAAAGAGTATATTTCAGAATGTATTTACAAATTATGCCATCATATATTATTCTAGAAGTGGAAATACAAGAGGGGGATAAATTATGAAAAAGAAAAAACACCTATTTCCGAAAGTAAGCCTTATGTCATGCTTACTTTTAACAGCAATGCCATTACAAACAGCGTTTGCAGATGCGCCCAATTTTTTAGTTGAGCCTATAGCAGGAACTCAAATCGGAACATTGCCAAGCATACCTGGAATTGATGGATTTCCAATCATACCTGGAATTCATGATGATATGTTTCAAGAAATGATCGAATCATATAAAGAACAAACTAAAAAATTAGTGATTCAAAAAATAAAGCCCTTTTTAATCAATGAGGCACAATATCATCGTGGTGTTGAGTCAATCAACAATGACATTAATTCATTGATTGAAGAGATTGAATCTGAAGAAAATGGATTGTACGGAACCCATTTAGCACTCAAACAAGAAATTCAGCGTATTGCTACAGGGTTGAGCTACCATAGGTTTACGCAAGAGGCAAAGTATCTTGAAGATTATGGGAAATTAACATTTCCGGAATTGGATGAAGCTTATATTGATTTGCTCGTGAACCATAAAACATCACACCGTACACTTGTTAAGTACGAGAATAAGGTTGAAGGAAGAGCACCACTTGAAGCGCTCATCGTCCCGTTAAGAAGTCGATTGAGAACGATTCATGACCTTTATTTTGAAGTGAGTCTCCTTCCAGAGACCCACGAGTCATTCTTAGAATACCAAGCTTCAAACATTCAAGATAAAATTGTGGAAGTGAGCCGCGTGCTAGCACAAGGTGTGAGCGAGTTTATTGATTACAAACGCCTTGAAAATCTTATGGAAAAAGAACTACATCCATTACACTTAGAACTCTCTACATTGAGAAAAAATCGACAAATTCAAATGCTACGCGATGTTTATCCAGATTTTGAACAAGCTAATGAATTAGTTGAATCTCTAAAAACAACTCAAGATTCGAAAGAAAAATATAAAAAATTCCACGAACTTCTTGAGTTGTATATTCAAAGGGCAGGTGATATTCGAAAACTAGATGTGTTTCAGAGATTTTATAGAACGTATCAAACCGTAGTTGAGGCAGAAAAAGAAAAACTTCGCGATTACTTAGAATCTAATATCTTTGATTCTCAATTCGTACAAGGAGAAAAAGTAAAGAATAAAGAAGTAAAACTTGTGAATCGAGACGTCTTTTTAAATATGATTCAAAATGCTCGAACGATGGTGGAAATTAAAGGCATTCAGTTAGAACTTGATTCAATCGCTAAATCTTTCCAAAAAGGGGAGGGAGATGGCAAGGTTGAACCTGAAAGACCTATTAAAGTAGAAAAACCGGGTGATCAGAAGAAACCAATAGATCAGAAAAAACCGGTGGATGAAGCAAAACCAGAAAAAAATCAAACGCTAAAAGAAGGCTGGAATAAGAAAAACGATAAGTGGTACTATGTTGAGAAATCCGGAGCGGTTGCGAAAGGTTGGAAGAAAGTCTCGAATAAATGGTACTATCTTGATGAATCTGGTGCAATGGTAACGGGTTGGAAGAAAGTTTCAAACAAATGGTACTACCTTGAGAAATCCGGTGCAATGGTAACAGGTTGGAAGAAAGTCTCAAACAAGTGGTACTACCTTGAGAAATCCGGCGCAATGGCAACAGGTTGGAAGAAAGTCTCAAACAAATGGTACTACCTTGAGAAATCCGGTGCTATGGCAACAGGCTGGAAGAAAGTCTCAAATAAGTGGTACTACCTTGATAACTCAGGAATGATGGTTACAGGTTCAAAGACCATTAATGGGAAAAAGTATACATTTAAAAGTGATGGAAGTTTAAAATAGACGGTAAAGCCGTCTATTTTTTTTATCAATTTATGAAAGTCGGATTTGTATAAATATTTATACATTTTTTTAAGTAAATGTATTGCACAATAAAAAAAATAGGAATATACTAATAAATGAACATTGTTCATTATATCGATAGTGAACTACAATATGTAATATTTTTGAAACATCTTTAATGTGAGGGTTTAATAAAATAACCTAAACTTTGATGTGCTAAGATATGCATAGATAAGAAAGAGGTTAGTATATGAAACGAGTCCTAAAAAATTTAAAACCATTCTTAGGTGCAATACTCATTTCAATTGCGTTCTTGTTTGTCCAAGCTTTCGCGGATTTGAAGTTACCAAATTACATGTCTCATATCGTTAATGTTGGTATTCAACAAAATGGTGTTGAACATGCAAGTCCCGATGAAATAAGCAAAGATGGTCATGACTTAATTGTAGCGATATTGCCACAAGAACAAGGTAAAGCATTCTCATCATCATATGAGATGAGTGGTGATCGATATGTTATTAAACAAAATATTGATCGCGAAGCAACAGATATTCTTGTAGGTGAGAGTGTTTGGACCTTAATGAATCTTGGCGAAGGTTCAGGCTCAGAAATGCCTGCATTGAGTGGTCAAATCACAGATGATTTTGACATCAAACAAATGTATGCTTTAACACCAATGTTTCAATACATGGATCCTGCAACCAAAGCATTAGCATATGAAAAGGCTGCCGGGATGGAAGACAGTTTGAAAGAACAAACGGGTGTCGTTTTCGCGAAAATGTTCTATGAAGAACTCGGAAAAGACATTCCAACAATGCAAAATCAATATATCTTAAAAAAAGGTGGCGGAATGATCGGAATTACGATTATCGGTATGAATGCAACCATTGCGGTAGCATTCGTATCTGCTAAAATCGGATCTGGTTTTTCTAAAAATCTCCGTACAGAAATTTTTGAGAAAGTTCAAAGCTTTTCTTTGGAAGAGTTTGATAAGTTTTCATCATCATCGATGGTCGTTCGAACTGTCAATGATGTAACACAAGTTCAACAGATGATAACAATGGGAATTCGGATGTTCTTCTATGCGCCAATTATGGCAATTGGTGGAATTATTATGATTTCTCAACGAGATACATCGATGACATGGATTATCGTCGTAACATGTGCTGCCCTCCTCGCATTTTTAGTTGTTATTTACTTTGTGGCGGTACCTAAGTTTAAGGTTATGCAAAAATTTGTAGATCGATTGAACTTAGTTTTTAGAGAAAATCTAAGTGGTGTTATGGTTATTCGTGCATTTGGAAACAAAGATTTTGAAAATAAACGCTTTGATAAAGCAAACTCGGAACGTGCTGATCTTGCGCGCTTCATCAACCGTGTGATGTCATTGATGATGCCGCTGATGAACTTCCTTATGAATGCGACAATGCTTGCCATCATTTGGTTTGGTTCACATCAAATCTCTGAAGGAATCCTTCAAATTGGGGATATGATGGCGTTCATGCAATATTCAATGCAAATTATTATGTCATTTTTAATGATCGCAATGATGTTTATTTTTGTACCACGTGCTGTTGTATCATTGAATCGTATTAATGAATTGCTTAATACAGAAAATACAATTCATGAGCCAATTGAAGCAAAAACATTTAACGCTTCAGAACGTGGACTCGTTGAATTTGAGAATGTAGACTTTAAATATGGTGATGCGGATGAATATGTACTTCATGATATAAACTTCGTGGCAAAACCAGGAGAGACAACTGCATTTATCGGTTCAACCGGATCCGGTAAATCTACCTTAATTAACCTAGTACCACGATTCTATGATGTCACTTCGGGTACCGTTAAGGTAAATGGAGTCGATGTTAAAGATGTATCAACCCATGATTTACGTGAAGAAATCGGATATGTACCTCAAAAAGGTGTGCTTCTTACAGGGACCGCAAAATCAAATCTTGTCTACGGTAAAGAAGATGCAACAGATGAAGAAGTAACGAAGGCACTTGAAATTGCGCAAGCAAATTTCATCCTTGATAAAAAAGATGGACTTGATTATGAAATTGCCCAAGGTGGTACAAACGTATCAGGTGGTCAAAAACAACGTCTAAGTATTGCGAGAGCACTTGTAAAAGATGCATCAATCTTTATTTTTGATGACAGCTTCTCAGCTTTAGACTTTAAAACAGATCAACTTCTACGTAAATCAATTCATGAAAACTTAAATCATGCGACCCTGCTTATTGTTGCCCAACGTGTCAACACAATTATGGATGCAGACCAAATAATCGTTTTAGATGAGGGACGAATTGTTGGTAAGGGAACTCATAACGAGTTATTGAAAACCTGTTCAACTTACTATGAAATCGCATCATCACAACTATCGGAGGAGGAATTAAACTATGAATCAAAATAAAGCTTCAGTAAAACCTTCGAAACCAGAAAATTCTAAAGCAGTTCTTAAAAAAATGATTGCACTCATTAAACCATACAGTGTAAAAATGATTGTTGTGATTATCTTTGCGTTGTTATCCACAATCTTCGCGATTGTGGGTCCAAAAGTAATGGGTCAAGCAACGACCGTTTTATTTGAGGGATTAATGGCGAAAGTACAGGGAGTTGGCTCGGTTGATTTTGATAAAATCAAAGGAATCGTGTTATGGCTACTTGGTATCTATCTTGCAAGTTTACTCTTTAGTTATATTCAAGGGTGGATTATGGCACGTGTATCACGTGACTTAACATACAACCTTCGTAAACGTATGCATGAAAAAATCGAGAAACTACCGTTAAAATATTTTGATGGAACGACAACAGGGGAAGTGCTCTCCCTTGTTACCAATGACATCGATGTCATCGATCAGAACTTAACAAGCAGTATTACTCAAGTTATTACATCTATCACGACGATTGTAGGGATTCTCTACATGATGTTCTCGATTAACTGGCAAATGACCTTAGCGGCATTATTGGTCTTACCACTCTCCTTTGGACTTATCTTCTTCATTATGTCGAAATCACAAGTGTTCTTTAGAAATCAACAAAAATATCTAGGATCCCTTAATGGTCATATTGAAGAAATGTATGGAAGCCATGTTGTTGTGAAAGCATACAATGGTGAAGCACGGTCAATTGCAGAATTTGATGATCACAATAATAATCTTTACGATGCCGCTTGGAAGAGTAGTTTCTTTTCCGGGATGATTCACCCAATTATGAACTTTGTTGGGAACTTCGGTTATGTTGTGGTAAGTATTCTTGGTGGTTATTTTGCTTCCGTCGGAATTATTAGTGTAGGGGATATTCAGTCTTTCATTCAATATATGAGAAGTTTTATGAACCCGATTGCGCAATTGGGTAACTTATCTTCTACGTTCCAACAATCTCTTGCTGCTGCGGAACGTGTCTTTAACTATTTAGAAGAACCTGAAGAAGTTGAAGATGCAGATACCGTTATTGATGTAAGTAAGGTAGAAGGTCATGTTTTCTTTGAAAATGTTAATTTTGGATATGATCCAGATGTAACGATTATTAATAATTTCAGTGCCGACGTTAAGCCAGGTCAAAAGATTGCGATTGTAGGTCCAACGGGCGCTGGAAAGACAACGATTGTTAAACTTTTGATGAGATTCTATGACGTAACTTCCGGATCGATTAAGGTTGATGATCATGATATTCGTGATCTTAAACGTGAGGATCTTCATAATTTAATTGGGATGGTTCTTCAAGATACTTGGTTGTATAGCGATACCATAAATGAAAATATTCGCTATGGTAAATTGGATGCAACGGATGAAGAAGTCCACGAGGCAGCTATGAAGGCTCAGGTTGATTACTTTGTGCGTACACTACCAGAAGGCTATCAAACTGTTCTTAATGAAGAAACGACCAATATCTCTCAAGGACAAAAACAACTCTTAACGATTGCACGTGCGATTCTTGCGGATCCAAAAATCCTCATCCTTGATGAGGCTACCAGTTCCGTAGATACACGTACAGAGGTTCTGATTCAAAAAGCATTGGATGTTTTAATGGAAGGACGCACAAGTTTTATTATTGCGCACCGTCTATCAACAATTCGAAACGCTGATTTAATCCTTGTGATGGATAAAGGGGATATTGTTGAAAAGGGAAGTCATGATGAGTTACTTGCTCAAAATGGATTCTATGCAACACTTTACAACAGTCAATTTTCAGAAGAAGACTAGGGAATTTTCCCTAGTCTTTTTTATTGGAGATGCGAATGCAAAAATGAGAACGTTAGTTCTCATTCAAAATAATTTTGGGCAATAACGCCGGTAACTTCAGGAATTTCATCCATGAGTAAGGCTTCAACACCGCCTTTTAAAGTATAATCGATTAATCCACAGCCGATACAAGCACCGAGGAGTTTAACGGTAACAACACCGTGCTCATCAACACTGACAAACTCCATGTCACCGCCATCACGTTGGATGTAGGGACGTATTTTATCGAGAGATTCAATAATGCGTTCTTCTAGGGTCATGATGGTATCCTCATAAAGTAGAGTAGTGAAGCAGTAATAAAGCCTAGTAAAAAGCCACCAACGACTTCAACCCATTTATGGCCGAGGACTTCTTTTATTTTTTGTCTATAAATTGGATTCTCTAATGTTGTTTGTGTTAAGACTTCAATATCCTGAATTAATTGTTTGGTAATTTTAATGTTTTGTCCGGCGTAATAGCGTACATTCGCAGCATCATAAATCACTGTTAATGAAAAGACAAGTGAAATAAAGAAATATTGCGAAGAAAAGCCAGATTGGTATCCAAGTGCAAGTGTTAAACCAATAACAAGAGCGGTATGGGAACTTGGAAAGCCACCACTTTCAAAAATCATACTTAAGTTCTTTTCGCCTGTTTTTAAATAGTGGAAAAATGGTTTTAGAACTTGAGCTAAAATATTTGCAACAAGTGCAGAAACAATGGGGTAAAAATTATCGCTCATGTGGTCACCTCTTCGGAAGTTATTATATCATACATTAGATACTGTGTTATAATAACAATGTTATTGAGGTAGAGATTTATGAAAAGAATGTATATGAACGGACAGATTGTTGAGGGGACCATTACAGGAATTCAGCCTTATGGAGCCTTTGTCTCAATCGATGAAAATACAACTGGATTAATTCACATATCTGAAATTTCAGATGATTTTGTGCGTGATATTCGCCAATTTGTGAGCCAAGGTGAACGTATCATTGCGAAAATAATTGATGTGAGTGAAGGACCACATCAATTACGACTCTCGTTGAAAGCATTGAATTACTCTTCACGTAAAGATCGTCAGTCAAAAGATCACAAGAGACCTTTAGTCCCAAGTGATTCCATTGGCTTTGAAACGCTTGCGGATATGATGCCTCAGTGGTTATCGGAAAAGGAGAATCCAATGATTAGAGTAGATTTAAAACATGCTTTATTAGAAGAAGATGTATTAAGTTATCAAGACGATGTGAGTCGTATTCATGAAATGATTCATTCACGAAGCGGTAAAGGTAATGATTACCTGGGTTGGCTTGATTGGGCAGAACGCTATGATGTTGAAGAGTTTGCACGTATTAAAGAATGTGCAAAACGCATTCAAGATCAAGCTGACGTTTTACTTGTCTGTGGAATTGGCGGTTCTTATTTGGGAAGTCGTGCGGCGATTGAAATGATTCAAGGGCCTTTCCCAAAAAATGATTTAGAGATTATTTATGTTGGGAATACATTCTCATCAACTTCTGTAGTTCGTATTTTAGACTATATTAAAGATAAAGAAGTTGCATGTAATGTAATTTCCAAATCCGGTACTACAACCGAAACAGCATTAGCATTTAGAATGATTCGCCAATTTATGGAAGAGAAATATGGCGCAGATGCTTCTAAACGTATCTATGCAACAACGGACAAAGAACGAGGACTTTTAAAACCCCAAGCAGATGCCAAGGGATATGAATCGTTTGTAATCCCAGATGATATTGGGGGTCGTTTCTCAGTTATTACACCTGTGGGATTATTACCAATGGCAGCAGCTGGCTTAGATATTGATAAGTTTATGGCTGGTGTTAAGAAGGCAACATTTGAGTTAAATAATCCTGATTTATCTGCCAACCCTGCATATGTATACGCTGTTGTACGTCGTATGCTTGAGAAGCAAGGGAAATCAGTGGAAATGTTTGTTAGTTATGAATCACACCTTGTGTTTCTTGCGGAGTGGTGGAAACAACTTTTTGGAGAATCAGAAGGAAAAGATGGAAAAGGCTTGTTACCTGCAAGTGTAAACTTCTCAACCGACCTTCATTCAATGGGGCAATTTGTTCAAGACGGGAATAAAGTTTTATTCGAGACTGTTGTTCTTGTGGATAAACCTATTGCTGATATGGTCGTTCCGACTGAAAAAGATGACTTAGACCAAATGAATTATTTGGCTGGTAAGAGTTTGCACTGGATTAATGAGAAAGCATTCGAAGGAACTTTAGAGGCACATGAAGTAACAGGTGGTGTGCCCAATGTTCTTATTCATATTGATAAAGCCAATGAAGAGAACTTAGGTTATGCGATGTACTTCTTCTTTAAAGCACTTGCAATGTCGGTGTATATGTTGGATGTGAATCCATTTGATCAACCCGGTGTTGAAGTTTATAAGAAAAACATGTTTAAGCTTTTAGGTAAATAATAAAAAACCACCAATCTGGTGGTTTTTTATTATTTATGATTCCATTCGAATTGAAGTTGAAGGGAATTTTTTGATTAAGGACAGGCACAATTGCCTTAATTAAACCTTTTGTTGAAAAAGGAAGTTGTGTTTAATCGATAACTTAGATGAGATTAAACGATTTGAGTATTAGAATCAATCATCCTACCAAAGATGATATCATACTGAATTAAATCAAAATCTAATTCACAAGAATATTATATAGTAGGATTTATTATGAGAATCAACAAAAACATGAATTCAGACACAATCAGCCTCTATTTGTATCGTGTTAAACACGAACAGCACAAATATGTGAAATTAATAATAAACTTCCACAAATTCAATCTAAAACACGTTATCAATGTTGTTGTTCTTTTAACTCAGTTTTCTTAGCACGTGAAAAGTCAATGTGACAATATCCACCAGGATTCATTTCTAGATAATCTTGATGCTCTTCTTCAGACCTTGTGAAGTTTAAAAGTGGAAGCACTTCAACTGCAAGTGGTTTTGAATATCGCTCTTGATATGCAATTAATAGGGATTCAAGATGTTCGTGATCGCTCTCGTGTTCAAAATAGATTCCAGTACGGTATTGTGTCCCGATATCATTACCTTGTTTGTTGAGGCTGGTAGGATCGATAATTCGAAAAAGGTGATCGACGATTGCATCAAGAGAGATGACTGCATGATTGTATTGAATCATTACAGCTTCTACGGCCCCTGTGTTACCTGAACAAACATCACGATATGAAATGTCTTCTTGATTACTGTTTGCATAACCCACAGCAGTATTCTCAATTCCTTTTAACCGCTTATAATATTCTTGAACTCCCCAGAAACAGCCACCGGCTACAAATATTGTTCGTAATTCTCGTGTATATGGATTTCTCATTGTAGTACCTCCTATGGTTAAAAGATACCATAACTCCAGTGTATTTCTAAAGCAAAAGGCACTTTGAAGTGCCTTAAACCCAGTGGTCTATGCTGGGATAGAATACGATCATGGAGTCGATTGTATTCTATGAGCGTGTGCTCTATTTAATAATATAGTGTATAATCGTTATAATATGATGAAGGAATTGTTAATTTTACGTTAAAACGTGATTTATGATACAATGCTTAAATGGAGGAATTACTATGAGTGAATTAATAAATTTTAGAGATTTTGGTGGTTACCCGACAAAAGATGGCCGAAAAATTAAGACGGGTATTTTCTATCGTTCTGGTTCATATCGTGATTTGACAGAAGCGGATCGTGCTTACGTTAAAACATTAAACATTCAAAATTTACATGATTTTAGAGAACCAACAGAGTTGGATAAGGATGAACGTAAAGAAGGACTTGCAAAGAATGTTCATGATATTTCCGCATCATTACATCTTGGAGGGTTTGAAGAAGATCCAAGTGTTCCGTATACTGTTTTATCTTCCGAAAGTATGATTGAGTTTTACGAAAAATTACCTTTTTCAAATCCTGCATATCAAAATGTTTTTAAAGTGTTACAGGAAGACAATGCTGTTCCTTACTTACATAATTGTACTGCTGGAAAAGATCGCACCGGTGTCGCAACTGCATTAATCCAATTAGCGCTCGGTATGCATGAAGATGCAATTATTTATGATTACATGCTTTCTATGGAAGCTTATGACGCAATCTTTGAAAACGAAGTGCGTCGTCTTAAAGAAGGACGTACTGTGGAAACATTACTATATAAAGTTCCAGGACTCATTATTAAGCCGGGCTATTTAAAGAGTGCACTTTCAGCTATCCTTGAAAAATATGGATCATACGAATCCTATTTCGAAGAAGAGTATGGATTGGATGCTGATAAACTTGCAGCGATGCGCGATCGTTACACTGAGCGATAACATAATCTAACATAGTTTTAGAGTATCAATAACACAATTATTTTGTATACTCTAGGTGTAAGAAAAAATCTTACCTGTATGAACCTCTTCTCCAAAATATTCATATCCCCTTATGAATAACAACAATAATAATATTCATACAGAATTCTTTCCCCTTAATATAAAAGAAGCACCTTAGTTCGCTAAGGTGCTTTCTTTATATAAAGATATCGTTAACCCGTTCAGTTTTTTCTGAGAATTCATCACGGTATTTTTCGGCGATAATGGCCTCACCTTTTTGGAGTGATGCTTGAACATCAATAATTCGTTGGTTTGTAGAACCTCTGAACAGCGCAGCGAGGTTTTTCTTTTTTATTAAAAAGCGTCCGTCAATGAGAATGTCTAATTGTGAAAGAAATTTTTGTACAAAAGGATCTCGATGACGTAAGAGTGCTTCAAAGGTGTAACCGCTGTATGACCATAAGTTGTAGCCTTCTTCTTTTAGTCTTTTCGTAATGAAATAAAGTTGTTCAGCCTGGACAAAGGGTTCACCACCTGAAAAGGTCACTCGTTTTAAATCAGCTCGAAGAATTTGTTGAATCACTTCGTCAACTTCAATAAGCTCACCACCATCGAAAGGAATGGACCTTTGATTATGGCATCCAGGACAGTTGTGAGGACAGCCCTGTGTAAAAACTACAGAGCGTATCCCTTCAACGTCCACAATGGAGTCTGAAATAAATGAAGCCAATCTAATTTTCATAGCGATGTTTAACTCGGTCGTGTTCTTCAGAACGTTTTGCATCATTAAAGCGATCTAGAGTCCCAACAAGATACCCGGTAATCCGACGGATGCGTTCAAATCCATAATCACCGTCGTTTTCAAGTCGTCCACAACTTGGACATTCTTCGTTAATGATTCCTGTATAACCGCAGATTGGATCGCGATCAACGGGATGGTTGATTGCACCATATCCAATTTCGTTGTCATGCATCATACGCACGACTTCTTCAAATGCTTCAAGATTTTGGGTCGTGTCCCCATCAAGCTCTACATAAGTGATATGACCACCATTTGTGAGTGCGTGGTAAGGTGCTTCAATTGCCAATTTATCTTTGATAGAAATATCATAATAAACAGGAACATGGAATGAATTGGTATAGTATGTACGGTCAGTAACTTCTGGAATTGATCCGAAAATTGAACGATCAATACCAACAAATCGACCTGATAAACCTTCGGCTGGAGTTGCAATGAGTGAGAAGTTAAGTTGTTCTTCTTCAGTGTATTTATCGGCTAAATCACGCATAAATCCAACGATTTCAAGTCCAATACGTTGGGACTCAGGACTTTCACCATGATGTGCACCCGTTAACGCTTTTAGACATTCTGCAAGACCGATAAATCCAAATGCAAGTGAACCGTGTTTTAATACTTTACGTAGGTTGTCTTTAGGCTTAAGATCTTTTGAATTTTTCCAAACCCCTTGACCCAATAAAAATTTAAAATTCGATACGGATTTACTGCATTGAATTTCGAAACGCTCAAGCAATTGATCTTTCACAAGTTCCATAAGGTGTTCAAGTTCTTTATAGAAACCATCAAAGTCCGGTTCGTCATGATTCAGAATTCCATGCTTGATTCCAAGTCTCACAAGATTAATAGATGTGAAGCTTAGGTTACCACGACCGGTTACTTCTTCGTGTTCTGGATCTGTAACATCTCCCATTACACGTGTACGACAGCCCATATACGTGATTTCAGTTTCATAACGACCATCTTTGTAATATTGTTTATTAAATGGTGAGTCAATAAATGAGAAATTTGGGAAAAGACGTTTTGCGGATGTTTTAATTGCAAGTTTAAACAAATCATAGTTTGGATCTTCAGGATAGTAGTTGACACCTTCCTTAATTTTAAAGATGGAGATTGGGAAAATAGGTGTTTCCCCTTTACCGAGTCCCTTATCAAGTGCTTTAAGGTAGTTTTCCATAACCATTCTACCTTCAGGTGTTATGTCCGTTCCAAAGTTTATTGAACTAAATGGAACTTGAGCACCTGCACGAGAATGCATGGTGTTTAAGTTGTGGATAAATGCTTCCATTGCTTGGAATGTAATACGATCAGTAGTTCTTAGAGCCTTATCATAAGCCTTATCCACCAAGTTCATTAAGACATCATTCTTTTTCATGAGGGGTTCAAACGCTTGGATGTCAACGGTGATTGATGGCAGCTGGTCAATATGCTTAATAACTTTCGAAAAATCAACTTCGTCGAGGTGTTCTGTTATTTCTAAAAAATCATAAAGCTTTTGTTTGAATTGTTTTTTAAAGGTCGCAAGCACACCAGGAGCCATATAATAATCAAATGCAGGAATACTTTGTCCTCCATGTTGGTCATTTTGGTTTGATTGAATTGCGATTGCGGCCAATGCGGCATACGAAATGATATCCTTTGGTTTGCGTAAGTGTCCGTGTCCTGTTGAAAAGCCATCCTCAAAGAGTTGTTCTAGATTAATTTGGTTACAGGTTGTTGTTCCCATGGGTAAGAAATCCATATCATGAATATGAATTTGTCCAGCATCATGGGCTTCATAGTAATCCTCACTCATTTGATAAGCTTTTGCGAATTCTTTAGAAACAGTTGAGCCAAACTGCAACATCATCACCATTGGACTGTTTCCATCAACATTAGCATTCTCACGCTTGGAATCTTCATCGACGGCCTCTTTTTGGTTTAATTTTTCAATTGCCTTCAAAAATTTATGCTGTTTAGAGATGAAAATTTTTCGTGATTCATTTCGACGATTACGATATTGGGAAAATGATTCGTAAACATCAGTATAATTTTGACGGAGTAGTTCACGTTCAATTAAGTCTTGAATATGTTCAATGGAAATATAGTCTTCATGCACTGCGATTTCTTCGATTTGTTTTAAAACCTCCATGTAGACGTGGTTTGCATCATCGTTTGAATATTTATTTGATTCGAGTGAATCAAAACCTTTTTTGATTGCAATTGCAATTTTCTCGCCATTAAATTTCATTTTTTGATTATCACGCTTTAGTATCGTGATTTCCTCTAGGTGTTCTAATCCTTCCATTTTTACCTCCTACAGTATTTTGATCACGGACTTTTATCCATGATTATCTTGTATATCTATCATACATTTAGATAGAAATCTTGCCAAGATGAAATGGGGTCGCAATCGATTAGTACACTACTTAACAAGTAAAAGCGTATAATATTTAATGATAGTCGTTATTAATTCAAGAAACATTCATGTTTTTTCTTGTTTTTTTTAGGTTATAATGCCTTATACAGTGTATAAATGAAAATCGTGAAAATATATGATGATTATCATTGTGTGATATAATCAAATTAGAAAGATAGGGGTGACGAAGTGATAATTGTAAGACTAGATCGGGTCATGGCAGATCGTAAAATGACTCTAAAAGAGTTGTCGGAACGTACAGGGCTTTCTGAAGTGAACCTTTCGAAATTAAAAAATTCTCGTGTCAAAGCGATTCGGTTTTCAACCTTGAACGCCATCTGCACAGAATTGAAGTGTCAACCACGCGATATCTTGGAGTTTGTTTATGATATCTAGTGGTGAATGGGTGAGGGGTTATCGATTCGTGATACTTATTTAAAACCAAGAGGGTGATCTCTTGGTTTTTATTATATATATATAAGGATAGTTTAATAATATGGATAATATTATTTATGTAGCGGTTAGAATGATTGACATATATGTAAGGTGTTTTTGGTATATATAAGAATAAATTGTATTTTGAATGAATATTTGTTAAAATTAATCTAGAAAAGATAGAAAAGGTTGGATATTATGGCAAAAGTATTATTACTAATCATATCTGCGGTTATAATTGTTTTATCTCTATTACAAAGTGGAAAATCAGAAGGATTTACAGGCGCTTTCTCAGGCGGAAAAGGATTGGACTTATTCTCGAACACAAAAGAACGTGGTGCTGAGAAGGTTATCTCTAATCTAACAATGGGTGCAGGAATTATATTCTTTGCTCTTGTTTTGTTTATCCTAAAAACACAAGTATAGGAGAAACCGCTTAAAGCGGTTTTTATTTTTATGAGTAAATATAAAAATTATGAAGCAGTAAAGACTCAGTTGGAGTCATTAAAAGAACAAGTGTTGTTAAGTACGTTTATAGAGAGCGTAGTTGAAAACAAAAAATTAAATGTTGATGAAATTAATGAGGTACTTGAAGAAATGTCTTTGGGGAAAGAGATTGTCATGGATGGTGAAAATCTGTACTATATTGATAATGTGAAGTATGGTATTGGTTCTTTTCGTGTTGTCCGAGAAACATTTGCGTTTGCGGAAACACTAAGTGATTCATTTTATATCGGGAAAGATGATTTTAATGGAGCGCTCGATATGGATGATGTACTCTTCGAAATTAAAAGCAATGAAAAACGATTTGGCGTTGTGATTAAATCATTAAAACGAAACCGTGATGTAATTTTAGGTACGATGAAAAAAGATGGAAAAAAATTATTCTTTATTCCTTATGATAACAAAATTACATTTAAAGTTGAGTATGATCCATTGAATCATGATTTGAAGAAAAATGATCGTTGTATTGGTCGTATCACTTCAGTTGGTGAGCGCATTCATGTAGCGATTGTTTCTGTGTTAGGTCAAGCGGATGAACCAGGAATGGATGTTCTAAGTGTTCTTTTTGTTTATGGCATTGATAATGAGTTTAAACAAGAAGTTTTAGATGAAGTGAAGAATGTTCCGACTGAAATTGATCAAAATGAAACGAAACATCGTATGGACCATCGTGATCAATATGTTATTACGATTGATGGTGAAGATGCGAAAGATTTGGATGATGCGATCTATATGGAGGCATTAAACGGTGGATACCGTCTCTATGTCCATATTGCGGATGTTGGCCATTATGTTCAACCTCAAACTGCTTTAGATCGAAGTGCCTATGAACGTAGTTCCTCAGTCTATATGGTTGATCGTGTGGTCCCAATGTTGCCGAAAGAACTTTCTAACGGTATTTGTTCGCTTCATCCTAACGTCGATCGATTGACGATGACATGTCAGATGGATATCAGTTATGCAGGGGAAATTATTGACTATAACATTTATGAGTCTGTTATTTGTTCCAAACGTCGTATGAGCTATAAAGAGGTAAATACATCACCCGATCTTGGTGAAGTTCAAGATATGGTAAGTATGATGCTCGATTGTGCACGACGTCTTCAATACAAGCGTAATCAAGCAGGTCAAATTGGTTTTGATAGCGCCGAAAGTCAGTTTGTTATTGATCACGAAGGAAATGTATTGGATATTTTCTTAAGAGAACGTGGTGAAGCAGAAGAGATGATTGAATCCTTTATGGTTATTGCGAATGAGGTTGTGGCACAACACTGCCGTTATCAATCGATTCCAGTATTATACCGTGTCCATGAAGCACCTGACCGTGAAAAGATGCAAGAGTTAAGTCATACACTTCGTATTCTCGGTTATCGCCTTAAAGGGAATTTAGAAGAGATAAGCCCTAAAGAAATTCAAAAAGCATTGAAGTATTTTGAAGGGAAACCAGAATATCCTGTTGTATCACGTCTTATGTTGCGCTCGATGACCAAAGCGAAGTACAGTCAAGAACCGCTTGGCCATTTTGGTCTCGCCCTAGAAGACTATACTCACTTTACATCTCCAATACGACGTTACGCTGATTTATTACTACACCAACGAATCAAACAATATGCTGTTAAACATGATTTTTCTAAATTAGAAAAAGATGAGCAGTTTACGATTGAAGCTGGTTTGCATGTGTCGAAGAAAGAACGCTCGATTTTAGATGCAGAACGTCAAGTTGAGAAGATTAAAAAAGCTCAATTTATGTCTAATAAAATTGGCGAAGAGTATGTTGGTTTCATTAGCTGGATTAGTAATTTTGGAATTTTTGTGGAGCTCCCCAATACAGTCGAAGGACTCATCCATGTTAGAAATTTAAATGATGATTTTTATACCTTTGATGGCCCTTCACAAAAAATGATTGGTGAGCGAACTGGAAGAACATACTCAATTGGTCAAAAACTTAAAGTAAAACTTGTTTCGGTTGATGAGCTTGAACATGTTGTTAATTTTGAGATCATCGGTCAAAAGAAAATAAGTCGTCGTAAACCAAACTCAAACAAGGACAGTTTCAAGCGCAATGAACGTCCGAATGAAACAAAATATAAAGAAAAGCGAAAGGGGCGAAGAATTAATGACCGTCGTCGCAAAAAATCGTAAAGCATTTCATGAATATTATATTGAAGATCGTTATCAGGCGGGTATTGTTCTAACAGGTACAGAAATTAAATCTGTACGACAAGGTAAGGTTCAATTAAAAGATGCCTTTATCTCGATTGTTAACGGTGAAGCCTATATTAAGGGAATGCATATCGCTCAGTTTGAACAAGGAAATCGATTTAATCATGATGAGACCCGCGAGCGTAAGTTATTGTTGCATCGACATGAAATTGAAAACTTGTTAAAGCTCAACAACTTCAAGGGTACACAATTGTTCCGTTAGATCTCCATTTATCACGAGGTCGTGCTAAACTTGAAATTGCGACAGCAAAAGGGAAGCATCTCTTTGACAAACGCCAAGTTGAAAAAGAACGAAGTATTAAACGAGACATTGAGAAAGCGATGAAACGATAAGAAGCATTTATGCTTCTTTTTTTTAAGGGGAGGAATGATTGGTTACAAATTTAGAAATGCACGAATGCTCTAGAGGATTTATTGACTTATTTCTGATTAAGTTGTACTATCAAGATAACACATGGAGGTGTTGAATATGAAACTTTGGATGATAATCTTAGCGATTGTAGTTGTAATTGCTTTGTTTGCGATTTCAGCTTACAACGGATTAGTTAAACTTCGAAATATGGTTGAGGAAGCTTTCTCAACAATGGATGTATATTTGAAAAAACGTTATGACTTAATTCCAAACCTCGTTGAAACGGTTAAGGGATATGCAGGTCATGAAAAGATACACTTGAAAATGTCATTGCAGCACGAAATAAAGCGGTAAATGCTCAAGGTATGGAAGAACAGTTAGCTGCTGAAGGTGATTTAAGTAAAACAATGGGACGTCTATTTGCGCTTACAGAAAGCTACCCTGATCTTAAAGCAAATACAAACTTTATGGATTTGCAAGGTCAACTTAAAACGATCGAAACAGAAATTGAACAATCCCGTAAGTACTATAATGGTGTTACACGTCAATATAATATAAAACGTGAAACATTCCCTACAAATATTTTTGCGAATATGTTCGGATTTGCACGTAAACCTCTTTATGAAGTTGATAATGACACAGAACGTCAAAACGTTAAAGTTCAGTTCTAATTGAGGGAGGCTACTCCCTTTTTTATAAGGAGGATTCTTTTATGAAGCGTATAAAACAGTTAATATTTGCAATGGTACTCGCTCTAACATTATTCATCACTCCTTTATCAGCAAATGAAACAAGGAGTAAAGTCGCGAGCTTACCGAGTCCTACTTCTTCTGATATTCAGAATCATTATAAAGATTATGGTTTTCCAGTTGTCGGAGAATCGTTTGATATCGCTTTAGATGTCAAAGAAGATGGTCGTATAAACGTTAATATTGTATTGGATGCATATTTTTATGAACCAAGACAAGGGATTTTTGTTACAATAGCGGACCGCTATAACGATTATGATTTTGGTAATGGTCCTAAAGATTATGTATTTCCGACCTCTGACATTCGTGTGAAAAATCGTGATGTGGAGATAGATCATAATAGTGATGGTGCAGTGTTAAAAATTGGGACACCCGGAAAATTTTTACAAGGTTCTCAACGCTATGAATTTTCGTATGTGATTAACACAAGAGACTTAGAATTAGAACAAGGTGATTTGTTATATCAAAATTTAATTACACAGTACTGGGATTTTCCAATGATGAAAACTTCATTTAAAATCCAAATGCCAAAGTCTTTTGATGCAACACCCAAGTTTTATGCAACAGCGCATAATCTACCAGTGGAATACAAAGTAGATGGAACAACAATCACAGGATCCTTTAATCAACCCCTTTATCAAGAGGCGTTGAGTGTGTGGTTGGATTTACCTCATAACTATTTCGTTTTTCCAATTTTCGATAAGACCCCAATTACTGTTGGGATAGCGGGCGTGTTAGCGCTAATCATGGCTATACTTTTCTTCAAGTACGGTCGTGAATATCCAATTGTGGATACGGTTGAATTTAGTGCGCCTTACGGACTTTCGAGTGCTGAAACTGGATACGTTTATCGCGGTTATTCGAAGTCCAATGATATTGTCTCGTTAATCATTTACTGGGCATCTAAGGGCTATCTAACAATTGAGGAATTGGATGAAAAAGGAAAGAATATAAAATTAACAAAAATTGCTGAGTTATCGGATGTCCGCAATCGTGAAGAATTGCGTGTATTTAATGCACTCTTTAAAAATCGAGAAGAAGTGACAACGAAAGAACTCAATACAAAATTTGGGAACGTAATTAGTAATGCTACGGCATCCTTGTCACTGAGATTCAGACAGAATAAAGAAGAACGTATTTTTTCGAAATCTTCAACTGTTTTAAAAACAATCGGTATGTTTGTGGCACCCATTGGTATTGCAATCGTTTTAGCATCAGTAGGTTATGCACGTATGGGTATTGAGGATGATGCGTATATCTTTGGGATAATGGGATATAGTTTGTTTATGGTGCTCGGAATTTTTGGTTATTACGCTACGTCATTTGATGGTGTTGCGGGAACTCGAAAACCTAAGAGTATGTCCCTATTGTTTTTTATCATAAGCGCAATTGCGACCGTCGCATTGACCATCGCAACCGGATGGTGTTTTAAAAATCCACTTCCAATGATTTTGGCGTATGTTTTTTTCTTAATAAGTGTTGTAAGTGTTGCGAATATGGGCCGAAGAACAAAAATCGGTTCAGAATGGTATGGACAGATTCTAGGGCTCAAGCGCTTTATTGAGGTTGCGGAGCAAAGTCGTCTTGAAGCATTGGCTGAAGAAACTCCTGAAATCTTCTATGATATCCTTCCATATGCTTATGTTCTGGGTGTAACGGATGTTTGGTCTAAGAAATTTGAATCCATTGCAATCCAACAACCGGACTGGTATATTTCATCTCAACCGAATTTCTCTACATACTATATGTGGCATTCTTTGAGTCGATCGATGAATACATTACAGGCTTCTATGGTTTCAATACCTGCACCAACTGCCTCTTCAGGTGGTGGAGGGTCATTTGGCTCTGGCGGCGGTGGCGGATTCTCCGGAGGAGGATTTGGCGGTACCGGTGGTGGAAGCTGGTAAAAGCATCTCGTAAGAGATGCTTTTTCTTTATACTCAGGAAAATAAAATATGAGGTATAATATTAGTAATGTATATAGGGGGTTATGATGGATTTTTTTAGAGGCTATAAATTTAAAACAATTATCGCGATCATCTTTAAGTTCATTGAGGCAGTTTTTGAACTGCTCTTGCCACTTTTGATGGTCAAGTTAATTGATGTCGGAATTGTGGGCAATGATTTAAACTATATTTATAAAATAAGTGGTTTCATGCTGCTTGTTTACAATTTTGGGTTATTTATCATCAATTGTCTGCCAATATTTGGCATCACAAATATCACAGCAGGTAGGAGGGCGTATTCGTCTTTCGTTGTTTGAAAAAATTAATTCATTATCACTTGGTGATACAGATTTATTTTCCAGTTCAATGCTCACAACGCGTGTTACAACGGATGTGAATCAAATTCAGGAAATGATTGCTAAGACCATTCGGCTTGCGGTTCGAGCACCCATGATTATGTTAGGAAGTCTCTATGCGCTTTACCATCTTAGCCCAATACTTGGAAAGCAGTTATTGTTTACGCTTCCTCTATTTCTTATCGTTGTGGGTTTGTTTATGCGTTTTTCGATGGTCTATCATCTTGATGCACAGTCTAAACTTGATCAAGTCGGTCAAAAAGTTAAAGAATATCTTAGTGGTGTAAGAATTGTTCGTGCTTTTTCTCAGACTGAGAGAGAAATTAATAATTTTTCACGTCGTAATAAGTCTTTAGAACAGAAACAACTAAAAGTTGGTTTTGTGTCTACCCTATCAAGCCCGCTCACCTCGTTTATGATGAATCTCGTTCTTGTGGTATTAGTTTATTCTGGAGCACTCCAAATCAATGAAGGATTCATGACACAAGGCCAAATGGTTGCCGTTATTAACTATTGTACTCAACTTGTTATGACACTCATCGTTTTTATGAACCTCGTGATGATTTTTGCTAGAGGGTATACCTCTAAGAAGCGCGTTGATGAGATTTTACACTTAGAGTCCAGTATGGATATATCAGGGAAAGAAGGTCTATATGCTGGTCCCTTGGACATCGAATTTCAAAATGTATCGTTTGCATATCCGAATACCAATAGAAATGTACTCAAAGATATCAATCTAAAAATCAGACCCAAAGAAACATTAGGTATTATTGGTCTCACCGGGAGTGGTAAAAGCAGTTTAGTAAAACTCTTGCCACGTTTATATGACGTGAGTGAGGGAAGCATTCAAATTAATAATCAAGATATTAAGGTTTATTCTATAGATTCATTACGAGAACATATTGGTTATGTTTCTCAAAGTGCTTCATTTCTAAGTTTGACAATGGAGGAGAACATAGAAATGGAACAGAAGCGAGATGTCGTGAGTGCACTTCATCATGCTGAAGGGAAAGAATTAATTGATAAAGGTTTAGATTTTCAAATTCAGGAAGGTGCAACGAATTTATCCGGTGGCCAACGTCAACGTCTAAGTATCGCAAGAGCCCTTGCGAAAAATCCAGGCCTCCTAATTTTTGATGATTCATTCAGTGCGTTGGACTACCTCACAGATAAGCGTTTGCGTGAAAATTTAGAACGTTATTATGGGGAAAGTACCAAAATCATCATTAGTCAGCGGACGAGTTCGGTTATGAACGCTGAAAATATTATTGTGATCGATAACGGCGTCATCATCGCACAAGGAAACCATCAAACGCTTCTAGAGAGTTGTGATTTATACAGACGCATCAACGCATTGCAAGAGGAGGGAAATGATGAGAAACAATAAAAAACTTCTTTTGTTATGTGTCCTAGCGAGCATCATTTCGAGCTTCGCCTTGGTTATAACTCCATATTTCCTAGGAAAAGCCATAGATGGCATGGTGGGATATCAAAATGTCGATCTCCAATTTGCCACAAAAATGTTAAGCTACACCGCGGTGGCGTATTTTATGCACTTTATTTTGAGCTGGGGGACAAACCGTATGGCGAATCGTTTTTCAGTTCGATTTGTATCAAATTTGCTAAGTGATCTCATGAAGAAAATTACGCACTTACCAATTTCATTTATTGATCAACATGCGCATGGAGATCTTCAAAATTTATTTGTTATGGATAGTGAACTGATTATTGATGGAATGTATCTTTTGTTGACACAGTTTTTAGGTGGCGTCTTCGTAGTCTTGGTTGCAGCTTATTACATGATTCGTATTAACTTAGTAATGAGTCTGGTGGTATTTGTGATGGTGCCAATCGTTTATTTTACCTCGAAATTAATTTCTCGAAAATCGTTTGGCTACTTCCAAAAACAACAAGAGCTTTCCGGGAAACTTAGTGGTAAAACCTCTGAATTTGTCGACAATTATCATCTTGTGCTTACAAGTAATTACAAGAACCAAGCCATTCAAGAATTTTCAAATATTAACAATGAACTAAACAAGGTTGGTGAAAAAGCACAATTCATGTCTGCATTAACCAACCCGACAACTCGATTAATGAACAACTTATCCTATGTTTTATTAGGATTAACGGGCGCTTTCGGCGTATTAAATAACACCCTTACAGTAGGGTTGATGACAAGCTTTTTGAGTTATTCGATGATGTTCTCAAAACCGTTTAATGAATTCAGCGCAATTATTTCGCAAATTATTGCAGCGAGAGCAAGTTATCAGCGGCAACAAAAGGTTTTTAACGAAACAAACGAAGTAGATTGTCTTCAAGAAACAAAATTAGAAGGAAAGACAGTTGCATTTGATGATGTTAATTTTTCATATGATGGAAAACATACCATTATAGAAAATCTTAATTTACAAATAAATCCTTTAAGTAAAGTTGCGATTGTCGGTCCTACCGGTGCGGGGAAATCGACACTGCTAAATTTATTGATGCGATACTATGATGCAGATTCCGGCTCAATACTCATTGATGGATTAGAAGTAAATGATGTGTCTCGATCAAGTATTCGTCAGACGATGTCAATTGTCTTACAAGATCCGTGGCTGTTTGAGGGTACAATCCGTGAGAATATTTCTTATGGCAATGAAAAAGCGACGGAGGAAGAAATTATTCGTGCGACAAAACAAGCGGGATGTCATGATTATATTATGTCACTTGATGGTGGATACGATGCCCCTATAAAACTGGGGTCACAAAATATATCTTTAGGTCAAAAGCAACTTATTACAATTGCGCGTGCTCTTTTAATGGATGTTCCAATCATTATACTCGATGAGGCAACAAGCAGCGTTGATGTTGTAACGGAACGACATATTCAAAATGTCTTCACCCAGATCATGAAATCTCACACAACATTTTTTGTAGCACATAGACTTTCAACGGTAACAGACTCAGATATGATTCTTGTTATGAAATCGGGAAGGCTTGTCGAACAAGGGACACACGAGGAACTGATGGAACTTAGAGGCTTTTATTATGAACTCTACACGAGTCAGTACTGATGTGAAGTTATGTGACAATCTTATGAATATATTTAATAAAAACACAAAATATGATATTCTTATAGACAGTCATGAATATTCACCGATAGCGTGATATAATTAATGAGAATAAGGAGGTTCTTATGCCATTCGCCTTAATAACATTTCAATCAATTATCAATAGTTTAAAGGCTATCGTAGACTTTTCAATTATTTGGGTTTTGGTTTATTACATTCTGAGAATTGTTAGAAACAACTCTCGAACTGTTCAAATTTTCAAAGGTATCGTATTAATCATTGCGATGCGTTTTGTTGCTCATAAACTAAGTCTCACTACATTAAAAGCGCTACTCGATCTATTGATTCAATATGGATTCTTGGTCGTAGTTATTATTTTTGTACCAGAAATTCGAGCAATGTTGGAACGACTCGGGAAAACATCTGTTTTTTCTGCGCTCCATTCTTTATCAGGTAATGAAAAGGAAAAACTTGTGGATGAACTTGTGGATGCTGCAACAGTGCTAGCGGAACGCAAAACAGGTGCACTTATCACACTAGAACAAGGGCATTCATTAGCGGATTATATTAAAACAGGAACTCCAATTAATTCATCCGTTACTTCTGAACTTTTATGTTCAATTTTTGTTACGTCGACGCCTTTACATGATGGTGCTGTAATTATTCAAGGGGATCGAATTGCATGTGCATCTGCATATTTCCCACCAACCGCTCAAGATTTACCAACGCGCTATGGTGCACGCCATCGTGCTGCAATTGGATTAAGTGAAGTTACCGATTCGGTAACAATTATTGTTTCTGAAGAGACAGGGACAATTTCAATTGCTGAGGGTGGAAAACTTCGCGAAATGGATGCAGCAAGTCTTCGAGAGTATCTCAATTTGTTAATCCAAAATAGCGAAAAAGAAGTAAGTCAAAGCTTAGGTGCTCATCGTAAACAGCGTAAGTTTAACTTATCAAAATTAAATGTTGATCCTATTAAGATTGAAAAAGTTGATAGCTCAGATTTAAACCTTAAATCAACTGAATCTGTAGAATCAAATGCTGAAAAGAGAGACTTTTCAAAATTAATGGGTATTTTCAAAAAGAAACCTAAAGATAACGATGCTAAAGATAAAACTGGAGATGACGCTAAAGCTGTAATAGGTAGCGAAACCAGTGCTCCTCAAGAAGATGAATCAAAAACGTCCGAAAATGTGGATCCCGTAACGACCGTAGATGATACGAATTCATCCGATAAACTAAACGATGAAGGAGGTGAGCCAAATGAGTCCGAAGAAAGATAAAAAGAATAAAAAATTTGATTCTGAGGATAAACTTGAGCTTGCGCAGATTATCGCAGAACGATCTGAAAAAATTACGAATCTAACGGAATCAGTCGGCGATGCATTTTTACGCGTTTTACGTTGGTTAAGTGCATGGTTTGACCGTATTCTCTTTAACCCTCGACACGCTAAACTTGTTGCGTTTGCAGTCGCATTGCTTATTTATTTTGCATTCAATGTTTCTGCTTCAACACCATCACCTGTGAACCAAGCACGTCAAATTCCAGATGTCCCAGTTGTTGTAAAATATAACTCTGAAATGTATGAAGTTGTGGACTTTGATGAAAAGGTTGATGTGATTGTGTTTGGGGATTATAGTGATATATCAATGGTAAACCCACAAAACGATCTTAAGGTTGAACTTGACTTAAGTGGACTTGCAGAAGGTACACATCAAGTAAATTACAAAACAAATATTACGTCTGCACGAATTCGAACAACGATAACACCAGCCTCTGCGAATGTTACAATTCGAATCAAAGAGGCAAAACGTATGACCTTAAGTACAGAATTTGTAAACCAAAAAAAACTCGGAAGCCAATATGTCTTAGGTACTCCTGAGCTCGAAACACAAGATGTTACAATTAAAGCCTCGAAAGAAACAATGGCTCAAGTTGCTTTTGTAAAAGCATTGATTGATGTAAGTGGACAAACTGAACAGTTCACAACAGACGCAGAAATCGTTGCATACAATCAACAAGGAGAACGCTTAACAACTGTTGACGTACTACCGAAGACTGTCAAAGCGAAGGTAGATGTAACATCACCGAATAAAACAGTTCCGATTAAACCCGTCTTCCAAGGTGATATTCCGGAAGGTAAGGCAATTGCATCGCTATCGATGGATAATGAAGCGATGACAATTTACGCACAGCAATCGGTACTTGATAGTATTGAAGAAATTAAAGTTCCAATTCAAGCGAGCGGTTTAACAAAAGATACGAAACTCGTTCATAATATTAGTCTTCCTTCAGGAGTCCGTCATGGTACGGTTTCAAAAGTTAACTTTGATATCAAACTCGGTGAAGGGGAAACTAAGAAATTTGATGATATTCCAATTCTATTTGTTCATAATGTCAACCAGTTAAAAATCTCACCAGGTACTTCGGGTGATCAAAAGACTGCGACAACAACATCTCTAGAAGTATTTGGAACCAAAGAAAATATTGAGAAATTCAAACCTGAGAACGTTAAAGTATATATTGATATGCGTGACATTGAACCAGGTGATAATCAAGAAGTGAAACTTTATGTTGAGTATAACGATCCAACATCGTCACTCTACTCAGTTAAATCAACAAAAGAAACGGCAGTATTTAGTTTTAGAAAATAAGAGGTAAGTATTTATGGGTAAGTATTTTGGAACAGACGGACTTCGCGGTAAAGCGAATGATGCTCTGAGTTTAGATATTGCAATTAAAGTGGGACAATACTTGGGTTACTCGTTTAAAGGGCAGAGAATTGTAGTTGGACAAGACACAAGACTTTCGTCAGGAATGTTCGCAAGTGCAATTGCTGCAGGGGCGACATCAATGGGTGCTGATGTATATCTACTAGGTGTTTGTGCTACACCGGCACTAGCATATGCAGTAAAAAACGAAGGCTTCGCAGGAGGTGTAATGATTTCTGCGAGTCACAATCCTTACTACGATAACGGTTTAAAATGCTTTGCTTCGACGGGTATGAAAATATCGGCAGAATTAGAAGAAAAAATTGAGGCATACATCGATGGTGAAATTTCCATCGATGTTGCCCAAAGCAATGAAATTGGACGTGTAGTGGAATTTCCGGAAGGATTAGAAACATACATTCAATATCTCGAATCTTTAATTGATGTGCGATTTGATGGATTAAAAATTGTTCTTGATACCGCAAATGGATCGGCTGTATCTTCTGCGGAAAGACTGTTTAAAGATTTAGGCGCTCAGGTGACTGTGATGAATAATAATCCGGATGGGATTAATATCAACACGGAATGTGGATCAACACATCCCGAATCATTGCAAGCAAAGGTCGTAGAGTTAGGAGCAGATATGGGATTTGCTTTTGATGGTGATGCAGACCGCTGTTTAGCAGTTAACCATAAAGGTGAAATGGTTGATGGTGATGAAATCTTATTTATTCTTGGTCGTTTCTTTAAATCAAGAGAGCAACTTAAAGAAAACACAATTGTATCAACTGTTATGGCAAATTTAGGGTTTTTAAAATCATGTCAAAAATCGGGTTTGAATGTAATTACTACAGACGTTGGTGATAAGCATGTTTATGCATCGATGAATGAGAATGATTTTAAACTTGGCGGAGAACAGTCGGGACATATTATTTTAAAAGACTATGCGACAACAGGTGATGGTGTACTTACGGCACTTGTTATTGCGGAAGTAGCATCAAAAGCTGGAAAACATTAGCAGAGCTCGGTTCGGAATGTATTCGATTCCCACAACTTCTTCAAAATGTTCGTGTTAATGATAAACAAGCAGTTATGAACCATGAAGCTGTTAAAGAAGCAGAGCAACGAATTCATCATGAACTTGGTGATGAAGGTCGTTTGCTTCTAAGACCTTCAGGTACAGAGCCACTTGTCCGCGTCATGGTTGAAGCACAAACAGATGATTTGTGTGAACACTATGTCAATGATATGATTAATGTAATCAATAACATTGAGTAAGGGTGATAATATGAAATATGTGATCAGTATTGTAGAAGATGAAAAAGATTTAAATGAGCTTGTCAAAAGTTATTTAGAAAACGCTGGTTATGAAGTCCGCTCTTATTATACATATGATGAAGCAAATGCTCATGTCAAAGATGATGATGTTCATCTTTGGATTTTGGATATTATGCTTGATGATAAGAGTGGTTTTGACTTGATTGAACGGATAAAAATGCACTCACCTGCAACACCTGTAATCTTTATGTCTGCGCGAGATAAAGAGTTTGATCGAATCATTGGTTTGGAAAAGGGAAGTGATGACTACATTACAAAACCTTTTTCGCCCAAGGAATTGGTATTGCGTGTTAATAACATTATTAAACGTTCTTATAATCAAGATCTTCAAACCGAAGTTGATGGTTATGTCATTGATGAGAAACAACGTAAAGCGAGCAAAGATGGCTATGAACTTGAACTTACAACAAAAGAGTTTGATCTCCTGATGCTTTTCGTCAAAAATAGAGGTGTCGCCTTTACACGTGAACAAATTCTTGTTCATGTATGGGAAACCAATTATTTTGGGTCAGATCGAGTTGTTGATGATACCTTAAGACGTCTTCGAAAAAAAATGCCTGGTCTTAATATACAAACAATATACGGATTTGGATATCGTCTTGGATGATGAGAAATATTCGTGAGTTTATTAGAAAGCTATCGTTAACACAGCAATTAATTGCAATTGTTGTTTTTACGTTTGCTTTCTTTTTAGTATTCTTTTTTGGAGCGTTATCACTGAATATCGATAAGTTTGTGGATAAGCAAATGTATGACTTAATTCATCGAACGCAACAGAATGTTATTTATAACTATAAACGGGGCTTAGATGATGTCGATTTATATGGAGCTAATGACCCAAACATTATCCATGTTATCCGTAACAAAGATGGCAGTATCAAATCAAATGGTTTAAGTTTGATTAATGTCGATTTACTCAAACAAGTTAAAATTCAAATGGATGCAGTTGAGTTGGAACAGAGCATCAACTATCGTTTTAAGGATAGTAGCCTCTATACAATTACAAACATCCCTGATAAACAAGCTAGCATTGCGACACTAATTTCTCGAAATTACCAAAATGAGTTTAAATCGTTATTACTTAATAACATAATTAATATGATTTTGATTATCATCGGTGTTGTATTTTTACTGTTACTTGTATGGGTAAGTTATATTATCCATCCTTTAAATCAAATTCGTGCGTACATCGAAAAAATCAAACGTAATGAGGATGCGGAATTGAATATTGAGCGTCATGATGAAATCGGAGAATTGGCAGATGTTCTCGTCGAAATGAATGAAGAGTTAAAGCGGCAAGAACGTGTAAAAGAAGAGATGATTCAAAATATATCTCACGATCTTAAAACACCGATAGCAACAATTAAATCATACAGTGAAGCGATTAAAGACGGCGTGTATCCTTACGAAACACTTGAAAAATCAGTGGATGTTATTATTCAACATGCTGACCGGTTAGAGAAAAAAGTCTATAATCTATTAATGTTGAATCGGATGGATTATATGACCCACGAACAAATTGATCAGGATAGTAATGTTGAACTGCGAGAAACAATGGAATCTGTAATCGTTTCTTCAAGTCAAATAAGACCAGAAATTGACTTAATTTTAAATGCAGAAGAACAGAATGTGTTTTTTGGAACGGAAGAACCATGGCGTGTTGTGGTAGAAAATCTTCTTGATAATGCATTACGTTACGCAGAAACCAAAATTGTGATTACATTAAAGAATGATTATTTATCCGTATACAATGATGGTTCGACCATTAATGAAAACCGAACAGAACAAATTTTTAATGCTTATGAAAAGGGAGAGGGAGGTCAATTTGGACTGGGGCTCTCTATTGTAAATAAAGTAGCGACAAATTATGGTTATGTCGTTAGTGCTTCAAACGTCGATGAAGGCGTAGTTTTTGAAATTAGAAAGGCAGGAATTTAAATGAAACAAAAAATTGATTCACGTATTGCTGTACTGATTGATGCAGAGAACGTTCCATATGCTAATATTGGCGGTGTATTAAGAGAAGTTGCACGTTATGGTACGCCAACCGTTAAAAGAATATACGGAGACTGGACGAAACAAACGGCTTCAGGTTGGAAAAGCCACTTATTGGAACATGCAATTACACCAATCCAACAATACTCCTATACAACAGGTAAAAATTCATCCGATTCCGCGATGATTATTGACGCGATGGATATTTTGTATGAAGGAAATGTTGAATCCTTTTGCATTGTCTCTTCTGATAGCGATTTTACGCGTTTAGCGGTGCGTTTAAGAGAAGCGGGCAAGTATGTTATCGGTATTGGCGAACAGAAGACACCAAGCGCTTTTATTGCTTCATGCGATAAATTCATTTATATAGAAATTATTGACTTGGTTGAAACGGAGCGTGTTGATTCTAAAACTAAACTTTCAGTTGATAAGAAAAATAAATTACATCAACTGATTGCTTCATCAGTAAATGATCTCGCAGATGATAATGGTTTTGTTTTTATGGGGGATTTAGGGAATTTAATTATGAAAAAGCAACCGGATTTTGATCCTCGGAATTATGGTTATTACCAACTAACCCCGCTCATCAAAGCACTTGGACAATTTGACATCGACGAAAGAAGGATTCCAAATAGTAATGTTAAACATGTGTACATCCGAAACAAATAGTTTATAATATAAGTGAAAAGAGGATTTGTATGCATAAGAAATTAGTTTTAGCGAGTCAATCACCAAGAAGACGTGAATTAGTAACGAAACTTGGGGTGGCTTTTAATGTTGTTTCACCAACCAGTGATGAGACCCTTGATTTATCACTTACAGTTGAGGAGCAAATTGAAAGAATATCTGAAGAGAAAGCATTAAGTGTGTTTGAAAACTATCAAGATTGTGTTGTTTTAGGATCGGATACCGTCGTTGTGTTCAATGGAGAAGTCCTAGGAAAACCCAAAAATGAAGAAGACGCAAAAAATACATTAATGAAATTATCCGGATCAAAACATGACGTCATTACAGGTGTATGTCTTGTTTCATCAGAATGCAAACGTGTGTTCTCAGTAAAAACTGAAGTTGAATTCTTTGAACTAACAGAAGCAGAAATTGATGCTTATGTTGCTACTAAAGAACCTTTAGATAAAGCTGGCAGTTACAGTATACAAGGGTTTGGTTCTGTATTTGTGAAGTCAATTATTGGAGATTTCTACTCGGTAATGGGACTTCCAATATCTCAAGTAAATCAAGAGTTAATCCACAACGAGTGGTAAAAAAACGAAGAAATTCGTTTTTTTTTATGCATTTTATATCAAAAATTATAACTTTTATACCATATTTAACCTAAATTTCAATAAACTAAGGTATTGTTAGGAAGTAATAACTATTGGTAGCAAAACTATCATGCCTTTCAAATGAAGGAATAGAAGGTGCGTGGGGCATCTTTTATTTACAATAAAAATAGCGATTCATTCGTTATTTTTTTTTACGCATTTGCATATTTTGCTCAATATGTCATGATATACATAGAGAATGAAAGTAGAAGGTATTAATGTGGATTACGAAATAAAAGAATTGGATTATGAGGCGTTCATTCCCATCTACAACAATTTTATGATCAACGATTTCCCAGATGATGAATTGAGATCGTTACACAGTATTAAACGGATGTTTAAAGACGGACGTTACTCCGTTTTAGTCATGGTTGAAGATGAACGCGTTGCACTTTTAGATTATTATGCTGTTACCCAAGCAAGACGAGGACAAGGCATCGGTACGTTGTTCTTACAGAAAATACGGGAGACACTTGATGGGGACGGGTTACTCATTGAGAGTGAAAGACCGGATAAAGCGGAAACAGAGGATGATCGTATTATTCGAACGAAGCGTATTGATTTTTATGAACAAAATGATTCGGTCGTAACAGAGTATACATGGGAAGCTTATGGTGTTATCTATAATCTTCTTTATCTACCCATTGCGAAAGATGTGGATGCGGTTGATGTTGGCTTCAAAATTAAGGAAATGTATGGTTTTACATTACCCAAGGCATTGTTAGAAAAGTATACCAAGTTGTATGTAGAATAAATAAAAAATCTCGATTTCGTCGAGATTTTTTATTTATTTCTTCGTATTTTATAGAGTGCCTTCGCTACAGGAATCGTAATGATTGTGGATACAAACGCTTCTGGAATCCCGTTGATAATGATAACACTAAGGATTGCTTTTGTAACTGCAATACCTGCAATACCACGCGCAGATCCGTAGGCATCTTTAAAGAGAAGATAGATGAGCCCCATTACGAATATTGTATTGGTCATGGAACCAAGGAATCCAGCAAGACCTAAACGTACTGAATCGTTTTTAATGACACGACTTTCCACAATATAGTAAGGAATAACACCGACTAAAATACGAGGGAAAAGTGCAATGACAAGGGCTAAGGGACTTCCCGATGTTGTACCAATAACAGGAACAAGTGGTGAAAATGCGAATGATAGAATGGATGGGCTAAGGGTGTTGTTGATCATTGAGTTTATCCCAAAGATTAAACCCAATCCCGCACCCGCCGTTGGCCCAAGGATAATTGAACCGATAATGACAGGGATATGTACAATTGTTGCTTTTATAAAGCCGAGATGAATAAACCCAAGGGGTGTCATTGATAGTAGGATGATAATCGCGGCAAAAAGGGTAAAGAGGGTATAATTGAGCGTTTTCTTTTTAGCTTTCATAATTGTTTCCTTTTTGTATCCACCATGAGAGGAGGCCTTGTAGTAGTAAGTCGGGTTCGAAATGCCAAGATCCATTACATAACGGTAAGATTGCCTTTGAATTGCCACCGGTTACGACAAAGGTTGTGCTTGGATAATCTTCAGATATAAGCGCACGGTAGTTTTTTAATATGGAGGCAGTACCATATAATGCACCTGATAATATATTCTGTTCTGTATTGAGACCAAGGTAATGAGGTGTATCATTAAGATTAATGGTCGGAAGAAGTCCAGTTTTTTCACCCAGAACGCTTAAACCCAGGCGTACCCCTGGCATAATAGCGCCACCTTTAAATTGATTCTCTGAGAGCACATTAACGGTCGTGGCTGTTCCTAAATCAAAAACAGCAATGTCGTTGCCATAAAGTTCTTTTGCACCATACAATGCGAGGATACGGTCCATACCCAGGTTTCCATCGGGATAAAGGGAGAAGTCCATTCCAAAATCATCGCTGTGTTCTAAAACTTTCGCATTCAGTTTGAAATAGGAATCCATAGAACTTTTAATTAATTGAGTTTTATCAGTTCTTACGGATGCGATAATACAAACATTAATCTTTTGATGTCTATTTTGCATTTCAAAATACTTTAAGAAATCATTTTGGGTTTGGTAAGCATGAGTCGGAATGGTAAATTGATCTGATAATTCATGTTCACCAAATCCAAATGCGGTATTAGTATTCCCAATATTAATCACACAAATCATGCGGAAACTCCTTGAAATAAAGCATCAACATGATCGAGAATTGTATCAATTTCGGCAAGTGCTCCCTTTCCTTGATCGCCACATGCAAGTACTGAACTTCTTGGCTCAATTTCAACCCAACCTCGTTTTTCCAAAAGTTCTAAGTTATCTTGTGTTGCTTCGTTTTCATACATATAAGTATTCATAGCGGGTGCAATGAGTTTCGGAATACCATGCACGGCTAGCGTTGTTGTTGATAACATATCATCGGCAATGCCATGAGCGATTTTCGCAATAATATTTGCGGTAGCTGGTGCAATTAAAAGAAGATCTGCAGACTTTACAAGGTCAATATGCATGATTTTATTTGGATCACCCTCACTTAATACATCATAATGAACAGGATTTTTAGTGAGTGACTGGAACGTTAAAGGGGTAATAAAAGCTTGTGCAGAATGGGTCATAATAACGTGGACTGTATATCCGCGTTTTGTCAGCTCGTTGGCTAAATCTGCAGATTTATACGCGGAAATACTTCCACTAACACCTAATATAATTGTTTTCATATTGACTCCTGACTCTGTGTGTAGACTAATTGTACGAGTGAAGACGCAATGGCTTCCTTGGTATGCGCTTGGTGAATCAAGCCGGTTTTATCAATAAAGTACGCTATGTGTTCGCTGTGATGAATATCCTCTAACCGATTCGCAACAACAAGGTCGCTTCCAGCCTGGTTTATTTGAGATTCGGCTGCGATTTTTAAGGATTCTAAGTTTGTATTGGATAATAATTTAAAGCCGACCAAAAAAACATCGGGTTGTTTTAGTTTAAGTTGGTTTATGACCTTCTGTGTTTGTTTCAAGGTCAGTACCAGGTTTTTATTGGAAGAAGATATCTTCCCACTCATGGGTTCTTTTGAATCCAATAAAACTTGTCTAATATCTTCTTTTGTTGGTTGTGGATTCTGTTGCAAGAATTCAAAAACATTGGATGTCATGCGATCAAGAGACGTAATTGCATCCACTTCATAATCACTTATAGCCATAGCATGAATCATTACATCAAAAGAAACGGTATCAAAGATGTGTGTAAGCACTCTAGAAACGGAGGCTACCGTATCCACTTCAAATTGTCGACACGACAGGGTAGGAAGGGCACTGCCTCGTGCATAGACATAATAAACATTTGCCCCTGCTTCAATGAATGCATCCGCAATTTTGCTTCCTAAACGACCCGTTGAGGTATTGGTGATGCGACGAACCGTATCGATGGGTTCAGAAGTTCCACCAGAAGTAATACATACATTAAAATTCGTTTTCATAAGAGACATCCTTTGCTAAAATCATGGCCCGAAGTTGTTTAAATTGTTCATCAACATTTGCTTCGGTAAGCCCTCCTAAAAGGGAATACACACTTAACCCTTCAATCATAAACATCATATGGCCGCGGAGCGCGTCGATATTGGGACTTACAACATAATTTTGTTTAACCCCTAAAGACAACATCTCCTCAAGTGTGTTACGAATGCTATCCACTTGAGCCTCACGAAATGCAAAATCTGCTTCAGATCGATGCGTAAAGTTGTATTCATACATGGCTCGTAATAAACTCTCGCTCATATTGAGAAGACGTTTCTTCTGCGTTAGAAAATAAGCGTCCAACAATTCCAAAAAATCAACATTTTGATGAACAGAGTCACGAATCCCTTTGAATTTACGACGTTCTCGGGATAAGACAACATCTTTAAATATTTCTTCGACAGAGCTAAAATAAAGATAAATTCCTCCACGACTAATCTCACATTCTTCGATAATATCTTTCATCGTAACGCCAGCATACCCTTTACGGCAAAACACAAGGCGTGCTTTCTCGAGAATCAGTTCATATTTTGCCTTTCGCATTGCTTCATTTGAAACACGAGTCATCGAAACACCTCACTTAATGACACCAGTGTCATTTTTCTAAGCTTATTTTATGACACTGATGTCATTAAGTCAAGCGCAAATAAAAAAAGCCATCAAAATGGCTTCGTCTCACAACACAATGTAATGACTTGATCGGCTTCATCAAGAATTTTGAATCCAAGGTTTTGAAATAAGCGTAAAGAAAACGTATTGTGGTTTCTAACCTGTGCAAAGATTTCGGGGATACCTAATACGGTTGCTCGAAATAACAATCCTTCGACCGCAGCAGTTCCAAAATGTTGGTTTTGATATTTTGGATCGATGATAATCTTAATCTGATTTCGAATAAGGGCGATACTACCACATTGATGGAAGGTATCCCCATGAAGAATTTCTATATAGTACAGCTCACCATTCTCAGCAAGATTTGCATAATACGATTCGACTTCTTGATCCGAAAAAATCATACGATCGCCGCGAAGCGCAAACATCAAATCTTCGTTTTCCATCCATGATCGTGCTTCATCGGACAAAACATCAAATTTCACAAGATGTAAGGATTCTGATAAGTGTATAAAAGCTGGTTGATTCTTTTTATTCATAGTTACCCCTCCTTTAAGACAGTTTATCATGTGTCCCCTTTGAACTTGGTGAATGTTTATGGAAAATTCCCAAGCGCGTGTGTCTTTACATAAACGATTAGGTATTGTATATGTGTTTTACTTTAAAGGAGGATACGATGAATACAATTATAGGACTTGGTATTGTACTTGAAGCCTCAGATAAAACAATTGGACAAATTGAGAATATCATGGATCTTGTGGATAGTTATAAAACTAAAATGGAAATAACACATCCGAAAGAAGGGGATTATCACGATTGGATTACCGAAACTGTGGATGGAAATATCTATTCCACAATCGAAAAACTTGCCTATCGAACATCCTATGCTGATATTGAATTTAGAATTGGCGATACAGATGTGGAAGCGCGTATGAGCATCACGAATGAAACAGATGCATTGGTCGTGAAATTTGATATTGCGGAAGAACACATTCTACCGGAAAAGAGTGTAGAGCATTTAGAATCTGCGACACAATTAATGACACAAATTTTTGAGATTATTGATCGCAATACAGTGTATGCACAATGGTACCTTGATGGTTTTACATTGAGAGGATCCCATTAAAGAATCAAAACCAGGTCTTTAGACCTGGTTTTTTTATAAAATAACTAGATTCTCATGTAAGCGATATGCGCTTGAACCAAATCGATTTCTAAAATAACCAATAAAGCAAGCACATTTAAGGAAGAAACTTATTTAAGTCGCTACAAATCACATCCGTTTTACGGTTTTTATCTCAAGATGGACAAGAAAAGGGCAGTATTTAAGGTGTAAAAGAAGTATGCTTAGTACTGTTTGGGAGGCGATGTCCATGGAAGAAACTAAAAAAATTAAGAGAAGAATCTTTTTAAGTGTTTTTGTATTAATCGTTGCATGCGCATGTCTATATTTCTTAGTAACATTTGAAGCGAGTGCAAGCCCTCAAGAATTTCCACTTGAGAGTGGAAACTACATTGTGGGAACGGATCTCGAGCCAGGAGAATATATGCTTCTGACAGATCAAGAAGGGTATTTTGAAATAAGAAATCAAAATGCGACTCAAATTAAGAGTAATGATAATTTTAAAGGAAACTCAATTATCACGTTAAAGGAAAACGAAACAATTGAAGTATCAAAAGCACGTTTATATCCTTATGCCACATCACCGAAACTTAACCCACAGGCCGATGGCATGTATAAGATTGGTGAGCATTTAGAAGCGGGAACGTATAAACTACAAACTGAATTAAGTGGTTATTATGAAATCACAACAACATCCAATCACAATGTTGATGATATACTTGAAAATAATAATTTTACGGATCCAGTTACGATATATGTTAAGGATGGCGAGTATCTAAAGCTTAATTCAGCCTCAATTCTTGAACGTCCATCCTCATAAAATAAATAAAAAGCACTTACTGGAGACGGAATCGCCAATAAGTGCTTTGTTTTAATTAAAATGGTGCCGCCACCGAGAATCGAACTCGGAACTGAGCATTACCATTGCTCTATTTTGCCATTGAACTATGGCGGCATTGCATTACTATAATACTCAATGTAATTCAAAAAATCAAATACTATTTCAAATAAACTTCAAGGAAATATTTTTTAGTTAAGAATTCCCGTTATTTAGTAATGCTTTACTAATTTTTAGAAGTAACTTTTACTGATGAAAGCGTTATAACTGTGGTACAATGTTAAAAAATAGGAGGCAAGTATGAAGGATTTAACTTTAGTAATATTAGCTGCTGGAATGGGAAGCCGTTACGGTGGATTAAAACAAATTGACAAATTCGGAAAAAATGGAGAGGCAATCATTGATTTTTCAATCTATGATGCAATTCAAGCAGGATTTAATAAACTTGTATTAATTATTCGTGAAGAGCATGAAGCAATTTTTGAAGCAGAACTTGTTGGGAAAATTCGTCCATTTATTAATGTGGAATATGCTTTCCAAAGCACAAGTGATGTTCCTGAGTGGTTTGAAGGGGTTGAAGGCCGTGAAAAACCTTGGGGAACAACACATGCGCTGCTTGCTGCACGGAACCATGTATCGGGACCTTTTATGATTATTAATGCAGATGACTACTACGGAAAAGCTGCTTTTGTGGAAATGGCACGATTCTTAAATGAAGAAGTTACAGATCAACAAGCTGCAATGATGGGATACATTGTGGACAATACGATTACTGATAATGGAACAGTAACGCGTGGGGTCTGTAAAAATGTAGAAGGTTTCTTAACGGATATTGTGGAAACAGATGGCATTAAGCGTACAGATAAAGGGGTTGTTGGTGGACCTGATGAAACCCTGATTCCTGATGGAACACAAGTTTCAATGAACTTCTGGAGCTTTACACCGGCAATCTTTGATCTAATGGAAACAAAATTTGAAACATTCTTAAAAGAAGATGTTGCGAAAAACCCTATGAAATCAGAAGCATTACTCCCTAATGATGTGGGATCTTTAATCCATGATGGTAAATTATCAGTTAAGATTTTAGATACACCCGATCGTTGGTTCGGTGTAACCTATCAAGAAGATAAACCAATGGTTCTTGCGCAGTTTGCGAAGTTCCAAGAAGATGGTACATACCCGGAAAAACTTTGGGATAAATAATTTACAAAAGGCTACGAATTATCGTAGCTTTTTTTTATGGCTTTATCGATACACGGTGGCATTAATTGAAAAGCTGTCGTATTATAGAAACATAAAGGTAGGTTATTGTTATGTATGAATCAAATTTTCAATTTTATCCAATCACAATGGATGAAAAACCACACAGTGTTCGTGTGGATCTTAATGCCCTTGTTATTGAACCGGATGATCCCCATCTCTATGTTGTTAGAAAGCCGTATAACGGGCGAGACAACGGATTTCCTACGGAGTTAGCTTTTTGATACCCTAAATGAATTTGAAACTGCTGTCACAGATTTCTTAAGCCCTATGGATGTTCAGTTAATTGGAGCGATAACTGGAAATGATGTTTGTGACTATTTCTTTGTTTCAAAAGCGTGTATAAGTCTTGAATCCATCCTCAAAGAACGCTTCCCCCAAGAAGTCATGGGTGTCATTGTTCGTGAACATGATGATTTTGAAATCTACAAAAGTGTTCTATTCCCCAACGAATATCAATTAGCGATGATCTACAATCAAAATCTTTGTTTGAACCTTGAACGCGAAGGAGAACGATTTGAAGTAGAACGGGATGTCGAAGTGTTAACGGTGTTTGAACGACAAGAAGATGCACAACTATTCAGTCAACACTTTGAACAATTTGCACATACCCAAACCATCGAGCCACGGGAAGATGGTTTGATTCAAACCCGAATGATTGCTTCAATTGTTCCAACATTACCCACTATGAATGGTATTTCACAACACATCGTATCCCTCACGAATCAATATAACGGATCATACGAAGGTTGGTATTGCAACGTTCACAAATAAAAAAAGGATTGAAATCGGCACCATTACCGAATTCAATCCTTTTTATTTTTTTAATCGAAAAGAGACTAAGCTTGATCTTTAATTGCTTGTTCTTTAAGAATTAACTTACGGTTCCAAACCATAAGAACCGCTGAGATAGCACCGGCAATTGCAACACCGATCCATTTATACTCAACAAGTTTTACCATCATAAATGGTAACCATGAACTACCATAATCAATACTTGAAATCAATGCAGAACCGCCTGGGATTGCAAAGTTGGCTGCTTTTGCAGCTTCAGTAAAGATTGGAGCAATATTTGTACCAATTAAAAGACCAATCGATACGGTAAAGATTCCAACGATCAGTGTACGGAAGAAGTCTCCACCACAAAGAGGTGCAATTAAAACAAACATAAATGGTAAAACAGCAAGACTTGCGAACGGCAAGAATTGGTTACCTGGAATGATAAAGGCAAGAATAATTGTAATGGGAACCATTACAAGTGAAATGGTAAGGGTAACAGGGTTACCAACACCGACTGCTGAATCAAGTCCAATAAGAAGGTTTGAGTTTTCTCCATATTTCTTTTGGATTTTAGCTTGAACTGCTTCACTAATGGGCATTAAACCTTCCATAAGAATTGCGGACATTTTTGGTGTTAAGACTAAAACAGCCGCCATCACGATTGCAAGGTTTGTAATCCCTTTGAAATCATAACCGGCAACAAGACCTAATAAAATCCCAACAACAGTACCAAGGATTGCAGGATCACCAAACATACCAAATTTTTTCTGGAATGCTTTTTCATCAAGTTTAATTTTATTAATACCTGGAATTTTATCAATAATTGCATTTAAAACATAAGCGATGGGTGCAAAAGATGCGGTAAATGCATGTGGAATTGAAATACCGGGGAACCCAAGTTGTTTTTCAACAAGTGGTGCGGTACGGTCTCCAATAACCATGATAATCACCATATTAAAGGCTGCCATTAATAGACTCACAATTAAATCATTGGTAATCATCAAAACAAGAGAACCTGTAAAGGCAAAATGCCAGAAGTTCCAAATATCAACGTTAACCGTTTTTGTTGTTTTTGTTGATAACATAAGAATGTTAACCAAAATCCCAACAGGGATAATTAATACCCCAACAGCAGAACCGAATGCAATAGCACTTGCTGCAGGCCAACCAACATCAAGAACCGTTAAGTTTAGACCAAAATTCGCAACCATCTGTTTTGCAGCAGGTTCCAAATTCTTTGTAAGTAATTCAATAACGATATTTAATCCAATAAAACCAATACCAACCATTAATCCTGATTTAAATGCTTTACTAAACTTAACCCCGAGCGCTAACGCAAAGATGGTAAAGATGATCGGCATCATTACAGCAGGACCAAGGTCAACAATAAAATTTAAAATTGACATGACTATGCTACTCCTTTAGTTAAAATATCTAAGATTTCCTGATTCGTTTTTCCTTGTAATAATTGATTTAAGAAATCGTCATCGGAAAATGTCCCCATAAGTTTACTTAAAATTTGCACTTGTTCTTCTTTGTTTTTCACAAGTAAGAAAAAGAACAGTTTTACATTGAGATCATTATCCGTAACCATTTCTTTATATGCGATTGCTTCAGATACACGTACAAAGGCAATCCCTGGTTTATGAATGTATGTTGAATCGACATGAGGGATTGCAACGCTGCATACAGGGGCTGCAAGTCCTGTTGGATAGGTAGCTTCGCGTTCCTTTAGTGCACCTAAATAAGCTTCATTAACGTATCCAAGATCGAGAAGATGTTGATTCATCAGATCAAACAATTCATCTTGCGATGATACGTCTAAATCTAAAAATACTAAATCTTCATTAAACACTGTCATCACCACGTTTTCTATAAGCCGAGAATTTCAATAACGTTATCAATGGTTGCTTGAGCACCCATTCCCGTTAAAAGGGATAGCCCTGATAAAACAGGAATTCCATAACCTTCTCCACCTTGAGCTGTAGTTACGATTACATCTTGATCCGATGCAATGGATGGCAATTCAGCAAGTGAAGTTTGAATAAATTTAACGTGGTCAAGAAGCCCTTTTGCTTCGAGTCCTGCTTTAAGTTTTGATGTGGCAACAGTACTTGTTGCGATACCAGAGCCGCATGCTACAATAATAGTTTTCATAAAATACCTTTCCTACTCAGTAAAGAGTGATTTCAAATAAGAAATATTCTTATTTTTAATAATGTTTGACACTTTGTATTGATGGTCGATTTCCGTATAGAGTTCTGCGAATAAGTCGGAATATTGGGTGCGATGGTCTTGATCAATGAGAATCATGAGAATAAGTTGAACGTGATCATATTTCCACGGGATGGGTTTATCGAGAACACATGCCACAATGGAGGGTCGGTATACAGAACCTTCGATATTGTGAGGGATACAAACGAGGTTACCGACCTCAGTAGAACCAAGCGCTTCGCGTTCTAGAATCGATTCTTGACACGCTTTATCGATATAGCCAAGGGTGAGGGCTTTTTGGCTCATCATTTCAAGAAGTTCTTGAGGTGATTGCGCATCAGGATTAACTAAAAAAAGTTTCTCGTCGAATAAATCTGCGACAGAATGAGTGTTTGTGGGTTCGCCTTTGATATATCGCTTAATATGTGCGATATCCTGGTCGGTAACAATTGCGGAAACAACAACTGTAGGAACCCCTAAATTACGATCGATGTGGACCGTAGAAATAAGCAAATCCACATCATCCATATCGTGTTTATCAAGTTGATAAAGAGCACTTACTTTTTTAATTTCAAGTGCCTCTTTAAATTGAGACTCTAATTTCGCTTTCAGAAGCATTGCAGTCCCGACTCCTGTCGTGCATACAACAATTGCGCGTGTTGTTTCACTTTTTTCGTCGTGCCGGGCGCGTTCGCGAGCACCACAGAAATGAAGGGCGAGGAACCCAATTTCATCTAAGTTAAAGGCTACTGCGTTTGTTTTTAAAAAATGAAAGGCAAGAACTTTCGCAATTTGAATTTCAAAAGGATAATTCTTCTCGATATCATCCAATAATTCGTTACGGATTGAAAGTCCAAGTTCAATGCGTTTGAGCGCACTTTCGAGGTGAGTCATCAAGCCTTGTTTTAGAATCTCATCGTTACGGAAATCACTACCATAAATCCGATAAATGTCATCGAGGGCTTCATTGAGGATCTGTAAATTGCGATGGGACTCAGAATTGACATTATCAACATCTGTATGGAGTTTTTTTTGAGAACTTAAATGGATATAAATATTAATGATTTCACGCTTCGGCACATAAATAAGCTTTTGAATCCGTTTGAATTGATGTGGTTGTATTGCTTAAACGCAGCTTATCTTGTTCAATGCGTGTCAAAGCAATTTCAATGTGAATCGAAAGATTTTTAAATCCAATATCTGTGAGATGGAGTTGATACTCTTGAATGCATGTCACAATAATGCGCTCAATGATATCCATGCGAGGGGTATTTTGTCCGATAATACGATTCATGTCAATGGTAGATTTTTCCATGACAAGGTAATCATTGATGAGGCGACGAATGCTGTTTTCATCACCGGTTAGGACCAACCCTCGCTTATAGTCATTTTCCAGGAAAATATGATATTCCCTTAGAATCCGTCTTACACTAACAAGATCTCTTTTGAGTGTTGATAAACTTATAAATAAATTATCAGCAAGTGCTTCTAATGTAAAATAAGTACTGTTCAAAGTTCCGTTCGCAATTTTACGAATAATCCATTCAACTCGAGATTGTCTTACATTCGGTAATACGTTATTATCGAACTCATCATTATAGAAATAGGTTTTCCACATTTCGTTTTTGTATGAGTCATCGATCAGATAACCTTTACCGCGTAACGAGGTGATGGCCATGTTGCTTTTTTTAAGGATGTGATCGATTGCCTGAACTTCCCGTTGAACCGTTTTGCTCGATATATTCAGTTCAGTTGCAATATCATCACTTGTAATTGCATCATGTGCATTGATTATCAACAACAGAATACTACTTTGTCTTTGTGTTAATTCCATCAACATCACCTCTCACACATAGTTTACTTTATTCTATATAGTGTGCAGTTCGTGTTTGTCCTTTGTCAACGGACATGCTTAGGGTGAGGAGTCTGTTGGGAAGCGACAGGGTAAAAAGCGAGTTGATAAGAATTTGGGGCATCCTGTAACACCGACTCTTTTAAAATCGATGGATTTACCACCGCATGTTTTTGGCTTGTCGTTTGCGGCGATGTGTCTTACAAATTTTATTTTTGCTCTTGTGTGGTCGAATGTCGCAAATGGGATGAAAAAGACACGTATTTTAATGATATCCTCGATTGGTTATGCGATTGCTCAATTGCTTTTTGGGTATGCGTTAAATCGCTATAGTATTTATTTTGCGAGACTTTTAAGTGGTATTTTCGCTGGAGGATTCCAAGTAGGTCTTATGAGTTATGTAGTGAATGAAGCACCAGAAGAACGCCAATCTCATTACATAACAATCTCATCGATTATAGTCAGTGTAGGGGCAGCACTTGGATTCTTTATTGGTGGGTATCTTGGTGATTTTTCTGTGCGACTCACGTTTGTGATTCAAGCGGTATTTCAAATTGTACTAGGTGTTTTATTTTATTTTAGGACGATATGAGAAAATCGAAGAAAAGATGGAATGGTCCATGATTCGCAACTCCAATCCATTAAAGGTCCTTCAGTCATCGCGTCATTTAATGAAAGATGTGGTCTTGATTTTATTGATTGTAACGTTCACATCATCCGTTGGAACAACTTTGTTTGACCAAAGTTTTAATTATTATATAAAAGATATTTTCAACTTTGTACCCAGCCAAAATGGAATTATTAAAGCCATTACCGGATTGTTTGCGGTTGTGTTGAATGTTAGTTTAATTCGACGTCGCAATCGTAAAAAACAAGCGGTTGAGTTGGGTCTTTTAAAAACCGTGTTTATTGCGATGGGAACGCTCGCTATGATTGTAAGCTTTAGCCAGACATCAAAACCCTTTGTTGGTTTTGCGTTAGCGTGGTTTGGTATGTACACAGTGATGATTCCTATTCTTCAAAATTCAGTAATCTCAAACAAACGCAGTGTTGAGGAAGGGAACCAACTGGCAGGCCTCTATAATTCATTATTAATGCTCGGAAAAATTTTCGGGGCATTACTTACGAGTCTGGTTTATACGATTTCGCCGTCATCCACCTTTCTCTTTGCTGGCTTTATCTTTATTCTGTCATTTATCGTTTTACTCAAACCCGAAAAAGCATCTCGAAATAATAAGAGACATCGTTACACAAACGATGTCTCTTATTACATTATGGAAACAAGGACCCCGCCTCGATTTATAATGTAGGAATTAAAGGAGGATTGAATATGAAAAAAATTGCGATCATTGGTGGTGGGAATGGTGCTCACGCAGCCGCCGCTGATTTAACACTCAAAGGGTACTCGGTTACTTTAATCGAAGATGCGCAGTTTAAACATAATATGCAAACGGTCTTTGATTCACTCCAAATTCATGTGACCGGTGTCGTGGAAGGCACCGCAACCCTGACATCTGTAACAACAGACTTACAAAAGGGCGTTGCGGATGCAGAGATTATTCTTGTTGCCGTGCCAGCCTTTGCCCACAAAGATTATGCATACCGCCTTGCACCATGCTTGCAAGAAGGGCAGATCGTTTTTATTGTTCCAGGGACATTTGGGAGTCTGATATTTAAGAAGGCAATGAATGATATAGGCAATCATGCCAATATTGTATTTGCGGAATCACATACACTTCCTTATGCTACACGAATCATTGAGCCAGGGCATGTGATGATTATGAGTCGCTTCGATCCACTTAAAGTTGGTGTCTTACCAGCAAAAGAAACAATGCGCGTCTGTCAGATATTATCGGAACTTTATGATGGCATTCAACCTGTGGAAAGTATTGTTGCTTGTGGATTAAACAGCTTAAATCCTATTATCCATGTTCCGGGATGTATCCTTAATGCAGGACGGATTGAAAAGGCCCGTGGGGATTTTTACTTTTACACTGAAGGATTTACTTCTTGTGTTGTGCGTACTACTGAAGGGCTGGATCAAGAACGAATCCGTCTTCTTGAAGCTTTCGAATACAATTTTGAAACGGTAAATAAAGGGGTAGGTGGTCCGGATGCATCGGATGATCTTCATCAAGTAATTTCAGAGAATCCGAGTTTTGCTTCCATTAAAGGTCCTGCTGATGTGAAGGGAAGATATTATTCGGAAGATATTCCCTTTGGACTCGCAACGTGGGCCAAATTAGCACAGCACATTCATGTGGAAACTTCGATAATGAACAGTCTTGTGACATTGGGTTCATCCATATTAGGGAAAGATTGTTGGACAATGGGGCCATGCATGGCAGATTTAGGGATTCAAAACATGAGTATTCAAGAAATCAAACGTTTCATAGAATAAAAAGAGTTCAGTACTAAAGTACTGAACTCTTTTTCCTAAATTCAAATCTCAACCGCACCATCCAAGGTGCGGTTGTTTTTGTATAATAAAAGGAGCCCACCCGACTTTGAACTGAACCCCAAATTTTGGACAAGCTAATTATCTTTTAAATTTAAGGATTGATTCCTGTATTGAACAGGGGTCAGTCCTTTTAGTTTGCTCTTAATTCTCTTGTTATTATAAGAGTCGATATATTCATCAATTGCATCAACTAATTCTTCTACCTTTTTATACTTATGTTCTTGGTCATAATACATTTCTGATTTTAGTAGCCCAAAAAAGCCCTCCATGAGTCCGTTATCAATACTATTTCCCTTTCTTGACATACTTCTAATCATCGAATGTGCTTCTAATTCTTTCACATAAAATTGATGTTGGTATTGCCATCCTCTATCCGAATGAATAATTGTTCCTTGCGTATCGTTACAAGAAAATGCCTTGTGAAGCATGTCTCTAGTTTGATCCAAATTAGGACTTGTAGATATGTTGTAAGATACAATGTATCTACCATATGCATCAAGTATTGGTGAAAGATAGATTTTCTTCCCTTGCACATTAAACTCAGTGATATCCGTAAACCATTTTTGATTGGGTTTATCAGCTTCAAAATCTCTTTGAACTCGATTCTCAACAATGGTTCCCACTGTCCCTTTATATGAAGAATACTTACGTTTCTTTCTTATGATTGAATGTAATCCCATTTTATTCATAAGTCTCAAGACTTTCTTGTGATTTACACGAATTCCTCGATTATTTAGTTCTAAAGTAATTCTACGATAACCATATCGTCCTTTGTGATCATAATAGATTTCTATAATCTCTTGCATGAGTTCGTCGTTTTTGGTATCAAAATCAATTTTTGAAACGTAGAAGTAGTAAGTAGATCGAGCGAGTCCGGATATTTTTAAAAGAATCTCTAAGGGATATTTTTGTCGTAGTAAGGAGACTACTCTGGTTTTTTCTTCTTTTCGCGCTCCACCCTTTGTTTCACTACGGCATTCAATTTTTTTAAATATTCATTCTCCGCTTCCAAATACTTGTTTTTTTTTCTTCAATGCCTTTAGTTCATCATTAACTGTTAACAGTTTAGTTGGTTTTGTCATAGATGGTTTACCTCGTTTCCGTTCTATGACATTATAGCCGTTTTCTTTATAATTTTTAATCCAATTGTAAATCAATCCATCAGAACTTAATCCAAGTTCGATGGCGACAGCTATTGTACTTTCTCCATCCATTAATATCCGATTTATTACTTCTGACTTAAATTCATGAGAATAAAAGTGATTTTTGTTTCGTCTTAGAACATTGGGTCCATGTTGATCGATAAGTCTTACCAAATATTTAATACTTGATTTATTAATACCATACTCATTTACTAATGAACATACTGATTGTCCTAACTTTCGTTTTCATATATTTCAATTTTTGTTTTCGTGTTAGCTTAGTTATAAAACCGCACCTCCTCATCTTTGTCCAAGATTCGGGGTGCGGTTCACTAAAAGAGCTCCCATATGAAGTATAAACAATTAGATAAAAATGAAAGACCAAATTGATATTCTATTAAGCATCGGCTACTCTATGCGCAAGGCAGCACGTAAACTCAATATATCTCATTCTACGATTTCTAGATATAAAATAATGTCTATAAGAAACGAACGATTGATATTCGAGAAAATATTCCACTTAATCGAATATCTGCATTCTCACTATGATCCTAAAGTTCATTGGGTAGAAGTATGCTTGAGTAACTATAAACGATATCATCCATATAAACCGTGTGTTTCATCGCAGCAAGTCTATAACTGGATTAATCAAGGTAAACTTGATATAAAACCAAATAGAATGTGCTATAAACGTCGAAAACGTAAAAGAGAATTAGTGGAATGATGAATCACTTGAGATGGAACTTGAAGAAAACGGTACTTCAATTAGCCTTAGACCTAAATACATTGAGGAACGTAACGAGATTGGCCATCTCGAAATCGACTCTATAATCGGTAAGAAACATGAATCTGCAGCGATTATATCCATTGTAGACCGCTGCTCAAGAATGACCTGGCTTATTAAAGCAGAATATCGATATGACTATTACATCAAACTTAATTCGAAAATTTATTGAAGAGAATAATATAACCACGAAATCGATAACAGTAGATAATGGACTTGAATTTAAAACATTAGGAATTACAGCCAAGCGGTTGGGTGTGAAACTATATAAGTGTGATCCATACTGTTCTTTTCAACGTGGAACCAATGAACGAGCGAATGCAATCGTTAGAAGGTTTATACCAAAAGGAAAATCAATGTATGATATAGCGCAACAATATCTTGATGATATTTGCTTCAAAATTAACTCAATGCCGCGAAAAATATTTGACTTCAAAACGGCCTATGAGATAGACTTTAATAAAAGTGAAAGTGGTGCGGTTGAGATTTGATAAAAGAAAGTCCACGCGATGTGGACTTTTTTCTTTATGGCTTTCGAATCAATTCTTTTTGAGGAACTGTATTTTCGGTTGCGAATATAAGATTGTAATGTGTATCTTGATTTACATTAAAAATTAGAGTTGCTTGGTTGTTTCGTGCATTGAGGTCCATTCGTTCGTGATTGTTATTTAAAACAAGACGGGGTGGAAGGTAGGTCGTTGCATCTTCAGAGACAAGTGTAAAGGCATTTCTGAAATCAATAATTGGGTCGTCACTTTGTAAATCAAGTGTTACGGAGATGATCGCAAACTCTTGGTTTTTTTCAGTTCGTTCAATATCGCCATCCGGTTTTTTATAGTTCTCACTGAATTCAATGGAATCGACATTAAACGGAATCAAGCGCAATGTTTTGCCCTGTGTATTTGGATAAATACTTTGATTAAAAATCTTAAAAAATTGTGCATAAGGTGCTTCAAGCTCGCTATTGATATCGAATCGTGCATAATTCCGATAGGTTATTCGGTTAATCGGTGTAAAGCGTTTAAACTTAAGGTGAATCTTATAGAGATCAAAACGATGGTCTTCAATGAATGAATCAAATGCTTGGTTTGGATCTTCAAAAATTAATTCAGAATGTTCATCAAAGCACAATGCATATTCAGGCTTTGCATCTAAGAACCCACCGGGATCGGTAAATGTTAAAGATGGCTGTTGACACTGCGTTTTCGGTTCAATTGAACGAGGCCAATTTTCTAAATAAAAGGTTATGACGATGCATAGACACGCGATCAGGACGTATCCTCCCATGATTGTTAGGTTAAACCGGTGTGGACGTGTTGCATAGTTGGGTTGATTAAAGCGTCTTGGTTTTGTTCGCTTTTTAAAGCGAATTCGTTTTGATAGGAAATAAACTGGAAAGCCCAAGATTGTTAGGAGTACAAAAAGCGGTAATGTATAGTTAAAAAAGAATTTCATATGTGTTCCCCCTTATATTCTTATTATAGTTGGATTGTTCTTAGAATGTGTGTGAGTGTGGTAAAAAAGCAAAAAAACACAAATCTTAAAGATTTGTGTTGAGATAATGGGTTGCGAGTGTTTCAAGGTGGTCGAGTGTTTCATCGAGGTCATCAAAGGTGGTGATCGGATTAATTGTACACATTCTTAATACGGTGTGTCCTTTGAGTTCGGTTGTAAAGATTCCTGCAAATTCATCGGCAACAATTTGCTTTGCGAGATAGGTATTGAGTGAATCCAACGCTTCGTCCGTTAAATCAGGATGGATGTAACGAAAATTAATAATCGAAAACTGAGCAGGTGAGATCATTTCCCAATGATTGTATTTTAGAATTCGTTCTTGAACGTAATTCGCAAGTTCTTGGCCATGATCAATGCGACGAGAATATTCTTCAATTCCAATAGTTTGCAGTGAAAGCCATAATTTTAGTGCGCGAGTCGGTCGTGTAAGCTCAATTCCCATCGAGCCAAAATTTGTTACACGGTCACCATCAATATCTTTTAAATATTCAGGGCTGGCATCGAAACTGTTGAGAAGATCTTGTTTATCTTTCACAAGAATCATGGCGCAACTATAAGTTTGATAGAGTAATTTATGGGCATCCCAGCTAACACTATCTGCTTTATGAATTCCCTTAAGGCGGTGTACTTGACTGGTTGAAAGAAGGAAAGACGCTCCATACGCGCGATCAACATGCATCCAAAGAGAATACTTCTTACATAAATCACCGATATCATCTAAGGGATCTACGGTTCCAGTATTGGTCGTTCCTGCAGTTGCAACGACACAACAAGGAACCAATCCCTGGTTCAAGTCCTCTAAAATTGTTCGTTCAAGAATGTCCGTTTTAATTTGAAAGGCTTCATCGGTATCAATAAAACGGAATTGACGGCTTGTAAATCCAATAATTTTTAAGCCCTTTTCCACAGAGTGGTGTGTTTGATCAGAAAGATAAATGACCCCCAAGTGTCGGTTATCTTCATTCAATACTTTATCCCTTGCTGCAATAAGTCCCGTTAGGTTTGCCATAGAACCACCTGAAACAAACAACCCGCCAGCATGTTCATCATAGCCGATTTGTTTGGTGAGCCAACAAATGGTGTTTTCTTCGATCGTACTTGCGGCAGAACTATTAACCCAATTACTTGCATGCACATTATAAGCGCTCGACATTAAATCACCCAAAACAGAAACCTTTGTAGCCGGTCCGGGGATAAATCCAAAATGACGTGGGGGAGCACTGCGTAAACTATAGGGATAAATATCCGTCATCAATTGAGATACAACGGAATTGAGGTCGCGTCCTTGTTGCGGCATATCTTGATTTTTAAGACGATCTAAAACGTCTTCCGGTGCGATTGTACAGACAGGTCCGGTACCTGGATTTGTTTCACCTTGATAAAAAGGTTTAACAAATTCAATCATCATAGCTTCAATTGAAGCATCTTCATCGAGTTCATATCGTTTTATTTACATACCTCCATTAACTTGACTTCGTGTTAATGAAAATATACCATAACTTATAGAATAAGATAATTTAATAGATTTTATAAAACGGATAAAAAAAATTAATGGGAGAGCGTATGAATCTGAGACATTTTCAAACATTTGTGAAGGTTGTGGAGAAAGAAAGTTTTAGTAAGGCAGCGGATGCCTTAGGTTATACTCAAGCGGCCGTGACCGTTCAAATCCAACAACTTGAAGAAGAACTTCAAACAAAACTCTTTGACCGCATGAATCGTAAAATTCACCTCACGGAAGAAGGAGAGGCATTTATATTTTATGCGAACGAAGTTTTAAGAACCGTTGAGGAAGCGCGTATCTTTAATCAATCGACCAAAAAAGAACACGGTACCATTCGCGTCGGAACGGTCGGATCGTTGGGGTCGAGCATTTTTCCAGACCTTATCTATAATTTTCACAAGGAACATCCCAACGTGGAAATTAAAGTGATCATCGGAAAAACAGAAGAACTGCTGGGTATGGTACGGCGAGACGAAATCGACATCCTTTTCACACTCGATTATCAACTTTATGGTGCAGATATGGTAAAAGTATTTGAAAAGGAAGAAACCATTCTGTTTGTAAGTGCGGATGAGACGGTAAGCAGTACAAAAATCTATAACCTTGAAGAATTTTCGGATGCACCATTTTTACTGACCGAACAAGGTGAGGCGTATCGCTATGAACTTGAGCGCAATCTTGCGAAGCGACGCGTGAACTGAAATGCGATTTTAGAGGTTGGAGATACAGAAATTATCATCGCTGTCTTGAAAAAAGGACTTGGGTTATCGTTTCTTCCTGAATTTTCAGTAAAAGAAGAACTCGAACAACGCGTATTAAAAACGGTGAACGTTGATATTCCTACGGTTTCGATGTACGCTCAAGTCCTTTATCACGAAAAAAAATTCCTGACGACCCACATGAAGTCATTTATCCAGGAAATTGAACAAACCTATATTCGTCGAAAATAAAAAAAACCACTCTAAAGAGTGGGTGTAATTTCAATATGGGGCGACCGACGGGACTCGAACCCGCGCATGCCGGAACCACAATCCGGTGTGTTAACCGACTTCACCACGATCGCCATTGCTAGACCATTATAGCGTTTAAAAAAACGTTTGTAAAGGCGCTCACCAAAAAATAGTGAATTATATAAGAAATATGATATAGTAATCATACTAATGGAGGACATTTATGATGAAAATTGCTGTTATCACAGACTCATCGGCAGGTGTTTCAAAGCAAGAAGCAATTGATCATGAGATTATCGTAGCACGTATGCCTTTAACAATCGATGGAAAAGCATATATGGAAGAAGAAGGGATCTCTCGTGAACAATTGATTCAAGCCATGAAAAACGGATCATCTGTTTCAACATCACAACCACCTTTAGGGAGGTTGATTGAATTGTTTGATGACGTTTTAAAAACATATGACCATATAATCTTTTTACCGATTTCAAGTAAACTTAGCGGGACGTATCAAACGGCATGCGGACTGGCTCAAGATTATGATGGACGCGTAACGGTTATTGATTCAAAATTTGTCAGTTGCCCATTGTTTTTATTAAGTCTTGAAGTTAAGGAAATGATAAGGCGGGGTATGGAACCGGATGCTATAAGGACGCTCATCGAAGATGAAGCGGATATGTATGCATCACTCATACCGGAGAATATTATCTACCTTAAGCGTGGAGGTCGTATTACGCCAGCAGCTGCAGCCATTGCGAATTTACTCAAAATCGTACCTGTATTAAAGGTTTCAAATGGTGAAATTGATTTGGCTGAAAAAGTAAGGACCTACAAAAAAGCAGTCCGCGTTGGTTTTGATCACACTGTGGTAGATCGGAATAAAGATGATTATGAATGGATTGTTTTAGACGGCGGTTGTGAAGAAAAAATCTACAATGCTGTTGTGAAAGATTTAGAAAAACATTTTGGGGTTGAGGTCATAAAACGTCCTTTATATCCTATTGTACTTGCTCATACTGGACCTGGCAGCATTGCGATTGCTTGGCGAAAAAAACTTATTAAAGATAAAATATAGAGAAGGAGCTTTAATATGAATAAAATTGAAACAAAACTTGTTGGACACATCGAAGATATTATTCTTGATGCGTTTGGTATTGAAAAAGAAGATGGACTTGTAATGTTAGAAATCCCTAATAATCCAGAAATGGGAGATTACTCAACAAACATCGCAATGCGTCTTACAAAACCTGTTGGTAAAAATCCACGTGAAATTGCTAGCGTTATTGTGGAGAAATTAGAAAATAATGAGATGGTTGACTCCATTAGTGTTGCGGGACCTGGATTTATTAACTTTGTTATGAAACCAGCAGTTTTAGGTAGTGTTATTAATGATGTTATTGAGGCTGGTAAAGATTATGGTCGTTCCAATGCAGGGGAAGGAATCCGTTTACTGAATGAATATGTATCGGCGAACCCTACTGGACAACTTCATGTTGGTCACGCACGTGGAGCCGCATGGGGTGATTCACTTTCACGTATTATGTCCTTTGCAGGATATGACGTACTTCGTGAGTATTATATTAATGACCTTGGTAATCAAATTTTGATGTTAAGTCATTCACTTTATGCACGTTATAAACAAGCATTTGGTATCGAAGCAGCATTGCCTGAAGATGGATATCATGGACCCGATATTGTGGAAATCGCAAATGATGTGAAAGATGCTGAAGGTGACAAATGGTTAGATGCACCGGAAGAAGAATGGGTACCTTATTTTAAAGAACTTGGAATTAAATTAGAATTAGAGCGCATTAAAGAAGATTTAAATACTTTTGGAGTTGAAATGGATTCATGGGTTAGTGAAAAATGGCTCTATGATGATGGACGTGTAGAGGAATCCTTAGAAGCACTTAAAGCAAAAGGTGTAACGTTTGAAGAAGATGGCGCACTATGGCTTCGTTCAACAGATTTTGGGGATGATAAAGACCGTGTCCTTATTAAGAGTGATGGATCTTATACCTATCTCGTACCTGATATCGCAAACCACATTTATAAACTCGAACGTGGTTATACACATTTACTAAACCTATGGGGTGGCGATCACCATGGTTATATTGTACGTATGCAAGCTGCACTTGAAGCGCTCGGCCATCCAAATGTTCTGGATGTTGATATTATTCAAATGGTTCGTCTTGTGGACGAAGGTGTTGAAGTTAAAATGTCAAAACGTACAGGGAATGCACTGGGTCTTGTTGAACTGGTTGATGATATTGGTGTTGATGCAACACGTTACTTCTTTGTAAGCCGTGCTTTAGCAACGCCACTTGATTTTGACCTTGGTCTAGCACGTAAAAAATCAAACGATAACCCAGTATTCTATGTTCAATATGCACATGCTCGTATTTGTTCAATTTTACGTCAAGCAGGAGAAGTTCCTCATGTTGATGTCATTGATCAACTTACAAATCCTAAAGAAATTGCCTTATTAAAAGAGATTAATGAGTTTAGTTCTGTTGTTGCAGATGCTGCGAAAAAACGTGAAGTTCATAAGATTGCAAATTATGTTCAAGACCTTGCATCATCCTTCCATAGTTTCTATGGTGAAGTAAAAGTTATGGATCCAAGTAACCCGGAACTACAAGCACAACGTCTAAATTTACTTGTAGCGGTAAAAATTACCCTAAGTAATGCCTTGAACTTAATCGGTGTTAATGCACCAGAACAAATGTAATTCTTGTACATTTTGTTGTTCTATTGTATTATTTAAGTGTTACAGTGGGTGATGGTATGTCACTAAAAAATAGTTCCGTAGTCATTTACCGACAAATCATTGAGTATTTTGAATTAGAAATTGCCTCGGGTCGACTTAATGCAGGGGATCGCATTGAGTCAATCCGGGCACTTGCTTTATTCTTTAAAGTAAATCCGAATACAGTTCAAAAAGCACTCAATGAGCTCGAGCGTGATGGTTTGATTGAAACAGATCGCACAAATGGTAAATTTGTTACAGATAAACAAGAAATAATTAAGAAGTTAAGAAGTGAATTGGGACGTCGTTACAGTGTTGTATTTGTTGAGAAAACGAAAACACTTGGTCTTGACCTTGAAGAAACAATAAGCCTTCTTAAAAATGAATGGGAGGTTGGGAAACATGAATAACGAAAATGGTTTGGTCATTTCACATTTAAATAAGCATTATGGAAAAAATCAAGTGCTTAAGAATATTAATTTAAATTTGGAATCTGGAAAAATAGTGGGTCTTTGTGGTCCAAATGGAGCAGGAAAGACAACCTTAATTAAGACGATTGTTGGTCTTCTTCGTGATTATCACGGAGATATTCAGGTATGTGGAAATCCAGTTGGTCCTGATTCGAAAGCTGTTGTTTCATATCTTCCTGATGTGGAATACTTAGCACCCAATCTTACAGGACTCAAAGCAGCAAGACTCTATAGTGATATGTATGCTGATTTTGATATGGGCGTTTTAGAAGACTTATTCCTTAAGATGAAATTAGATGGAAGCATGCCTGTTTCAAAGATGTCTAAAGGGATGCGTGAAAAGTTCCAGCTTGCTTTATGTTTATCGCGTAAAGCACGTATCTATATATTTGATGAGCCGATTGCAGGTGTTGATCCTGCATCACGCGATTCGATTATCGAAACAATTTTAAGCAATTATACTCAAGATGCACTACTTATCATTTCAACACATCTCATTCAAGATATTGAAGGTGTCTTGGACGAAGTCGTCTTCATTAAAGATGGTGCGATTCTCATGCACGAAAATTGTGATGATTTACGTGAAGCACGTGGACAAACAATTGATGAAATCTTTAGGGAGGAATTCAAATGGTAGGAAAACTATTTAAAAATGATTTGGTAGATTCTTATAAAGCGTATGCACCCGTTGTAGGGATGATGATTGCAGGATGTGTTCTTACAATCTTGATGATTCAATTAGCGATTAATGATCGATTTGGAATCTTTGGAACCTTTATTGCGTTAGCGTTGTTTGCACTCGTAGTTATTGTGACAGTGATGTCCGTGCGAGCAAATATCTATGTACTTTATACAAGCATCTATCATAAAAACGGATATCGACTCTTTACGTTACCGGTTAAGACTTGGCAAATTCTTGCATCAAAATTATTAGTGGCGTTCTTTTGGTCAGTGATTATGGGTTTACTCCTAATTCTATCCCTGTTCATCATTACTTTCACAACAACAGGAAGTCTTGCAATCTATGGCCAAGCAATGCCGGAATTATCCCAATACTTTGCACAGTATTTTGAATCGAGTGTCGCATTTTTTGCGGTTATTGATAACCTCTTAAACTTTGCGCTCAGTTCGCTTGTCATTCTCTTTGCAGGTGCTGTGGCACATTCAAGCTATTTCCAAAATAATCGTGGATTAGTTGCTGTGGGGATTGCAGTTTTAATCGCTATTGTTCTCGGACAAATTGGTGCGTATGTGGATACTTCGTTTGGAAGTGTTTTATTACGCTATGATTCTTATGCATTCTTACAAGGTGGAAGTATTCCAGTTGGTGAGTTTGCGCTTGTGGTCTTATATCAAATTCTTGTCTGTGGGTTCTTGACCTTTGGAACACTTTGGTTTTGGAACCATAAGTTAGAAGTTATGTAGCAAATTTAAAAACCTGATAAACAATCAGGGTTTTTTTGCAAAACATGTGATAATGCGTGAACTTTTGTGATTTATTGACTTTGCAAAGGTTTCGCATTATTGTAATCAAGGTAAAGGAATGTGTAATTATGGAAAAAAATAATAAATTATTACTGATTCTTGTTTTTGTACTGTCGTTAGGGACGCTCAGTGTGGGTGGCTTTTTTGCAATCCAAGCATGGCAGACGTACCAAACAACCCTTACAAAAGCAACGATATCAAACCACAGTCAATACAGTCTTCGAAATAATGCAACGGCATATCAAAAAGAACTTTATGAAGAACTTGCTTCTGTTGAATCAGGTTCGGATGCGGTAATTTCTGAACTCATTTCGAAAAACTTTATTGCTGATTTTTATACGTGGACAAATAAAGTTCGAATGAATGACGTTGGTGGCATTCAATTTCTACATCCGGATATTAAAGTCTGGGTATATGATCAAGCGCTTTATCGCTTCTATAATGATATGCGTGTTTATATTGAACGAGAACAAGTTGAGGATACGCTAGAGGTAACGGGAATCGAGGTTACTTCGAAGAAAACAAAGTTCTTGCTTCATGACCATGAAGTACCTGCATATCAAGTCAATGCGACATGGACATACAAAGATTCAACCGTGCTTGATACAAAAAATTATCAACATTCGGCACAGATTATGGTCGTTAAGGTAGACGACACCTATTCAATTGTGGAGGTATCAAATGGAACTCAAACTTCAACCGAAACAAACCCAGCGTAAAGAAAATTGTGTTGTGGGAACATTACTGCTTATTCTCTCAAACATTCTACCACTGGGGCTTATTGTCTTCTGAGGAAGATTTGCATCCATTCATGGACGTTACTTTGCAATCGGGACACTAAGTGTTATGGTATTTATTCTTCTTCTTAATATTCTCTATATACTTGGTTATTTAAAATCAAATAAACTTTTTAGATACGTATTTCTAATATTGTCTGTTGTATGGCTTTTGGTTGGATCGGTTGGTTCGTTTTACGCAATTAAAACCAATGCCATCACCAACGCCATTCTTAATAAAGACGAAGTTCGTGAATTTAGTGTTGTGAGTTTTAGTGGGGATGACGTGCTTGAGGGTAAAACAGTAGCGTATGCACCCATGAATGAACCCGAAGTTGAAACATCGATTAAGAAAAAAATCGCGGATAAAGCGGATAATGTTGTTTTTGAGAAATATGATAATTATCGTGACTTGTTATCAGCGGTAAGTGCGAAGAAGATTGATGTTGCGGTATTACCCCTTAATTACCACACATTAACTCAAGAAATTCCAGATGGGTCAAATCCTTTTGTGGAATCAAAAGAATTATTTACGTTTTCCACATCCGTTACAAAACAATCCAATACTGAAGTGGATGTTATTAAAGAGCCATTTACAATGCTTATGTTGGGATTAAATGATGATCTTGCAGATTCAATTATTCTTGCATCCTTTAACCCCGAAACGCTTAAAGTTACGAGGACAAGTATTGCACGGGATTCGTATGTTCCAATCGCTTGTTATCCAAACGAATCTTACGATAAAATAAATCATTCTCATGGGATTAGTTCACAATGTATGGTAGATAAAATTGAAAACTATCTGGGTGTTAAGGTTGATTTTGTGTTTGAAACGGATTTTTATGCACTTGAAAATATGGTAGATGCGATTGGTGGCTTAGAAATTGAAAGTCCGACAACATTTGCGGGTTCATTTCCGCTTGAAAAACAATACGATGACGATGGTGAGCCCATTATGGAAGGTGTTACCATTCCAGAAGGGAAAAACCTTCTGAACGGTAAACAAGTTGTCACTTTTGCACGAGAACGTCGTATTGAAAACATGGCAAATGGTGATTTTGACCGCCAAGTCAATCAACAGTATGTTATTAAAGAAATGGCAAATAAAATTCTTGCGACACGAAATCCGAATACGATCTTAAATGTTTTGGATTCGGCGAAGAAAAATATTACCATGACGCTTCCACTTGAAACCATTTCCAAACTCATGGGATATGCATTGCAAAGTATTGATCGTTCTCCGGTAGACCCCATGTCAACATTTAGAGTTGTGCAAACTCAGATTGCGGGTGAAGGAACGATTATTAATGGTGTGTGGTATGCGAAGCCTTTTGAAAATCAGTATTTACAAGCAAAGAAAGTCATTTTGGATAATCTAAAATCAGATGCAGACTTACGAAATGAATACGACTTTACGTTTACCTATGGTAAACCTTATCAAACAGATCTGATTTCTTCGAAAAATTCAGAAGATACCGGTCCGCTTTTGACGGTGCTTAAACCAAGTGAGCGCAGTGCACAAGCCGTTGATGTCTTAGATTTTAATGGCCTCTCTCAATCAGAAATTCAATCGTGGGCGGATAAAAACCATGTTTCAGTTACCTTTGATGTAATCAAACCGGACTCCCCAGAGTTCAAGCATGATTACATTAACAATCAAGTGCTCGAACAAGATGTTAAGCCCGGATTTTATAACGAAGGTGTAAATGCAATCCACATTAAAATCGTGAATAAGTAAAAAAAAGAAAACAACCACTTCAGGTTGTTTTCAAATTCTAATCTAAGATTGAACACATCTTAGTCAATTACAGCTTGCATGTAGACATCATGATTAAGTGTATACGTTGTGAGGACACGATCATCCAGATATCCATACGTGTTTGGATGATTTTCTTTAGGAAGTGCAATGGATCCAGGATTATATATTGTTGTATGGTCTATTTTTTTCAAAACAGGCACGTGTGTGTGTCCAGAAATAAAGAGGTCTACGCCGTGTCGTGGGCCCTCAATATCGGGTTCAAAAAGGTGACCGTGTGTCACCATGAGGGTAAGATTATTCCATTCTGTCACCGTATAGTCTTGCATTATTGAGAATTGACATAACATTTGATCCACTTCACTGTCACAGTTTCCGCGCACTGCGATAATGGGGCATGTGAGTTGGTTCAATCGATCGGAAACAGCTTTCGGATTGTAATCCGCAAGAATTGGATTTCGAGGTCCATGATACATGAGGTCCCCTACCAGTAAAATGCGATCATAAGGTAAGGGTGTGTTGAGAACATCATTTAAACGGTCGATGCTACCGTGTATATCAGAAATAATTAAAGTTTTCATGCTTTCCTCCAGTCATATGTAATGAAATTATACCATCAAACATATTAAAATATGGGATTTTCCAATCGTTAATTGATAATTATGAGCGAACATTTTATGATAGAATAAATAGAGGATGTGAAAATATGAAGCAACACAGTAAAGGTCTTACCATTTTTATTTTAATTCTTTCACTTACAACTTTGAGTGTAGGTGGTTTTTTTGCGTACCGAGCATACCAATCAAAAACAAGTATTGATGGGGGTACTACAAGCGAGAATAGTTTCTATTCGCTGCGTAAAAATGCAACTGAGTATCAAAAAGAACTCTATAAGGAACTTACCTCGAAACTGAAAGAAGATCCAAGAGATGATAAAGTGATTTCAGAGCTTATCGCTCAAAACTTTGTTGCGGATTTTTATACATGGACCAATAAGTTGCGCTTTAATGATGTAGGAGGCATGCAGTATATTCATAAAGACCTTGACTGGGTTTATGGTCAGGCACTGGATACATTCTATAACGATATGCGTTACTATAAAGAAAAAGGGAAATTAGACAAAACACTTGAAGTTGCTTCATCGACCGCAAGTGCCAAAAAAGACACGTTAGTTCTAATTGAGCAAGAAGATGAATTGGGGACACAAGAAGATGGTACGGTCAATACCGTAACAAACGATGTTGAACGTTCGATTCCTGTATATCGTGTTGCGATAACATGGAAATATAAAGACTCGGATGTTTTAAATGTCTCGGAGTTTCAACAGAAAGCAGATATTTATGTAACGAAAGATGACGATGGATTGTATTCAATCATGGAGGTAGACGATGGGCAAGTCAAAGAAGCAGCAAACTAAAACAAAACAACGTAGACCCTCATTCATTCATCGACCAATATTTGGATTGCTTCTAACAGTAGTCGTGAATATAATCTATATTGCATTATTATTTGTCATTGGACGATACGTTAATTTACACAGCAAGTACTTTATGCTCGGAATCACAATTATCGTATTGCTTGTTTTAATTCTTAATTTATTTTTCCTTTTAGGGTATGCGAAACGAATTCGTTTTTTCCGAAAAGCAGTTGCAGTATTTGGAATGTTTATGTTGATTGTTGGATCGGTAGGGTCCTATTACACATTTAAAACCAATGCAATCGCGAATCAAATGATTAATGAATCCGGGCAGGAAAATAAAGAGTTTTCAGTAATTAGTTTTAAGGAAGGTGCGAAAAAAGAAGATCTTGATCACAGCACGCTGGGTTATGTTGAAACAACGCAAGAATTTGAAGATGCGGTAAAGAAAAATGTCGCTAAAGAATCAAGAACAATTGAGTATGTCAAGTTTAAATCCTATGACGATCTTCTTATAGCGAGTTTAAATGATAAAATTCAATTCGCAGTGGTACCGAAAAACTTTAGTTCGCTTTCAAAACGACTTGAAACGGAAGAACGAAATCCAATTGAGTTTTCAAAAGCAATGTTCTCGTTCAGTATAAAAAGCAAAGAAACGGTGAATGATAAAGATGTGTTAAAGGAACCCTTTACGATGTTAATGATTGGGGTTAATGAAGAACTCGCTGATTCCATCATCCTAACCTCTTTTAATCCTGAAACACTTAAAATCACCATGACAAGCATTCCACGTGATTCTTATCTACCGATTGCTTGTCAGAATAATTATCCCGATAAAATTACTCATGCACGTGCATTTAGCCGTCAATGTCTCATTGATTCGGTTCAAGATTTTATGGGCGTGAATATTGATTTCTACTTTGAAACAGATTTCTATGCGCTTGTGAAAATAGTTGACACATTAGGCGGACTTGAACTAGAGTCACCGATTGCATTTGGGGGATCATTGCCTAAAGAAGAAAATCCATCAGAATTCCATGAAATTTGGATTCCAGCTGGAAAACAAAAAATGGATGGAAAGCAAGTGATTACCTTTGCTCGTGAACGTTATGCCTTTACCGGTGGTGATTATGTTCGTCAAATGAATCAACAATATGTTATTAAAGAACTCGCAAATCAAATTTTAAGTACACGTAATGTGAATACACTTGTGAATGTATTGGATGCCGCAAAGGATAATCTTCAAATGAATATATCCATAAACGATATTACATCGCTTATGGGATACGCATTACAAAATATCGAGAAATCACCGGTATCTCCGTATAATACCTTTAGAATTGTATCGACCCAACTTCAAGGTGAAGGGGAAATTATTGATGATGGCTACAGTGGAAAATATGTTTCCCATCCATATATGCGCGATGTCCAAGTAGCGCGTGATGTCATTAGCGATAACTTGAAACACGACGCGGATCATCTAGATGTTAAGACATTTAGTTTCAAACAATCAAAACCGTATCGTTCAGCGCTTTTTAATCCAAGTCAAAATGAGGAAGGGCTCTACTATCCAGGTGATGTCGTACCGAAACGTCTTGAAGATACAGACAAAGATAAAGAAACAGAGCGTTCAAATGTTGTACCTGATCTAACATCAATGTCACGCAGTGAGATTAAACGTTGGGCTCAAAATAATGGCGTGACGGTCGTTTTCAATGAGATTGATCAAAATTCAGATTCTTATCAAGACTACTACAGTGATGGACAAATAATTTATCAAAGTGTAGAACCTGGAGATTATCACCAAAAACAAACATATATTGAACTTACAATAGTCGTGAAATCAGAGGTTGAAGAACCCAAAGGTGTTACAATTCCTGATTTTATTGGAGATACGGTAGCCGATGCAATCGCATGGGCGAATGGAAATGGATTTACCATTGAAGCCATTCCATCCGGGGACACCACTGCGATCATCGAGTCGCAAAGTATTCGTCCAGGTCTTTACCAAGGCGAACATCGCAATATCGTTGTATCGGTTCGAATAGAATCGGAGAAACCCGAAAATCAGAATTCCAATGAATAAATTGGATGCACATGGGTAACACAAAATATAAAATATTCGCTATAATACTTAAGAATCGTGAGGCCTCTATGAAAATAGAGGCTTTCATTCTTGTATTATTAGGTCATCTGTACCATAATAAAAATATGTGAATTGAGGTCGAAATCATGAAACACGTATTTATCATTAATCCAACTTCAGGCGTAGGACGTTATCGTGACGTCGAAGCATGGATAGACAATAACTTTAAAGACAAAGAAGACAACTATGAATTGCGTTATACAGAATATCCAGATCACGCACAAAAAATTGCGGAAGAATATCATGGGAATGATGTCGTTATTTACTCTGTAGGTGGCGATGGGACCGCACATGAAATTCTTAACGGTTTAGATTTAGACGTACAATTAGCAATTATACCTGTAGGTACCGGTAATGATTTTTGGCGGATGATCAACTATAACCATCCCCTTGAGAAAATACTTGAAGATACCATTAACGGGTCTGTACAACACATTGACATTGGCGAAGCCAACGGTCACCGCTTTTTAAATTGTATGAATATGGGTGTGGATTCAGAAGTTAATCGTGATGTAAATGCAGTGCGTAAAACATGGTTTCCTCGCAAATTGATTTATATCTATTATGCAATCTACGAACTTATTCGTAAAAAGCCCATCCAATGTATAGTTGAAGCGGATGGTACCCAAAGCGAACACAATGCCCTTCTCATTTCGGTTATGAATGGTCGTTGTTATGGAAATGGATTTCAAAGCGCACCTAAAGCCATTATTAATGATGGTGCACTCGATGTCTCTATCGTAGAAGATGTACCAGCAAGACGTCTTCCTAAATTGCTGCCAATGTATTATAAGGGAGAGCATTTGGATCTTGACGTCGTGACAAGCTTTAGAGCGAAAGAAATTAAGATACAATGCAATCAAACTGTAGCTTTAGGATGTGATGGTGAAGTCTTTGAATATTCAACCGTCCATGCACGTGTTCTAGATGGAAAACTTAAGTTACGTGTTCCAAATGCTCTGTGAGCATATTAAGGTACATATGAAATACTTGTGATATAATAACTAAGCAAATAGGAGGACACTATCAAATGAAAAATATAACAAAAAATGATTTTAATGAAGCCGTTAAAGATGGCGTAGTACTTATTGATTTTTATGCTAACTGGTGTGGACCATGTAAGATGATCGCTCCAATCTTGACAGAACTTTCAACAACAATGGCAGATGAAGCAACAATCTTAAAAGTTAATGTGGATGAAGAAGGCGAACTAGCACAACGTTTCGACGTTATGTCAATTCCTACTTTAATTCTCTTTAAAGATGGAAAACCTGTTGGACGCAAGACAGGATTTTTACCAAAACCTGAGCTTGAAAAATTTATTCGTTCAGCACAATAAACGCAATCTTAAACCAAAGAAAGACCAACACTCCGTTGGTCTTTTTATTTTTACATTTTTTCTATTAATTCGTTTGCATTTTAGAAACCATTATGTATAATTAGTTTGTGTTTATACTTACTAATATAAAAGTTTACCAACACTAAACAAGGGAGGAACTATGGAAATTGGAAAACGACTCAAACAGTTGCGCACAAAAAATGGTCTGACCTTAGAGGAACTCGCAAGCCGTAGTGAATTAACCAAAGGGTTTTTATCACAACTTGAAAATGACTTAACGTCCCCATCCATTGCAACACTTAACGATATCGTGGAGGCGCTGGGCACGAATTTGTCAGTCTTCTTTAAAGAAGAGTCTGCTGAGCAAGTTGTATTTACTGCAGATGATTATTTTATTGATGAACGCGATGATTCGACAATCCATTGGATTGTACCCAATGCGCAAAAAAACGAGATGGAACCCATCCTTTTAGAACTCGAGCCAGGTGGTGAATCCAATGAAATCTTACCGCATGAAGGGGAAGAATTTGGATATGTACTCCAAGGTAAGGTATCATTAAGGTATGGAGATGAAACAATAACGATTTCAAAAGGACAAACTTTTTACATAAAAGGAAATCGTAATCACGTCTTGGTTAATGAACATCAACAACGAGCACGTGTGATATGGGTGTGTACACCCCCTGTATTTTAAAGGAGGAAGAATATGGAAGCATTAATTCAATTTACAAATATTGTGAAGGGCTTTGAAGATCAGCTTGTCTTAAAAGGGATCAACTTGGATATCTTTGAAAATGAGTTTGTGACGCTACTTGGCCCTTCTGGCTGTGGAAAAACAACACTTTTAAGAATCTTAGGTGGATTTTTAGAGCAAAGTTCTGGTGAAGTCTATTTCGAAGGCATTGAGATTTCGAAATTAGCTCCTTATAAACGTGAGATTAATACAGTCTTTCAACGGTATGCACTTTTTCCGCACATGGATGTTTATGACAACATCGCATTTGGTCTTCGCATTAAGAAAACAAACGAAGATATTATTAAGCAAAAAGTTGAGAAGATGTTGAATCTTGTAGGGTTAAGCGGCTTTGAACACCGTCCTGTCACACTTTTATCAGGAGGACAACAACAACGTGTCGCGATTGCTCGAGCGCTTGTGAATGAACCAATGGTGCTTCTACTCGATGAACCTTTAGGGGCATTGGACTTAAAAATGCGTAAAGAAATGCAACGTGAACTTAAAGAAATCCAAGAAAATGTGGGTATTACTTTTGTTTATGTTACACATGACCAAGAAGAAGCGTTGACCATGTCAGATAAAATTGTCGTGATGAATGAAGGGGAAATCCAACAAATTGGAAAACCCATGGATATCTATAATGAACCTGAAAACCGTTTTGTCGCAACATTTATCGGAGATTCAAACATCATCGAAGGAACGATGATTGAAGATCGCCTTGTGGAATTTGATGGTGTTCAGTTTGAATGCGTTGATGCAGGTTTCTCAAATAATGAAGTGGTAGATATCGTAATCCGACCTGAAGACATTGATATTGTTGATGTGGAGCTTGGAAAATTAACGGGAGTTGTTGAGTCGATCCTATTCAAGGGTGTTCATTACGAAATTGTCGTTAAACAGAGCATCGTGACTTTATCATTCATACAACGGATAATTCAGAAGAAGGCAAAGAAGTTGGCATCCATTTCTTCCCTGAAGACATCCATGTGATGTACACGATGGAGTCGTATTAATGAAGAAATATAGACCACTGGTTATTCCCTATGTAGTTTGGATGTCAGTATTTATTGTCGTGCCAATGCTCTTAATTGTATTTTATGCATTTACGACTGTAGGGAACCAAATGATTCCATTCCAGTTTAGTCTTATTAACTTTAAAAAATTCTTTGATCCCGTCTTCCTAAAAGTACTTCTTTATTCATTTAGAATTGCAGGGATAACAACCGTCATCTGTCTCTTAGTAGGATATCCTTTAGCTTATTTTATTTCACGGCGTTCAGAACGGATGCAAACACTCCTGATTCTCTTGGTAACCATTCCGATGTGGATCAATATGCTCGTTCGGACGTACGCTTGGATTAGTATTCTTTCAGACAAGGGGCTGATAAATAGTTTCCTTGCGTTGTTTGGGATTGCACCACTTAAAATGATGAATACAGATTTTGCGGTTATCCTAGGGATGGTTTATAATTTCCTGCCTTTTATGATTATGCAAATCTATAATGTTTTAGCGAAAATGGACGAGTCACTGATTGAGGCAAGTTATGACCTTGGAGCAAATCGTTTTGAAACTTTCCGTAAGATTGTCTTCCCCTTATCATTATCGGGGGTAATCTCCGGGATTACGCTGGTCTTCTTACCATCACTTTCGACCTTTGTCATTCCTCAATTCTTGGGTGGCGGAAGTTATGTTTTAATTGGTAACTTAATTGAAAATCAATTTATCAATATTGGTGATTATAATTTCGGTAGTGCTATCTCATTAATCATGGCTGTCCTTATTATGCTCTCAATGCATTTTGCGAATAAATTTGATCGTGAATACGATGAATCAAAACCAAAAGGAGGGAAACTCTAATGAAAGAAAAAAATCGTTGGATAGGGCCATTGGGAATTATCTTAATGCTCATTTTCTTCTATGGACCGATTCTTGTCATGATGGTGTTTTCCTTCAATGACTCACGTTCGTTGACGTCATGGTCGGGATTCTCAACAAAATGGTATGGAAAACTCTCGCAGAGTAACGATATTACTGCTGCTGTTCGAACATCGCTTTTCATTGCCCTAATTACAACGGTTATCGCAACGGTCGTTGGAACAATGACAGCAATTGGATTGAGTAAACATAAGAAAATTTTTAAGAAATCGATTTTGACCATTAATAACTTTCCTGTTCTTAATCCAGAGATTGTAACGGCAATTAGCTTCATGCTATTGTTTGCGTCCGTGAAGGGCCTCCAAAAAGGGTTTGGTACTATGCTTGTTGCCCATATAACATTTTGTACCCCATATGTCATCCTTACAGTCTTACCAAAGCTAAAGTCATTAGATCCAAGTTTGGCGGATGCTGCTATGGATTTAGGGGCTACGCCTACGGGAGCGCTGCGTAAGGTTATTTTACCGCAACTAACACCTGCAATTATCTCGGGAGCCCTTATCGCTTTTACAATGTCGTTTGATGATTTTGTAATTTCATACTTTGCTACCGGAAATGGTGTAAGCAATATTTCAATTCTTGTTTATCAAATGTCAAAACGAATTAACCCAACCGTGAATGCCCTCTCGACCATTATCGTTGTGATCATTACTGTTGTGTTAATCATTATAAATGTATTACCAATTCTGAAACGTAGTAAGAGAAAGGTGGCTGTTTCATGAAAAAAATCTTAGTAGCATTGCTTGCATCACTTCTTGTGTTAACCGGATGTGGTGCAAAAGAAACCAAAGAAGAACTCCGTGTTTATAACTGGGGTGAGTATATTGATGAATCGTTGATTCCTGAATTTGAAAACAAATACAACGTTCGTGTTATTTATGAAAAATTCTTATCAAATGAACAAATGTATAATAAGCTTCAAGATGGTTCAAAATTTGATGTGATTGTACCTTCTGACTATACGACGCAACGTATGCGTGAGGAGGGAATGCTTCAAAAAATAGATTACTCAAAGATTACAAACTATGAGAAAATTATTCCAAGCCTTAAAGGACGTCATATGGACCCTGACAATGAATACTCAGTTCCATACTTCTGGGGAAATGTTGGTATTCTCTATAATAAGAACACTGTAGACCGCAACGATCTTGAAACTCAAGGTTGGAATATCTTAATGAACGAAAAATATAAAGGCAAATTATTTTTCTATGATTCAGAACGTGATGCCTTTATGATCGCTTTGAAAGCACAAGGCTTTTCAATGAATACAACACAAGAGGAAGAACTCAAAAAAGCAAATGATTGGTTAATTGAAATGAAACAAACCATGGATCCCGTTTACGGTACCAATGAAATCATTGATCAAATGATTGGTGGTGCCAAGGACATTGCGGTTATGTATTCAGGGGATGCGAATGCGATTTTACTCGAAAACCCTGACATGGACTATTATTCGCCTTCTGAAGGAACAAACACATGGGTGGATGCAATGGTTATTCCTATTGACGCACCCAATCCAGATTTAGCACATAAATGGATCGATTTTATGATTTCAGAAGACGTCTCAAAGCGTATTACCGAAGAAATTGGATATACAAGTCCGATTCAATCTGTGATTGATGATGTGACAGGAGCTGATGGAGCATTCAATGGAATTGACTCTTATGTCACACGAACAGGTTACGATAAGGACGAAGAGTTTTTCTATGATCAAAACATGAAAGTAATTCTTTCTGATTATTGGCAAAGAATTAAAGCGACAAAATAACGAAAAAACGCATCAAAAAGGGCTAAAAAGGCCCTTTTTGTTGAATTAAAGAAACAATTAAATCTTTTTTAAAAAAAATGTATTATTTTGTATTTTAAGTGTTGCATTTCTATACTGATGATGTATAATGTAAAAGCACAGTGAGAAACGACAACAACAAAGACAAACATCGAGTTAATATGTCGCGACACAGTTAATGGTTCCTTAGCCAAGTGGTAAGGCAATAGACTGCAACTCTGTGATCATCGGTTCAAATCCGATAGGAACCTCCAGTAATGGGGATGTGGCGGAATTGGTAGACGCAACGGACTTAAAATCCGTTGAAGGTAACTTCGTATGGGTTCAAGTCCCTTCATCCCCACCATTACTTTATTGATGGAGTTCTAATTTAAATCGATGTATATGCGCCCGTAGCTCAACTGGATAGAGCACTTGATTACGGCTCAAGAGGTTATGGATTCGACTTCTGTCGGGCGCGCCAATTTTCGGGATGTAGCACAGCTTGGTAGTGCACCTGGTTTGGGACCAGGGGGTCGCAGGTTCGAATCCTGTCATCCCGACCAATTTTATTATTAAAATTAAATATTCCTATGGCGGGTTAGCTCAGTTGGCTAGAGCGTCCGGTTCATACCCGGAAGGTCGCGAGTTCGAATCTCACACCCGCTACCATTTCTATTTTGAAAAGCGTAATACCGATGTAGCGGACCCTTAGCTCAGTTGGTTAGAGCTACCGGCTCATAACCGGTTGGTCGTAGGTTCGAGTCCTACAGGGTCCACCAATTTGACACTTAGGATCATCGGAATTTAATTACATTAAAATGCAAATAACTCTATGGAGGAGTACCCAAGTGGCTGAAGGGACTGGTCTTGAAAACCAGCAGACGTGAGAGCGTGCGGGAGTTCGAATCTCCCCTCCTCCGCCATATTATTTCTTTACGAAATAAGGTTGCATTATATACCAGTTATGCTATAATGACATAGCATTAAACATATCGCGGGGTAGAGCAGACTGGTAGCTCGTCGGGCTCATAACCCGGAGGTCGTCGGTTCAAATCCGGCCCCCGCAACCAATGGCCCTGTAGCTCAGTCGGTAGAGCAACGGATTGAAGCTCCGTGTGTCGTCAGTTCGATTCTGACTGGGGCCACCATTTAAACCGATAAGAAAAACCACTCATTGAGTGGTTTTTTTGTATTTGGGATTCAATTTAAATAGTACTTACTACAAGCGATGAGATTGATTTAAATAAATTAAAAAGACACGTTTTAGAAACATAAAAATCATACGAGCGTCAATGAATTCAGTATTAAGCAACGATGAACTCACTGTCACTAAAGAATTAACTCACTTGAAGTAAAAAAAGTTCTTGATGTTTTAGATGGAAATTTTTCTTGATACCTTATCGACTGCACCCTTCGTATACAGAACACGTGATTGATACACTATTTATTAGTGACGAAGTGATTATTCCATTTCAAGGTGAGAAGAACTCACAATACTGTTTTGTGTCTCATTTCCTATATTGTGTTAATGTCTTGCAACAGTAGTTCAGGAAAAGATATTGTATCAAACATTCTTCCATCGCTTATGAATATAGAATGTCAGTATTTATTAAGTAGTGAAATTATTTATATTTTAATTTCACTAAATATTGATGCAAGAAAAAGAGCAAAAGAAGCGCACATAAAAAAATCAAAGGTGATTTTCGTGGTTCTGGTGCATGGGTTGATATCAAAGAAATTAAAGAAAATTTTCGCGCATACTTATTTAAAGATTTTTACAATAATAACAAGATTCATAGCGGAAGGCTCGTGTACTATGAAAACAAAACGAATACACATTATTTTGATACAACACCTGAATCTGCATTAACGATAGCTCCAGCACGACGTGGTAAAAAAACATCAATATCAATTACAGAAATACTCTACAATGCTAAGTCTAATGTATAGATGATTATATTAGAGCCTAAAGGTGAGATGCTCTTCTTGGTAAAACAAATTTTTGATAATCTTAGTATTGATGTTAAAAACTATAGTCTTGATGATACCGAATATTCAGATAAGTACAATTTATTTACTGATGTATCTGACTGTTGGGATAAACATATTGATGCACTTCATTGAGGTGCAACCACAGAAAGTAATAATGTTCTTGCCCTTGTCAGAAAATCACCTTAGTTATTGCATAACAAATGATCCTTGCTATAAAGCGTGAAGACATAGGCGGAATGAATAGTTTCTTCTTTGGTACGTCTATAGGGTGGATCATTTCATGTATATTTTTAGTTGTACAGTTTGCTCCAAGACATTTACGACATTTTCCATCAGTAGTTGCTGTATGTAAAGATTTAGCGGTTAGATCATTTAAGAACAATCAACTAGGGGCAATCCTTAGTACATTAGAAAGCAATAGTTTAGAAGACACTATCAATCAACAAACATTTACATTTCTTAATTTGCCTCTAAACAATGCCTCTGCATGTAGTATTGCTTCACTTGTGATTACACAACACGTAGAGGGTCTAGCAGTCATAGCGAAAGCTACTCAATCAGATGGTTCAAATGAAGTAGGTAAATTAAAATGACCATACCGAGTTGAGGGGGAGGAAATCGTAAACATTCCAGCAATAAAGGGTATGGAAAAATACTTATCCCTTTATCAAGGGTTTGGTATTACGTTTTCATTGGTATTTCAAGATTACACTCAAATCAAAAGAATATATGGAAATAATGCAGAAACGATCCTTAAGAATGCTGATGATGTAGACTTTGGTAAACGAGTATCACAAGCGCTCGGTACTATTACTGTAGAAACAAAAAGCCAATATAATTCTTATCGAGGTGGTTATGGTACTAGTACTAATCATTCAACAAGTACAAACCTTATTAAACGAGAGCTGATGACCATTGAAGAAGTATTAAAGACTATAAAGATGCAATCATCATGAAAAATCCTAACAGACCCCTTAAAGCACGTTTCATCGCATATTATGAGAAAAGTTTTCCAGTCAAACTGAAAAGAAGCGGTTATTAAGGTCGTAATGTAGGGTTTGAAAACTTAAAAGTCATTAATGGTGTTGATATATACAATGTGATTTCAGCAAACCAGAACAAGAACCCTAATTCATTATCGATTAATGATGCAAAACTTGAAGTCATCACTCAAAACTATATCGATGCAAAGTTACCGTATGTCAAAGATTTTTTAAATGGTACATTAACTGAAGAAATGAAAAGGGAAATCGAACTTGCAATGATTAGTATTGATGAAAATATCGCAAAAGAAATATCAAAATTTATCCAAAAGTCAGAATAAAAGGAGACTAATATCAATAGCAAATAAAGTAATAATTACAGGAACAATCTATGGTGAAATGGTACAAAATGATGTAGGCAAAGAAGACAATAAAATGCTCGTGAACATTATTACTCGAAACGACTATCAAAACAGAGAGGGTAACTTTGAGAATACCTTTATAAGTTGTGTAGCATGGAATGAGACAGCATCATTTATACTAAGAAACTTCCAGTCTGGTGACCCTATAGAAATAATAGGAAGCATCATAAATGAAAGCTGGGAAAAAGACGGAATTAAGCATTATAAAGATCGTGTACCCATCCGAAAAGTTAGCTTCGTTCCAAAACAATATATAAAAGTTAAAGAAAACGAAGAGGAAATATTTGAGAGTTAAATGTCAAAAATTTAATACTGCAAAATAACACACCTTTAGGAGCGTTCGAGATAAGCACAGGTGTGTAGAATTCCTTCTTATCTTTAAGTGATTTCAGAATAGTGACCTTGCCATAAGTATCTCTACCACGCATAGAGTCCCACTTTTCACGGAACAAGCATGATCTACGGAATAGACGGTCAATCTGCTATGCATTTCCATTGCTGTAAAATCTCAATATTGAACACAAGTCCACGTCTGCTTTGCTTGGAGAAGAATAGTTACAAAAAAAACAGCCCAGAGTTTGTGGAATTTCTCATCATTTTGAGCATCCATCGCTTTGTGTAAAACCTCATCATCGGTTAGTAAGTTGGAACGGGTGGGATCTCGATACAGGTGGTGATTTTGGCAGTTTACGCATGAGATAATTCTCAATCAGCCGGTTCGTAACATCGTTGTTTTCAACCACATCACCTTTCTTCACATGGTGAATGGCTGGATTGAAGACTATTTTGGTTGAAGCAAGAATGATTATCCGCAAACCTGTTCCACTTGGGGTAATCTCGATATATGAATTTGGAAAGTGCTCCACAATCCGGTGCGCCGTACTATTGAACTTTTCTTGATTGACACGGTGGTCAAGCTCTAATTCGTAAGATGTTGCGAATCTATGTAGAGAAAATGAGCCACGGATGTTATAATATAAGAACTTAAAAGTAATGGAGGCTTATAATATGGGACTTTCTTATGACAAGTTATGGAAACTGCTCATAGATAAAAAAATGAGTGCTGCAGACTTGCGTAAAGCAATTAATGTAGCACCTAATACAATGACAAAAATGCGACAAGATCAAATTGTGAGTCTTGCCGTTTTAATGAAGATTTGTGATGAACTTGATTGTGACTTTGGAGACATTGTTTCATATATTCAATAGTAAAAATCATAAAGATATATAATCGTGAAGGAAAAAGCATATGAAAAATAGATTTATTAATTCAATAACTGAAGGTGACACACTTGAAGTAATGAAGAAGATTCCCGATTCTTCTGTTGACATGCTTTTAGTAGATTTGCCATATGGAACAACCCAAAATAAATGGGATAGCTTAATTCCATTGGATGAATTGTGGAATGAGTATCATCGTATTGTAAAAATTAATGGAGCAATGGTATTTACTGCATCAGGATTATTTTCAGCACAATTGATGCTGTCTAATCCTAAAGAATATAAGTATAAGATTATTTGGGAAAAATCAAAAGCTACTAATTTTCTAAATGCTAAAAAACAGCCCCTTAGAAAGTTTGAAGAAATTTTGGTTTTTTACAGAAAGCAGCCAACATATAATCCACAAATGAGAGATGGAGAGGCCTATGATAAAGGTATTAGGAAGAACCAATTAACTGGGTCTTATGGCGATTTTCAGCCGATTCACGTTAAAAGTGATGGTAAAAGATATCCGGTTGATATTGTTTATTTTAAAACGGCGGAGTCCGAAGGTGAAGTAATTCATCCAACTCAAAAGCCTGTTGAGTTAGGGCGTTATCTTATCAGAACGTATTCCGATCCAGGGGATGTAGTCTTAGACAATACATCGGGTAGTGGCTCATTCCTTGTTGCAGCTATTGAAGAGGGGAGAAATTTTATTGGAATAGAAAAGAATGAACATTCTAAGTTATTTAAAAATAAGGACATTGACTATATTAACACCTCTAAAGCAAGGATTAAAACAGCGTATAATAATTTATCTGATGAAGAAAAAGCTTTAATTATTAAACAAAACATTTTTGAGGAGTGTGATGATAATGCCACAATTAAAAGCTAATGAACGAAGTGAAGCAATAGACTTAATCAAGGAATCACAACGTATTTTTGCTAAGAATGATTTTGTTTTCAAAGAAGCATCGGGAGAACAATCATTAAGCCGTTCGGGGACCTTTGACCAACGTGCTAATACACTGTTTCCTGATGTATTATATTATGTGGATAAAAGACAGAATAAAGTTGCTTTGGGTTGGGAATTGAAAATGCCTGATACAGTCATTAATGACCCGAACTTTATAGCAATGCTGTCGACAAGGCAAATAGACTCAAAACGAATGCCTTTGTTTTGTGGAATTTTAAGCAAGTAATTGTTTATTACCGAGAACAAGATGGAAAATGGGTTGAAAGTAAGGCATGGAATGATTTATTTGATAATCGTACGCGTGAAGAAGTAATTCAACATCGAGAAAAATGGCAAAAACTTCTTCTTAATGTGATTGTACATCTTAATAGTTTGTTTATTGAACAAGTTATTACCACTGTTCCTGTTTTAGCTTCAGCAGAAAGTATAGCTGAAGATATTGCTGAAAAATTTTCAGATGAATTAGCTGACTTTTATTTAGGACTAGGAGATAGGACACTAGAAGTTTTTATCAAAAGGTGGTTTGAAACAGAATTGCTAGAGTTTAGTTCTAAAAAAGGAACCAATGTTAGTTTAAAAGAAAAAACTAAAATTTACTCAAAAAATATATTAATTAATTGGATAAATAGAATTACCTTCAGCAATTTTATTAAGGATAGGCATAATGTTGTCAATGACGCTCTAAATTATTTACTTGACGAGAGTCGTTCGTTTGATGAAATTGCTAAACAATTCAATTTAGCTACTAAGACTTCAGATTTCTATACAATTTTGCACTGCGATAATCAAGATGTTATTTTGTCCGATAATGCCCAATTAGTTATAAGGGAGTATGCTTCATTTTTAGAGAAAAAACAATTTAACAATATAGACCAAAAAGAATTTCAGACAACTTTAGAAAGTATAGTCGAAGTCTCTAAACGAGAATTAATGGGACTATATACAACACCTAAGAAACTCGCTTCTTTGCTGGTTAAATCATCTGTTTCAAATTTAAATTCCTATTTCATTGATCCTTGTGTTGGTTCGGGTACGATTGTTAATGTTGCAATGTCACTATATGAGAATGCCAAAGGAATTAAAAAGGCACACAATCAAGTTTGGGCAGCCGATAAATACAAGATGCCTCTTCAAGTTGCTAATATCTCGATGTCGTCCAAAGAGAGTCTAAATTTACCCAATGTTATATTTCAAAAGGACTTACTTAGTTTATCGTCATTAAAAAGTGTAAAGATAGTCAATCCTGATGACGGCGAAACTGTCAATGTGAATGTTCCAGCGTTTGATTTTGTGGTTTCAAATCTCCCTTTTATAAGAAGCGAACGGATTGATGAAGCAGAAAAAGACAGAATGAAAGAAATTAATGAATATTTAAAACTTAAAAATATACCTATTCTCAACTTAAAGAATGATTGGTACGAGTTTGGAATTATAGCCATAGAAAGAATATTAAAGGATTCGGGTGTGGCTGCTGTAATCACATCAAATTCATGGTTAAAAACCAAAAAGAAAAAAAACTATATCCAGACATTATTTAAATTGTTTGAAGTAAAGAAAATTATTATTTCTGGTCAGGGAAGATGGTTCCAAAATGCTGATGTAGTTACTACGATTATCATATTGAGCAAATCAGAATCTAATAATAATAATGTTCAATTTATAAAAATAAATAAAGAACTGAATTCTTTATCCTCAAAAGAAATAGAGAATATTTCAGATTCAATTCTCATAGGTACTATAGATGATAATCTTAGTGCTGAAAATTATACTCAATCTGAGATTAACTCTTTCATACAAAACGGATTGTCATTAAACGTATTATTTAATGATATGTCTTGGTTCAAGAAAATTTTACCTAAAACAGTACCTATGAAAAATATTTTCGAAGGTAAAAGAGGTGTAAAGTCAACAAATGACGGTTTCTTTTATGATCCTGATTCATCTTATAATATTGAGCCACAGTATACCAGAGAGTTATTAAAGACTCCTACATCCGTAAACGGTTTTTATGCTCGTGCTGATGCTAAGGTTTTCTTCGTTAGAAAAACGAAGGAAGAATTAAATAAAATCTCTTCTGGAGCTTACAACTATATAAATAGATTTGAAAATCAACCAAAAACACAATCACAAATGCAATTGAATGTTTGGTATCAGTATCCAGAACCTGTATATGGGGATTTTGTAACTTCGTTGAACCCTGATCAAAGATTGTTTTGGTCAATGCTATCCGACAATATAATCGTTAACCAAAGACTCACGGTGTTTAAGGTCATAGATGACGATAATGTAGACAAACAGTTGCTGCATGCGTTGCTAAATAGTTATTTTGGTCAATTTATGATTAGCCACAGGGTTTGGAAGAGGTCTAGGGGTGCTAGATACAACTAAAGATGGCATATTAGACAGCATCATGTTGAATCATAGTTTGTTAGATGAAAAATCTAAAAAAATAATAATTAATGAATGGGAAAAAATATCTCATAAACAAGTTCCAAGTATATTAAATCAGCTGCATGATAAAGACTGGTTAAATTATAATCGTATCGTATTACAGCAATTTGGATTAGAGGATGTTTTACCAGAATTGGTATCAACTTTCGAGTCAGCAGTACGGTTGCGTGCACAGGTATCAAAAATAACAACAAAGTGGGTTACCAAGGAAGGCGTAGACAATGAATAGTGATGAAATCGAAAAAGCAGAATTATTGAAAAAAGCTAAGATGTTTTGGCAGATATAACAGGGACTTGAAAACGAATTATTGTCCATGAGAGATAGCATTCATTTTAGCGAAGATAATCTTCAAGTGTACTCAGTAGATTGATCTAGTCTAATGTTGGGAGCAAATGTTGAATTTGAATCCGTAATGAAAGAGATTTACCTGTGGGACAATTCTGATACTAGTAGCAATAACTTAATTGGTGATGCCTTTAAGTATATCGATAATAATTATCAGTTATCAGAAAAGGTTCTCTATTTGAATTTTTAGTATTTCTTTTTTGATGACGAGGAAAGACTGACTCTTATTCCATTAGAATTTAAGCAGGATTCAAAGAATTTAACCAAGATTTACAATGCAATCAAGCACGACAGAGTAAACAACTTGAAAAAAGCAACTCTTTAGGTAGCTGTAAACATCTTAGGTTGTGCTTTTGCTAGTGAATTTGTATTTTGGATACAAGTTTTATCCAACCTTGCATTTATACTATGACTCACGTACTGGTAGAGGCAGGTTGAAAAGTAATCCTTTCAAACCTAAAGAACTGGAAATAGAACCAATTATTTATTCAGTTTTAGCTGATGAATCTAGAATTACTGAAATCAAGAACGAGTTGTCACGTTCAACATTTCTGGAGTGGATTAAACCATCTTCTTCAATACTAGAAGGAAATATGATGGTGGAAATGAAACACAATGTTAAATCAATCAATGAAAGTCATATTTTTAAAAATCAAAATAACTTTGTCGAATCGGTTTTTCCCGAGTTTAAAGAAAGTGACAATATTAGAGAACGGTTTAGTCAAGATATTCTCATGTCGTCTGCATCGTTGATACATCTTAGAACAGTCCCTTATTTAAACGATATCAACATGATTGAAGATATCAGGGCATATATTAATGAATTTTATAAACTAAACGAAAATAAGAACAGACCTGTGATAACCAATTCTGACTGTCGCAGGTCTTTTATTTGTTGGTTAGAAAACACATGAGTAAAGATTGTTTGCAAGTTATGATTTTTGTTCCCTCTGACAGTCCTTCCTACACTGCTCGTAGGCGGCGATGAGGGCGTCTTCCAAACACCAAACCGGAGTCTTCACGGTCGGTGTTATGAGCCTTCAGGTCACCGCGTTCTGGCAACTGTACGATATGTTTCTTTGCAATTTTTAAAATCTTATGTTTATCTATCATTTTTGTTCACCTCCAATAATGCGCACCACATCCTCGCCGTAAATGGCGTTCAGTGTTGAACCGTTGTCCCATCGCACAAAATTTCATCAAAGCCTGTTACTGTGCCTTGTGTGCCTTCGTTGGGGCATTTGTGTCATTCATCTTGATGAGTTCCTCACGACTCCCTTTCGGGTAGCGTTTTTTGACGCTCTCTATTTGTTTTTGAGTTGGAAACATAATTCTGTCCTCCATATTCTTTTGGTAGTCTGTATATCACTCTAAAGGGCTTTAATAGCAAGTGATTGTAACATAAAAAAACACAACGACTGCCAATTGTGGAGTCGCTGTGTTCGCTCGTTTTAGGACTGTTCAGGAAAATTCCTAAGGGAAGTCCCCTTTAAGGGTGCGTTTTGTATTTTCTGTATTCAACAAAAAACGATAGACTTTTACAAAGTCTGATATGATTACTCTACTAGCTAGTTGTGTGGGGCGCTCCTACTTGTAATAGAAGGAGTAGGAAATCATAATGATAAATAAAAAAAGATGTGTGGCTGTATATTGTAGAGTTAGTTCTGACGATCAGGCAGAAAACGGATATAATTTAAGAGAACAAGAAAGACGGATAGACTAATATATTAATGCTTTTTCGGATGAATTTACGGAAGAGGTAGTCAAGTATATTGATGATGGTTTTTCAGCTAAAGATTTAAAACGTAGAGAAATGAATATGCTGTTACAAGATATTCAAGATGGATTAATTGGTAAGGTTGTAATCCATAATTTAGATCGACTAACAAGAAGTATGAAAGATTTAATCGTATTAATAGAACTTTTTGAAAAACATGATGTGCAATTATACAGTCTTAAAGAAAAAATAGATACTAAGACTGGGAACTAGGTCAGTTCCTTTTTACTTACCGAAGGTAAAGAGGTTGTTTTTATTTGCTTATTGGTTTAGTGAACCATTGTAGTTTAACTTGGATAAATAGGATCATCGAGCTTCAATATGCCATCATATTAAATTATGATGTTTTTTTTTATAAGATTTCAAATAAGATTGATTTGGTTAAAGAACAATAGTTCTAGATGAGAAACTATAATTGAAATATTATCGAGTATCGTCGCGTATTGGGGTTTTAATTTTAAACATTACGACCGTAAGATGAACTTTGATTAAGCGGAAAAGGAAGCTCTTGAAAATCAATTGTAGGTTTGCTACTATTTTTTTATCAAAAGGGGGGATTATTATGAAAGTTATGAGAATTACGAGTTTATTTGTTCTTATTTGTATTATGATGGTAGCGTTTAAACAGGTAACAGGAGCAAATTATGATAATGATACAGTGGGAAAGATTCAAAAATTATCGACTGTTATGGGCACCTCTGCGGAAGAAATGGAGCATCATCTGATTGATGCAGCACTTGAAAATAATTTGGAACTAGAAGCGATGGTTGATGAGTTTTATGAGTAAGTTATTGATTCAGGAGCACTGGGAAATCAATCACAAATCGCAAGAACGAAACGATCCACTCCCAGTGCTAAGTCGGGTTATTTGTTGCCGCCCGCTTCACTTGGTAATGCATATTTTATTCAAGCTGTGAGTTCAGGTTGGAGTCATGGTCATGTTGGTTTTTTTGGAGATTCTGACACAATTATAGAAGCGCCTGGTGGTGGTAAACTTTCACGAAAAACAAGTCGAAAAGAAATCGGTCTTGTTGTCAATTTATATGATTCATATTTAGAATTTGTCGGTTCAATAGATGCAAAAAGAGGTGCACTTATAGGAGCCGAACGTTTAGTGAATTTACCCTATAACAGTAGTATAAATAATAAAAAATGTTGGGATGGCGTTGTGAATTGCTCGCAGTTAGTTTGGTGTGCGTACCAATGGCCAGGTTACGATGTTGACTCAAATGGTGGAAAGTTCGTTGCACTAAAAGATATCTTAAATAGTAGTTATTTTGAAAGAACACGGTACTAGATACCATGAAAAAATTATCTTACTGTATTCTAATGATATTACTTATTGCAGGCTGTTCTTCAACACCTTCCACAAATGCACTTAAAGATACTAAAACAATAGTATTAGGGAACGATACTTTTCATAGCGCAAAATCACCAGAATTTCTAAACTTATTGAATCACACGGAGTTTAAGTTTCTCGATAAGAGTGGGCATGTTCTAGGCTCGAAAAAATATCGCGGAAATTTTTATAAATTAAAAATTGATAATAATTTTTACTATCTGATATCATCCGATAAATTTATAAAGGGAAAATTATCGAACCAAGACGAAAAAGTATACAACTTCGAACCCTCTTTGAATGCGATTGATTCACAGGTATATCTTTATGAAGAAAATTTGTATTTCATTGATAACCAAGGCTTTAGATCGGAACCTACAAATTATTTGACATCAATATATAAGAACAACGAGAAACTTTTCGATATTGAGGATGAACAAGCAACTTCTCTTGTAGTGATTGGTTCTGATGTTTATGTACTTACGGAAAATAACCATAATCAAAAACATTCTGAACGTGGAATTAAACGAAAGCTCTACAGATATAATATTGAAAATAAAATGATTGAGAAGATGTCTGAAACATTGGAATCAAGCCACTATACCTCACAACTCATCACGGATTCAGAAAAACTATATCTTTATTTGTATATAGCGGATAATGTCCCAATCCCAGATAGTATTGGCTCAATAGAAGACCGGCTTCTTGTAATTGATAAGGATTTGAATGTTGAGTCGATCTCAGATTTTAAGCGATTTGGACCATCCTTCACAAGTGATGTACAAAATTCTATCATCAATAACAAGCTCTACATTAAAAGTGAGCGTCACGAACTTCGAATGATTGATTTAAATACTATGGAGCGTCGGGATCTTAAACTTGAGCCAATAAGTGATACCGCACAGTATCATTATTGGTCTCAGTATTGATATGATTCGAGTAAAGAAAATCTTGTTCTATTTGGGAACTTTGAATCCAAGCCAAACTACACACAGTATGTCTACGATTTGAAAAGTGGTGGACTGATTGAAACGATTGAATGTCCTGATGTGAGTGCGTTGTATCGATCGAGTAGCAACTAGGAAATCAAATCAAACATCATGAGTATTTATAATCTATTGAATTTACTTAGTAAAAGGAATTGAACAAATCTATTGAATGTGATATTTTTATCCTATAAGAAATAATTAGTTATACAGTGAAGGATGTATACACTGTTCAAATAATTTTTTGGGGGAGGAGACGCATAAAATTAGTATTATCGATTTTATGCTTTTTTTGTGTTCAAAATATTGTAAAAATCAATTCGTAAAGTTTAATAAAAAGTAATAATAAAAATTGTTAGACAACATTGTCGTTACATTAGACTCAGAATAGAAAGAAGTTTAAAATGAAAAAAATAATCTTGTTTATTCTCACTATCGCAATCATCTACAGTATTTTTACGGTTAAGTTGATATAAAATGATAACCATCTTTTATACATGTTTATATTTATTCTTGTATCAATTTAGTGGGGTTGATATGAAGTACTATATTTTTCTAGGAATCTCAATAATTGTTGTTACTAAAGGACTGAATGGATTTAAGTTTGTGCCATTAAAATATTTGAAGATATTTGAAATAAAGTATTCATTCCAAAATTTACTTGAACTGTTTGCATGCATTATTTTTTTTGGATATTATTACATCAAAGTTGGTATTCTCATGAAGGTAGACTCTATCATTACGTTACCTTCGTTAATTATTTTTTTCTATTTTTCAAGCTTTATTACAGAGTGTGAAAAAGATAATCATGTATAGCGTTATAGTTGTTCTTTTCTCAATGATTATAGGACTAGAAATAATTTCAATAATTCTTGAAAAGAGTATAAACTTTAAATATGTGGAAAAATATGATATTTATGAAATTTTGAGTGGTTTTATTGATAAATATCAGGGTCCAAGCTTTATGATAGAAACCGATAGTAAGACTTTTTCATACTCATATCTCCAGAATAAGATTTATATTGAGAACCGAAAACTCGCGGGGTCCAAGTACATTAAGGGAGTACATGAAATTTCACATGCAGTTGATTCACACACTAAAATAACGAGTACCATTTTTGTCATGATGCCACACATAAAAATAGCACGTTGGATTTTAATTGGAATAATCATGATATCAAATAGTGTGGAGAGCATACAAACTACGCCATTTATTTCTTTGTATATGGCTCTTAGTATTTTATCTGTTTTCAACCTTATCTATATAGAGTCAAAAGCTAATATTCTTGTAAAGTCCTTTAATAATCTTGGTGTGGATTTTTGTGTTATGACATATATATGGATATCCTTCTTTCTCCAAATTATATGGAGCGTGTTTTTCATAATACTACCGATTATTATTATCAAAATTCTAAGTTTATTATAGTTTCATTTCGCATTTGGATGTAATGTTTTTAAGTAAGAATGTTTGTAAACAATAGATATATTTAAACGACAAACAGTATTTTATGATTTGAATAATGATGGACTGATTGAAACGATAGAATGTCCTAATGTGAGTGCGTTGTATCGGTCTAGTTCCATCGAATTATCAGAGTAGAGGATTTGTATCGAATCAGTACATATATTGCTTAATTCATGCCTAAAAGCGTTCTTTTATGTAAAGTTTATTATATAATAAAGAGACTAAGTAACAGGAGCGTTACAGATGGCAGAAATCATCACGAATTACATGCAAAACATTGCGAAAACTCTAAAATGTGACTTTGACGCAATATTAAATTTCACCCCTCTATTTGGTGGGCTAACCAACCATTCATATACCTTTGAAGTCGATGGTATTAAATATGTTTATCGAGAACCCGGTGTTGAAACCGACGCCTATATAAATCGAAAAAGTGAGTTCTATGCTCAATTGAAAGCGAAAGAACTCGGCTTAGATAACAGTCTTGTATTTATGGATCAAACTGAGGGCTGGAAGATATCGAATTATATTGAAAATGCGCGCTATTTTGATTATATGAGCGAAGCAGATGTTAAGGTTGCGATTGAGAAAGTACGTTACCTTCATGATGCAAACATTCAAGGCGAATGGGAGTTTGATTTATTTCAAAAAATTAAAGACTTTAAGCAAGAAATTGGTGATGTTGGTCGTTCCCATTTCTCGGATTATGATGATTTAAGTGAACGCGTAGAGCGCATTTATGAGTGTGTTTCACGCGAAGGTTATGCAAAGACGCTTTGTCACAATGATATTTACACGACTAATATTCTTTTCCAAGATGATAATTTTTATTTAATAGACTGGGAGTTCGCAATGGGTGCTGATCCAGCTGTTGATCTTGCGACCTTTATTGTTTGTTCACCGTATGATTACCCAACGATTCTAAAGGTTCTTGATCAATATGCAGGTGGAACAATGTGTGCAGCGGACAAACATCATTTTATCGGAACTTTTGCGGTTACAGGATTCTATTGGATGAATTGGGCAATTTTCCAAGAACATAACGGTACAGATGTCGGTGATTTCTTTGAAAATTATGCAATGTACACTCGACTGTTTGTAGAACAAGCAGAACAATTTTATAACCTATAATAAAAAATCAGTTTAGACTGTTCCCTTTTCACTGCGGAGCAAATAAACTGATTTTTTTAATGCGTGTATTTGAAAAAATGATCATAATAAGCAATCGAGACACTCCCAATTTCCTTAATTGCTTTCAGGATGAATAACTTTTAAATGAAGACCATTTAAAAATTCAATATATACCGTAGACATTTCATGCGCGGATTCAAGAGCGCCATTTTTTAACCATTGAATGGTCATGTTAAACATTGCTCCCGATAAAAAATAGAGACTATAACGTTCTACAGAATGACTTGGCATGTCACCTAAAATGTCTTCGACAAATCGATTTAATTCTTCTAAGATTAGGGTCCCGAATCCATTTTCATAAAGAGATAGAATATAATGCTTCTGCTTTAAGTAATGTTCAAGACTTGTTGTTAGCTTTTCGTGAATAAATAGATCGTCAATACGATCCGTGAAGTGAATTTTTTCCGTGACTTCTTGGCGTTGTCGCTCCATATAAGATTCAATGACGGCTTCTTTATTTTCGAAATTTCTATAATAAGAAGCACGTGCTACATTTGCTTCATTCACAATATCTGATACGGTTATTTCCGAAAACTTTTTTCGTTTAAGTAAAACAAATAGAGCCTCTTCAATATTTTTTCGAACTCTTTTATTTTCTAAGAATCGTTTATCCATAAAAACCTCCTTTAAAATTTTAGACAATATGTGGAAAAAACTCGCGTTTGATTTAGACAAGCCGATGAAAGTTTCGCATTGTCAAATGGCTGTCTATTGGCCAGCAGGTGTTCCAGACGATATTGTTAGCGGTCATTCCTTGCATTTAGCGATGGAGTTTTATGAAGGGATCAAATTGGCCACAAAATAAAGAAGCAAATCAAAGGAGATAATGATGACAAAATTTAATGAAAACAGTACGCTCGAAGAAGTGCTTACCAATGAAGAAGGTCTTGAAATTGCTACAAAACATTTAGGTTCGTTACTTGAACGCCCTGTAATTAAGCAATTTAAGCATAAGACACTTGCAGAGGTGGAAACAATGATTCCTGTTCCTGCATTTAAAAAGAAAGTGTCAAGTTTAATTGAAGAGCTAACAGAAAATCAGAAGTAGTGTAATTCTAAAATAAACTAAAGAAAGGCAAATCATAAAATGAAATTTTTAAGAAGAAATTGGGACTCAGTCGGATTGTTTTTTTGGCTGGTTGCCGCAATAACATTATTCTTTATTTGGAACGATATTACAGTCGTTCAAAGACTCTTGTTAATGAACTTTATTACAATGACTGTTCATCAATTTGAAGAGTTTGGATTCCCAGGGGGAATGCCAATACTTCTTAATGTAGAGAAAATGAAGAGTGAAAATCCAGAACGATATCCACAAAATCAAAACTCTGTGATGATTGGGAATATGATTACATCATATATCTTTTATCTCCTTCCTGTATTTTTCCCAAATCATATTTGGTTTGGCCTTGGAGGAGTTCTTGTTGGATTAACACAAGTTCCTGTTCATGTGGGAGTTGCGAAGATGTTGAAGAGTTTCTATGCACCGGGTAACTTTGCGTTATTACTTGGACATGTTCCAATTTGAATTTACTTTATCTACTATGGCGTTACAAATAGTTTATTTAGTGGATTGGATTGGGCTTTAGGAATCGGAGTAATGCTCTTTGTTTCATTTGTAGTTGTAGCGCTTCTTGGTTATAAAGTGCTTGCAGATAAGAACTCACCGTATCCATTCTCGAAGGAAGAAATGAACCGTCCTTGGATGATTAACCAAATTTAGTATGCTAAAGATCACGGGGGGATTAAAATAATTCCCCAAAAATGATATTGAACCCTTTACTCTAAGTAAGTGAAGGGTTTTTTATTTTTTTAATACAAGCGTTTATTGCTTTTGGGATATGCACGTATGCATAAGAGGTGCAACCTTTTTATTATGGGCTATAATCAAGTCGTTGGAGTATTGATGCATTCTAACGAATACACATATAAGGAGGCGCTATGAAAAAGTTCATAACGATTGTATTTTTAGGTGTTGTATTATCAATAACTCAGTTCAAGGCGATTGAAGCCCTTGATCCCTCTGTGTCAATTATTGGCATGACTGTAGAAGATCTGATTGAAGACCCCACATTAAGAAAAAATGTGGTAAAAGAAGCGATGATTAAAGATGAATCGACGCCGTTAACCGCTACTGCGATTAATCGTGTTACACGTATTTCCCCAACAGCTGAACAAGCGGCATCAATCGAATCATTGAAGGGTATCGAACACTTCAGTAATATTACATACATTAATCTCAATGCTGCGGGCAAATCCGCTAAGTTGGAGACGTTCCCGGAAGCGGTATTTACATTACCGAAGTTGGTTAGACTGAATGTTCAAGGGTATAAGCAAATGTTGGGACCCATTCCAGACCGATTTGATGAAATTCCTTTGCTTGAAGATTTTAGTGTTCAGTTAACGGGATCGGATAGTCCAAAATTCGAATTGCCAAAGTCACTGACGCGTCTGCCCCGACTTACAAATCTCGCAGTTGGAAATTCATTTGTTAAGGGGCCTACAAACATTCCAAATCGCGATGTGCTTAAGGAGTTTAATGTATATGGATTGAAGAGCGAGACGCTACCTGAAAATCTTTTTGAGGGTCCAAAATTAAAGGATGTGAATCTAATGCTTAATGAAATCACAAACCTAACGGATGAGGAGTATGAATTACTCCAAGATAACCTCATAAATTATAAGGTTCGAGACCAACAAAAAACATATAATTTTGAACAAGGGATTTCACAAGGGGATTTGGTGCATCTTTCTTCAGATAACCTTTATCAAAAATTAGTAAAGCATAATGAAACAACAAATTTTAAACTCTATAAAGTAGAAGGAAATGATTCGGCGTATATTTCGGATTTAGTGCTTGATGATCATGTGGATGACAAGGGAATTTATATTGATCAATCCATTAGCCAAATTCCTGGGCAATATCGCGCCGTATTGAATGTTGAGTCTGGACCCTTTAAAGGTTCACATTTAATTTTTAATTTTGAAATACTTCAAACACTCACACGAGAAGTTCGATTTATTTCTTCAAAGACTGGAGTGGAACTCAGTGATCCGATTAGGTTATCAGGATCCATTGGATCTTCGCAAGCGGTCCTTCTACCAAGCATTCGTGGCTATGCATCCACAATGTATGGAGCCTCAGAACTTATGTTTAATGATGAATCCATCCATTACGTTTCATTAGATCCGCTTAAAGTATCACTGACAATCCATTATGTTGATGTGTCTGGAAAAGAACTCGCTCAATCGGATGTCATTGAAGGAGATCATCATGATGTGATTGATTGGAATGATCTCAATCGTGCAGGCTATCAGTCATTGTTTGATGTCGCGTTGTTACCGAAAACATTTGAAGTTGAGATGGAACCGATAACGCTTCAATATCAGAAGGTGGACGAAGCAGTGATTGCGAAACCTGGAGACAAACCGTCTGAAGAGATAGACATTCCAAATGAAACAGAACCAGATAGCCCCAACCAACAGCACGACGATGTGGTGGTTGTGGATAAAAAAACCGAAGCGGTTAAGGTTGATTCAAAGAAGCCTGTGAAAGCGGTGCGTACTGAAGATCATCAAGAGACGTTACTGCCACCAACGGGCATACGACTGATTTTAAGTCAGATTGGAATTGTTTTTATTGTAATTGGGCTTTTCATTCGTAAGAAAAGCATTGCATCACGTTAGGGAATGTAAGTGTCGAAAAAGATACACAAATTAGGGTGGAGTAGTAAACTAAAAGTAGACAAGTCTTTTTTACTTGTCTACTTTTAGTTTACTACTCCATTCTAATCAGTCTTTTTTATGGTGCAACAAGATCAATTTTTCGATAAATCGCATTATAGATTTCCATAAAATCATATTGTCCGAGCAAGTCAGAAACTGTAATCAATTCATCAAAATTATGAAATTGACTGACATGGGCGGTTGATGTTGTAACGACAATATCGTAATGATCATAGGGATTATAGATTTGTAAGTTTTGAACGGTAAAGTGTTTACGAATTCCTAGGAGTAAAGATTGGTTGTGATTAATCCCCAAATCACTATAGATTCCAATTTTTAATATTGGATATTTTCGTAAATCATGGACGTGAGAATAAAGTTCAAACATGATTTCACCAGCATACTCACGAACATTAATTTTAAACTTGATTTGGAAATTATCGAGGTATTGTTCAAAGATGCCTGCGAAATAGGGATTGTTTCTTTTAAACTTCTGATAAAATAAATCAAAGCGATTGGAGAATCGATCAATTTTTTCAGGGAAAAGATACGCTTTAATGACAATAATCGTATATAAATCCAACAACTCTTTCAGTTTTAGTTTGCTTAAAATAAATCCATTTTCTTTTAAAAATTTTGTAATATGGGCATCAAAGTATTCTCGTGTTTCATCGAGAAAATTTGAAAGAATCAACATTTCTTTGGCAGTTTGATAATCATGACTGAGACGTTCCATAGAGTAAAATTTCTGGTTGATGCGAAGGTTACAGACATTAAGTGCACATTGGAGTATTTCGGTGGAATGAGCGGATAAGAAAATATCCGCTTCGTTAAACTGATTCCAAAATTTCGCATCAATAAAGATTTCAATCTTTGGCAGCACATCAGGCATATCCATAAGAATTAATATTTCCGCTATGAGAAAACAAAATGTAAATGAATTATAGGTAATCAGTGCATATTTTCGCGTTTTCGGATCATAGAAAATTTGACTGTTGTAGACCGTAAGATACATATTGATTTCTGATATTTGTTTGCGAATATAGGATTCGCTATATTGAAGCGAATCTACAAGATCGTATAAGGTACAGTAAGGATTTAAAAAAATATGAATAAGTAGGTTAATGGAAAACTCAGACTGGAGTAAGTCGGTCTTAAAATCAATTAAATCACACATCGCATAATTACGCATCGAGAGCTGAGTCTTATCGGTTGTTAGTTCAAGATAAGATCCCCATTCATTAATTAAAAAATCAATATCATCGTATATGGTAGTACGGCTGCATTGATTTATGTTTTGAATCTCGGAGATATAAATCGACTTCGAATAGGTTAAAGCTTCCATTATCAGCAACAAACGTTGTGTTTTATAACTTACAAGTTGTTTCAAAGAACTACTTCCCATTATTAATCGTATTATAGCACAAATACCATAAAAGTGATTTATAAGCACTTTGAAGTTTGTGTGGAATATGAACTGCGTTTTAGGGGGGCATATCATTAAAATAATGATGTGTTTTGAAGGTATAATTGTAACGATATGATTGTGGAGGGGAATATGTGGACATTACTTAATACGACAGATAGAAATCATTATCGTGTTATTACATACTTAAACAGTGATGATAGGCCGCAAGCTTCGATTGCGGAGTTATCCAAACAATGCGGTTGTTCGGAAAAAACAATTTATAATTATTTAGACCAAATTGCCCAAGAATGGGAACCGGAACTGAAAATTCAAAATCTACATGGACGATACTACGTTGATCAGTACAATCAAAAACTTAACGACAAAATCTTACGAACATTTTTGTTAAGGGCGACTTCGATTTCATTATTTGTGGATATTTTCTTACATCCTAATACATCCAATGAACTCCGAATGGAACAATTTTTTATCAGTGAATCCACGTTTTATCGGTCACTTCGTGCGATAAACGCATCCTTTAAATCCAATGGAATTCAAATTCAACGCAATGGTTTTGCTCCTGTAAGCATTGTTTCAGATCAAGAACATTATATTCGTAAATTTGTAACATGTATGGTTTTGGAATTGTATGGATCGGAACATCTTGACTCAATCTTAAAAATGAATACGGAAGCCTGTACGGCCATGATTCAACACATCTTTCAGGCAAGAGGTATTTACTACGATCGATTAACCCTTGTTTTTAGTGTGACCTTATTTGCGGTATCAGAGTTAAGAGAACGTCAAGGTTATCACAGTAATCTCTGTCTAATGGAAAAAACATCCATCCAAGATGCATGTTTTGAACCCATCTTTAAAGACTATCGAGAATTTGATGCGCATATCTGTATTCAAAGTCTCTCAGAAGTGATGTATTATCATACACCAGTATTAAATCCAAGCATTATAGAGCCATATACACAGAAAATTCTGAACCATGTTATGGAAGCGACACAGAAGAATTTATCACCATCAACCCAAGCGTTTATTACAACGACGCATCAAACATTGCTCAATAATTATATGCTTTACCCGTTTAAAACATCGTTGTTTATCGATCGGATTGCAGAATTTATGAATGGGCTTGATAAGGAAAGACCCTGGCTCAAAAGTCATTTTTTAGGTGCGATCGAATCTGTGGAACCGGTGGTTCAACTTGATCCCAAACTATATTTAAATGATCTATTGTATTGGACCATTATGAATTGTCCAGAGATGCTTGAACTCATCCCCAGAAAAATATCAATTCTATTTTTCTCAGATTTGGGTGAACATCATGCAAGGTATCTTCAAAGTGATTTGTTTGGAAGATTTCAATTAAATACAACAGATTTTATTGTGACATGTTGTAGTGCTTGCGAAATCCAACATGATGCTTACGATATCATTGTTGGAAATGCTGTGCGATCAGAATACCCCCAAATCATCTTGGTGGATGATTACCCAACGCAAAATCAATATGTGATGATTTTAGAAGCATTATACACATGCCACCAAACCCTTAATATGCATGAAAATCATAATTTACAACCTAAGTAAGGTTGAGAATACAGCGTCTTATAACTCTGTTTGGGAGGCTAAAATCCAAAAAATACAATGCGATTGTAAATCTAGAATGTCTCGTTTTCATGACACCTTATATAATGATGAAACAAAGGAGTGTGATGATGAAAAAGAAATTGATGATTGCATTATCCAGCTTTTTATTACTTCTATCCATAGTTCCGTTAAGCGCTAATTTTGAGGCGTTTAACCTTGAAAGTCATGCAAGCATGACCTATGACACGTTCAATAGTGGTGAAAAAAACAGTATTGAATTGAAACTTAAGGCAACAGGAGCTCACACAACATTTACAAATCTAAAAATTGAGGTATTCATGCAAGATTTTGTGGAAATGGACATAACCTCTATTAAGAATGCGTTGGGTGATTTATATCACGTCAGTGCTACCAACACTGGACTTGAAATAACACGAGAAGTCTTTGAATCAGGTACATACCTTGAAGTTCCCTTAATTTTTAGCGTACCCAATGGTACAACCAAAACGACGGAAAATGTATCGTTTGAGATTAAGGTCTCAACGGATCAACGGACCAACCCAACCCTTAATTTAAAGACACAAGTGCAAGCGAGCAGTCCTTTAAAGATAACGAAAGCATATGAAGGATTAAAGAATCAGAAGTATCAGGGTTCTTTAGGACTTAGCCCAGGCATGGAAAGTGTGTGGGTTACCAAAGCACAAATTGATCGTCAACCACAAGGACAACTTTATATCAAAGCGGGAACGCAAATTAAGATTCAAGAAACGTATCATGAATCTTTAGAATACAAAGGCATGATTGAAGGACCCTCTCCAGATTTAGTCGATCTGGATACACGTACGTTAACGTGGTATTTTGATGCACCTTCATACCAAGAACAAGATCAAAACGAAACAACATTATTTTATGAAAATCTAAAGGTAAATTATCAAGAGAAACCGGGATCGTTAGATGAACCAGTGTCAGGTGTCGGTGTGACGTCACGACTTGAATTTATAAATGTGGATGATGTGACCCTGGACGATCAAGGGTATGCGGAAACCACATTATATCCATCTGAAAGTGAAACACCTGAGGTAGATGGGAATTGGTATGTTCCCGGACACTTTAGCCCGATTGATCCATTTGGTAAACACTCAACGGATTTTGAAGCACTGAATAAGCGCCCAACTGTATACCCTTGGGCAACATTAACCTACGCCCCATCAAATGACAGCTTTGGAACATGGGGCAGACGATCGTTATGTTGAGTACAAGTGGAACTACTATATTAATAAACATTTACGCTTAGAATCATTTAGCGCCCGGACGCTTTGATTATCGACCAACAACGGACTATGGGGATGCCACACCACTGCATGAACAACCAATCCTTCATGCTCATGTCTATGATGATCAAAAACAAATCATCGCAACATTTAAAGATCTAAGCCATGATCAAATTATTACCCGCGAAGAAATCTTAAAACAAAAGAATTTACCTGAAACAACTCAGATTGCGCATATTCAATACGATTTTGAGACCACTGTTCCAGGAATGATGATTGATGAACCCCTTCCACAAGAAAACAATGGACTTTCTCGTATGCCTACTTATACATTTGCCATCAAAGACACATGGCGTGAAGATGCGAAGGAAAACATTACGGAATTAAAAAATGAGATGGATATTGAAACGGCATTTCGTTATGGAAGCAGTACGGCTTTAGTTCGTGAACTTTATGATTTTAAAGACAATGCCGAAAATGATTACACCATTACCTTCCCAGATGGGCGTGTCAATGCGTGGTTCGAAGGATTTCACTTCCTTGCTGCTCCGCGTTGGGCAAATGTCACTGAAAATCATGAAGCATATCATCCAACAGTAACCAACAGTATTGAATTACTAGATCAATATAAAGGTCAAATTTATAAGGGATCGAATAAACTCAAGGTTCAAATAGTAAATGAGCCATCATCTGTTGGTGCAGTAAAGGATAACGTTCATTCAATTATTTATGTTCCGAAGAGTGTGCAGTTTAAAGATCTCAATCCACAAGGAAACATTCAATCGATTGAGCGACTTGCGCAACGTCGTGGGAACCATGATGTTTACCACATTACGTGGAATCTAAAACAACTTGCACCTTATGAATCCACCAGTCAAATTTTTGATGTGGATATCGCAGGCGATCTGCAAGATCTTAATTTTAAAATATTTACATTACTTGAAGCAAATGAGACCTTTGAAACCCTTGCGGTCTCCAATCCTACAATTCAAGATACATTGATGGTTGATTACGATCGTCATACAACGCAATCCGTTTTTGAATCAAAGCAAATGCTTCAAAGCCAAAATCATTATCAAATGATTTCAGATTATCAACTGGAAATCAAAAAGTGGGTCAAAAATGAACACGATGCACTTTACGATACCCGTGCCCATGTTGAATTAAACGATAAAATTGATTACAAAATTCAACTTAAAAACCGTACCGGAAAAGTGATTGATCAATTTGTACTCATGGATATTTTGCCAAATATTGGTGATCGCGGAATCACAGACTTTACGCAGCGTAACAGTGAATTTGATGTAAGTCTAAGTGGACCGATTGGCGTCGATGAATCGTTGTTTAATGTGTTCTATAGTACGACATCGAATCCAAGTCGTCAGGATTTAAATGATGTCCTTACAACGGAAGGATTTGATGTGATTGTAGATCAAAACACAGAGGAACCAAACTGGATGTTGGCATCAGATATCACAGACTGGAGCACAGTTCAAAGTTTTAAGATTGAATTAAAAGATCAACAACACCTTTCTGAACTTCAAGATTTCGAATTTACATTCCAATCACAAATTACCAATCCTGATGTGGTAGCTCGCATCTTGGAAGATTCACCAAGCCTTACGGCATGGAATTCATTTGCAGTGGCAATCAATGGTCATCCAGCCATCGAACCCTTAAAAGTTGCGGTTCATACTGGGATTTTAACCCCAGAAGACAATCCTTATAAACCTTACGAAGAAGAGCCTAAGGAAACACCGAAAGATACACCCAAAGAATCCGAGAAACCCAATACGACCCTTCCTAATACTGGAATTGCATCGTTAAAGACACCTTATCTCGCGATTGGAATAGGGAGTCTCTTTGTGTTCAAAGGTTATAAGAAACGTCGTAAATAAACAATAATGAGTAAAAACAAACAGATTGATTCTGTTTGTTTTTACTTTTACATACATGGTAGAATGGAGTTAATCGAGTGGAGGGAATGCAAATGGAATATCTATGGGTAATTACAAGTATCTGTTCTGTTTTGATTGTGTTGTTGAATCTCTTTAGGAGTTTAACGGGACGCATGAAACATTGGTAACTTTACTATTCTTTATCGTTTATCTTTCCAATCTTGTTTTTGTTGAGTGAATATTATTCTATCGTCCGCTTAGTGAATCATGATGATTTCGGTACGATAATGGATATAGCACCAACAATGTTTACGATTATCATGGGCTGTTGTCTCGTGGAGTTTATTCTCAATGGCATTGCGTTATATTTTTATGTCAAACACTATAATTTAAGAGAAAGCTACTCCTAAGTAGTTTTTTCTATGTCGCAACTAAAAGGTTCTAGGCTAAAAAACGGTACTGTGCTAGCATTTGGATAGAAGGAGTGGTGATTATGATAATAAACCAACAAATTAAATTCTACCGGACAGAACAAAAGATGAGTCAAGATATGTTAGCAGAAAAATTAAACATTTCACGGCAATCAATTTCCAAATGGGAACGAGGCGAAAGTCTTCCGTCTATTGATAATTTAGTCCGCCTTAGTGAAATACTTGGGATTCCCTTAGATGAATTGGTGAAGGGAAAAGAAACGTTTCCAATCCCCTTTAGTTTTGGTCAAAATAGATCGAAAGTCTTTTTCGTAATATTTGTTCTTTTGACGACACTTGTATGCTTTGTGGCCTATGCAATCAAGCCACATCTGCTTGTTGTTTTATTGACGTTTGGGTATTGTTATGGGATGGTGAGTTTGATTGGTTTTCGAAATTTCAAAGACTACTACAATTACTTTACCGTTTGGAATCAGGGCATTGAGGTATATGTAGGTACAAAACTGAAATTAACTGCTTCATTCCTAAGTTTTATGGGCAAACGTAAAACGAAACAAATTCCATATGATTCAATTGATTCGATCAAAATCTATTTTAATAATGAAGGGTATGATCCCGGCACGCACGAAGGATTAAATTATCGAAGAAGACAAACTGTTGTCGGAAGAGAAGCATTCTATCTGCTTCTTACAACAGATCGTAAAGAGACTTATACGTTAAACCTTGATCGTCTTTTTTATCCACAAAGCGATGAATACAAACATTTTTCCGCAATCATGAATTTTTTTGAAAAACACGGCGTAAGCGTTGTTGATACGTATGGGATCTTAGAAGCCATTACGGATGAGTATGATTTAATCGAAGCCGCATATCAAAAAGGACTGTAAGATTTAGCCTCACATGCTAATGGGCATAGAACTGGATTGTTTAATTCAAAGATACAATAAAAGTATTGCCTTTAATAATATGGTATTATATTATTGGTATTTAACGAGAATATTAGTTTTATTCTTAATCATTGATGAATATTAATCTAGCAGTTTAATGAATGTGAGGAGCTTATTGTGTATTATTTTAGTTTTATTTACTTATGTGCATTTTTATACTTTGGGAAACACTTGGACTCAAAGAAAAAATTTATAGTTGCTGCACTACCGTTTGTCTTAATTATCTTTTTAAGATTTGGTGTGGGTGCAGATTATTTTTCATATCAGACAATTTATGAGTCCATTGATCCTCATCGGATCAATGAATCGTTTGCAAGTTTACCAAAAATTGAGACTTTGTTTAAAGTATTGATGTTGGCAGGTCGTGCAGTCGGTATGAATTATCATGTCTTCTCAGGACTACTTTGTACAGGAATTCTTCTTGTAGCGTTACTTTGGATTAAAGACAGTTCTGATTATTTTGAAATGGCAACGTTACTTTATTTCTCAACATTTTTCTTATATTGGAATTTGGGTGCGTTACGACAAGTTATCGTTATTGTTGGAGCAATGTATGTCTACTTTAATCGAGATCGTAATTTCGATTGGAAAATTAAAGGATTAACAACAGCTCTATTGTTCTTCATACATGGAACTGCGTTAATAGTTCCAATTATTTACATAGCGACAAAAATTAAATGGAATTTTAAAATTTTCACTATAATATTTATATTGTTTCCATTAACACGTTTAGTATATACGCCAGCTTTCTTTTCTATTTTTGAAAATGTTCCTATTTTATCAAAATTTCTTCTTTATTCTGATGCAGAAAATATAAAAATCTTAAGTGTTCCTTTTTTATTGAGATTTTCAATTTTTGCAGTAACGATGCTTCATTACAATAAGCTAATCGAAAGTTACGAAAAACAAAAAAGTTTAATTGATTTTGTTATTCTAAATATGTTGTTATATTTCTATTTGCCATTTTCAAAAGTACTTGGAACTCGAGTGACTGTTTTTGGTTATTATGGAACAGTGGTTGTTATACCTATGATTTTAGGCCTCTATAAGGATAAAAAGCTATATAAGTTAGCCTTCGTTGCAATTCTAGGATTTAGTGGAATTCAGTTCTATAATGAGTTAACGAAACAGGTAAAACGCACTGGCTATGAATACTCATCAACTCGATTAAATTTTGAAACTATTTTCCAAAAAAACTATGCAAGTTTTAATAACATGTATGCTTTTGAGGTTCAAAATAGTGAATTAGTAAAAGTTAAAGTTAAAGATTATCAAAAACATAAAATGCGTACTGTTTATACTCAAGAAGCACTTTATGACCCAAATCTTGCTCACTTATCCGTAAAATTTCCAGATAGCAAAAAAGTGAAAAAAGGCGAAGATTATCTAACCTACGGTATTGTGAATGAAAAAGGACAAATCGTGGAATTGCCAACTGCGAAAAGCAGATTTAAAATTTATGGTCCTTTTGTTGAAGAAACGATTGGGGAACGGACTTTTACGAGTAAGCTCTATCGAAAAATAGGGAACCCATTGGTCATTGATTCTGAATTGGTTAGGACAGAAATAGAGAATAAGTTCTCTCAAGATTTAGAGAGAGAGTTCAAACATTTTCCGATGACTATCATTCATAAACACAAGGTAATAGAGAATAAAGAGTTGGATGCATACAATAAAAATACAGTTTGGCGTGGTGCTTCCTATAAGGACTTAATTTTCAATGATCGCTCTTACTACATGATTCAAACACCGTTTTCAAATTATTTTTCCATAGTTGACCAAAATGGTTCTATTCTTACCGATAAATTTTATTCGTCTATCACTCCTTTTGATTCAAATGGTATCGCGATTGGAACAACAAAATATTCGCGAGAATATATAGACTATGATGGAAATGTCATTTGGATGGAACTATATGAGTAAAGAATTAAGAAAAAAGTTCAAAAGTAAGGAGGAATTCCTGGATGAATAACATAAAAATTGATTTTGTAGTTCCGTGGGTAGATGGTAGTGACGAAAATTGGCTTAGGGATCGTATGAAGTTAGAAGACAATAATATAGATCCAGTTGTGAACGATTATCGTGATTGGGGTATATTTAAGTACTGGTTTAGAGCTATTGAAGCATACACCCCTTGGGTTAATAAGATTTACTTCGTTACTTATGGACATATTCCGGATTTTTTAAACACAGAACATCCCAAGTTAAAAATTATTCGACATGAAGACTATATTCCAAAAGAATATTTACCAACGTTCTCATCACATGTAATTGAATTAAATTTGCATCGAATCGAGGGACTAAGTGAGCATTTCGTTTATTTTAATGATGATACCTTTATTAACAAGCCAATGAAACCGGAAGATTTTTTTAAAGAGGGTCTCCCTTGTGATACTGCAGTAATTAATCCTATTGTTCCTGCGCGGTATGATACAATCTCGAATATTATGATTAATGATATTGGTGTCATTAATCAAAACTTTAGTAAAAGACAAGTGATTAAAAAGAATCCATGGAAGTGGTATAATTACCGAAATGGTGTGTTGAATGCTTTAAATCTCATCTTTACACCTTGGTCACGGTTCCCAGGACTTTACCAACAACATCTCCCCACTTCGTTTTTAAAATCAACTTTTGAAACAATTTGGGAAAAAGAATATGATGTATTACATCAAACATGTCTACACCAAATTCGAGATTATAAATATGATGTAAACCAATGGGTCATTAAAGAATGGCAGATGTGTGAGGGGAATTTCATGCCAAGAAGCCATAAAATTGGTGATCGTTTCCTCATTGACAGCCTTGAAGAAGCTGAAAAAGGCGCTCAAGCAATCAAAGATACGAAGTACAAGATGGTCTGTCTTAATGACCATTACAATGGCGATGATCTTGATACTATCATTGAGACACTTACTGCTGCATTCGACTCAAAACTTTCATTGATAAGTGAATTCGAAAAAAAATAATAGAGTTAATAAACATGGAAATGAGCTTCGAATACAATCGGAGCTCATTTTATTTTTGATTGAATGAGTAAACAGGCTTAGAAAAAGCATTTATTTGTGATTGTTGTGAAGATTGTGTACGGGAATGTCACATTGATTAACCGATATTTATTGATATTATGTGATATAATATTTTCGTTGTATATACACTTAAAAGCACTATTAGGGGAAGGTTTGGGGAAATTAATGAAAAAGAATAAAGTTGTCATGGTGGTTTTTGATATTTTGGTTTTAATTTTTTCAATTGTTTGTGGATTATCGATACTTAATAATTCACATTATGCAATGGATTTATTATATCAACGAGTTGGGATCTTTGAAGTTGGGTTAATCCTTGTTGTGTATCTCATCTTCTACAAAATGTTTTCATTGGATAAGATGGTTTGGAGAAAAATATCGGTCCATGAAACGATTCGAATCGGACTCGCAAATATTATGGCATTTTTATCCTGTTGGGTGATAATAATTATTCGAAACAATGAGCTGATTGGTGCTCGAGCAATGATTATCATTACTGGGCTTAATACACTCTTACAGCTTTCAGTTCGTTTTGTTGTTCGTTACTATTATGACAAGAAAGAACGGGTAGCGGTAAAAGGAAAAAAACTCCACTCAATCTTGATTTATGGCGCTGGTAGCGCGGGTCAAATGATTTTAAATGAAATTAGCCGAAATAATGAATATGGATATAAAGTAATTGGTTTTATTGATGATAATCCAAGTTTAAAAAATAGTATCATCTATTCTGTCCCTGTTCTTGGAAATCATGATGATATTGAAAAAGTTGTGAAGAAATATGACATCGAGTGTGTTTTTGTTGCGATGCCATCACAACCCTTAAATACTCAAAAGGAAATAATAAATAAACTAATAAAGATTGGTGTGGACGTAAAGACAGTAGAATCAGCACAAAAGTTGATTCAAAACAAAAATCTAAAAAACAGTCTTCGTAAAATAGAAATTAGTGACTTGCTCAATAGACCTGAGATAGTAATTGATGATATGGGTATTTTTAAGCAATTAGATGGGCAAAGAATTTTAGTAACCGGAGCAGGGGGATCAATCGGGTCAGAACTTGTTAGACAGCTAATTAAATACTCTCCCGAGTCATTAATCCTACTTGATATTAATGAAAATGGTTTGTATGAAATTCAACAAGAACTGAATATGCTCATGCGTTCTGGAGATATTCCTAAGATAGAAGTGAAAGCAGTAATAACATCAATACGTGATTTGGATGCACTTGAATGTCTTTTTGAACAAGAAAAGCCAACTGTTGTTTTTCATGCAGCTGCTCACAAGCATGTACCACTTATGGAGTATGTTCCAAAGGAAGCGATTAAAAACAATATATTTGGAACAAAGAATCTAATTGATTTATCAGATAAAAATAACGTAAAGTTATTCGTCAACATTTCCACTGACAAAGCAGTTAACCCAACAAATATTATGGGAGCGACAAAACGCTTTAACGAAATGATGCTTCAGAGTAAAGACGCGAATTCTAAAACTAAATATGTTGCGGTGCGTTTTGGAAATGTCTTGGGATCAAATGGCTCGGTTGTACCTCTATTTAGAAAACAGATTGAACAAGGGGGACCAGTTACCGTAACACATCCGGATATTATTCGCTACTTTATGACAATTCCAGAAGCAGTCAGTCTTATACTTCAAGCAGCTGCTTATGCAAACGGTGGAGAAATATTTGTTTTAGATATGGGTAAACCAGTAAAAATATTAAATCTCGCAGAACAAGTCATCAAGTTGAGTGGATTCCAACCCTATACAGAAATCGAGATTAAATTTACTGGATTACGTCCGGGAGAAAAGTTATATGAAGAATTACTTATGTCGGAAGAAGGTCTTAAAAAAACTGAGAATAATTTAATCTATGTAGCAAATCCGATTATAACTGACTCACAAACAATAAATGAATCGTTGGAAACATTAGAGTCGCTACTTTTAATGGAGGATAGCGAAATATCCTTAAATTTACATAAGGTCGTACCGACATACACTCATAAGGAGAAGAATAATGAAAACTAGAAACATTCCATTTTCACCACCTGATATTTCCGAAAAAGAAATAGAACTTGTGGTTGAAGCGATGAGATCGGGTTGGATTACTACAGGCCCTAAAACTAAACTATTTGAATCACAATTAGCTGAATATTGTAATACTGATAAAGTTGTGACAATGAATTCTGCGACAGCGGCAATGGAAATGACGTTACGTCTTTTAGGTGTAGGGCCGGGAGATGAAGTAATTACGAGTGCCTATACTTATACTGCATCCGCAAGTGTGATTCATCATGTAGGTGCTAAAATCGTTCTTGTTGATATTCAAGAAGGAAAACCAGAAATGAATTACAAGTTATTGGAAGAAGCAATCACAGAGAAAACGAAAGTGATTATTCCGGTGGATATTGCTGGAATAATGTGTGATTATGATAAAATATTTGAAATTGTTGAAAGAAAGAAAGAACTCTTTACACCAAACAATAATCTTCAATCATCATTTGGAAGAATAATTGTTATGGCTGACGCAGCTCATTCATTTGGCGCTAAATATAAAGGGAAAATGTCAGGAGAAGTTGCGGACTTTACAGCTTTCTCTTTTCATGCTGTGAAAAATTTAACCACGGCAGAAGGCGGCGCTGTAACATGGAGAAATCAAAGTTTTATTGTTAATGAAGAACTATATAAAGAATATATGCTTCTCATTTTACACGGGCAATCGAAAGATGCTCTTGCGAAGAATGTACCGGGTTCTTGGGAATGCGATATTATCGCACCGAATTACAAATGTAATATGACTGATATTCAAGCAGCAATCGGAATTTCTCAGCTTGAACGTTACGATGATATTCTTGAGGTTAGAAATCATCTTGTAAATTCATACAACGAACAAATCGATCGAAAATTTAAGAATATCTTACATCTTGATCATTTGAACGAGTATCAAGATTCTAGTTCTCATCTTTACTTTATTCGTATAGATGGTATAAACGAAAAGGAAAGAAATAGCATAATTATTAAATTGGCGGAACGAGGAATTTCAACAAATGTACACTATAAACCACTTCCTCTATTAACTGCTTATAAAAATTTAGGTTTTGAAATAGATGACTATCCAGCTGCATACAATTTCTATCAGAATGAAATCACATTACCATTAAACAGTTTGATGGTTCTTGAAGACGTAGAATATGTTGTTGAAAATTTAATTGAGGTTCTAAATGACTAATTACCAAAGTGTTATCGATAGTAAAATAAATTTAGTTACTGGTTCAGAGCGTAAAATATCATTATTTAAACGATTTACAAAAAGAATTTTTGATTTACTTTTTAGTTTGTTGGGAATCATAGTATTATCACCAATATTTATTATTGCTGCAATATGGATAAAATTATCTACAAAAGATCGAATTATTTATAAACAACAGCGGATGGGGAAAAACTTGAAATTATTCAACATTTATAAGTTTCAAACAATGGTACCGGATGCGGATAAGATTGGTCCACTGGTTACTGTAGGAAATGATCCAAGGGTAACGAAGCCAGGCCGCGTTCTAAGAAAGTACAAAATTGATGAACTGCCACAATTATTTAATGTGTTATTTGGAACAATGTCATTTGTAGGTCCGCGACCAGAGGTGCCTAAATATCTTCCGTATTATAGCGATGAGCACCTAAAACTATTCACGATTAAACCTGGTATTACGGATATTAGTTCAATAGAACTAAGAGATGAAGAGTTATTTTTAGAAGAAAATTCAGATCGTATCGATTACTACGAAACGGTATTGTTACCACAAAAATTAAACAATTCATTAACCTACTTAGAAAAATACTCGGTTTTATATGACGTAAAGTTAATATTGAAAACCATAAAAAAAGTTGTTTTCAGTTAATTTAGATTTAATTAAGTTTGTGATTGTAAGTTGAAACGAAAAGAGGTTGAAGTTTGTGGAAATTTTTGATTTACTCGATGTTAAAGAAACAGAATTAAAGGCACTACAAGAAAAGAATTTAGAAATTTTGGAATATTTTGATGCGTTTTGTACTGAGCATAATTTGCAGTATTCTCTACTAGGTGGAACACTGATTGGTGCGATTCGTCATCATGGCTTTATCCCGTGGGATGATGATGTAGATCTTATGATGCCACGTGATGATTATGAAAAATTATCAAAAATATGGAATCAAGAGTCTATTAATTCGCAGTATGTACTGGTAAGATCAGATTTAAAATCTAATTATCATGATGCTGGAATTGGAATAAAAGATACGCAAACAACATTCATAAATAAACATAGTATAAATGATGATGTTATTCATTCTATTGGTATTGAAATAATGCCGATAGATGGAGCACCAAAAAGTAAAGTAAAAAGATTGCTTCAACTTTATAATGCTTTTATATTTGCCTTGTTTAATACTCAGAGACTTCCAGATAACAAAGGAAAGGCTATTCTAATAGTGACGGGTTTTATCTATGCAGTAGTTCCTTGGAAAAAGACTCGATACAATATTTGGAAACGTGCTGAAAGACGAATGACTAAGCATCGGTGGGAAGACTCGGATGAGGTTACTGAATTAATTGGTAGTATCCGAGGAATGACAACATTACATCCTAAGGATGATTTTGAGTCTGTAGTTAGAGTTCCGTTTGAACACCTTAGCTTACCTGTGATTAAGGGTTATGATCGATACTTGACTTTAATCTTTGGTGATTACATGGCGTTGCCACCAGTACAAGAAAGAATTGCGAAACATAATATTGCATATATTAATACTGAAGAACCATATCACAAGTTTAAAAATAAATATTACTGTATTAAAGATTAAAGAGAGGAGATGATTGTTTGAAATATTATTTAATTGTTCTCATTCGTAATGCTTTAAAGATTTTTTTTGTTTTTCCTATTCAAAAAAACAGGATTATTTTCAATGCCTATAATGGTAAGCAATATGGATGTAATCAGAAGTATATTTATGAATATTTAGAGGATTATTCTAATAAATTAGATTTAATATGGGCATTTGAGAGTACTGAAAAGTTTCATTTTGATGCCCCTATTAAAAAAGTTAGATATAAGAGTTTGAAGTACATTTATTACGTTTTAACTGCAAATATTGTAGTTGAAAACTCCGAGAGTTGGTCAATAATACCGAAAAGAAAGGGTCAGACTGTAATAAACACTTGGCATGGTGGCGGTTCTTATAAAAAGGTTGGGACATCTCGAAAAGATGGAAGTTCTTTCAATGCCAAAAATGTTCGAGATAAAAATCGTAGAGTTGATTTATATTTATCAAGTAGTAAAGCATTCTCAAGTCAAACACTACATGAATCCTTTGATTATCTCGGGGAGATAATGGAAAAGGGAATGCCAAGAAATGATATCTTAGTTAACGGAAATGAATCGCTAGCTCAACAGGTCAAAAACAACCTCAATATCGCAAATAAAAAGGTTGTATTAATAGCACCTACATTTAGAAATGTAACTGATTTTGCACTCGAGAGGTTTAACTTTGACCTGCTTTTAGATACACTTGAAGCAAAAATGAAAGGGTCATGGGTTATCCTATATAGAAGTCACTATTATGAGACATCTAAGGTCAATGATCCTCGAATCATTGACGTCTCTAATTATCCAGATATGCAAGAATTACTCTTGGCAAGTGATGTTCTTATTACTGACTTTTCATCATGTATGTGGGATTTTTCGCTTTCTTATAAACCAGTTTTTCTCCTCTCAACAGATATTGCAGAATATCAAGAAAAAGAGAGAGAATTTTATACGGATCCGTCTTCCTGGCCATATTCATTAGCACTCACATTTGATAAGTTAATTCAAAATATATCGGATTTTAACGATGAGGATTATCAGCAGAAATTGGTTTCACACCATAAAGATTTACAGTCCTTTGAATCTGGAGAAGCCACAAAGTCAATTGGTGAGTATATATTAAGAAAAACAATAAGAGAGGGTATTCATAAATAATTGAGTTTTAGGATTTAAAGATTTCGTAAGGAAACTCAAGGATGATTCTCTTACAATTATGTCAGTTTATTTATATGTTATTTTTGAATAAACTTCTGAATATTTTAATTTACATTTAGATATCTAACTTTACTGCTTTATATCGATTGATAATAATCGATTATCTATCTGAAAAAAGAGGCGTTAATTTAGAGGGTTAATTAATTATACAAATAATATAGGAGGAAATAATGCAGAATATAGCACTTATATTTGCTGGTGGAACCGGTAGTAGAATGGGAAATACTGAAAAACCTAAGCAGTTTTTAAATATTGATGATAAGCCAATAATTGTTCATACATTAGAAAAATTCAACAATTGCTCTGCGATTGATGGGATTGTAGTTACTATCCTTGCAGAATACATAGATTACATGAAAGAACTTGTAGCTGAATATTCTCTAGACAAGGTTCAGTGGATTGTAGAGGGAGGAGAGACTGGCCAGCTCTCAATATTTAACGGACTCGATGCTGTATATAAGGACGATAGAACTTGCGAAAATACTGTCGTGCTAATCCATGATGGTGTTCGCCCTATAATATCAGAAAATCTTATACTAGAAAATATAGTTACCACAAGAACTCATGGAGCTGCAGTAACCGTTGCTCCAGCTACCGAAACAGTATTTAAGAGTGAAGATAAAGCCAAAATCATGGAAGTCTTAAAGAGAGAAGATTTATTTTATGCAAGAGCACCTCAGACATTTTTTATGAAAGATATCTATAATACACATCTCAAAGAAATGGATCTGGGCATTACAAATAATATCGATTCATGCAGCATGATGTATAAATATAATCATGCGATGTCATTTGTTTTAGGGAATAGTTCAAATATCAAAATCACGAACTATGAAGATTATTTTATTTTTGAAGCACTATACAATTTGAATAAGAAAAGAGAAGAAGGACAGGTCTTATCTTAAAAATAACAAAACATCTCTGAGAAATTGGGGATGTTTTGTTATTTGATATGAAATACTCGCCATAACTAAAATTTATGTCGATTTTTGATGAATAGTAGATTAAGGCGATTAAAAATAGATCTTTCATATTTCATTTTGAGTTTATCCATCTGATCATATTTGATTAATATTGTCTTATATTTATTAGAACCACGATTAATTTGTTAAAAAACAGCATATAATTCACATAGTTAGGTAAATATGGTTTAAATATGTGATAATTGACGCAAAAAGTCTATAATACTTTTCGTTATCACACCATAAGGCAACGTTATGGGAGTATTATGTTTATACCAAGAAGCGCTAAGGAAGCAAATGTGCTTTTTGAAATATCAATTAACGGAGGAGAAATTAATGGATATTATAAAACAAGTCCTGTCTGATCAGGCATTTCTAGGTGCGATATTCTCAACAATATCAATTATCCTTTTAGGTTACTACCTAAAGAAAACAAATAAAGTTACAGATGATGCATCAAAAGCATTAACTGCAGTATTGCTTAATGTTGCGTTACCAGCATTAGCATTTAAAGCATTTATGACAGATATTAAACCTGAAACCTTTACTGTTGGTTTAAACTCATTCATCTTTGGTTTTGTTGCATATGTACTTTTAATTCTTATCACATTAGCTTATACAGCTAAATATAAAGGTGATAAACTTGATGCAATGCGTGGACTTACAATTTTCGGATCGACAACATTCTTCGGTATTCCTATTATTTCAGCTTTCTTAGGAAATGAAGGCGCACTTTACGCAAACTTATTTAACGTAGCATACCGTGTATTCTTATACTCATATGGCTACATCTTATTCTCAGGTCTAAAATTCGAGAAGAAAAACTTAAAACAAATTGTTCTTAATCCAATCATTATTGCAACATTCTTAGGATTCTTAATTTGGATGTTCCAAGCAAGCTTACCACAAGTTACAGTAGGCGCTGGTGAAACTGCGAAGACCGTTGCATTCTTACGTTTAGATGCTACACTTCCATGGTTTATGAATGCTGTTGGTTACTTATCATCATTATCATCACCACTTGCATGGTTAGCAATCGGTATGACTTTAGCAAAAATCTCACTTAAAGATGCAACTAAAGACGCTAACGTATGGATTTACTCAATTGGTAAATTGGTAATTGTTCCTGCAATTATGCTTGTGATTATGATCATCTTCAAGCAAATTGGTTTCTTACCATTAGACTATGTTGCAATCACTGGTGTTATTATCATGTTGGCAACTCCACCTGCAACCGTTGCAGTAAGTTATGCAATTAACTTTGATAAAGAAGCATTATTCTCGTCAAACGCATCACTTGTTGCTACAGTATTATCGATTGTTGCAATCATTTTATGGTTAGTAATTCTTACAGCATTACATGGCGTAGGAATTATCTAAGAATCAAAAAGGAGATTTAAAATGAAACTATTATGCTACGGTGTTCGACCAGTAGAAAAACAATTCTTTGTGGAATTAAATGAAAAATTTAATTTTGACTTAGTCTTAACAGAAAAAATGCTAAATGACGAAACAGTTCATATGGCAGAAGGTTGTGAAGCAGTAATGCTTCGCGGTAATTGCCCAGGAAATCGCCAAAATTTAGAAATTTATAAAAATTATGGCGTTAAGTATGTGTTAACACGTACAGTAGGATATAACCATATTGATTTAGAAGCCGCTAAAGAATTTGGCTTGAAAGTTGCATATGTACCATTTTATTCACCAAATGCGATTGCTGAATTAGCATTAACACTTTCATTAACACTTGCACGTCATACTCAGTACACAGCAAACAACACTCATAATGGAAACTTTAAAATTGATGACTTTATGTTTAGTAAAGAAATTCGTAAATCAACGGTTGGGATTATTGGTTTAGGTAAAATCGGATTTACCGCAGCTACAATCTTCAAAGGCGTTGGTGCGAATGTTATCGGGTACGATGTTGTTGAAAAAGACTACCTTGGCGATACATGTACTCAAGTAGATCTTGAAACACTATTAAAAGAGTCTGACATCATCTCAATGCATATGCCTTACTTTAAAGGTTCAAATGATGAATTCTTGAATGCAGAGAAAATTGCTCAAATGAAAGATGGCGTTATTGTTATGAATACTTCACGTGGAGAACTTCAAAACATTAATGATATTCTTGATGCAGTTGAATCTGGTAAAATCCAAGGATTTGCAGCGGATGTTCTTGCGAATGAAACAAAATACTTCAATAAAGATTTATCTGGAGAAGCATTTGATGAATTACAAACACGTTTGAATAATCTTTATCCACGTGTACTTGTAACACCACATGTTGGTTCATACACAGATGAAGCCGTAAGTAACATGGTTGAATATTCATATGAAAACCTTCAAGAATTTATCGAAAAAGGCGAATCAAAAAATCAACTAGTATAGTTTAGAAACATGAAATTTAATCAACTGTTTATATTTTGGACAGTTGATTTTTTTTTGAATAAATATTCAAAATACTCTTGATTAGGTTGAATGGGTAGTTGCTCTTAGATATAATAGTAATGTTGAGTAGTTCTTTTTTTATACTTAGATAGGGGATGAATTATGAATCGAGTAGAGTATGAGGATTTAGTTGAAATTATTGAATCTGAGGAAGTGAAATGGGAAAAATTTGACGCAAATACTTTTTTAATAACTGGTGGAACAGGTTTGATTGGAAGCATTATGGCTAAATTGTTTCTGCTCAGAAATAGGATTTATAATTCGAACATTAAAATTGTACTTCTTGTTCGTGATAGAGACAGATCAAGAGAACAATTATCAACTTATCCAGGCTACGAATCGGTACGTTATATCGAAAAATCCATTGAAAATATTAATATTTCTGAATTGGGAATTGACTATATTGTTCATACGGCGGCACCAACTAAATCTAGTTTTTTTGTCAATAATCCTGTCGAAACTATTGAGTCGATAGTGCTTGGGACAATGAATGTATTAAATTTGGCTAGAGTAAATAATGTAAAGAGCATGGTGAATGTGTCATCTATGGAAAGTTATGGAACAATCGAATGTGATAATGTGGAAGAGGATAATCTTGGATTAATTCCATTAACCTCATTAAGAAGCTCATACCCAGAATCGAAACGCCTAACTGAACTTTTAGCTTATTCTTATAGCCAAGAGTATAATGTAAATGTAACCTCTTTACGGTTAGCTCAAACTTTTGGTGCGGGAATAACAAAAAATGAAAACAGAGTCTTCAAATATTTTTGTGATTGTATCATCAAAAATGATGATATCGTGTTAAAAAGCACAGGAGAAACGGTTGTTAATTTTTGCTACTTGACCGATGCGTTAAAAGCAATTCTAGTATTGCTAGCGGATGGCGATTCTGGAGAAATATATAATGCTTCAGGAGATTCTGATTCAATGCGTATAAAAGACGTTGCACAATGGTTAATTGATGAATATGGTAGTAATCAAAAAGTTGTTTTCGATCTTGACGAGAGCACAATGTATGCGCCAATTAATAAAATGCAACTTAACAGTGACAAGATAAAAAAAATAGGTTGGAGTCCTAAGATAGAAATTCGAGAAGCATATTCTAGACTTCTAGAATCGTTAACAATAGATGAGAGGGAAACAAATCAATGAGTAATCAAAAAAACTCATTAACATGGGGTATGTTTAGTGAGTATAGAGATCAGTTATACGGATTTACTATAATTTGGATAATTGTTTTTCACATTTGGGAGTCATTTCCAAAGCAGATTAGCTATAATTGGACGATAATTAATATCATTAAGAGAGGTAATATGGGTGTTGATTTATTTTTGATTTTGTCAGGGGTTTCCTTATATTATTCTATGAAAAAAAATCCTAATCAATCGTTACAAGCGTTCTACAAACGACGATTTAGTCGCCTCTGTAAGATTTATATTTTTGTAGCGATCCCTTTTTTTTCTTGATGTTAGCGACTGGAAACTACACTCTAGATTTATTTTTAAAGCAAATTCTATTTATGAATAGAAATGTAAGTTCATTTTGGTTTTTGCTAATAATATCTATCTGTTATTTAATTTATCCTCTGATTTATAAACAAATTAATTCTGGAAGGCAAAATATAATTTATTTTTCAATTATTCTCTACACGATTGGACTCGCATTTTTTCTCTATTTGAATTCAGATGCATACAGATATTATGAAATTCTACTCTCAAGAATTCCAGTGTTTCTATTTGGAACAACATTGGGTCCACTTGTTTACAAAAACGAAAAAATGCCTTCATTTATCTTGATTATATCTCTAGTAATATTAGTCTCTCTAGGTCCTGTGAATTTAATTATTACGAAAATACCATTTTTTAAAGTTTTTTCAATCTTGATTTCGAGGTATATGCTAGGTTGTCAGTCATTTGCTGTTATAGTCATTTCTGTTCTAATTATACAATATTTGACGGATCCTAAATTCAAATCTCAACCGCACCACCCAAGGTGCGGTTGTTTTTGTATAATAAAAGGAGCCCACCCGACTATGAACTGAACCCCAAATTTTGGACAAGCTAATTATCTTTTAAATTTAAGGATTGATTCCTGTATTGAACAGGGGTCAGTCCTTTTAGTTTGCTCTTAATTCTCTTGTTATTATAAGAGTCGATATATTCATCAATTGCATCAACTAATTCTTCTACCTTTTTATACTTATGTTCTTGGTCATAATACATTTCTGATTTTAGTAGCCCAAAAAAGCCCTCCATGAGTCCGTTATCAATACTATTTCCTTTCTTGACATACTTCTAATCATCGAATGTGCTTCTAATTCTTTCACATAAAATTGATGTTGGTATTGCCATCCTCTATCCGAATGAATAATTGTTCCTTGCGTATCGTTACAAGAAAATGCCTTGTGAAGCACGTCTCTAGTTTGATCCAAATTAGACTTGTAGATATGTTGTAAGATACAATGTATCTACCATATGCATCAAGTATTGGTGAAAGATAGATTTTCTTCCTTGCACATTAAACTCAGTGATATCCGTAAACCATTTTGATTGGGTTTATCAGCTTCAAAATCTCTTTGAACTCGATTCTCAACAATGGTTCCCACTGTCCCTTTATATGAAGAATACTTACGTTTCTTTCTTATGATTGAATGTAATCCCATTTTATTCATAAGTCTCAAGACTTTCTTGTGATTTACACGAATTCCTCGATTATTTAGTTCTAAAGTAATTCTACGATAACCATATCGTCCTTGTGATCATAATAGATTTCTATAATCTCTTGCATGAGTTCGTCGTTTTGGTATCAAAATCAATTTTGAAACGTAGAAGTAGTAAGTAGATCGAGCGAGTCCGGATATTTTAAAAGAATCTCTAAGGGATATTTTGTCGTAGTAAGGAAACTACTTTGGTTTCTTCTTTCGCGCTCCACCCTTGTTTCACTACGGCATTCAATTTTTAAATATTCATTCTCCGCTTCCAAATACTTGTTTTTCTTCAATGCCTTTAGTTCATCATTAACTGTTAACAGTTTAGTTGGTTTTGTCATAGATGGTTTACCTCGTTTCCGTTCTATGACATTATAGCCGTTTTCTTTATAATTTTTAATCCAATTGTAAATCAATCCATCAGAACTTAATCCAAGTTCGATGGCGATAGCTATTGTACTTTCTCCATCCATTAATATCCGATTTATTACTTCTGACTTAAATTCATGAGAATAAAAGTGATTTTTGTTTCGTCTTAGAACATTGGGTCCATGTTGATCGATAAGTCTTACCAAATATTTAATACTTGATTTATTAATACCATACTCATTTACTAATGAACATACTGATTGTCCTAACTTTCGTTTTCATATATTTCAATTTTTGTTTTCGTGTTAGCTTAGTTATAAAACCGCACCTCCTCATCTTTGTCCAAGATTCGTGCGGTTCACTAAAGGAGCTCCCATATGAAGTATAAACAATTAGATAAAAATGAAAGACCAAATTGATATTCTATTAAGCATCGGCTACTCTATGCGCAAGGCAGCACGTAAACTCAATATATCTCATTCTACGATTTCTAGATATAAAATAATGTCTATAAGAAACGAACGATTGATATTCGAGAAAATATTCCCACTTAATCGAATATCTGCATTCTCACTATGATCCTAAAGTTCATTGTAGAAGTATGCTTGAGTAACTATAAACGATATCATCCATATAAACCGTGTGTTTCATCGCAGCAAGTCTATAACTGGATTAATCAAGGTAAACTTGATATAAACCAAATAGAATGTGCTATAAACGTCGAAAACGTAAAAGAGAATTAGTGGAATGATGAATCACTTGAGATGGAACTTGAAGAGAAAACGGTACTTCCATTAGCCTTAGACCTAAATACATTGAGGAACGTAACGAGATTGGCCATCTCGAAATCGACTCTATAATCGGTAAGAAACATGAATCTGCAGCGATTATATCCATTGTAGACCGCTGCTCAAGAATGACCTGGCTTATTAAAGCAGAATATCGATATGACTATTACACATCAAACTTAATTCGAAAATTTATTGAAGAGAATAATATAACCACGAAATCGATAACAGTAGATAATGGACTTGAATTTAAAACATTAGGAATTACAGCCAAGCGGTTGGGTGTGAAACTATATAAGTGTGATCCATACTGTTCTTTTCAACGTGGAACCAATGAACGAGCGAATGCAATCGTTAGAAGGTTTATACCAAAAGGAAAATCAATGTATGATATAGCGCAACAATATCTTGATGATATTTGCTTCAAAATTAACTCAATGCCGCGAAAAATATTTGACTTCAAAACGGCCTATGAGATAGACTTTAATAAAAGTGAAAGTGGTGCGGTTGAGATTTGATAAAAGATAAAAAGAGTTCAGCACTAAAGTACTGAACTCTTTTTATTTGAATAGTGAACCAATAATATTTCCACCGGCAATAAATGTGCCGATTGAACTAAAGAGTGATGTAATTACAAAAATTAGTAAAATACGTAAAACTTTGTTCTTAAACCACATTTTCGGTTGGGTTGCATGCGTGGATAAGGCATCAAAATCTTCGAATGTTGGTGGACGTTGATATGCTTCCATAAGACCTGCAAACATACCGACGCCTAAAACGGGGGAGAGTGTCCCAATCCATGCGGTAAGGGCTGTTGTGAGAATTGTAAGCGGGTGTGCTAGGCAAATGATTGCACCAAGGGTTGCAAGGCCACCGCTTAATGCAAACCACACCAAAAGATCGTTAAGAGCCATGTGTGGATTTTTAAGCGTGAGCGCAACCAGTAATAAAATAATTATTCCCGGTACGATCCAACCTGATAAATTCAATTTTTTCTTTGCGGGGATTTGATTTAGTTCATAAAGCGAATGGTCTTGATCCAGTACCTCAATGATACCTTCAGTATGAGCAGCCCCTACAACAATCACAATTTCTTTTTCAGGTAATGCTTTAATTTTTTCGGCCATAAAAGCATTTCGCTCATGGAGAAGACTTTTAGAAATTGCTGGAAGTTTTTCATCCATTTCACGAACAGACTCAAACAATAAATCACTCTCTTTTAAATTCTCAACATCAACTTCTGAAACCGAATCATCTTCGAAGACACTTAAAATGAGCGTGGAAAGCAAGGATATTTTTTTAAAGCAAGTGAGATTTCCCCAAATGCGTTTAAAGGTTACTTGGACATCACGATCAATATAATGAATCGAAGCGTTAAACGTTTTAGCGCTTTCAATTGCTTGCTTCATTTCTTGACCTACAGATGTATTAAGGTCATCTGCGAGTTTTTTCTGATAGGAAGAAAGGACCAAGGTGGCAATAAAAGCACCAACTCGTTTGGTTTTAATAATCTGCTTAATATCAACTTCTTTATATTTATCAGATTCCATAAGGTTACGAGCCCGGTTATCATCCAATTCGATACAAACAGCCTGTGGCTGAACGGAAGCAATTGATTCTTGTACATCAAGGACGGATTGCTTGGATACATGAGCGGTGGATACAAAATGCAATGTTTTATCTTTAAATTCTACTGTTTTCATAAGATACCTCGTACCATCATCATATCAAATTCTAAATGTCATCCATAGTACTTGATTTGAATTGACCGCGAAAAATTAAGATTACTTAAGAATATAGTCAATGAATGATATATTTTTTTCAAAACTTGTCGATTATAATCAATTTGAGGGGTGAGCACGATGTTAGACTCTAATCTAAAGAAAATACGTTTAAAACGAAAATTAACGCAGCGTGAGCTGGCGAAACGTGTAAATTATTCTCAACAAGCAGTCGCAAAGTGGGAAGTGGGGGTTTCGAATCCAGATACTTCAAATCTTGTAAAGATTTGCGAGGAACTGAATATTTCTGTGGAGTGTCTTCTCTGTCAAAAACCGAAACACATGCAAGATTTTGATGAATGGAGCTTACATTTAGCGTTTTATCATGTGCTAAATTTATGTGGGACGCATCATGAAGTCGGTTTAAATATTCGAGAGTTGGATGAAGAAAACAAAATAAAACTTATCAATGAACTGGTTCTTTTTTTACGAAAGAAAGCCCTTTTAATGAAGTCAGAATTGAAGTCAGAGTTATAGTTAAAATGTGATAAGCGGATACGTCATGTGTCCGCTTGTTTTACATCAAAAAGATGGGGCGCTTTGTACATGCATGCCTTTAAATAATTATTCAATCATGAATCTAAACAGTCATGAAGGATAGCAGGGGCTATTTGTTGGAAATATTTAACATTGGAATAATAAAAATCTTGACTTTCTGAATAAAGTTGGTAGAATATCTATGTTATCAATTAACCAAAGACAGTAACGGGGCAACCTTAATAATGTTACCGAGGTGAAAGTATAAAACTTTTGAACCTGTCTTTTGGATGGGTTTATTTTTTTGGTTTAATTTGATTTCCGAGATCGAATGGAGGTGAATCATTTGCGTACAGAAATTTTAGAAAATAAAAAAGCTGTTGTTGCAGAGATTCAAGAAAAAGTAAAGAATGCCGGATCAACAGTTGTTGTTGAGTACCGTGGACTAACCGTAGATCAAATGACTGAACTACGTCGTCAACTTCGTGCAGAAAACGTTGAATTTAAAGTTTATAAAAATTCAATGTTCCAACGTGCTGTCGAAGGCACAGACTTTGAAGGTTTAAAATCCGAATTAACAGGACCTAACGGTGTTGCGTTTGGAGAAGATGCTGTTGCACCTGCTCGAGTATTAGCTAACTTCGCTAAGAAGAACAAAAAGTTAATCCTTAAAGCTGGTATCGTTGACGGTAACTTAGTAGACCAAGAAGAAATCAAAGAACTCTCAGCATTACCAAACCACGATGGCATGATTGCTATGTTGGCTGGAATGTTCCAATCCCCAATTCGAAGCTTTGCTTACGCTGTATCACAAGTTGCTGAACAACGTGCAGAGGGCGGAGAAGTTGTTGAAGAAGCAGCAGCAGTTGCTGAAGAAGCACCTGTTGTAGAAGAAGTAAAAGAAGAAGCTACAGAAGCTTAATTAAATAGGAGGAAATATTAAGATGGCAAAATTAACATCAGAAGAACTAATCGCTTCCCTAAAGGAAATGACAATCTTAGAATTAAATGAATTAGTAAAAGCAATCGAAGAAGAATTCGGAGTTTCAGCAGCAGCACCAGTTGCAGTTGCAGCAGCATCAGATGCTGGTGAAGAAGAAGGACCAAGCGAAGTTTCAGTAATCTTGAAAGAAATCTCAGGTTCAAAAGTTGGAGTTATCAAAGCATTACGCGACATCACAGGTTTAGGTATGATGGAAGCTAAAGCATTAGTTGACGGCGCACCAACAGCAATTAAAGAAAACATCAAACCAGCAGAAGCAGAAGAAATCAAAGCTAAACTTGTTGAAGCTGGCGCAGTTGTAGAAGTTAAATAATTAACACGTTAAGAAGGATCTTCTGTGAGTCATTACTTTACAGACAATTCTAATTTGAATAAAAACCGGAGAGATATCCCTTTCCGGTTTTTAGACATTAGTTTTTCAGTTATCTCGGATGATGGGGTTTTCTCGAAAGATGGCCTGGATCGTGGTACCGAAGCACTGCTTAAAGTCTGTGTCAATCATCCCTTAAAAGGAAAGGTTGCAGACCTAGGATGCGGTATTGGGGTTGTGGGTGTGATTCTTTCGCATTTCTTTAGTGATATTGAAATGACGGGCGTCGATATTAATCCGCGTTCGGTTGAACTCGCCAATATAAACTATGAAAAATATAATGTGAATGGAATTAATAAAATTCAAGATGGGTTGGATGGCGTGTATGACTTTGTAATTAGCAATCCGCCGATTCGTGTTGGAAAAGAAAAAATGTATTCTTTATTTGATAATGCTTACGATGTTTTGACCAAGGATGGGATGTTTATCTTTGTAATTCGTAAGTCACATGGAGCGAAGTCTGCGCAAGCAAAATGTGAAGCATTATTTGGTAATTGCACGTTATTAAAAAAAGAAAAGGGATATTACATCTATTGTGCCTCAAAGCGTTGACTGTAACCCACATTAGTGATAATATATATAATTGCATAATAGTGGATTTATGCGCGTTTTTTTGGTTGTTATAAAAAGTACAGGAAAGGATGGCATAAATGGAGAAAAACCAAGTATATAGTGTAAAGAAATTTGGTAATAAGGCTACCCGTCGTGATTATTCTCAAGTTAGTGGAACCTTAGAATTGCCTAATTTGGTAGAAATTCAAACGGATGCGTATGAATGGTTTAAAAACGAGGGACTCTTTGAAGTTTTTAACGAAATCTATCCTATTCAAAGCTATAATGAAAATGTAAAACTAAAGTTCATTGATTATTCATTTGGTGAACCTAAATATAACGTAGACGAATGTCGATCACGCGAAGCAAACTATGCTGCGCCACTTCGAGCAACAATGCGTCTAGAAGTAATTAACAAACAAACTGGTGAAGTGATTGAAAAAGAAGAAGAGGTGTTCCTCGGGGATCTTCCTTTAATGACTGAAACAGGTACCTTTATTATTAATGGAGCGGAACGAGTTATTGTTTCGCAAATTGTGCGTTCTCCTGGAGCGTATTTTAAGTCTGAAAATGATGATAAAACGGGTCGTGACACGTTCATGTCCGAATTAATTCCAAGTCGTGGTACTTGGTTAGAATTTATGAGTGATGATCGTAAAGCGGCTAATGGTCGTGTTATCAACATGAAAGTTGACCGTAAGCGTACGATTGTATCCACAATTTTGTTCAAGTCTTTTGGTTTAAGTCTTGATTTACAAGAAGGTGAAGATGCATTTGATACACATTCATTTAAAACGTTCTTAAATGCTATGAATTTACCTGTTTATGATGAATGGGAAGAAATTGATAGTGAGAAACGTGAATTCTTAACTTTATATGCGTTACTCTATACAGCATTCTTTGGAAACTATCCTGAGATTGTGAACTCATTAGTATTAGATAAGACTGTTACGTTTGAAGATTCATTACGTGTAATGTATGAAAACCAACGTGCTGATGAAATCCCTACAACTGACGGTGCTATCAACTTGATGAACGCGAAGTTCTTAGATCCACGCCGTTATGACCTTAATAAAGCAGGTCGTTATAAAATTCATAAAAAACTTGAAGTTTACAATCGTGTAAATGGAACCGTTCTTACAAGGGATATCAAAGATATTAACGGTAATGTTGTTTTTGAAAAAGGAACACATATTACACGTCGTGATGATGTCTTAAAATTACGTGATGTATTACGCGAAGGCGGACACATGAATGTATTCCCACTTAAGAATATCTTCTCGGCACCCGATGTAAGTGATATCAAGGTTGATGGAACCGTGCATTTAGTTGGACGTATCTTATCGAAAGATGTTGATGGTGATGATTTTGAATTTGAACGCGGAACGGTTCTTACTGCACAAGATCTTGAGACCTTAAAAGGCGAAACGATTCAAATTTACACAGGGATCATGGGTAAAGAAGTTGTGGTAACAAAAGATAACGTATGGGCAGTGTTAAACTACTCACAACGTTTATATACTGTTGGACGTATTCTTGATGCTTCTGGAGCAGATATGATGTCTGCAAAAGGAAATCTAATCGCTGATCGTTTCACACCAAATTACAACGTACCTAAAATTAATAAAACAAATGAAAAACTTATTGTTGATTCATTAGAAGATGGCCCCGTAACAATGTGGTTAGTCGGAGCAGCAATACAAGAATTGTTTGTTGCGCATGAAGATGATCATGAAGAAATTGTGAAGATTGTTGGTATTGATCCATTACTTGAAAAAACAACAATCGTAGCATCAGATATTTATGCTACATATTCATATTTCTTAAACTTCATTGATGGTGTTGGTAATGAAGACGATATTGACCAATTAGGTAACCGTCGTATTCGTACAGTTGGAGAATTAATCCAAAATCAATTCCGAATCGGTTTAAGCCGTATGGAACGTGTTGTTAAGGAACGTATGTCAATCTCTTCAGATTCATCGAACCTAACACCCAAAAATCTTACAAACGTTCGTCCATTGACCGCAATGGTTAAAGAGTTCTTCTCTTCATCCCAATTGTCACAATTTATGGACCAATTAAACCCACTTGCTGAACTTACAAACAAACGTCGTATTTCAGCTTTAGGACCGGGTGGACTTACACGTGACCGTGCTGGTTTCGAAGTTCGAGATGTTCATACATCACACTACGGTCGTATTTGTCCAATCGAAACACCTGAAGGACCAAATATCGGGTTGATTTCGAACTTAACGTCATATGGAAAAATTGACAAGTATGGTTTTATTCAAACACCATACCGAATCGTTACTCCAGATGGAACCGTTACTGAAGATATTATTTATCTATCTGCAGACGATGAGTTTGAATATGTTATTGCGCAAGCGAACGAAGTGCAAGATCACAAACTTGTGAACGAAGAAGTTGTTGTTCGTTACCGTGGTGAAAATATTCTTGCCCACCGTGACACTGTAGAACTTATTGACGTGAGTCCTAAACAAATTGTTTCTGTTGCGACTGCGGCGATTCCATTCTTGGAAAATGATGATGCTTCTCGTGCTCTCATGGGTGCCAACATGCAACGTCAAGCTGTTCCGCTTTTAAAACCGAACTCACCATTTGTTGGTACTGGTATTGAACACCGTATTGCAAAGGATTCAGGGAGTGCGGTAATCTGTCATGAAGACGGAATCGTTTCTTATGTTGATGCAAACCGCGTTATTGTAAACGGAGTATCAGGAAAAGAACGTACATATTTATTACAAAAATTCAGACGATCAAACCAAGGAACATGTATTAACCAAAAACCTTTAGTGGCTCTTGGTGAAAAAGTTTCAAATGGTGACATCCTTGCGGATGGTCCATCCATGCAAAATGGTGAGCTTGCTCTTGGTCAAAACGTTACAGTCGCATTTATGACTTGGAACGGATATAACTATGAAGATGCGATCATCATGAGTGAACGTCTTGTAAAAGAAGATGTCTATACATCAATTCATATTGAAGAATATACACTTGAAGTTCGTGAGACAAAACTTGGACCTGAAGAAATTACCCGTGATATACCAAACGTAAGTGAAGTTGCATGCCGTCATCTTGATGCACGCGGAATCGTTATGATTGGGGCTGAAGTTAAAGAAGGCGATATCCTAGTGGGTAAAGTAACACCTAAAGGACAAAGCGAAATTTCTCCAGAAGAAAAATTATTACTTGCAATCTTTGGTGAAAAATCCCGTGAAGTACGAGATAACTCACTTAAAGTTCCACACGGTGGATCAGGTATTGTTCAAGATATCAAGATTTTTAGCCGCGCGGAAGGACATGACTTGCCACCTGGAGTAAGTGAATCTGTTAAGGTTTACATCGTTCAAAAACGTAAAATCCATGAAGGTGACAAGATGGCTGGACGTCACGGTAATAAAGGGGTTATCTCTAAGATTCTTCCTGTAGAAGATATGCCATACATGGAAGATGGTACACCTGTTGATATTATGCTTAACCCTCTTGGGGTTCCAAGTCGTATGAACATTGGACAAATCTTAGAATTACATCTGGGTATTGCAGCGAAGAACTTAAATATTAAGTTTGCTACAAGTGTTTTCGATGGTATTGAAACAGATGAACTGTTTAATATCATGAAAGAAGGTAACGTTTCACCTGATGGTAAGATGGTACTTTATGATGGACAAACTGGTGAGCGTTATGATGAACGTATTTCAGTAGGTGTTATGTACATGCTTAAGTTATCACATATGATTGATGATAAACTTCATGCTCGTGCAACAGGACCTTACTCACTTGTTACCCAACAACCACTTGGTGGTAAAGCACAAAATGGTGGACAAAGATTTGGAGAGATGGAAGTTTGGGCACTCTATGCTTATGGAGCTGCAAACACACTTCAAGAAATCCTTACCATTAAGTCCGATGACGTAAATGGACGTACAAAGACTTATGCCGCTATTCAAAATGGTGAAGATATTCCAGAACCTGGAATTCCAGAATCATTCCGAGTACTTAAACATGAACTCCAAGCACTTGCACTTGATGTGAAATTCTTGGACCAAAACAAAGAAGAAATCAAAGAAAGTCTTGTAGATGGTGATGAAGAAGTTGCTTCAGCACCATCACAAGATGTTCCGCAACCAGAAATTGTTGTGGAAATCGAAGAAACTAATGAGGTTGAATCACTAAACCTTGATGAGCAAGCGTAGAAGGAGGCGGTAATCTCATGAGTATTAATAATTTTGACTCGATACAACTCGCTTTAGCGTCCCCTGAGCGCATTCTAGAATGGTCTCATGGAGAAGTTAAAAAACCAGAAACAATTAACTATCGTTCACAAAAACCGGAACGTGATGGATTGTTCTGTGAAAAGATTTTTGGTCCTACAAAGGATTGGGAATGTTACTGTGGTAAGTACAAGAAAGTACGTTACCGTGGTGTTATTTGTGATCGTTGTGGCGTGGAAGTAACGAAATCTGCTGTGCGTCGTGAACGTATGGGACACATTACGTTAGCTGCACCTGTTGCACATATTTGGTATTTACGTGGTATTCCATCACGCATGAGTTTATTACTAAACATTACCCCTAAAATTTTGGAAGAAGTTGTGTACTTCGTAAAATGGGTTATTGTGGATCCTAAGAAATCAGGATTACAATACAAACAAATTATTGATGACCGCGAATATCGTGAATACATCAATCAATACGGACCGAATGGTTTCGTAGCTCAAGCAGGTGGAGAAGGTATTAAAACCTTGCTTGAAAATATGGATTTAGAAAAAGAACGTAATGAAATTCTTGAGTTATTAGAAAATGCTAAAGGCGACAAGCGTAAGAAGTTAATTCGCCGTCTTGAAACGGTTGAAGCATTTATTAATTCTGATAACATGCCAGAATGTATGGTACTGACTGAACTTCCAGTTATTCCACCAGATTTACGTCCGATGTTACAACTTGATGGTGGCCGTTTTGCTGCTTCAGATGCAAACGACTTATACCGTCGTGTAATCACACGTAATAACCGTCTGAAACGTTTACTTGAAATGGGTACACCACAAGTTATCGTTCAAAACGAAAAACGTATGCTTCAAGAAGCTGTTGACGCATTGATTGACAATGGTCGTCGTTCAAAACCTGTTACAGGTGCTGGTGGACGTCCTCTAAAATCACTTTCACACAGTCTTAAAGGGAAACAAGGTCGTTTCCGTGCCAACTTACTTGGTAAACGTGTAGACTTCTCAGGTCGTTCAGTTATCGCTGTTGGACCAGATCTTAAGATGTATGAATGTGGTATTCCTAAAGAAATGGCAATTCAACTCTTTAAACCATTTGTTGTAAATGAGATGAAGGTTCGTGGAATTAGTAATAATGCTAAAGCTGCTGAAAAACTTATTGAACGTCAAGATCCACGTGTTTGGGATATTGTTGAAGAAGTAATTCAAGATCACCCTGTGCTCTTAAACCGTGCCCCTACACTTCACCGTCTTGGTATTCAAGCCTTTAAACCGAAAATGATTGAAGGTCGTGCAATTCGTCTTCACCCTCTTGTAACGCCTGCGTTTAACGCGGACTTTGATGGTGACCAAATGGCGGTTCACGTTCCATTATCCGAAATGGCTCAAGCAGAAGCAGAATTGCTCATGCTTGGTTCACGTAATATTCTTGGTCCTAAAGATGGAAAACCGATTGTTACACCATCTCAAGATATGGTTCTTGGAAACTTCTATCTAAACATGGAAGAATCTCCAGAAGAATTTGAAGAAAAAGCATTACAATGTGAAGCTCGTGGCGATATGGAAGAAGGTGCTAAATGGCGTCGCTTTGGTGAAAACCAAGGTAAAGCATTCCGTGACATCAATGAGGCACAACTTGCATATGAACATGAGTTGATTCACTTACATACACGTATTTGTGTTCGTGCATCATCACTTAAGAAATCAACGTTAAGTGCAAAACAAAACGAAATGTACCTTGTTACAACGCTTGGTAAACTTATCTTTAACGATATGTTCCCAAGTGACTTCCCATACTTAAACGAGGTTTCACCGTATAATTTTAAAGCGACACCGGATAAATTCTTTGTTGCGATGGGACAAGATGTTCGTGAAATTATTAGTGCAATGCCACTTAATAATGACTTCAAGAAAAAAGATCTCGAGAAAATTATCAAAGAAATCTTTGATCGTTACTCAATCGATAAAACAGCTGAAATCTTAGATAACATTAAAGACTTAGGTTTCCGCTATTCAACTGTTGCGGGTATGACTGTTGCGTTAAGTGACATCAATGTTGCCCCTAACAAAGAAAAATATGTTGATGAGGGTAAAGAACAAGCTGCGAAATTAATGAAACAATACAAACGGGGTCGTTTAACAGCTCAAGAGTGGGAAGGTAAACTGATGACTCTATGGGATGGTATTAAAGGACGCGTTGGTGCGGAATTAATGGACGAACTTGCTCGTAAAAACCCTATCAATATGATGGCGACATCGGGTGCTCGTGGTAACGTTTCTAACTTTACTCAGTTATCCGGTATGCGTGGTTTAATGGGTAAACCTACTCAATCAAAATCAAAAGCAGGCTATCAATCATCAATTATTGAAGTTCCAATCTATTCGTCATTCCGTGAAGGTCTAAACGTTAGTGAATTCTTCGTTTCTACTCACGGTGTGCGTAAGGGACTAACCGATACTGCTCTTAAAACAGCGGAATCAGGATATCTTACACGTCGTCTTGTTGACGTTGCGCAAGATGTCACAATCGTTGAAGATGACTGTTATAGCGACAACGGTTTCCTTGTAGAGGAAATTGTAGATCGTAAATCTAATACAATTGTTGAGTCACTCCATGACCGTCTTGTTGGACGTTATATTAAAGAAACAATTGTTGATCCAAAAACTAAAGAAGTTATTATCGAAGAAGACGAATATATCGATGAGTTTGCTGCAAAACGTATTGTGAATGCAGGAATCAAACAAGTTCGCATTCGTTCTGTATTCTCATGTGAATCAAAACATGGTATCTGTAAAAAATGTTACGGACGTAACATGGCAACAGGTGAAATTGTTGAGGTTGGAGAAGCAGTCGGTATCGTTGCCGCTCAATCAATCGGGGAACCGGGTACACAGCTAACCATGCGTACGTTCCATACCGGTGGGGTTGCGGTTGCTGGTGGGGAAGATATCACTCAAGGTCTTCCACGTGTTGAAGAACTCTTTGAAGCGCGTTCACCAAAACTGGGTGCTGCGATTTCTGAAATTTCCGGACGTATTACGGATATCCGTAATGCCGAAGATGGTTTCGGTTATATCATCACCGTTGCAAACGATAAAACATCTGTTGAGCACCATACATTACCACATCAACCTGCTCGTGGTTGGTTAAAAGTTGGTTCTGAGGTTTCAGCCGGTGAAAAACTAACAGAAGGTTCTGTAGATCCTAAGAAACTTATGGAATATGCAGGACGTCTCGATGTTCAAAAATACATTTTAAAAGAAGTTAAAAAAGTTTACCAAAGTGGTGGTATCGAAATTTCTGATAAGCATATTGAAGTTATGATTAACCAAATGATGCGTAAAGTTATTGTAATTGATGGACAAGATACAGGAATTTCTCCTGGTGTTCAAATGCATGTTGATAACATGACTCAAATCAATGAAGATATCCTTATGGAAGGTAAGAACCCTGCACGTTATCGTCCAGTGTTACTCGGTATTTCCAAAGCTTCTGTTGAAACGGAATCATTCTTATCAGCTGCTTCATTCCAAGAAACTACAAAAGTTCTTACGGATGCAGCTATCAAGTCTAAGATTGATCCACTCATGGGTCTGAAAGAAAATGTTATCATTGGTAAGAAAATTCCAGCGGGAACAGGTTCTGAATTATACCGTGAATCAACTGAAATGGTTAAAGAAATGGCTGAACTCAAGCGCCAAGAACGTATTGAACGAAATACAATTGAGGAAGAGGATTCCGTTATTAGCGAAATTATTCGTGGATAATTGAGTTTTATAAATCAATGCATTTCTAAAATTAAGGGCCTACACTCATCGATTTGAGTGGAGGACTTTTTTTATATGTACATATTTATTGATAAAGGTTTATAATGATAAGATGGAGGCGTTAAAATGAATAAAAAAGCAGAATTTACGATAAAACTTGTACGTCAAGCCGGAGAACGCATTAAAACGATGATGCAGGAATCGATTGATATTAGTCTTAAATCATCAAGATCAGATTTTGTAACGAATGTTGATAAACAAACAGAGATTTTTTTAGTTTCAGGAATCAAGGAAGCTTATTCAAACCAAAATTTCTTAACTGAAGAAAAAACCGTGGAAACGATGGGGAAAGACCATTTATGGATTATTGATCCGATTGATGGAACCACAAACTTTATCTATCAAAAACAAAATTTCAGTATTTCTGTGGGTTATTATCATCAAGGAATGCCTGTATTTGGTATTGTTTATGATGTCATGGCAGATGAGATGTTTGTTGGGATTGTTGGTGAAGGAGCATATCTGAACGGACAAAAATTAGCGATGCTCGACCAAGATATTCAGTTAAAAGATTCAATTATTTCCGGTGATGTCTACCGTCCTGGTTTATTTAAAATGACCCCTCAAGAACTTAAACTACTATTTATTACGCATCGATTTTTAGGGTCGGGAGCTCTAGAAGTATGTCATATTGCGGCAGGGCGATGGCAATCATATGTCTTTCCTAAACTCAAAGTATGGGATTTCGCAGCTGCGGTGATTGTCTTAACATGTGTTGGTGGTACTTACCACTTTGGGGATTTAGAGGATACGCTTTACTTTGATAATGAACCCCGTGTATTTATCGCGGCATCCAATCAAACGATTAAAGAAAGTTTAAAAGCACTACTATAAGGAGAAATGTATGCAATCAAAATTATCATTTGCGAAGCAATTAGTTTATGAAGCAGGAGACTATGTTCGCGAACATATGAAGCAAGAATTAAATATTGATACGAAATCAGCACGCAATGATTTTGTTACCAATGTCGATAAAGGGACAGAGCAATTTTTAGCCAAACGCATTAATGCAAAATATCCAAACCAAAATTTTATTACCGAAGAAAAAATGGTTGCATCGACTGGACTTGATGATTTGTGGATCATTGATCCAATTGATGGTACGTGAAATTTTATTTTTGAAAAACGTAATTTTGCGATATCTGTTGGTTATTATGAAGAACAAAAACCTGTTTTTGGGATTGTCTATGACGTGAGTCGTGATGAAATGTATGTCGGGATTGCAGGCGAAGGGGCTTACCTCAACGATCATAAGCTTCCAATGCTATCTCAAACCGTAACACTTCGTGATTCCGTTGTTTATTCGGATACTAAGACTCTAGAGGTTATGTTTGGGGATGCGGTAGGCACATGATCATTTTATGTCGGTACGTTATATGGGAGCAGCGTCGCTTGAAATTTGTGGTGTCGCTGCAGGTCGTCATCAGGTGTATCTCTCACGGCGCTTGAAGGTATGGGATATTGCAGCTACAGCAATCATTCTTGAGGCAGTTGGTGGTGCATTCACTTACGATACATGCGATAATAAGATTATATTTGAAGATAAGAATTTTGAATTTATGTGTGCTTCAAATCCCACAGTGATTCAGGAACTCAAAGATAGGAGATAGGAATATGGAATCTTATTTAAAGATTAATGATGAGGTTTCGCTGCGTTATGCAGCTGATTGTGTTGAAAAACCGAAGGCTATTGTTATTATTAACCATGGTTTTGCGGAGCATATTGGTCGCTATGATCATGTTACAGAGCATTTTAATAAAGCAGGATTAAGTGTGTATCGCTATGATTTACGTGGACACGGTCGTACCGACTCCCCTAAAGGACATATCGATTCGTATTTATCGTTTATCTCAGATTGTAATGAAATGGTTAAATTTGTTAAAGATGAGAATATCGGTGTTCCTGTATTTATGTTAGGTCATAGTATGGGTGGGCTTGTTACGACGATGTATGGTATAGCACATCCCTATGAACTAAAAGGCCAAATTCTATCAGGTCCTGCTGTGGCACCACTTCCGCCGGTTGAAGGAAATATGGGTAAAGTATTAAATGTAGTCGGTAAATCATTTAAAAAGATAAACATTCGTAATGTTGTGGAAGATGACATTTGTTCGGTACCCGAGGTTGTGAGTGCTTATAAAAATGATCCGGATGTTTTACATAAAGCAACTGCACGATTTATGCGTGAATTTTTAATTAAGGCACCGGAGTTTGTTGCGAAAAATGTATCCCGTTACCGCTATCCTGTTTTAATTTGTCATGGAGAAAAGGATAAGGTTGTTCCTATCGAAGTAGGTGAATGGCTTTATGAAAACATCAGTTCAAAAAACAAACGTTTTATTGCTTACCCAGACCTATACCATGAAATCCTTAATGAAAAGATGTACCCTGAGATTCTAGATACTATGGTTGAGTGGATATTGCTTCAGTTGAGTAAGTAATATGTAATTCTAAAATGACGGTTTCTTATAAATGATAAAGTAAAAAAACATCTCAGTCGGAACTGACCTAGTTCCTTGGGACTAAAGAAAAACCCAAGTTAGGATGAAGTTAACCGATAATTTACGGGAGATTGATATCCTAGCTTTTCTTGTATTCGATTTTCATTGTAATATTTTAAATAGTTTATCACAGTTTGTGATACAATTTCAGTAGAACCCTTTAGTTCTGGGTTTAATTCGAATGTTTCACACTTTAGCGAGGCATGAAACGATTCGATAGGAGCATTATCAGCGGGAGTACCCTTACGGGACATACTCATGGTAATGCTTTTATTTTTTACTTTGAGTTGATACTCTTTTGATGTATAGACACTCCCTTGATCAGAATGAAGAATACATGGCTGAACGATATCCGGAAGTTGATTTAATGTATCAACCACACATTCTAGGTTTTGTCTGTCACTCAATGTAGACGCAATAATCTCACCATTATATAAATCCATGATCGTAGATAAATAGAGCATCTTATGGCCATAAGGGATGTAAGTGATATCTGTCACCAATTTCTCTAGAGGACGTAGTGATTTAAAGTCGCGATTAATGATATTGGGCATAATGATCTTCGGATTTTGTTTTCGATACCGTTTGACCTTAACACGGCATTGACATTGGTGTTTCTGCATTATCTTTTGAACAGTGTTCTTATTGATAATTCTTTCTTTTCGAATTAATGCAGTTATTTTTCGATATCCATAACGAAATTTATTTTCTTTACAAAGTTCAATTACTAATGCTTCATTGACAGAATAATTATTAGACTCTAGTTGCTCTTTTTTAGTCCAACGGTAATACGTTGACTTAGGTACCCCAAAAAGATTCAAGATATCTTTAAGAGATACAGTGTTGCGATACTCTTCAACGAGCTTGATGATTATTTCAGGAACCACATCCTTTCTCTTTCCAAATACTTTTTTAATAGTTCAATTTGTTGCTCCAAAGATTTAATTCTAAGTCTTTGTGTTTCTTCGACCGTGTCTCCTTCAGGCCCTTTTCCAAAAGTATATTGCTTGCCTACAGGTTGAGAAAATCGATAGTGTTCACCATTTCGATACCATCTCCACCATGTTTTGACTTGTGTTACATTTTTTATTCCAAGTTCAGTCTGAATAAACCTGCTTGAGTAGCCTGCCAATTTCATTTCTATAACTTTCATCTTTGTCTCATAGCTATGCATAGTTCGTGTTCCCATATAAAAACCTCCTATATTGAACTATTTTACAATAATTCTCATACAAGAGGTTTTTTTCTTTAGTCCCACGGAACTAGGTCAGTTCCAAGGATATCAGTCCAGACTTGGTGTTTATGACACACAAACTGCGATTGGATTTATTAAGCGTTGCTTCGAAGAGGCGCTCACAGGAAGTTTAAAATTAAAACGGGTTTCTGCGCCTTTGTTCGTGGCACGAAATTCGGGTTTAAATGATGACTTAAATGGTTTGGAGCGTCCGGTTCGTTTTGACGTTCCCTCACTGGATGCAGAGGGTGAAGTAGTACACTCCCTGGCAAAATGGAAACGCATTGCGTTACATCAATATGATTTTAGAGAAGGAAACGGTCTTTATACGGATATGAATGCAATTCGCCGTGATGAAGCGTTGGATAACATTCACTCAATTTATGTGGACCAGTGGGATTGGGAACGTGTGATTTCACGTGAACAACTTACGATAGATTATCTAAAAGAAACGGTTCAAAGCATTGTGAATGCGATCGTGGAAACTTCAAGTCGTTTACATACGAAGTATCAAGATGTGGATGTCATGATTGATTCAAATGTATCATTTATTACAAGTCAAGAATTGGAAGATTTGTATCCAAACTTGAGCTCTAAAGAACGAGAAAACGCATATGTTAAGGAACATCATACAACGTTTATCATTCAAATTGGTGATAAACTCAAGAGTGGAAAACCGCATGATAACCGCGCTCCGGACTATGATGATTGGTCTTTAAACGGAGATTTGTTGTTCTGGCATGAACCGCTTGGGATTGCACTTGAACTATCCAGCATGGGAATTCGTGTCGATCGCGAAGCGATGTTGTATCAACTTAAAGAGGCAAATCAAGAAGATCGCTTAAAATATGATTTCCATAAGATGATCGTAGACGATGAACTTCCACTAACAATTGGTGGTGGTATTGGTCAGAGCCGTATGTGTATGCTGTTATTGGGAAATGCACATATTGGTGAAGTTCAAGTAAGTCTTTGGGATGATGAGACTTTAGACACATGTAAAGGAAAAATAGAACTCTTATAAGTAAATAAAAAACCTCTCAATGGATATCGAGAGGTTTTTTCGTGTTTAGAAAGCTGGTGAGAGTGTTGCGCTGTGTTCTTCTGTTAAGAATTTACGAACAGCATCACTTGTCATGGCTTTTTTTAGTGCTTGAATTTTCGCATCATCTTTATTATCTTCACGTGCTACTAATGAAATTGCATAATGTCCATCTGATTTTTCTAAAATTAGCGCATCACTTGGTGTGAGTCCAACTTGTTTAATATAAGTAGGATAGTTGAATACGAGATCGACTTCTTCATATGCTTGATTTAAAGTTAAGAGATCAACTTCAATAAACTGATAGTTTTTATGATCTGTTACGTCTTTAATCGTTGCATCATATTTAACACCATCTTTTAATGTGATGAGTCCAGCATCTTGCAAGATTAGAAGGGCACGAGCTTGGTTGACTGCATCATTTGGAATTGCGATTTTTGCGTCATCTTTAAGATCTTTAATGTCCTTAAGATCTTTTGAGTAGAAACCTACAATTGCATCATAGATTGGTTGAATGCCTACAAGGTTACCACTTTGACTCTTGTTGAACATTTCCATAAAGGGAACATGTTGGAAGAAGTTGGCATCGATTTCTTTATTATTAAGAGCAGTATTAGCTTGGGTATTGTCTGAAACGGATACAAGTTCAAGTTCATAACCGTCTTTTTTCAATTCCTCTTTAGCAATTTCGACAACATCGGTCATTGGCATCATATGTGATGCAACCTTTAACTTCATGTCATCTGGATTTTTTTTGGCGCCGCATGCGGTAAGCATGAGCATTGCTGTGAGTAATACAAGTCCTTTTTTAATCATCTTTTCTCCTTATCGCTTATCAATTCGTTTAGCGATTCTATTTCCTGTGAATTGAATCATCAGTACAAGAACAATCATAATGAGAATGGTTGCATACATGATTTGCCACTCAAATCGTTGATAACCATATCGCATTGCGAAGTCCCCGATTCCGCCGCCACCAACAACTCCCATTACCGTCGAGTAATTTACATAACTAATAATGGAAGATGTAAGTCCGAGGACAAGTCCTGATCGTGCTTCAACAAACAGAAATTTAAAAACAAGTTGAAACGGTGTTGCCCCAAGTGAGAGGGCACTATCAATAATTCCTTGAGGAACCTCGAGGAGTGCTTGTTCAACAAATCGAGCATACAATGCCGCTGCAACAAAACTCATGGGTACTGAGGCTGCATAAGTTCCAAGTGAAGTCCCAATTAAGAATCGAGTCACCGGAATCATAAACACAATAAATAATAAAAACGGAAACGAACGCACCACATCCACATATCCATTTAAGAAAAATGAAACAAATCGATTTTCGTAATACCCGTCTTTTCGGGTAAGGTAGATAAGTGTGCCCAGTGGTAATCCAACTAAAAGTGCAGATAGAATTGAAAATCCTAAAAGAATAAAGGTTTCGCTCAGTGCTTTAAGCAACTCAGCATGAAATTCAGCGTATATCGATATCATTGTAATAAATAGTCCTTTGCATGGATTGCGTAAGAGGGTGTTGGATTGTCTTCATCGTGACGATTTACTGAAATCACTTCATGAAGCGTTCCATTATCCAAAATCGCAACCCGATCACACAACATCTTCGCAACTTCTAATTCATGAGTAACAATCACAATCGTTGTGCCGAATTGTTGATTAATTTGTTTAAAACCTCAAGAATTTCTTTGGTAGTATGAGGATCTAAAGCAGATGATGGTTCATCACAAATTAAAATCTTCGGTTTGGTAATCAATGCACGTGCAATGGCAACACGTTGACGCTCTCCACCACTAAGTTGTGCAGGATAGTGGTGGATCTTTGATTCGAGGTGTACAAAGCAAAGTGCTTCAGACACCACATTACAATCTTTATTCTTTGCAAGTCTTAGTGGCAAGGCAATGTTATCAAACACAGTACGATTCCCCAATAAATTGAAATTTTGGAAAACGACGCCAATCTCTTTACGAAGTGAACGCATTGCGTTACTTGAGAGTGATTTTAAATCGGTGCCATCAACGTAAACGACACCATCGTCGGGCTGTTCTAATCCATTGATTAAACGCAGCGCAGTTGACTTACCGGCTCCGCTTTCACCAATAATTCCGAAAATTTCAGATTGTTTGATTTCAAATGAAACGTTGTCGAGTGCCTTGAATGTTTTGTTTTTACCTTGATAATGTTTAGAAACATTTTTAAACTCAATAATAATAAAACCTCCCAGCTCATTAACCCACCGTTATTATAGTTGCTTTATACCTGATTTTCACCTGATATACTCATAAAAAAACAATAAAATAACGTGATTTTACTAACAAAATGAGCGTTCTGAAGGTTCATAAATACAGACTCATGTATAATAAAAGGAGAATGATAAACATGACATCGATTTATAAAACAACGGCAATCAATGAAACAACTGTGCCAAATCAAACTCGAATTGAAGACGGTCTAGCACTTACAATGACACCGCCTTTAGATCCTCAAGAAGGTTCGAATCCAGAACAACTTCTTGCAATGTCGTGGGCAACATGCCTTAATGCCACAAGTCAAGCACTCTTAAAAGCACGAAAACTCGAACATAATTCAAGAGTGCGTGTTGAGGTAGACCTCCATAAAGAGGCAAATGGAGTAGGATATTACTTCAGTGCCTATGCATATTTGGCCGTAGAGGGAATTTCCTTAGAAGAAAGTGAACGTCTTGTACGTCAAGCCCATGAACGATGCCCTGTATCAAAACTGATTCATGGCAACGAACATGTTGATGTATTTGTGGAAGCATACTAAGCAGTCGAAAGGACTGCTTTTTTGTATTATGTTATTTAATGTAAATTTGGGGAATGAAGCATTGTTTGCATAAAGACATGATATAATCAAAACGTAAAATGAGGTGGCATAAGGATGAAATTAGAAAATGAATCGTTACTTTTAGAATTTGATTGTAAAGGTGCAGAGCTTCGTCGCGCATTAAATAAAGAGACGCAAAAAGAATTAATGTGGAACGGTGATGCTGCATTTTGGGGACGTGTTTCTCCAGTCCTTTTCCCCATTGTAGGAAAAGTATTTAATGGAAAATATACAATCGATGGTCAAGACTATCAATTATCGCAACATGGTTTTTTAAGAGACCAAGAATTTGAAGTTGTACGTCATACTGAAAATGAGTTTGTATTTGAGTTTCACAGTAATGATGCACTGTTGGAAGTATATCCATATAAACACAAAGTACAAATTGCTTATAAATTAGATGGAAAACGGATCACTGTAACGTGGCATATCTTTAATAAAGATGAGAACGAAATGTTTTATGCCATTGGAGCACATCCTGCTTTTCTACTTGATGATGAAGGTGATTATGAGTTTGTCTTTGAACAAACTGAAAACGTTCATCAATACGGACTCAAAGAAGGCTTTATTGATGGAAAGGCTCCCGTTCAATTAGATCGACTTGAGGTGAATGAAGCAAACTTCAAGGATACAACCTTAATCTATGATCATACTTCAGAAGTGACATTAATAAACAAGAACACCCAAGAATCCGTTACGGTAGCTTACGAAGGCTTTGACTACTTAGCGTTATGGCGACCTTGTAAGGAAGGTGTAATGGCACCTTTTGTATGTATTGAGCCTTGGGTAGGTATTGCGGATGAATACGGTGGATACCCTGATATTCGTGAAAAGCTTGGAATTAAGCGTCTTCAGAAAGGTGATGACATTGTGCATCAATATACGGTGACGTTTCAATGAAGCAAAAATTTATTCAAATGATGCAGGGCCGTTATGGAACGGATAAACTGAATCAACATCTTCTTTATTTAGGTGTGGTTGTGGCGATTGTTGGGATTTTTACCCGACAAGTTTGGTTGCAAGGGGTTTGGTTGTTACTTTTAGTTTATGTCTATTACCGTACCTTCTCGCGTAAGATTCAAAAACGATATCAAGAGAATCAAGCGTATCTTACATTTTTAAGCAAAGGAAACGCGAAATGGAATCGCATTAAGTCATGGCCGAAGTATAAATATTTCACATGCAAGACGTGCGAAACCCGACTTCGTGTTCCGCGACGAAAAGGAAAAATTGAGATTACGTGTCCAAACTGTAAAACAAAATTTGACGCAAAATCATAAAACTTACTAAATTCGTGATGATGAAAACGCTTAACTTGTTTCATCATCACGAATTTAGTTTTTATTTGCGCTTTTTTACGTTGATTTGTTTGAGTCAGCCTTTGATCCAACATACAATATGTATGTGAAAGAAATAACAAGGGAGGTCACATACCATGACAACTAAAAAAGTAGAATTGGACAACGAAGTCAATGAACTCGTTGCGAATGCTCAAAAAGCATTAAATGGTTTTATGGATTTAAATCAAGAACAAGTCGATTATATCGTTGCGAAAGCAAGTGTTGCTGCACTCGATCAACACGGTGTTTTAGCGCAACTTGCTGTTGAAGAAACAGGACGAGGCTGTTTTGAAGACAAAGCAACGAAAAACTTATTTGCATGTGAACATGTTATTAACCATATGCGTCACCTTAAAACAGTTGGTGTTATCAGTGATGAGGACATCACAGGGATTACCGAAATTGCTGATCCAGTAGGGGTTATTTGTGGAATTACACCCGTTACAAACCCAACATCAACTGCAATATTCAAATCATTAATCTCACTTAAAACAAGAAATCCAATTATTTTCTCATTACACCCATCTGCACAAAAATGTAGTATTGCGGCTGCGAAAGTTGTTTATGAAGCTGCAGTTGCTGCAGGGGCTCCTGAACACTGTGTTCAATGGATTGAACGTGGATCAAAAGAAAAAACAGATGAGCTGATGAACCACGACGGTGTTGCGACAATTCTTGCAACCGGTGGTAATGCAATGGTTCGTGCTGCTTACTCATGTGGAAACCTGCACTTGGTGTTGGTGCCGGAAACGTTCCTGCATATATTGAAAAATCAGCAGAGGTTGCCCAAGCTGTTAACGATATTCCCCTATCAAAATCATTTGATAACGGAATGATCTGTGCTTCAGAGCAAGCTGTGGTTATTGACGTAGACGTTTATGATGAAGCCATTGAAAAATTCAAAAAATACGGTATGCACTTCCTCTCAGCTACAGATAAGAAAAAAGTTGAGAAATTTATGTTCGGAGTTTCAAGTGGCGATGCAAATGTTCTTGAAGCAAAATTAAATCCAAATGTTGTAGGGAAAGATGCAACATGGATTGCTGAACAAGCAGGGATTAAAGTGCCTTCAAATACAGTAATCTTAGCCGCAGAATGTAAAGAAGTAGGACCTAACGAAGTTCTAACACGTGAAAAATTATCACCAGTTCTTGCAGTCTTAAAATCAAAAGACAGCGATGAAGGAATCAGCTTAGCACGTCAAATGGTTGAATTTGATGGATTGGGTCACTCAGCAGCAATCCATACAAAATCAAAAGAACTTTCCGAAAAATTTGGAGAAACTGTTCCTGCAATTCGTATTATCTGGAACTCACCATCAACCTTTGGAGGAATTGGTAACATCTATAATGACTTTATTCCTTCATTAACACTTGGTTGTGGCTCATACGGACATAACTCAGTAGGCGATAACGTAAGTGCAGTTCACCTCTTGAATATTAAAAAGATTGGGAGACGTAATAACAATATGCAATGGTTCAAAGTACCATCAAAAATTTATTTCGAAAGAAACTCAATTCAATATTTAAAATCAATGCGTGATGTTGAACGTGTATTTGTTGTAACAGACCGTGCTATGGTTGATTTAGGTTACTACAACTTAATTGTTGAACAACTTAATAAACGACGTAACAAAGTTCAAATTCAATTATTCTGCGATGTTGAGCCAGATCCATCATTAAACACTGTTAAACGTGGCTATGAAATGATGAAATCATTCCAACCGGATACAATTATTGCTTTAGGTGGTGGTTCACCAATGGATGCCGCTAAAGGTATGTGGATCTTCTATGAACATCCAGATGTAGACTTTAACGATCTTAAACAAAAATTTGTGGATATCCGTAAACGTGCATTCCGTTACCCAGACCTGGGTGAAAAAGCACAACTTGTATGTATCCCAACAACTTCCGGTACCGGTAGTGAAGTTACACCATTTGCAGTTATCACCGATACAGATTCAAATAAGAAATACCCACTTGCGGACTACTCACTTGTTCCAACTGTTGCGATTGTTGACCCAATCTTCACAACAAACCTTCCTGCATCCGTAACTGCAGATACAGGTCTTGATGTATTAACACATGCTACAGAAGCATATGTTTCAAACTTCGCAAATGACTATACAGATGGTCTTGCAATTCAAGCCATTAAAATGGTCTTTGAAAACCTTGAACGTGCAGTTCATAATGGAAAAAACGACTTGGATGCACGTGAAAAAATGCATAATGCTTCAACCCTTGCAGGGATGGCATTTGCGAATGCATTCTTAGGTATGAGTCACTCATTAGCACATAAAATTGGTGGTAAATTCGACGAAATGCCTCACGGACGTATTAATGCAATTCTCTTCCCTTATGTTGTACGTTATAATGGTACACATCCAGAAAAACCTTCATTATGGCCAAAATACAATGTATACCGTGCCCATGAACGTTATGCTGAATTAGCACGTATCCTTGGCTTACCTGCAAGCACAACCGAAGAAGGTGTTGAAAGTTATGCGCAAGCATGTCATGACTTAGCCGTTCGTTGTGGTATTAAGATGAGTTTCCAAGAACAAGGTGTTAATGAAAAAGCATTTATGGCTGAAACAGAAACCATTGCTTATCTTGCATACGAAGACCAATGTTCACCATGTAACCCACGTCTTCCACTTGTTAAGGATATGAAGGAAATTATTGAACATGCTTACTATCCTGCAGAAAAAATTCATACAAAAACAAAAAAATAATTTAACGATTTAAAAAAGCATCGCTCTACCGGTGCAAAGAAAAAGCCCACATCAGCAGATGTGGGCTTTTCTATAATTATTTAAAATCTTTCTCGAATTCATCAAGGCTTTCTTTAAGGAGTGTTACCTTATAAGCCATGCTTGGACCACCACCAAATGCAACAGAAACAAGTGCAGCTTCTTCAATTTCTGGACGTGTTGCACCATGTTTTAATGCTTCATGTGTATGGTAAACAATGCAGTATTCGCAACGGTTATACACCGCAATCCCAACACTGATTAATTCTTTCGTTTTAGGATCTAATGCTCCAGGAGCATAACTTTTTCCTAAAAGATTCATAAACGCACCAACACCTTCGCGTTGTGTACGTGATAATTCAGTTAAACCACCTGTAAAAGCTTTATACATTTCTCTAACATCATATTGTGCCATGATCGTTCCTCCTGTATGTATATGTCCATGCTAACACAAAAAGAAATATCTTCAATTGTTTTATCCATACTTTTTTTGAATTGCAGATATTTGATATACTTATGAAAAGTAAAACAATCTAAGACTGATTGTGTAAAAGGTTCTTCACATGAATAAAATATCAGTTACAATAGTAGTAAGAATGGAGGAGTATGAAAAAAGTTAGACTTAAAGATATTGCGAAGTTAGCGCATGTTTCAGAAGCATCCGTTTCTTTAGTATTAAATGACGCGCCCTCACGAATTTCAGAAGCTAAGAAATCAGAGATTAAACGGATTGCGGAAGAGTTAAATTATCGACCAAATTATGTTGCTCGCAGTCTTTCTACGAATAAAACGCAAACAATCGGCTTAATTATTCCAGATATTGAAAACCCCTATTTTTCATCATTTTCTAAACATGTTGAAGATTTATTACGTAAAGAGGGATATCTCGTTTTTATGGTCAACAGTGATGATCATGTTGAAAATGATCGCACGCTTATTAAAGAACTTAAAGATCGGCAAGTTGATGGGTTAATTCTCTGTCCTGCTTTGGATGCATACCGTGTGAATGCGGATGTACAGCAGGAGTTGGATTCGATTGGGGGTCCTTTTGTGTTGGTAGACCGCATTTTTGAAAACATTCAAACAAATCAAGTTTCTTACGATAATGAATATGGTGGGTATCTGGCGACACAATACCTCATTGAACAGGGTTGTAAACACATTGCATGTTTTACCGGTTCTTTACTTACCTATGGTGGGCGTCAACGTTATGAGGGGCATCTTCGTGCCTTAAAAGAATCCGGATATTCGATTTCAAAGAAAAACCGTTATGAAGGGGATTACCGGTATGAGACAGGGTATGTTTTTGGAAAGGATGTCGTAGCACGTAAAGACATCGATGGGGTCTTTGCATGTAATGATCTCATGGCTTACGGATTGCTTAAGGCGATGGATGAAGCTGGACTGACTCAGAAAACCCTTAAAGTTGTGGGGTATGATAATTTAAAACAATCAGAGATGTTTGGGATTCCGTTAACTTCTGTTTCTCAAGATCTTTCCGTTTTAGCGATGCATTCAGTCTGTAACTTTAAAGCATATGCCTTAGAGGATATTCAGATGGCGCTTGATCATGATTTATACGATGTTGTGGTGTTTGATGGTGACCAAGCGGTTGCCATTGCCCGACTGGTCGGTGATGGAAGGATTGTGTTCTTTCTCAAGGATGTCATCGTACATCCGCAATATCAACATCAAGGCTGTGGCGATTTACTGATGCAATCAATCTTTAAGTATCTTTCACGGGTTGCCTGTCAAGGTGCTTATGTAGGGCTCATGGCGACGCCAGGTGTTGAAGCGTTTTATGCTCAGTATGGTTTTATCACAAGACCGACTGAAGAACTAGGAAGTGGGATGGTGTTATTTTATGAGCAGTAAGATCTATGTACTTGGAAGTATTAATGCGGATTTGATGATTTCCGCGAATCGTGTCCCTCAACAGGGTGAAACGATTGCTGGCTATGATTATTTTGAAGCAATTGGGGGTAAGGGTGGTAATCAAGCAGCGGCATGTGCCAATCTAGGCGCCCCTACATTTCTCATTGGAAGTGTTGGACGGGATTATCATGGTCAACTTGCCTTAAATGCTTTAAATAATTTTGGGGTTAATACAAATCATGTTCTTCTCAGTGATGATGAACATACCGGGGTTGCGATGATTTTAAAAACAGATCACGATAATCGCATAATTATAAACCAAGGTGCGAATGCGAATATTAGTGTTCCACGCATTCATGAAGCCCTACAGGGATCTAACCAGGATTTCTTTTTAACTCAATTTGAAGTTCCACTCTATGCCGTATATGAAGGTCTCAAACAAGCAAAAACCTTGGGAATGACAACGGTGGTGAATCCAGCCCCTGCGGTAGTGATGAACGAAGATTTTTATCCATTAATAGATTACCTTGTGGTAAATCAATCAGAGAGTGAAATTTTGACAGAGATCTTCCCTCATGATCTTGAGGATTGTAAGCGTGCGGCCACAACCTTATGTGAACGAGGTGTTAAGACGGTTGTCTTTACCTTAGGTGGCTCGGGAAGTATCTGTATTTCTAAAGATCACGTTGACATCATCCCATCTTATGCAGTAGATGTAGTAGATACAACGGGAGCAGGCGATGCTTATATTGGAACGTTCTTATACGGTCTTAGTAAGCAATGGAATCTTCAAAAAGCATTAACCTATGCAAGTGCTGCAGGTGCCCTTGCATGTACAAAACAAGGTGCTCAAGAAGCACTTCCCACACTTGAAGCATTAACAGATTTTATGAACCAAGGAGGAAATGATGAGTAAACGCAAAATTATCATTGATACAGATCCAGGCATTGATGATGCCGTTGCACTGGCAATCGCTTTATTTTCGGAAGAACTGGATGTTCAGTTGATTACAACGGTTGCAGGAAATGTAAGTATTGAGAAGGTTACGAAAAACACCTTAAAGCTGTTGCCCTTCTACGGTAAAAAAATTCCAGTGGCCATGGGTGCATCCCGTCCCTTACTAAGAGAACCGATTGATGCCAGTGGTGTACACGGTAAAACGGGGATGGATGGTTATGATTTCCCTGAGGAAGATCGAAGTTTGCTTCTCGAGAAAAATGCGGTAGAGGCAATGTATGAGGTCATTATGAACAGTGCGGAGAAAATTACACTTGTTCCAATTGGTCCACTAACCAATATTGCTTTATTAATTCGAGAATATCCGGAAGTCATTGAACGCATTGATGAAGTGGTATTAATGGGTGGTAGTGTCGGACGTGGTAATGCGGGTGTCTATTCTGAATTTAATATTAAAGTAGACCCAGAAGCTGCGAAGATTGTTTTTGAAAGTGGTCTAAATATTGTGATGGCAGGTCTTGATGTAGGTCTTAAAGCCCTTGTTTATCCGGAAGATTCTGCATTGATTAAGGACATGAATCCTGTTGGAAATATGTTTTATCACTTATTTAAAACCTATCGCGGTGGAAGCTTTAAGGTTGGTTTAAAGATGTATGACAGTTGTGCGATTGCATACTTACTTAAACCAGAAATGTTTGAAGTGGTGGAGACATTTGTAGGTATTGAGACTCAAGGGGAATATACATCAGGGGCTACCGTGGTAGACCTAAAAGGATATTGTGGTCAGCCCGCAAATGCGAAAGTTACGACTGATATCGATGCGGATCTATTTAAAACATGGTTCCTCGAATCAATTCAAAAGTGTCAAACGAAAAACTAATATAAAGGAGAATGAAGGTTATGAGTCCATTTGTTATGTATGGAGCAGGCTTGATTGCAGTCGCAATCGTAGTTGTCATGCTTCTTAAAAAACTCGATATTAAGATTACGTTGTTTGGTGTTGGTATTTTACTCATGGTGGTAGCAATTATGATGGGGAATGCGGTTATTGAAGAACCGGTTCATATCTTAGTTGATCCACTTCTTGCGATTATCGATCAATTTAAGAAAACACTCCCAAGTTCTGGGTTTGTGATTCTTGTATTGGGTGGTTATACGGCTTATATGAATGCGATTGGTGCAAATGAGGTAACGGTTAATACACTTACAAAACCCCTCAAAGGCATAAAATCAGCATACGTTTTGGTTCCAATTGTATTCTTACTCGGGAACTTGTTATCCCTTGTAATTCCAAGTGCATCCAATTTATCCATTATTTTGCTTGCAACCTTGTATCCAGTTTTAAAAGAATCAGGGATGTCAACATTAACTGCAGCCGCAATTATTGCGACAACGGCAACGGTTATGCCTACACCATTAGGTGCAGATAACGTTGCGATTGCTGCGGAACTTGGAATGCCTGTTGCAGACTATGTCTTCCAACATCATGCAATTGTTTCCGTACCAACACTTCTTGTGATGGCACTCGCACATACATTCTGGCAAAAATACTGTGATAAAAAACTTGTAGCAAGTGGTGAAGAAAAGGTTGTTCTTAATGTAGAAGCACCCAAGCAAATTGAAGGCAGTGGTCTTTATAAATTTGTCTACACATTGCTTCCCTTGTTACCAATCTTAATTTTACTTGTTGTCTTTGCAATTAATGCAATCACAGGATCAACCTTGAACTTATCTGTTGAAGTGGTATCGATGATGTCCTTTATCATTGTGATTGCGTGCGAACTGATACGTCATCGTGATGGAAATAAAGTCTTAACAGCTACAGAATCCTTCTTTAAAGGGATGGGAAATGCAATGGGGATTGTTGTCTTACTTGTTGCTGCTTCAACCTTTGTGAATGGTCTTAAAGCGATTGGTCTAATTACCCAACTTCAAACGGTAATGCAAACAACCCAAGCTTCAGGCTTTGTCTTACCACTGATTCTTGTACTCTTTACAGCACTGATTGTCCTCTTGAGTGGTAGTGGAATGGCACTCTTCTATGCAATGGTACCGCTTATGGTTCCTCTTGCTGCAGCAGCGGGCATTAGTCCATTTGCGGTGACTGTGCCAATGGGGCTTGCAGGAAACTTACTACGTGCTGTTTCACCGGTATCTGCCGTTGTGATGATTGTTGCAGGAACAACAAAAGAAGAACCGTTTGATATTGTGAAACGTACATCGGTTCCAATGATTGTTGGTACGGTCTTTATGTTTGTACTTTCAATGATTATATTCTAAAAACAAAAAACACATCACCGATTAGGGGAACTGACCTAGTTCCTTGGGACTAAAGAAAAAAACCAAGTTAGGATGAAGTTAACCGATAATTTACGGGAGATTGATATCCTAGCTTTTCTTGTATTCGATTTTCATTGTAATATTTTAAATAGTTTATCACAGTTTGTGATACAATTTCAGTAGAACCCTTTAGTTCTGGGTTTAATTCGAATGTTTCACACTTTAGCGAGGCATGAAACGATTCGATAGGAGCATTATCAGCGGTGTACCCTTACGGGACATACTCATGGTAATGCTTTTATTTTTTACTTTGAGTTGATACTCTTTTGATGTATAGACACTCCTTGATCAGAATGAAGAATACATGGCTGAACGATATCCGGAAGTTGATTTAATGTATCAACCACATTCTAGGTTTTGTCTGTCACTCAATGTAGACGCAATAATCTCACCATTATATAAATCCATGATCGTAGATAAATAGAGCATCTTATGGCCATAAGGGATGTAAGTGATATCTGTCACCAATTTCTCTAGAGGACGTAGTGATTTAAAGTCGCGATTAATGATATTGGGCATAATGATCTTCGGATTTTTGTTTTTTCGATACCGTTTGACCTTAACACGGCATTGACATTGGTGTTTCTGCATTATCTTTTGAACAGTGTTCTTATTGATAATTCTTTCTTTTCGAATTAATGCAGTTATTTTTCGATATCCATAACGAAATTTATTTTCTTTACAAAGTTCAATTACTAATGCTTCATTGACAGAATAATTATTAGACTCTAGTTGCTCTTTTTTAGTCCAACGGTAATACGTTGACTTAGGTACCCCAAAAAGATTCAAGATATCTTTAAGAGATACAGTGTTGCGATACTCTTCAACGAGCTTGATGATTATTTCAGGAACCACATCCTTTCTCTTTCAAATACTTTTAATAGTTCAATTTGTTGCTCAAAGATTTAATTCTAAGTCTTTGTGTTTCTTCGACCGTGTCTCCTTCAGGCCTTTTCAAAAGTATATTGCTTGCCTACAGGTTGAGAAAATCGATAGTGTTCACCATTTCGATACCATCTCCACCATGTTTTGACTTGTGTTACATTTTTTATTCCAAGTTCAGTCTGAATAAACCTGCTTGAGTAGCCTGCCAATTTCATTTCTATAACTTTCATCTTTGTCTCATAGCTATGCATAGTTCGTGTTCCCATATAAAAACCTCCTATATTGAACTATTTTACAATAATTCTCATACAAGAGGTTTTTTTCTTTAGTCCCACGGAACTAGGTCAGTTCCAGGGTTGATGTGTTTTTTATGGATATCAAAGGCTAAGATTTTGGTGACTGTGTCAGCAGTTAGACTTTGTGTTTGATCGTACCCTCGAAGAAAGGAAACAAAATAATCAAGAAATTCTTTAACGTGATTCTTATCGAAGGTATAGGACCCCTTTAGAATACGACGGATAATCCCTTGATGCATAATATAGGCAAAATTCACGATCGTTGAAACATCATCGGCTCTAAAATATCCCGCCTCGACACAAGGGTCTATTGAAAGTTGGTTACGCCGTTTCATTCCTTGCCCTAAAACAAGATCACTGATGTGTTTTGCGGGTTTGGTTTTATGCATTGGAAACGTTGCGTTGTAAGCATCCATATGACTTAAAATTTCATCAGACTTCTCAGAATCAAATACGTAAGTATAGATTTCGGGATCTTTAAAAGACCAATCGGAATAACATCGCCACATTAATAAATACTTATCAAGTGCATTAAGGTCTAAGTTAATAATGGTTTCAAGATCACTGAGGTAATCGGTGATGGTATGGATCATGGCGAAAGCAATCAGTTGGTCAAGATTTTCAAAGTAATTATAGAGGGTAGCACTGTTGTATCCGGCAATGTCTGCGACTTTTCGGATGGTGATTGCTTGCATGCCTTCGGTGTTCACAATTTCTTTGGCTGCCTGCATAAAATAGAGCATGGTTCGTTGCTTTTTTAATTTTTTATGGCTCATTGTCATGACAACCTCCTTACTATGTGAATTATATAACATATACAAATAAATCACAGGGGGTTTCCGGTTTTTTTGGTGCTTTTTCATCATGGTTATCGATATTTAGGGAATTTAGAGCTAAGTTGGTGAATTCTTGGCATTTTCGTTCTTTACACCAAAGGTAATGAATCTCTTTAAAGGCTATGTTATAATTGAATAAATTAATGGGAGGAATTTATATTTATGGCTACACCACATATTAATGCTGAAAAAGGGCAAATCGCTAAGGTTGTATTAATGCCTGGAGATCCACTTCGCGCAAAGTTTATTGCGGAAACATTTTTGAAAGATGTGAAACAATTTAACGATGTTCGTAATATGTTTGGATATACAGGAACCTATGAAGGCGTTGAAGTATCAGTAATGGGTTCAGGAATGGGACAACCAAGTATTGGAATTTATTCTTATGAACTATATTCACAATTTGATGTTGAAGCAATTATTCGTATTGGTTCAGCAGGATCGTATGTTGAAGGACTTGATGTTTATGATGTAATTCTTTCAGACAGTGCATACAGTGAATCTTCATTTGCGAAAGTTGGATTTGGATATGAAGAAGATGTTCTTGAACCAAGTAAGATGTTAAATGATCAATTACGCGCTTCAGCTCAAAAATTAGAAATTCCAATGCAAGAAGGACGTATTCATTCAAGTGATGTTTTCTATCGTGACTCGGGCGTTACATGGCAAGAACTTGCAAAGAATCATGGTGTTACATGTGTTGAGATGGAATCATTTGCACTGTTTGCAAATGCTAAGAAATTAAACAAACATGCAGCATGTCTTCTAACAATTTCAGATTCATTTGTAACTCAAGAAGTGACTTCAGCAGAGGAACGTCAACTCTCATTCACAAATATGATGAAGATTGCGTTGGATGCAGCAATTTCTTTAAAATTCTAAAAAATAAAACTCATCGATAATCGGTGAGTTTTTTAATTCCTAACCAAACTACATTTGTAGTCATACCACTTGATATCGCAGAAATACCATGATAAACTACAAATGTAAACGATAAAGGAGGACGGAAATCATGAATAAAAAAACCTATAACGTAACAGGGATGATGTGTGCATCCTGTCAAAGCCAAGTTGAAAAGCATTACAAGGTGTTGAGGGGTTGAACATGTGGAGGTTAATCTCCTTACCAATCAAGCCGTTATTACGTCACAAAACACAATTCCTGAAGCTGATTTAATCCAAGCGGTTGAAGATCAAGGTTATGGCCTTGAAATCCCCAATCTAATTCAAGAAAAAACAGTCGATCTCAAACTTACCGATATGACCTATGCATCCTGTGTTGCGAATGTGGAAGGTGCACTCCAACACTTAGAAGGCGTCTCGTCCGCAAGTGTTAATTTAATGACCGAACGTGCTCGAGTGGCCTATGATCCTCATAAACTAAAACTGGTGGATATGATTCAAGCGATTGAACATCAAGGCTATGGTGCAAGTCGTTTGGATGAAGTTGACGCAGTATCAACAGATCTCCAAACACAACAAGCTCACAAAGCGAATCGTACTCTTTACATGAGTTTAGTCTTAGCGGCTGCCATGCTCTATATTACAATGGGTCAAATGTTTGCCTATAAACTCCCATTACCATCCTTTATCGATCCAAATCTTAATGCATTAAACAATGCCCTCTTACAAATCATCATTACGGTACCGATTGTTTGGTTAAACCGTGATTACTTCAAAAGGGGTTTTAAAACATTATTCAAAGGACATCCTAATATGGATTCTTTAGTTGCCATTGGAACTGGAAGTGCAATGCTTTACAGTTTCTACGGATTCTTCAAAATTTTAAATGGCGAAGCGCATTTCGTACATCATCTCTACTTTGAGTCTGCTGCGGTAATTTTAGCGTTGATTCGTCTGGGAAAAACCATGAAGTCTCGCAGTAAAGCGAAGACCACCAGTGCCATTAAAGCATTATTAAACCTTAAACCAGAAACGGCACTTTTGATTCGTGAGGGTGGTGTTGTGGAAATTGATGCGGATGAAATCCGAATTGGTGATCATTTGCTGGTAAAACCGGGTACATCCATTCCAATGGATGGACGAATTTTAGAAGGCGAAAGTGCGGTCGATGAGTCGATGTTGACTGGAGAAAGTATTCCGGTTGATAAAACGCGAAATGATGATGTTGTGATGGGGACCATGAATCTTAATGGTCGTCTTGTCATCGAAGTGACCGTTGATGATCAAAATACAAAACTTGCCCAAATTATTCGTTTGGTTGAAGATGCGCAAAACGAAAAGGCACCCATCTCTAAAGTAGCAGATAAAGTCGCAGGTGTGTTTGTTCCTGTGGTTATGTTCATTGCGCTTATTTCTGGAATTTTATGGTTTATCGCTACCAAAGACCTTGAACGTGCCCTTACAATTTTCGTAACGGTACTCGTTATTGCTTGTCCGTGTGCACTTGGACTTGCAACCCCAACGGCAATCATGGTCGGAACCGGAGTGGGTGCACAAAATGGTATTTTTATTAAATCAGCGGAAGCACTTGAGGCTGCTGCGCATATTGATACCGTTGTTTTCGATAAAACAGGAACCTTAACACATGGGAAACCTGTTGTAACGGATATCATCACGAACGTGCCTGAAAATGAATTCTTAAGTATTGTAGGTTCACTTGAAAATGCTTCCGAACATACTTTAGCACATGCGCTTGTTTCAGAGTTAGAAAAGCGAAATCTAGAAATCTTAGCCATTGATTCATTTAAATCAATCTCAGGAAAAGGTCTTCAAGGAAGTGTTGGCGGAAAATCCATTGCAATTGGAAATGAAGCGTTGATGGCTTCGTTAAATATCTCTACAGATCGTTATGAAGCAGATGTGAAACGTTTATCTCAAGAAGGTAAAACGGCGATGTATGTTTCAGATCAAACAGCATTAATGGGGATTGTTGGAGTTGCGGATACTGTTAAAACTGAATCAATTGAAACCGTAAAAGCATTACAAGATATGAACTATGATGTCATTATGCTTACCGGTGATCATCGTGATACAGCACACGCAATTGCCCATCAAATTGGCATCAACCATGTGTTAGCAGAAGTGATGCCTGAAGAAAAGGCAGCCAAAATAAAAGAACTTCAACGTAACGGTAAAAACGTCTTAATGGTAGGAGATGGGATTAATGATGCGGTCGCTTTGGTTCAAGCCGATGTTGGGATTGCAGTAGGTACTGGAACGGATGTAGCGATTGAATCCGCGAAAATTGTGCTGATGAAAGATAACTTGAAAGATGTTGTGAATGCATTAGCCCTCAGTAAAGCAACCATGCGTAATATAAAACAAAATTTATTCTGGGCATTTGCGTATAATGTCGTGGGGATCCCTTTTGCGGCGGGTGTTTTTAAAGTCTTATTCCAAGGGCCACTTCTTGATCCAATGATCGCCGGTGCCGCAATGGCTCTAAGTTCCGTAAGTGTTGTTTCAAATGCATTGCGTTTACGTCGCTTTAAGATTAAAATATAAGAGAAAGGCGGTAACTATGAAGCATATAATTTTTGTCGATAATATGAAGTGTGAGGGATGCGTTAAACGTATTTCAGAAGAATTGGATAACACACGTGTGGATTATACGATCAGTTTGGTCAATAAATCCGTAACGGTTGAAGGATCAAACGATACCGTCCATGCAGCAAAACAAGCAATTCAATCAGCAGGCTATTCTGTAAAATAGCCTGTTTTTCTTATTTTAACGTGAAAATAGAGCAATTTAGTAGGATTAAATTGGAATAACTATATGAAGCAAAGACAGATTTGCACAAGCAACAAACATATAAGTGTGAAAATATTGGTTTTAAACCGTTTTCATGTGTGAAAGCGTAAACTACTGCGCATGATTTCATTGAGAAACCCATTTGTATTTGTTATAATGGGAAAGGTAAATAAGGAGGCAATTATGACAAAAAGAACTGTCAGTGATTTGGATGTTGCTGGTAAGAAAGTCATTGTACGTGTTGACTTTAACGTTCCATTAAAAGATGGCGTTATTACAGACGATAACCGTATCAATGGTGCACTTCCAACAATCAAATATTTGGTAGAAAACAATGCAAAAGTTATTCTTATGTCACACTTGGGCAAAGTAAATCATAAGGATTCAGAAAAAACTGAAGCAGACAAAGCTAAAAATGATATGGCACCTGTTGCAGTAAGACTACAAGAATTAATGCCTGAAACAAATGTTAAGTTTGTTCCAGTTACACGTGGTAGTGCGTTAGAAGATGCTGTTGCAGCTATGGCTGATGGCGACATCGTGTTAATGCAAAACACACGTTATGAAGTTGGCGAAAGCAAATGCGACGACAACTTATCACAATACTGGGCAAGTTTGGGAGACTTATTCGTAACAGATGCATTTGGATCTGTTCACCGTGCACATGCTTCAACAGTAGGGATTGCACAACATCTTCCTTCAGCACTTGGATTCCTTGTTGAGAAAGAAGTTAAGTTCTTAACAGAAGCAATCTATTCACCAAAAAGACCATTCGTAGCGATTTTAGGTGGTGCTAAGGTAAGTGACAAAATTAATGTTATTGAAAACTTATTAGACGTAGCTGACAAAGTTATTGTTGGTGGTGGAATGGCTTATACATTCTACAAAGCAAAAGGTTACGAAATCGGAACTTCACTTGTTGAAATGGACCGTATTGATGTAGCGAAAGCAATTATGGAAAAAGCAGGCGATAAATTAGTATTGCCAGTTGATACTGTGGTTGCTAAGGAATTTGCACCAGATGCAACACCAGTTGTTGTGCCTTCAAATCAAATTCCTGCAGATATGATGGGACTTGACATTGGTCCTAAGACAATCGAATTATTCGAAAAAGAATTACAGGGTGCGAAAACTGTTGTTTGGAATGGTCCAATGGGTGTGTTTGAATTTGACGCATTTGCTCAAGGAACATTGTCAATCTGTAAAGCAATTACAGAACTTCCTGATGTATTGAGTGTTATCGGTGGTGGAGATTCCGCAGCGGCAGCAATTCAATTAGGATTCAAAGACAAAATTACTCACATCTCAACCGGTGGGGGAGCAAGTTTAGAATTTATGGAAGGAAAAGAATTGCCAGGTATTGCAGCAATTCAGGATAAATAAAACATGAGAAAACCCATTATCTTTGGTAACTGGAAAATGAATAAGACGATTGCAGAAGCAACTGAATTCGTTCAAGGTGTTGATGCATTTGTTACAGATAAAGCAGACTTTGGCGTGGCAGTGCCTTTCACAGCACTCCAAGCATCCATTGCAAATGCTAAAAACTTACATATTGCAGCTGAAAATGTTCACTGGGCAGCAAACGGTGCTTATACAGGTGAAATCTCAGTTGAAATGTTAAAAGAAATTGGCACAAAATGGGTTGTTATCGGACACTCAGAACGTCGTCAATACTTCAACGAAACAGATGAAGACATTAATAAAAAAGCAGCTGTATTAATCGAAAATGGTATGACTCCAATCGTTTGTGTTGGGGAAACATTATTTGAATTTGAAGCAGATAAAACAGAAAAAGTTGTTCGTAAGCAAGTTGCGGGTTGCTTAAGTGGTTTAAATGCAGACGATGTTCAAAACATCGTGATCGCATACGAACCTGTTTGGGCAATTGGAACTGGTAAGAGCGCAACAGTTGAGATTGCTCAAAACACATGTGCTTTAGTTCGTGACGAAGTTAAAAACTTATTTGGAGCAGAAGTTGCAGATAAAGTTCGTATTCAATACGGTGGATCCGTTAAACCTGAAAACATTGAGGAATACATGTCACAAGAAGACATTGATGGTGCATTAATTGGTGGAGCTTCACTTCAAGTGGATTCATTCAAAGCAATCATCGATGCAATTAAATAATTTATTAACAAGTTAATAAAAGAATAAATAGAGGCTCAGGAGGATATAACATGCCAAGTATTATTGATATTTATGCACGCGAAGTCATGGACTCACGCGGTAACCCAACAATTGAAGTAGAAGTAACGACAGAATCAGGCGCATTCGGACGCGCAATGGTACCATCAGGTGCTTCAACTGGTGAACGCGAAGCGTTAGAACTTCGTGATGGTGATAAATCACGTTTCGGCGGTAAAGGTGTATTAAAAGCTGTTGCTAACGTTAACGATATTATTGCTGAAGAATTAATTGGCTTTGATGTAACACAACAAAACTTAATTGACCAAGCAATGATCGAATTAGACGGTACATCCGATAAATCAAAATTCGGTGCAAACGCAATCTTAGGTGTTTCAATGGCTTGTGCTATTGCTGCAGCTGATTTCTATGATATGCCACTTTACAAATACTTAGGTGGATTCAACGGAAAAGAATTACCTGTTCCAATGATGAACGTTATCAATGGTGGTTCACACGCTGACTCATCAGTTGATTTCCAAGAATTTATGATTATGCCAATCAGCGCAAAATCAGTTAAAGAAGCAATCCGTATGGGTGCTGAAACATTCCACGCATTGAAATCAGTATTAAAAGAAAAAGGTCATGTTACAGCTGTTGGGGACGAAGGTGGTTTCGCTCCAAACTTAGCATCAAACGAAGAACCTTTAGAAGTTATTGTTGAAGCAATCAAACGCGCTGGGTTCGTACCAGGTGAAGATATCGTTCTTGCAATGGACGTTGCTGCTTCAGAATTCTACGATGTAGAAAAAGGTGTTTATGTATTAAGTAAATCAGGTGGCGAAGAATTAACATCGGATCAAATGATCGATATGTACGAAGGATTCTTAAACAAATACCCAATCGTATCAATCGAAGACGGTTTAGGAGAACGCGACTGGGATGGATGGAAACGTCTAAAAGATCGTATTGGTGACCGTTGCCAAATCGTTGGTGATGACTTATTCGTTACAAACCCTGCAATTCTTGCAGAAGGTATCGAAAAAGGAATCGCAAACTCAATCCTTATTAAAGTTAACCAAATCGGTACTTTAACAGAAACATTTGACGCTATGGAAATGGCAAAACGTGCAGGATATACATCAGTAGTTTCACACCGTTCTGGAGAAACAGAAGATGCAACAATCGCTGACATTGCAGTAGCATTTAACGCAGGTCAAATCAAAACTGGATCAATGTCACGTACAGACCGTTTAGCTAAATATAACCAATTAATCCGTATCGAAGATGAATTAGGTTCAGCAGCTAAATATTCAGGTGCTAACACATTCTTCAACATCAAAAAATAATTAAACGTTGATCAAACTCACTCGAAAGAGTGAGTTTTTTTATGCGACAGAATCATCCCAAACGATAAGATGCTACACAATAATCTCATAATGAAGATTTGATATCGTTTTCAATAACTTTTAGACAATCAATAGCAGTTATCAAGGCTTGCATGTTGCACCGGACCATGGTAGTCTTAAGGTATGAAAAAACTCCATATATTTCTGGTAATAGGGTCCGGAAGTTTCTACTTACATCCCGTAAAGATGTAAACTATGGCAAAAGAGCCTTATCTTCATGATAGGATATTTTCACGTCTCTTTCTGCCACATATAATGGCAGTTTTTTTATATATTGAGGAAGAGGAGGACATTACGTGAAAAATATTCTCAATAAGTATTTTGGGATTGAAGAAGCAGGTTCGACAATCAAACGTGAATTTGCGGGAGGGTTAACGGCATTTCTTTCAATGTCATACGTTATTTTCGTTAATCCAATTATTTTAGGGCAAGCAGGAATGCCGAAGGATGCGGTCTTTATTGCAACCATTATTTCCTCGGCAATTGCAATGTTAATTATGGGGCTTTATGCGAAGTTTCCACTAGGCCTTGCACCATGTATGTCGATGAATGCGTTCTTTGCTTTTAGTGTTGTCATGCAAATGGGGATTTCATGGCAAACAGCTTTGGCTTCGGTGCTTGCATCATCAATTTTATTCATTATTCTTGCTGCTTCAGGCGTTCGATCGAAGATTATTAAATCGATTCCATTAACCATTAAGCAAGCAGGAACGGTGGGCCTCGGTATTTTTATTGCTTTTGTAAGTTTTAAAAACTCAGGGATTATTGTACCCGATCCAGGTATGTTTATTACTTTTGGTGGTTTTGATAATCCAAATGTTATTATTGCATTTGTAGGGATTATTACGGCTGCGTTTTTCTTGGTTCGTGGCAATCAATATGCTGTATTTCTCGGTATGGTTGGTGCAGCGGTTTGTGGCTTGTTGATGCGTTTAGGGGTAAATATGGGCGTATTATCAATGGCACCAGATGTAGTTGCGACGTTACCCAATTGCCAGCAGGAAGCCCTATAGTGTTCCCTATAGAACCAATTCAAACAATGGTTCATGAAACCATGTTTGTAGCGGTGAAAGAATTACCGAACTTATTGAATCCACAAGCGATTATTGTAGTTTTAACGTTCTTATTCTTAGACTTCTTTGGAACTGCAACAACATTATCCGCTGCGGCATCACAAATTCCACATATTCCACAAGAAGAATTTGAAAACAACAATCGTATTTATATGGCCGATGCCCTTGGAACATTTGTAGGTTCACTTTTTGGAACATCAAATCTTTCAACGTATATTGAATCAGTATCGGGAATTATTAATGGTGGACGAACAGGACTTATGGCAGTTGTTACGGCAGTGCTCTTCTTGTTATCCATGTTCTTCTATCCTTTATTATCGCTTGTAACGCCAGCTGTCACAACACCAGCTATGGTTGTGATTGGGATCTTTATGATGCAAAACATTACAAATATCGAATGGCACTCAGGATTTGAAAACATTATTCCTGCCTTCTTAACAATCGTGATGATGCCTCTAACGGGATCAATTGCTTTAGGGTTAACTTTAGGATTTATTTCCTATGAAATGTGTATGGTTTTTGCGGGACGTGGTAAAGAGCTTCCTAAGATTATGCACTTTATTACCCTGATTTCAATAGCATATATTTGTACGTTGTAGTATAATACTAAGTAAAATTGAAAGAAGGTACCCATGAAATTACTCGAAGAAATAATACAAGAAAAAGGTAAAGTTAAATCTGAAGAAATTGTGGATGTGAGTTCATTTTTGAATGCTCAAGTAGATCCTAAAGTTATGGAAGCTTTAGGAAAAGACTTCGCAGATTTCTATGCAGATTATGACTTTGATTTGTTTGTAACAGTTGAGACATCAGGAATTGCGCCCAGTGTTTTCGCAGCGTTGTATGCAAACAAACCGCTAATCATTATCAAAAAAAGTTTAACTGAAAAAGATGACCCTAAGTTTATCCAACAATCATGTTTTTCATTCACAAAGAAAAACGGTTATCACTTAACCGTACCGAAACATCTTATTGAAGGAAAACGTGTTATTCTTCTCGATGATTTCCTTGCGAAAGGAAGTGTTGTTCATAATGTAGATAAACTTCTAAGCCAAGCGGATGCATCGCTTGTCGCAACCGGTATTTGTATTTCAAAGAATTTTCAACCGGGTTATCAAATGCTCGTAGATGAAGGACACGACCTATATTGTCAAGCACAAATCGAATCCATCGATGTGGATTCAGGGAAGATTACCTTTAAATCATAAAAAAACAACGTTAATCAACGTTGTTTTCTTTTTCATCAAGCGGTTCATCCACTGTAATATCATTGAGATGAATTGTGGGATGCTCTTCCGTTTGTGGTTCATTAGCAATTGCTTCGTCTTGTTTTGCCTCAAATTGTTCTTGTTTGAGTGCATCATTTTTAGCTTTTTCTGCGCGTTTTGCTTTTCGTTTTGATTTCCAGACTAAATCTAAGATTAATCCAATAAGATTCGAGCTAAACATCACAATAATCCATATAAATAGACCATTGAATGCAATTGCATTGCCACCAGAACGAGCTACCGAGAACGCAATTGCCCAAAATGATGCAAGCATTCCAAGGATAAAAAATACAATACTTACCCAAGATCCAATATTTATAATAAAAAATGCATAGACGGATACGACAAGTGCGAGAACGACTTCATTTAATAAGAGATCCATTTGGAATGGAACTCTAAAAACGAAAAAGGTCATCACAACAAAGGTAATTAGGGTAATCGCAAGCATTACCAGACTCACAATGAGTTTTTGTTTCAGATTAAATTTTTTCATGGTTGACTCCTTTATTAAAATATAGCACATTTTACTTTTATTTCACCTATTATACTGTATCATTAGAGAGAGAGGTGATTGATATGAGTAGTAAATTAACGATTTAAGGATCGGGCAGTATCTATGTAACACCAGATATGATGCGTTTTAGCTATGAATTAGTACAAGATGATTCGTCGTACGCAAGTTCGTTTGATGCATTAAAAAAACAATATGAAAATATTGTGAAGGCCTTTAAGCGCGTAGAGTTTAATACCAGTTTGATTAAAACGTCAGGGATCGAGGTTTCCATCCTCCAACCCACCGAAAATCAACCCAAATTATTCCGATGTGTGCAACGCCTTGTTTTTGAAGATAGTATTAATCTTACGAAGATGTCGGAGTTGTTAGATCATTTAAGAACCAGTGATGACTTTAATTTCAGTCTTTCGTATTTCTTAAAAGATTCAACCAAAGCAGATAATGATGCCTTGATTCTCGCGATTAATCAAGCTACCGATAAAGCGAAATTGATTGCGGATACTTCAGGGATCCGATTGGGTCATATTTGTAATATGGAGTACGTGAATCATGCTACTGCAAGACCAATGCATCGTATGGCCAGTGCGGATATGATGGGTTTCACGATGACTGCAAATGACTTAGCCGTGACACAATCCATTGTCATGAGTTGGGAAATTAAGTAATATTTAACGTACTTAATATCGAAGAACTGGTTTAATGAAACCACAACGTTTCATCACAATCCAAAATTTCCGTTTATCACTTAATAATGAAAACGGAAATTTTTTTTATGAATTTGAAAAAACATAAACCGTTCGAGCGTAACGATAGGGGATCAAAGTACCCATACATTTTTAGATATCAAGTAATATAGGGACTTGAAGTCGAATAAACATATCACGACGACCGGAATTGGTATTGGGCATTTCGTAGAGTACTTCACAAATATAATCCCCATTAATGACAAGGTTTTGCGCATTGATGAGTTGATGAAAGGCATGCATTGCTTCTATTTCATCCTCAAAAGATTGACAGAAAAAGACGGCATAATCCCCCTGTGGGAGGCTGTCGTTAGCTTGAGCTGGATCATCGACAAAGACAAAAAGTTCTTTCGAGTCAAAGTGTTGCCGGTTAAAGTTTTCCTTGGACATAATGGAACCGACTCGATTAAAAAGGGTTTTCGATTTTAGATGATGTTTAAAGTCGCGCAACGCATATTCATAGGCATCAATCGACATTTCGTAAATATTTTGTGTAATGGGATAACGGTAGATATGGCGTGCATGAAACGAGCTGATTTCCATCCAGTGCTTATCCATATTTTGTGTATACAAGTTGGTGGTTTCCATAAAATGATGGATTGACTGAATTTGATGGATAATCGATCGATGTTCATCGAGAAGTTGTTCTTCTTTTAATTTAAGGGAAGCCTTCAAAGACTCAAGGCTGATTTTTTGTTTTAGAATGTCATGAATCTCCATGAGATTAAAGTCTAATCGTTTAAGAAACTGAATCATATCCAACGTTGCAGACTGTTCAATCGTATAGTAGCGATAATGCGTTTCTGGATCAATCGAAGCCGGTTTGAGAAGACCGATTTCATCATAATACCGTAATGTTTGAATGGAAACATCATTCAAACGGGCAATTTCCCCGATTCTTAATTTTTGCATAAACCCTCCTTGACTCTCACCTTACTATAGAGATTATACTATAGTTGTGAAATATATATCAAGAAATAGGAGGCTTGGATATGAAACACGAAAAGGTACGCGTTATACAATATGGCTGTGGTAAAATTGCCGAAGTGATTGTTCGTAATTTAGTTGATCACGGTGCAGAAATCGTGGGAGCGATTGATGCGAATCCGAAATTAGTAGGGGTGGATGTCGGTGACTTTGCGAATTTGGGACGTAAAACCGGTGTACTGATTTCCGATGATGCTGATAAGGTATTATCAGAATGTGATGCAGATGTTGCGATCGTGACAGTATTTAGTTATATGAACGATATGTACTCAATTTTTGAAACATGCGCAATTCATGGTGTAAACGTCATTACGACTTGTGAAGAAGCAATTTATCCATGGACCACCGCACCATCAGAAACTAATCGCCTTGATCGTCTTGCGAAAGATTACAATGTTACCATTACGGGAAGTGGTATGCAAGATATCTATTGGATTAACATGCCGTGTCTTGTTGCAGGCGGTGTGAATCGTATTGAGAAGATGTATGGAACGGCTAGCTATAATGTAGAAGATTATGGACTTGCACTGGCGGAAGCACACGGTGCTGGTTATGATCTTGAGACGTTTGAAAAAGAAATTGCGCAAGCAGAAAGTTTGCCAAGCTATATGTGGAATGCAGGCGAGGGCATCTGCGCAAAAATGGGATGGACCATTAAGGCCATTTCACAAAAAAATGTTCCGTATGTTTTAGATCATGCAATTTATTCAGAAACATTAGGACGTGAAATTCCAGCGGGGGATGCGATTGGTATGTCAGCGGTCACCACAATCCTTACACATCAAGGCCCAGAACTGGAAGTTCAATGTATTGGGAAGGTTTACGGTGAGAATGATGGGGATCTCTGTGAATGGAAGATTGTCGGAGACCCAGATGTAGTATTCTCAGTCGAAAAACCGGATACGGTAGCACATACGTGTGCAACGGTTGTAAACCGTATACCACAAGTGCTCGATGCACCAGCAGGATTTATCACGGCCGAAAAACTTGAGCAAATTCATTACCTCACGTATCCAATCGATCACTACGATTTCTAAGAACAATAAGCAAAGAAACACTTTGGTTTGCCCTTTTGAACTAAAGTGTTTTTCTTATGTTTTAAGATGTTGTGATACGTAGTGAAAATCGTTATAATGTGCGTAAGGAGGGTCCATCATGAGTAGTCAAGATTTTAAGTCTGTTTTTGATATTATTGGACCAGTTATGGCCGGACCCAGCAGTTCTCATACTGCTGGAGCAGCGCGGATTGGAAAGATAGCTCGCAGTATTTTTGGAGAATGTCCAGAGCGAGCCAATATTTATTTATATGAATCGTTTGCGAAAACGTATAAGGGACATGGGACCAATGTTGCGTTAGCGGGCGGTCTTTTGGGGATGGATCCCGATGATACGCGCTTGCATGAATCCCTTCTCATTGCACAAGAAGAAGGGATGAAGGTGACCTTTATTCCTTTAGTGGATAAGGTGGATCATCCCAATACTACAAAAATTGTAATGCATAAAGCGGGGCGTAAATGTACAGTCGTAGGAATATCGATTGGTGGCGGAAATGTAAAGATTACCGAGATCAATGGTACGAAAGTGGAAATCGATGGGGGTGTCCCAACAATTCTTATTTTTCATGAGGATTGTCCTGGGATGATTGCGAAGGTCGCAACCATTCTCAGTGAGATGCACATTAATATTGGTTCCATGAAAGTGGATCGTGAGGAAAAAGGAAAAAAAGCGTATATGGGGATTGAACTGGATCAAGATGCTTTGGAAACATCACTGGATCGCTTACGATGTGTGGAGAATATTTGTGAAGTTCTCTACATTGCGAAATAGGAGATATTATGTTTAAATCTATCCAAGAATTAGTTGATACTGCTACAGAGCGTGGAAGTTTATCTGAAACAATTATTGAATTTGAAATGAAGCGTTCCGAAGAATCCCGCGATGTCATCGTTCAACGTATGGGTTCACAACTGGATGTTATGAAACGAACCATTGAGCAGGGGAAACGCGGTGTAAAATCGACCACGGGTCTAACGGGTGGTGATGCAACCAAGATTTCAAAATATTTAAGTCATGGTGAAACGATTTGTGGACCGACGGTGATGACTGCGGTTCAAAATGCAGTCGGAACGAACGAAGTGAATGCTGCGATGGGTATCATTTGCGCAACGCCAACGGCGGGGAGTGCCGGTGTTGTGCCGGGAGTATTATCTGCAATTTCAGAACGTTATCATCTTACACGCGAACAAGAAATTAATTTCTTGTTTGTAGCGGGAGGTTTTGGTTTGGTGGTCGCGAATAATGCGTCCATTGCAGGTGCTACAGGGGGTTGTCAAGCTGAAATTGGCAGCGCCAGTGCGATGGCAAGTGCTGCGGTTGTGGATGTATTAGGGGGAACACCAAAGATGTGCGCCCATGCTTTTGCGATGACAATCAAAAATATGTTGGGTCTAATTTGTGATCCTGTCGCAGGCCTTGTGGAAGTGCCGTGTGTTAAACGAAATGCTTTGGGTGCGTCACAAGCTTTAGTATCCGCCGATATGGCGCTTGCCGGTGTAAAGAGTGCCTTGACACCGGATACGGTGGTAGAAGCAATGTATAAAGTAGGGAAAGAACTTCCGCGTAAATTCCGAGAAACCGGTGAAGGGGGTCTTGCGGATACAATTGAAGGAAGAGCCCTTGCGGAAGCAATATTTGGAAACGAAAAGACTGAATAATCAGTCTTTTTTTTCATTGAGCACAAAAATTGAGCGGTTTAGGTCGTTTAAACACTTTCTCGCTATAAAATTTGGTAGGATAGCCTTATATTATAAGGAGAAGATAATGATTCAAATTAAAAATTTACAGGATAACAGTAATATTGTGGAAGTTGCTTCCATGGGTTGTTTTAAAGTATTGGAATACCAAAAGGATTTAAGTGTGAGTGCCGAAAATGCGATTGCTGCATATTATGCATCCGAGATGAATATTCGTAAGCGTCAAGTCTATGTTCAACTGGAAAATCAAGCCGTAACGGTTAGTGCTGGTGCGATGCAATGGTCTGCCGGTGATGTGAAGATGGGTGCAGATGTGAAAGGTGTTGGGGATTTTATTGGAAAAGCAATCAAAGGTTCTGTAACGAAAGAATCTGCTGCGAAACCGCGATACTCCGGAACGGGATATTTGATGTTAGAACCGACATATAAACACATTCTGCTTGAACGTGTTGAAGATTGGGGAAAAATTGTGCTTGAAGATGGTTTATTCCTTGCCTGCGATTCAGATATCAAACAAAAAGTTGTTTCTCGTGGGAATTTATCATCCGCAATGATGGGTGGAGAAGGTCTTTTTAACCTTGCACTCGAAGGTCATGGTGTTGCGGTTTTGGAAAGCCCAGTCCCTCGTGAAGAACTGATTGTAGTGGAACTTCAAGACGATGAAATTCGAATTGATGGAACCTTTGCGATTGCATGGTCTGGATCCTTGGATTTCCGTGTCGAAAAATCTACCAAAAGTTTAATGGGTTCTGCCGTTTCAGGCGAAGGATTTGTGAATGTGTATCGTGGTACAGGTAAAGTATTGCTTGCGCCGATTGCCTAAAAGAGTCACTGACTCTTTTTTTGTATCCTTTGAGTCCCTTTTAATAACAGATGCTACCTAAAAACCTATCATTATGATATATTTTCTTTAGAAAAGAGGTGAAGTGATGAATTGGCATAAACAAAGTCTAAATATAGCGATTGAACCTACACAGGAAAAGGATTTAAAGAACCTCCAGCAGTTATGGGCTGACCCTGAAATAATGCATCATGTTGGCTTTGAGTCGGGATTGTTGTTGGATGATGAAGCCATGCAACGATGGTCCAACAGATTCATTTAAATCACAATTCAGTTCATTTTAGTGTATATCAAAACCATGACTATGTCGGGGAACTCTTCTATCGGGTCGTTGATACTTATGCGCAACTTGATATTAAACTGTACAATCGTTTTCATGTGGGTGGTTACGCATTAAGTTGGCTCATTCATGAAGTGTTTAAAAAGACATCATGTACCCATGTATATGTTGATCCAAGTCCACAAAATCATCGTGCCATTCACCTCTATCAGTCTTTGGGGTTTATTGCGGTGGATCCACCCGAAGGGTATCGTCCAAGTCAATGGGTGCTTGCCCTTACTCGAAAACAGTTTAAACCGAAACAAAGTTTTATTGAATCGAAACTTCAGCTAAGACCGTTTCGCCATACAGATTTACCGCGTATTTGGGAGTTGTCAGCGAAAGAGCCGCATTATGCGTGGTGTGATTTGGATGCACCTTATTTTGAGGAATACCAACAAAAGTCTTTACGTGAATTTCTTGAGAACGAAGCACCTTTCTACCTCAACAATCCCCGCACCCGGGTAATCTTATATGATGATGTGATTATTGGTCGGACTTCCTTGTACTGGCAAGATCAACGTACGCGTTGGATGAATAGTGGTTTTGATCTTTTTGATGAATCTTTTTGGTCTAAAGGAATTGGGACCGTAGTAATGAAACTATTAATTCATGAAGCGTTTTTATTTTATGAAATCGAACGCATTGGATTTGTGACATGGTCTGGAAATATCGGGATGCAGCGTATTGGTGACAAATTGGGTATGAACCGCGAAGCAGTGATAAAAAAAGCCCGCTATTATCAAGGTGTTTACTATGATTCGGTATCCTATGGAATAACTCGATCACAATGGAAGTTAAGGCATCATGAACGGTATCAGACATATGTGTGGCCCGCACATCAAAGCCTTGAATGCATAACAAAAATTCAAGCGTGCTTTCCAACGCATACATTGAGTGAAACACAGCGTTTCATTACAATCGCATCGTCCCAATCAATCCTAGGTTATTTAGCTTACAATTTTGAGTGTGAGACCCAAATGATGATACAGTGCTTCGAAAGCCTTGAAAGTGTGCGTGACGATTTATTGATAAAAATAATGATTGATTGCGCAGAACAGATTGCAATATACCATCAAATTCCTTATATTATTATTGAATCCACGATCGATAGGGCCCTTGATGGGTTTAAAACGATCAACATTAACGATAAACGCTTTCAAATTAAAACGACGCATCACAATGAATCAAGGAGTTAATGAAATGTATACAATCACAATCATAAGTCATCATGATATTCCCAACCTACTCGATTGTTTTGATCCGACATGGTGTGTGAAGACTATCCATACGTTTCCACTTCAATCAGAGGATACGGATTGCTTCCTCGTGGATATAGATTATTGTGATCACGATGGTGCAGCCCTCATCCCATGGCTTAAGGAAAATTATCACAAACCTATTGTCAGCGTAACAACACGGTACCGTCCGAAGCGAACGCTCGAACTTTTAGTCCAAGGGGCGCAAGACTATATTGTTGAGCCGTACAATTGTGAGGTGATCCTTGAGCGTATCACCACGTTAATTAATGAGTATAAAAAAAGAAAACACATCTAACGATGTGTTTTCTTTACGCCTTCTTTAGCATGAATCATATGTGTAATCGCCAAACATACCGGTGTCGCAATTCCGTGTTTTGCACCTAAACGGGCAATTGCTCCATTCAGATAATCAATCTCTGTTTTACGCCCTGCTGCCATATCTTGGTAGAGGGAGGGGTAATGATTGCCGGCTTTTTGTGGATCGTAGACGGCTTCAATTTTAGCGACTAAAGCATCCTTATCCAAAAGAATCCCTTCAGCATTGGCAACCGCAATGACTTCATCCACAACTAAGTCAGTAAGAATACGATTGTTTTCATAATGACCGTATTCCGCTACGTTGCAATCGATTAAGGTACAATATGTATTGAGTACGGAGTTTAATGCAACTTTATTCCAGATTGATTGTTTCACATCATCGCTGTAAACAACATTAAGTCCAGCTTGGTTTAAGGTCTCAAGGAGTGTTTTATTAAAGGGTGATTGGGTTTGATGAACTTGTTGGAGTTCAATAGCACCGGACCCAACTGCATCAACAATTCCAGGGCCACCAAGACCTGAAGTCCATACGGTTACCCCTAAAAAGATATTTTCTTGAGGAACATATCGTTCAATAACCTCAACATTTCCCAATCCATTCAATAAACAGATTACGCGTGTGTTGTCGGTAATGACGTGTTTGATGTCTTGCATCATAGCATCAAGATGCATCGCTTTGGTAAAGACAAAGACAAGATCAAAGGTTCCTTCGACTTGACTTGGTGAAACCGCTGGAATCTGAACAAAGCCTTCATCGACGCCATCAATAATCATCTTGAGTCCGTGTTCATTGATTGCATCACGATGTGCTTGCCATCCATCCGCAAAAACAATTTCATTACCACTACGGTGCAATAGGGCACCAAAGCGCGCACCCATGGCACCCGCACCTGCAAATAATATTTTCATTACAATTTCCTCTTACTTTCACAAGTATTGTAACATCATCTTAGAAAATATGAGAAAGACGTGCACATAAAAAGCAGCCGACGGACTCAGCTGCTTTTTAAATAAGGACTAGACGACAGTTTTCTCCACATGTGAAGGAGGATAGCCAAATAAATGCTTAAATATTTTGGTAAAATAAGAAGTTGAATTATAGCCACAGGCTTTAGCAACCTCGCCCACACGTAGGTTTGACTCGCTTAAGAGTTCATAAGCATAATGACACCGTACCTCATTGAGGTAGCTGTTGATTGTCGTATCGGTCTCTTCTTTAAAAAGACGACAGTAATAAAACTTACTGATTCCAATATCACGACAAATTTGATCAAGTGTAAGTTCCTCTTTATAATTTTTATGCATATACTGAATGCCTTGTTTTACGATATCAATTTTTGAATGTTTGCGATCAGTATGAACGGGAACGCGTGGTTGATATTTAACCAGCATGTCAAAGAGGGAATAGGTTAAAGGATTTAGAGATGATGTTTCATCACTAAGACTCGCATCGTACTCAAGCGAAATTACATGTAAAATGGCTACAAGTTCTTGCCTAAGTGAGAGTGTTTCAAACTGTTTATGTTCCAAATCCAGATTAAAATTTTCCGGATAACGATGATCAATGATATAACGATCAAGTGTTATGCCTTCTGTTTTTGGTACAATTCGTCGTGTTTGCCCAGGATTTATAAAGACGACCGTGTCTTTCATTGCGGTAAAGACCTCATCTTCAATATCAATCTCACACAGACCGGTTTTGACTAAAATAATTTCAAAGTCATTATGCCAATAAAAGGCATTGGTTGCAGTTGAAAGATCAAATTCGCAATGTTCCACAATTAATGGCGAATCTGCACGACTAAAACTATAATGTTCGAAATATAGATTATTCATACCCTAGCACCCCTAAACAATTCTTTATATATCATTATCTTATATTTTCAGTATAGACTTGCTTTTATTAAGTGTCAAGTAAACGCTTACAAATTTCAGAGTGTTCACAATAAATGCGTAGTATATTATCTATATTAGCGGTAAATTGGCTTATTTTGTCCTTTATTGGATTCATTTCACAAATTAAACATCTCTTAAAAAGATAGAAATCTTGCTTAAAAAAACCAAATCAAAGGATTTGGTTAAAATGTTGAGGTGAGGTAGGCAATTCCAAGGTCGATGGTCGCTTGAATGGCTTCTTCATGTGTCCGTTCAAAGCTGTGTGATGCATCAACGCCGGGACCAATCAGTCCTGCTTTAAAATCATATCCTGTACGTAATGCAGCCGAAGCATCGGAGCCATAGTAAGGATAGATATCAATCTTATAAGGAATTTTGTTTTGTGAAGCAAGGGCAACAAGACGTTTGCGAAGGTCATAATCATAAGGACCACTACTATCTTTCGCACAGATTGTCACTGAAAATTCGTCTGATGTTTGACCTTGTCCAGGTGCAGCCATATCGACTGCGATGAATTCAAATGTTTTTTCGGGAATTGCGGCACTTGATCCATGTCCAACCTCTTCAAATGTAGAGATAAAGAAATTGGTTGTGTAGGTTGGTTTTGTTTTTGTGGATACAAAATGTTCAGCCATACCAAATAAAGCAATGACACACGCCTTATCATCCAGGTGACGGGATTTGATAAAGCCGCTCTCAGTTACTTGACAACGTGGATCTAAATGAACATAGTCTCCAACATTAATGCCTAAAGCAATAACATCATCATATGTTTTAACTTTTTCATCGATACGAACTTCTAAGTTCTTTTGAGTCCGCTCTGTTGTGGATGTCAGTGATCCGTGTACATGAGAGGATGCGACATTTGTAAGAATTGTTCCAGAATAAAAACGGCCCGACAGCGTTTCAATTGCGACATGTTCGCCTTCAATCGTTGCCCATGCATAACCACCTAATTGGGGAAGACGAAGTTTACCATCGGATGTAATCTCTTTAACAAGACATCCCAAGGTATCTACATGTGCGGATAACGTAACTTCTTTATCGGTACAGTCACCCTCTAATGTGGCAATCAGTGCACATTTAACGGTTCGATAAGTTTTAAGGCCTAATGATTGGAAGCGTTTCTCACAGAATAATACAGCTTCTTCAGTATTTCCAGTAGGACTTTTAATGTTTAAAAGTATTTCTAAATCATGGATTAGATGTTTCATAAGTGTCTCCTTTATATTACAAGTATTATGCCATAGATGATGTTTTAAGCATAGGTTATCCATAAAAAAAGAGCATAAACTACGCTCTAAATTACAAATCCAATAATCATGACTGTTGTTTCTTGACTGGGATCAAAATATTCATACCGTTCCAAAACAACTTTAGGTTGACGTTCTGCTTCAATGACATTTGCTTGTTTTAAATGATTCCAAGCGAAATCAACAAGTGGTGTTTCAAAGAGTTCACCATTGCGTGTTGACCCCTCAATAAAGACGTTCACAAGGACGCCATTCGGTAAATCATAACACTCATAAGATTTTGGTACCGGTGCATCACGTTTAAAAATTTGTCCAATCCAATATGCATCATCTTCCGCAATAAGACCAATGGGTGAGGCATAATGTGGTGCACACTCTTTCATAACATCCTCAAATAAATCAGCTTCAAACCATGTCTTCCATTGATTTTGATACATACCATTTTCCTGATCTGCTTCTGTATAGCGTTTGCCAATTAATTTTAAGGAATGATGTACAATTTCATTTTCCAACTCAACAACCTTCAACATACGTTCCATCTCCAATCTCTTTATATTATCATACGCTACATAAAGCAGACCTTCAATTATTATTTTTGGTTTTGAGATGAGAGTGTTATAATGTATGGAGGAGTGTGATCGCTATGAAAGATTCAAAAAAAATCATGATTTGGTCGGTAGAAATTATCGTATGTGCAATCTTTTTTATGATTTTCGACTTGGAAGTAAAGATTACGGGAATCGTTGTAATTTTATTTGTATTTATAATGTTGAATGAACACTTTCTTTATGGGTTATTGGGTCTAAAAGATAAAGATCACAAATAGCGTTGTGGGTTGAGTGGCATTTTAAATTTCTTGTGTTTTAAGCAATCTTGTGTTAATCTCATATATCAAAGAGGTGATTTTATGGGAACAATCGTAACAATTGGTGGGGGCACCGATGTATTTGGAAGTGCACCCGCGATCGAAAAGGAATTAATCGCAATGACCGGAAAGAAGGAGCCACGCGTGCTTGTGTTACCGACTGCGAGCTCAGATCGTGTTGAATATATCGAGGCGCTCACGCAACGATTTGAAGCGCTTGGGTGTGTTGTAGACGTTTTAAAACTTGTGTCGGAGTCTCCATCTCAAGCTGTCATTCAGTATAAATTATTAAATACCGATTTAATTTATGTTGGTGGTGGGGATACTCGTATGATGATTAAAGTATGGCGTCAACGGGGTGTTGATCATGTGTTAAAAGATGCGTATCACCGTGGAATTATCCTCGCAGGTCTTAGTGCAGGGTCCAATTGCTGGTACCAATACAGTCATAGTGATTCAGAGTCCTTTGATAATAAGGAAGATTGGAAGTTCATCATGACATCAGGTCTTGGTTTTATTCAAGCAGTTCATGTACCAAACTATAATGAGCCAGGTCGTGAGACATTTGATGCATTTTATAAAGCGTATCCATCTGTACCAGGGATTGCGTTGGAGAATGGGGTTGCGATGATTTACGAAGGATCGAAAGCACATATTTTTAAAGAACATAATCACTGTAAAGCGTATGTTTTGACGCATGTTGATGGTACGATTCAAAAGCATGAAATTCATGAAGATGACGTCTTGGAAATTGAATTGAATCTTTAAAAAATAAACAGTTGGTGTTTCGTTTGGAACCGCCAACTGTTTTTGCTTGAACATAAAAAAACCACTCGAAAGTGGTGTAATAAACTCAATGGTGCTCCGTCACGGGCTCGAACCGTGGACCCACTGATTAAGAGTCAGTTGCTCTACCGACTGAGCTAACGGAGCGTTTGCCTTTATATTATAACGCTATGATTTTTAAATTCAATAAAAACTTTAATTTTTTTCAAAAACATCAAACTTGAATGCGAAAATCATATATCATATAATTGAAAGAGTTTGAAGGAGATATCTATGAAAGAAACGGATGCATTAATAATTGGCAAGGGACCTGCGGGGATTCAAGCTGCCGTATATCTTAAACGTGGGAATGTAAACACAACGGTTATTGGTAAAGATTTAGGCGCAAGTGAAACGGCACGGGATGTGGATAATTTCTACGGATTCACCTCAATTGGTGGTGTTGAATTGGTTCAACGTGGGATTGATCAAGCCATTGAGTTGGGCATTGAAGTTGTGACGGATGAAGTGTTGTCCATTGGTTTTGATGGAGCAACTTATGTTGTTGAAACGATTCATGAAACGTATAAAGCCATCAGTGTGTTGTTAGCGACGGGGTCTCATCGAAACATTCCAAGAATTCGAAAAATCCGTAATTATAATGGACGTGGTGTTTCATATTGTGCAGTATGCGATGCATTTTTCTATCGCGGTAAAACGGTTGCCGTGGTTGGAAGTGCTGAGTATGCAGCTCATGAAGCAGCGGAACTTGTAGAGGTAGCATCGAAAGTCTATGTATTGACCAATGGTGAGCCAATCACAGGAACTTTTGATGACCGTTGTATTATTCTCGAAGAAAAAGTAAAGACCGTGGTTGGTGAGGAAAAGGTTTCGGGCGTGGAAATGGAATCAGGTATCTTAGAATTGGATGGTATCTTTGTTGCCATTGGTTCTGCTACCAGCACCGATCTCGCAAATAAATTAGGTCTAGGTGTTGAAAATGGTCGGATTCTTGTTAATGAGAATATGGAAACGAATATGCCAGGGTTGTATGCCGCAGGAGATTGTACGTTTGGGGTCCAACAAATTGCGAAAGCTGTAGGGGATGGTTGTATTGCCGGGATGAACATGATCAGTTATATCCGTCGGATTAAACGGGGTTTGACGACGTGATTCAGATTTTCGCATCGGATTATGACGGCACGCTCTTTCGAAATTCAACGGTAAGTCACGACGATCTTGAGGCCATTAGGACATTTCGAGCATTGGGAAATAAGTTTGGAATTGTCACAGGCCGTACGATTCATTCCATTCAGACTGAGATTGAAGCCTACAATATTCCGGTTGATTTTATTGTCGGGATTAATGGGGGTGTCGTGTTAACCCATGATCACCAAGAAATTTTTATCAGTGATTTAGATCAATCTGTGGTGGATGCCATGATTGATGATTTTAAAGCCTTTGAGGTTTCTTTCTATGGGGTCAATGATGGGTACCGGTTAAGTCGCGTTGTGTTGGATGCATCCGCCCATTCTATGGTCCCCAATATCCCGCTTACCGATTTAGATGTTTTAAAACAAGAACGTGGTGTTCAGGCATTGTATGTTGTGACATCATCACCAAGGCAAGCCTTAGCACTTACCAATCATATTAATCAACATTATGGTGCGTTGCATGTTGAGGCGAGTCAGAATGTTTGTGCTGTGGATATTGGAGCTCACGGGATTTCAAAAGCAACCGGACTTCAAAAGATAATCGATTACTATGACTACAAAGGGCCCATCTACACGATGGGGGATAGTTATAATGATGTTCCAATGCTTAAAGCATTTCAGGGGTTTGTAATTTCTACGGGAGAAGCCTTGGTAAAAGAAATGGGTGTAGCACATTATTCTAGCGTTGGTGACGCACTCTCCACACTTTTTAATAAAAAATAGCGAAACAAGCATGATTGCTTGTTTTTTCTATGTTTAAAGCGATAAAAACTGTTATTATAAAGGACGAAGAGGGGAATTCTATGAAGATTTATAAGAGGTTTCAGATGCTTCTTGGCTTTATTGTGTTTTTGGCCGGAGCAATTCTAGCTTTAGGTGCATGTTTTTATTTCCTCGCACCAGGAAAACTTGAAATATCAATTCAAATGCATGGATTGGGACTGATGCTGATGATCTTAGGATTTATGATCAGCGGTGAATTAACCAAACTTGGTCAAAAATATGAAATTTGTATGTGCATTCCAGGACAAATTTTACTTGCGTTAGCGTCTTTATCCGTAATTATGTGGATTTTATCCTATCCTGTTTTGCGTGTTTTTGATCTCTATTACATCTATATGGGACTGGTTATTGTCTGGAGTATTGGACTGGGGATTTTAAGTTGGTGGCGTTGGCCAGGAAAGTGTGTTCGTCCTAAACGACCTGTTAAACAACAAACACATTTTACTGAAGAACAAGCATTTCGTAATGCCCTTGAAACCCAGTCATATCAAACGATGTGTCAGATTTCAAAAATTCTTGATGTGCAACGGGGGGGGGTGAGGACCAAGCACAGCTTGTGAAGCCCTTGCGTATGGATACATGCATTCAACATGTTTTTGGTCACAGTTTAAACTTTGATTCGTATGAACATTTTTTAAAAGGGTTGGATGTTCGCTATTTAATTACCTTGACCCAATGGATGTTAGATCCTTCAGATTGGAATCGATTAAACAAGGAAATCGAAAATGATCGTTATAACTTTAACGGTCCAAAGAGTATGTTTGATAACCGTTTCTTAGAAATTCATCGTTTAAGTGATTATTTACTCAATGAAACGATTGAATTGCCAGAAGGAGCACCGAATTTTTTCCGTACAACACGGGTTAATACTGTCTTTGTGACAATTGCAAGTGCCGTTGCGATTTCAAAACTTTTATTCTTTGAGCGCATCGCAGTAAGCTTAGACACACGTCATCCATTGTATAAAATGCTTTCAGAAGCATGTTTTAAAACGGATTCCGTTGTCGGGGTGTATCAGGAGACGGTTGAAACGTATGCACTGGATCCCTTGCCTGGGATTCGTGATCGATTTGAATACCGGTATCTCGTGAATGATGTTTACCATAGTAAATATGATCAAGACGGCCGTTCAATTTTTAATGATGTGGTTGTAGATCCAGATAAGAGCCTTCACGACACCATTTGTCATTGGTTGGAACACTATGCAAAACATCCTGAGCAGGCACACCAAAGCATTACGCGTCCGATTATGCATGCATGCATTCGAAGAGGGGTAGGAATCGAAAGCACTAAATCAAAAGATATTATTTGGATTTTAAGACAACTGGGAAACTATGAAGCGTACTTTAACGATTATCAATTAAAATATGCAGATACGTTTCAAGCCTTCGAAGAAGAAAAGGAACGCGATCAATCTTTAAATCTTGCATGTGCTCATATTAAAACGGATTTACAGTTTTATCAGTATACCAAAGATTTGTTAAGTAAGTTTTGTTATACCGTATTGGGACGTGACCAGGAAGTGAATCCATCCGAGATGGTTCTTTACCGAGCGGATCGGTTTACCTACTATATTCGCATTTTATACATGACCTCTCGAGTGGACCAACAATCCATTATAGATGGCTTGTCATCACCCTACTGGGATCGCGTTGATGCCCGGGTAATTCTTTCCAATGCGGACTATACTCCAGAAGCACGAGATCTTGCGGAAACGCATCACGTTCAATTATTAAATGGGAAAGATTTAGGTGTAATCAAACATTATGCGACACGTAAGAAACGCATTCATGATTTGGATATTATTAAGCGCTTAAGTGACTTAGAAACAGTTTAATCAAAAAGTGGCGATGCAAAAGAATGGCATCGCCACTTTTTGACGTTTTGGGGTTGTGGTTTGATCAATCGTAACGTATAATATGAATACATGAACAACTGATCATATGAAAGGATAACACTTATGGATCAAAAAGAATTGGAACACCACGAAATTAAAGCACTTCAAGAAACACTCTTAGCGGAAGAAGAATATACAGATTTATCGATGTTGTGTAAAATGTTTGCAGACCCGACACGTTTGCGTATCTTTACCATCTTGTCTCAAGAAACGGTTTGTGTTGATGACTTAGCGGCAATCTTGGGGATGACCCAATCTGCAGTATCACATCAGTTGGCTTCACTTCGAAAGATGAATCTTGTAAGAAGTTCAAAAGTTGGGAAAAATGCATACTATCACTTGGCGGATAGTCACGTAATGCAAATCTTCAGTCAAGCACTGGATCACGTAAAGGAGTAAATCATGAAAACAATTAAAGAAGTTAAATTTGAATTGGAAGGGTTACATTGTGCGGATTGTGCCGGTAAAATTGAACGCGAACTTCAAAAGCAAGACTATATCGAAGATGCTCGTGTTGATGTAGTTTTGGGAAAAGCAAAGCTCAAAATTAAAGAAGGTATTGACGTGGATGATGCGTTTGTAAAGAATGTAACCAATTCCATCCAGAGTATTGAGAACATCGGTGTCACCTTAGAAGAGGGCCTTCAAGAACATCCCCACGATGACCATAAAGGCCATGATCACGATCATGAGGATGCGGGCATGTCACCATTTATTTGGCTGGGGGTACTCATAATTCTTTTACGTCTCTTTATCGATGCAAGTTGGTTAAACGTTTTAACCATTGCGGTGTATTTTGTCGTTGGATGGCCAGTACTCAAAGCATTTGTAAGTGGTTTATCACGAAAACAATTTTTTGATGAAAATGTCTTAATGTCGGTAGCGACACTTGGTGCATTGGCCATTGGGGAATACGGAGAAGCTTTGGGTGTTATGGTTTTCTATAGTGTTGGGGAATATTTCCAACATAAAGCCGTTGATGATTCCCGTGATTCTATTAAAGCATTATTGAATAAACGTCCTCAGTTTGCACGTAAACTTGTAGATAGTGTTGAGGAAATCGTCGCGTGTGAAACGGTTCAGATTGGGGATCGCATTCGCATTAATCCTTCAGATCAGGTTCCTCTAGACGGTCGTGTCGTTGCAGGAAATACAACATTTGATATGTCGTCACTCACGGGTGAATCGATGCCCGAAAATATTTTTGAAGGGGATACGATTCTCTCGGGGTCCATTAACCTTTCATCTCCAATTGAAGTGGAAGTAACGAAAGAATATTCAAATTCCACAATCTCGAAGATGTTGACACTGATTGAAGCATCTTCCGATAATAAAGCGAAAACAGAAATCTTTATGACGAAATTCTCGCGTATTTATACTCCAATTGTATTTGTACTTGCCCTTGTGATTATGCTTTATGTGGCGATTACAACTGGCGTTGCATATGATGGGATTTATCGGGGTCTTGTATTCTTAGTCATTAGTTGTCCTTGTGCCTTAGTCTTGTCCATTCCACTTGGTTATTTTGCGGGTATCGGACGAGCAAGTAAATCAGGTATCTTAATTAAAGGTGGCGAATCGATTGAAGCTCTTGCAGCCGTCGATGGTGTGGTCTTTGATAAGACCGGAACTCTTACAAAAGGGGAACTTGTAGTTACAGACGTTCAAGGTCGTGATGATGTTTTAGAAATTGCAGCACATTTAGAATCGTATTCAAACCACCCGATTGGGAAAGCGATTGTGGGTGCATACGACAAACCGGTGAATTTAGATCGTGTTTCGGATGTTAAGGAAGTTTTTGGTAAGGGGATTCGAGGCCTTTGGGATGGTGATCCGGTCTTTGTAGGATCGCTTAAAAATGTCAAAGAAGAAGGGTATGATGTCAGTCTTTATGAAACTGATATGACATCCGTTCTGGTTGTTTTAAATGATGTATTAATTGGTGGCATAGAATTGGATGATACACTTCGTGATGACAGTAAGCAGTTAATTGAAGATTTACACAAACGTCATATTTTCAGCGTCATGTTAAGTGGAGACCGTCAAAGCGTTGTGGATCGCGTTGCGAAAGAGATGGGGATTGATGTTGCATATGGGGAATTACTTCCAGAAGATAAAGTTTCTCAATTTTCAAAAATAAAAGCACAACGCAATGCAACTTTAGCGTATGCAGGTGATGGTATGAATGATGCTGCGGTGTTGGGATTGAGTGATGTCGGATTTTCAATGGGTGCGGGTGGAAATGATCTTGCGATTGAATATTCTGATGTTGTGTTGGTCAATGACAACCCGCATCAAATTCTAGAAACGATTGATATTGCAAAGAAAACGCAACGCATTACGTATATGAATATTATTCTCATTATGGTTATCAAAATATTAGTATTAGTCCTAGGAAGTTTAGGGCTTGCGAAAATGTGGATGGCAGTTATTGCGGATGTTGGTGTAAGCATTCTTGCAGTTCTGAATGCAATGCGCATTATGCACGTTAAACGTTAGTCAAAACCAAAAAACATGAATCAAAGCATTCATGTTTTTTTTACGAAAAATATAAAGATAAAGTTTGGATTTTAAATCACCGTTTGCGTAGCGGTGTGATTAATTGTAAGCATTTTTCATGAAAAATATCATATATTTACATTTTATGAAACAAAGGTTATAATATCACCAGTAGAGAGATAAGGATGATGTACATGCAGGAATTATTAAACAATGGTTATTTTTGGCAGAAAATCGATTCACTCGTTTTATCAACAAATGTAGTAATTTCTCAAGTCAAAGGGTCTCACCATCCTAAGTATATGAATATGGTGTATCCTGTTGATTATGGGTATCTTGAAGACACAGATCAAATCAAGGTATTCAAAGGAAGTTTAAAACGTTCAAGTGCAGACGCTGTGATGATTGTCGCGGATATTTTAAAGAGAGATTTAGAAGTGAAACTTTTATGGGGTTGTACTGAAGCGGAAGAACTTGAAACCATTCGTTTTATTAACCAAACGGATTATCAAAAAGGGATTTTAGTTCGACGTGGCAATGTGTTACCGGAATGGGCAATGACTGACTAAACTACACCCTGTGTAGTTTTTCTTATGTCATCATGAATTGAAATAAAACGATTTAACGTATAATATGTATCGTGTACATCACCAATGCAAACGATGGTGCAGATTATGGAAAATAAGGAGGACTGATCATGGGTCGTAAATCACGTGAGAAGAAAAACCGTGTTCCGGGGGAACATGTGAGTAAGAAACAGTTAAAACAGGCAAGTGTTAAAGAAGCTCAAGCAAATGAAAAGTCAGAAATTGCTTCGCTTGCATTAAGCATTGCTTCATTAATTTTTGTGTTTATTGGAGTATTCACGAAGCAACAATGGTATTTATACATTGCGATGGCTTGTGTCTTGGTATCGCTTGTTCTTAAATATCTTGGAAAACGTCGCAAATCATAATTTAGGACGATTGGAAAACTGGGAGACCAGTTTTTTTTTTCTTTTTGTGTGAATGGATTACGAAGGTTATTGTTGAACTTTGCTATGATTTTCACAAAGTAAGGTTCTTTTTGGTTTTTTTATGCTTTAATTTGTATTATTCTGCGGTTTTGTACTTTGAAACACTCGTCAAGAAAATAGGATGATGATTATAATAGTACCTGTAAGTAGCTACTACAATAAATGAGGTGATTCAATGGAAAAAGCTGTTTCATTGTTAAAGAGTTTAAACTTTTCAAAATCAGAGTCAAAAGTCTATTTGACGCTTTTACAAAACAATCCAATGACAGGATATGAAGCCAGTAAATTATCAGGGGTAGCCCGTTCTAAGGTGTATAACATACTCGAGAGCCTTAGAGATAAGGGTGCTGTATTGGTTTCTAAACAAACAGATCCGGTGCATTACAGTGCTGTGGATATTCAAGGGGTCATTGATAATTTTAAATATCAAATGAATGATCGTCTTGGTGATGTTTCGGATGAATTACAACGTTTTAGTCATAAAATTGAATCAACGGAGTTATGGAGTTTAAAAGGTTATGAAAATGTCTTTAATCGCTGTCGTCGTTTGATTCATGAAGCAAAATCAACCGTTTTGTTACAAGTTTGGAAAGAGGATTTACCGCTAATCTATGATGAACTTAAACAATTCGAGGCACGATCTGGAAATCTTGTTGTGATTCTTTACAGCAAGGATAAGAACTATGAGGTCGATTTAAAACACGTTTACGCTCATGGTTTTGAGGAAGCGATGTTAGCGGAAAACCGTGGTTGTCGATGGATTAATCTTGTTGTGGATGATGAAGCACTCATCTTTGGTCATATAGAGCCACAAAATGTAGAGGTCTTGTGGACAAAAGCACCCAGCATGGTGTTTTTAGCCAAAGAGAATGTACGTCATGATGCGTATTGCTTAAGATTGATTGATGCGTTAGATGAAGAAGCGAAGAAAGAATTTGGACCCGACTTACTCAAAATAAAAACACTATTCTAAGGGAGAAAACATTATGTTAGGAATAATTTTAGGAGCCATCGTTTTAATTAACGGGGCCTTCTTAGTGAAATTTGTTATGGACTTATTAGCCCACCGTGAAGAAACAAAAGCAGAACCCGCACCGACTGTTGGTCTCGCTATTTCATCATTTATTATGTTCTTTTTATCAACATTTGGAATTTCAGACTTTGCGATTTCAACGGTCTTGTATCGTAAATTAAAGTGGGTGGATGATAAACGCTTACCTGGTACATTAAATACACAATGTGTGTTACCCGTAGCAGTTATGGCATTATCATACATCTCTGGAATTCAAGTCGATCTTACTACATTACTTGTATGTATTGGAGCACAAATTTTAGGTGCTTATGTCGGACCACGCTTTGTTGTGAAACTACCCGTTGAATTGATTCGTAAATTTATCGGTATTGGTCTTGTGATTGCATCAACATTAATTGTTGCAGGTAAAATGAATATTATTCCATCAGGTGGAACGGCTACGGGACTTTATGGCGTGAAACTTGTTGTGACTGCAATCTTAATCTTTATCTTTGGCGCTTTAAATAATATTGGTATTGGTTCTTATGCACTAACAATGGTTACGGTTTATGGAATGGGTCTGAACCCAGGGGTTGCATTCCCAATTATGATGGGTGCTGCGACATTCTCAGTTCCTGTTGGAAGCATGCAATTTATTAAATTTGGTGAATACAGCCGTAAGATTACATTATTCACGTCAACACTTGGTGTTTTAGGGGTTCTTATTGCAGTTTTCCTTGTGAAGTCGTTAGATGTAAGTATGTTACAATGGCTTGTAGCGGGAATTCTTCTCTATAGTGGAGCAAACATGATTTATGAAGAGTTCTTTAAATCAAAAAAAATGGTAGAAGCAAACTAGGAGGCTATGATGTTAGTTATTAGTAAGAGTGATATCGAAAATGTATTTTCAATGAAAGAAGCCATTGAAGCGGATAAAGAAGCGTTACGCATGTATACAGAAGGTGGTACCACAGTACCCCTTCGTACAAATATTGATGCGAAAAATGGGCAAAACTTATTTATGCCTGCTTATGTTTCAGAGTTGAATACTACAGGAATTAAAATTGTTTCTGTATTCCCAAATAATCCAAGTCTTGGAAAACCAGCAGTACCTGCACAAATGGTGCTACTTGATGGGAAAACGGGAGAAGTTTGTGCCATGTTGGATGGTACTTATTTAACACAATTAAGAACGGGTGCTGTTCAAGGTGCTGCAACGGATTACCTTGCATGTGCTGATGCGAAAGAAGCGGTTTTAATTGGAGCAGGTGGACAAGCGGAATCTCAACTTGAAGCAATGCTTGTTGTTCGTGATTTAGACCGTGTGGGTGTTGTGGATCTTAACCGTGAATTTGCGGAAAAATTTGTAGCACGCATGAATGAAAAATTTGCGTCATACAATACTGAAATTTATTTAGTTGAAGATGTTGATACAGCCATTTCAAATGCGGATATTATTACTGCAGTTACAACATCAAAACGTCCTGTATTTGATGGTTCCCTTGTGAAACCAGGCGCTCACGTTAATGGTGTGGGTGCGTATACTTCAGAAATGAAAGAAGTTCCTGTTGAAGCGATTGCGAAAGCAGATGTTGTTGTGGTTGATACCTTTGATGGTGTCTTTGCAGAAGCTGGGGATGTCTTGAGTGCCTTGGAACAAAATCTTAAAACAAAAGAAGATTTTGTGGAGATGGGTACTTTAGCACTTGACGGTTCAAAAGGACGTCAACGTGATGATCAAATTACATTCTTTAAATCTGTAGGGACTGCAGTTCTTGATGTTGTTGTGGCACATAAGATTTATGAAAAAGCACGCGAACTAGGAATTGGTACTGAAATTTAATTACGGTACGTTTCGATGTATACAAATGAAAAACCATTATCCATGTTTGGAACTGACCTAGTTCCGTGGGACTAAAGAAAAAAACCTCTTGTATGAGAATTATTGTAAAATAGTTCAATATAGGAGGTTTTTATATGGGAACACGAACTATGCATAGCTATGAGACAAAGATGAAAGTTATAGAAATGAAATTGGCAGGCTACTCAAGCAGGTTTATTCAGACTGAACTTGGAATAAAAAATGTAACACAAGTCAAAACATGGTGGAGATGGTATCGAAATGGTGAACACTATCGATTTTCTCAACCTGTAGGCAAGCAATATACTTTTGGAAAAGGGCCTGAAGGAGACACGGTCGAAGAAACACAAAGACTTAGAATTAAATCTTTGGAGCAACAAATTGAACTATTAAAAAGTATTTGAAAGAGAAAGGATGTGGTTCCTGAAATAATCATCAAGCTCGTTGAAGAGTATCGCAACACTGTATCTCTTAAAGATATCTTGAATCTTTTGGGTACCTAAGTCAACGTATTACCGTTGGACTAAAAGAGCAACTAGAGTCTAATAATTATTCTGTCAATGAAGGATTAGTAATTGAACTTTGTAAAGAAAATAAATTTCGTTATGGATATCGAAAATAACTGCATTAATTCGAAAGAAAGAATTATCAATAAGAACACTGTTCAAAAGATAATGCAGAAACACCAATGTCAATGCCGTGTTAAGGTCAAACGGTATCGAAAAACAAAATCCGAAGATCATTATGCCCAATATCATTAATCGCGACTTTAAATCACTACGTCCTCTAGAGAAATTGGTGACAGATATCACTTACATCCCTTATGGCCATAAGATGCTCTATTTATCTACGATCATGGATTTATATAATGGTGAGATTATTGCGTCTACATTGAGTGACAGACAAAACCCAGAATGTGTGGTTGATACATTAAATCAACTTCCGGATATCGTTCAGCCATGTATTCTTCATTCTGATCAAGGGAGTGTCTATACATCAAAAGAGTATCAACTCAAAGTAAAAAATAAAAGCATTACCATGAGTATGTCCCGTAAGGGGACACCCGCTGATAATGCTCCTATCGAATCGTTTCATGCCTCGCTAAAGTGTGAAACATTCGAATTAAACCCAGAACTAAAGGGTTCTACTGAAATTGTATCACAAACTGTGATAAACTATTTAAAATATTACAATGAAAATCGAATACAAGAAAAGCTAGGATATCAATCTCCCGTAAATTATCGGTTAACTTCATCCTAACTTGGGTTTTTCTTTAGTCCCAAGGAACTAGGTCAGTTCCCTTCTGGTACAATAGTTTTTTTCATATAAACACCCCTTATCATCTATTTGTACGGATGATAATTACCATACATAGATATGAAAAACTATGATATACAACCATTTAACTACAGGTTTTCGTATTCGTTTTTCGTTGTAAATGCTTTTGAATCCAACTCATAAAATATACGGTTAATGGAACGGCTGCCATCATGCCGATGGAACCAACAAGTGCTTGGAGGACTTCAACGGAAAACCATAAGCTATTGAGAATATAGGTACCACTTCGCTGATAGAGATTTAAGAGGATGATTGATGGCAAAGCACCTCCTGTATATGCCAAGACAAGCGTTGTGACCATGGTTGAGATTGCATCAATGCCCACGTTCATCCCTGCTTTCACGAGATCGCGTCTTGGTAAGGACGCTTCGATTTCAATCATCTCGCACATTGATGAAGCAATAGACATTGAAATATCCATCATCGCCCCAAGTCCCCCAATGATTACAGCACCGAAGAGAATTTGATTTACATTGAAAGGCTGTTCGCGATTCATCATCGCAATATACGAGTATTCTTCTGACGCTGCACCTCGAATCTTTAAAAAGAAGACAATCAGCATTGCCGATACGATTGCGACCAAAACACCCCCCAGTGTCCCAATAATAGAAGCCATTGTTTTCTTGGAGAATCCCGACAATGTGATAAATGATAGAAGGGTAATGCAGAGCGCAACAACCAATACCAAAAGATACATATTTTGTTGGGCTAAAATACCAGGTATAAAGACGGTTCCAACCACGAAAACCGTTGACGCAAACGACATTAACGTTTTCAAACCTTGTTTTCTTGCAATAACCAGTAAGAGGATACTAAAGATCCCAATCACGACAAATACACGCATGCTTCGGGTTGGACCATTGAGCGTATACTGGACCCCCTCATCATTTGTCGTTTGATTCAATAGAACAGAGTCCCCTTTTTGTAATGGAAGAAGGGCCTGAGCCGTATTTTCACTCAAGGATTGTTCGATTGAAATTGTTTTATTAAGATATGGAAAAGATTCAGAGTATACTTCTAAAAATAGCTTCGTCATTTTCGTTGTTTCATCTTTTTCGGTTCGGACCTTTGTTACGGTTCCTTGATACAAAGCGTCATGTTTACTTTCCAAGGACTGTGCCATAACCGCATGATTTTGAAAGTGATACGATAACAACGAACATAAAATGATGATTAGAAGGATGACCCCGTGAGGTAGGTATTTTCGCATCAATATTCACCTCCAAGTGTGTATTGGTATATCGTCATAGGGTTTTCACGACGTGGAACACTTCGACCATTGGTATCACAGCGCATATTCCACCCATTCCCCCAATAAGCACAACCTGTACCAAAGGTTACCGACCGATCCCATCGCTCGTATGCTGCTTCAATCGAATCTTCACCAAGATAATAAAGTTCATGATGTAGATGGGGTCCCATGGATAGTCCTGAAGAACCCATTTGCGCTAACACTGTTCCGCCCGAAACGATATCACCTGGGGAAACGGTCATACTTCCTTCTTTTAAATGAGCAAACATCGCGCCATAAACAACACCATTTGTCTTAAAGATCATGGTGATGTAATTACCAAATCCTCCATTACACGAGCCGTTTGGATACGATCCATATGTGGGACACCCTCCATTAACTGCCGTTATAAGTCCCGACCCCGGTGCCAATATATTGAGACCAATCGATCCTGTAACGGAAGCTAAATCCACCCCCATGTGATGACCACCCCATGGATAAGTCCAAGTTCCTGCGGATACCCAGTATCCACTTTCAACGGGGCGAATAAAGCCATTGGTTTCTTCAATACTCGAGATTCGACTGAACAAGCGACTGTCAAGATCGATTTTTTCTTGGAGTTCGTCATATTGAAGTTCGAGTGTTTTGTTTTTCTCCATCAAGGAGGCAATCGTCTTTTTGACTTTTTCCATATATGCTTTCTTAATCGTTTCTTGTTCTTCAATCAGCTTGTTTTTTTTCTCTAATTCTTGGCGTTGATGATTTAAATGTTCTTTTTCTAAATCAAAAACCTTCTTTGCTTCAATTAATTTATTTACGGTAAGATCATTGCTTTCCTTAATGCGCGCAATCCCTTCGACACGGCGAATGAGGGAGACAAAATCGACGGCCGCAAAGACAAACTCGACTAGCGGATCGACGTAAAGTTGTGATTGAGAGGTTGCAATGTTTTTCTTTACTTTTTCATTTAGCACATCAATTTCTTTTTGATAGACATCGATATTAATTTGTGTTTGTTTGATATCTTCATTGATTGCGGTAATGGAATCTTTTAATTCACGAGCAGTTGCGGAAAGGGTATTAATCTCTTCTTGATAAACTCGAATTGTTTCCTGTTGGGTATCAATCGATGTATTGATATCGTCTTTTTGCTTTTCAATATCTTTAAGACGTGTTTGGGAATCGCTTATTTTTTGATTAATATACTCTGTGAATTGACTGCATAAGGTTTCATGCTCCCGCGATGCTTGACCAGAGCATAGGTCATGGAAATATGCTTCATCTTTTTTAAAGTCATTTTCAGATAGGGCGTGAATGGGCGAAATGGAAAAAAAGAGTGCAAGCACTGTGAGTATACTTACACCCTTTCGTTTTTCAATCATTAGAGTGACAATCCCTCGACAAGACTTTCCAAGTTTTCATGCATGACTTTAAAATAATCGGTGCCCTTTTCTAAATCTTGCTTTGATAAACTCTCAAGCGTGTTTAATTTAAGAATTCTCACACCCGTTTCTTTGGATATCGTTTGGAGTAATTTATCATTACTGAGTGATTCCATATAGATTGCTTTGATGTTTTGATTCTTAATGTATTGGATGGATTCATCCACTTGCTTTGCAGTTGGTTCACTACTTAGAAGACTGCCTGCAATGGCAACTTGTTCGATACCATAGGGCTCAAGCATATATCCATATGCTGTATGATCTACGACAACTTCTTTGTTTTTCACATTGCGTAACTTATTTTCAAAATCATTGCTTAATGACTCAAACTCAGCACCATAACGTTTAAAGTTTTCTTCGTAATATTCTTTGTTTTCTGGATCTACTTCCACAAAAGCATCTTTAATGTTTTTCATTTGTTGATAGGCATTCATGGGATTCATCCAAATATGCGGATCATATTCACCGTGATGATCATCATCATGATCGTGATCGTCATGACCCTCATGGAAGGTCACCCCTTGGCTCGAATCAAGAATCTTTAATTTTTCATTTTTTACACTTTGTAATGTTTTAGGAGCCCATGCCTCAAAACCAGCACCATTCATAATAAAAACATCGGATTCTTGAATACGAATGATATCATTTGCACTTGGTTCATATCTATGTGCTTCCCCACCTTCAATAATGTTTTCGACTGCTACTTTATCGCCTCCGACTTTTTGCGCGAAATCATAGAGTGGATAAAAACTTGTCATTACTTTTAATTTTCCAGATTCATCTTTATTCTGTGCTTGACAACCCACTAGCATCATCAAGACAAGCAATACTAAACCTAATTTTTTCATTTCAAATCCTCACTTTCGTGGCCTTGCATTTCCAAAATATGAATGTTTTAAGTGTTACCCTAAATTCACACCCATTTATTTAAATGCGAAACGTTTGCAACAAAAGAATAACTTTGTTCTCCTTTTTTGTCAATGGATATGTTCAAAAAAATAAAAAAGTCGAGATTTTCACTCGACTTTTAATATTCTGCTTCATAAGTATAATTAAATATTTTCATAGGGTTTTCGCGACATGGAGCATCATGATTGTTCATTTCACAACGTTTCTCCCAACCGTTGCCCCAATTTGCGCCTCCCGTTCCAAAGGTTATGTTTCCATCCCAACGATCATATGCAGCCTCAATGCTATCAGAACCAAGATAATAAATTTCTAAATGAAGATGAGGACCCGAGGATAAACCTGAAGAGCCCATATTCGCAATCACATCGCCTGCACGAACTACAGATCCGGGTGACATCTTAAATGAATTTTCTTCAAGGTGTGCAAACAACGCACCATAAATTTTTCCATTCACACTAAACATCATTGTCAGATAATTACCCCAACCTCCATTACAATTCCCGCGAGGATACGAACCATAGGTTGGACATCCACCTTGTGTCCCAGTAATAATACCCGAGCCCGGAGCAAGAATTTCCAAGCCCACACGCGCATCAACATGAGCTAAATCAACACCCATATGACGACCGCCTTTTGCATAATGCCACGTGCCTGTTGATACCCAATAATTTGATTTTATCGGTCGTACAAATCCATTTTCATTGGGTAAATTTCGAAGGTCTAAAAACAGTTTGTTCTCAAAACTTATCTTTTCTTGAACCTCTTTACTTTGATCCTCAAGCACTTGATGTTTGGCCATCAACGATTGAATCAAATCTCGGACTTCCATCTGATAGACTTTGATATCATGCTCTTCTTTTTTTACAGACGCTTCTTTCGCTTCCAATTGTTCTTTTTGAGATAACAAGTGCTCTTTTTCTTCATCAAATGCCTTTCGTGCAACAATCAACTCATTTACCACACCATCATTACTCTGCTTAATTCGTGTCAACCCTTCCATGCGACGAATTAAATCCACAAAATCTGCAGCTCCAAATACAAACTCTATATAATTATTTACATAAAGAGAGGATTGTGAAGCACGAATATTGAGTTTCACTTTCTCTTCCAAAACTTTAATTTTATCTTCAAACACTTTAATCTTGGCTTCGGTCGCCAAAACATCTTCTTCAATGATTCGAATACTCTCTTGAATCTCCATAACACGTTCTTTTAAAACCAAAATTTCTTTTTGGTAAACTTCTAACAATTCATTATTATCTTCAATTTCCTCTAAAACCGTCTCTTTTTCTTCACGAATCCGTCTTAATAATGTTTCCGAATCCGCAAGTTTTTCATTAATATATTCGGTAAATCCAGAACACTCATCCTGATGATCACGTGCGCTCGCCCCAGAACACAACTCATGATAATAACCTTCATCCCGTTCATAGTCGGTGCGTGAAAACGCATTGATGGGTTGAATGCCAATCAATGCGAATACCAGGATGATAGTAATGCCTTTTTTAAAACGAGATGCCATGAATCTAAACCCCTCAAATCACTTTGTGAAACTTTCGTGAACATTATACCATAATTTAAAATAAAACGATTGCCATTGGCAACCGTTAGTATTCGATATAGATCTTTTTTAGTGTCTCCACATCTTCTTCCGATAGTAATAAACCTTCTGAAACATAAGTTTCAAAATCCCCGTAAATATCTTCAATAGCATCCCATGCTTCTTTAAGGTAACTGGTATCCACCGTCATGTATCCACGAATATTATTCACCTGATCATCCGTTAGATTTTCTTTAACTTTAAATCCCGCCAATTCTTTTTCAACGAGTTCATGAGTCATTGTATTGGTTTCAAGATAATCTGCTAAGATTGCTTCATCACTCGCTCCCAATATTTTAAGAATTTGAGCAGCCGCAAAACCCGTTCGGTCTTTACCTGCAGTACAGTGAAAATAAAGAGCTCCTTCTTTATTTTTAAGAAGATATTTAAAAAATGTACGATACTCATCCCGTGCATCGTGACTTTCCACAAACAATCGGTTTAAACCTTTCATGTGTTCTGTAGAAATTTCACGTCGATATTTAAGTGCCATTTTTTCTGGATCTGCATTCTGTTGTGCTTTAGTCATAATGTCAAGATGAATGGCTTCAACATCTTCAATCACCTTATTTGGTTTTTCTTCGATTTCGCGATCAGATCTTACATCAATAACCATTTTAAGGTGGTATTCGTTAAGAAGACTCGACACCGTCTCATCATCCAAATCATAGAGCGGACCACCCCGTAAAAGTTTATGGTGTTTTACGTGACCTCCTTTTACTGGAATCCCCCCTAAATCTCTAAAATTACGTATTTTATGATGCATCTTTAAACCCTCCTTACATTTTATTATAAGGGTTTTCGGTTATCAAAGTAGTGTTTGGTATCAATCCGTTTATATTATTTTCCTGAACAGCTGAATGAACCTTCTGATTCAAGAGCTGCTTTAACAGCATCAACGCTTAAGTCTTCTTGATCAAGAATAATTTTTTGACCGGACTTGCTTAGATATGAGAAATATTTTTCTAATTGGGTCCCTTTAGCAACTGCAAGATCAACAGTTGTTTTAACTGTGATTGCGGTATCGGATTTCTCATATTCAAAGGTGACACCATCTGTTACTTTTGATTCAGCAAATTGCTTATACAAGTCATCATAGGTATTCATTTGAGTTGCTTTATCCATTTGGATTACAGTTTCTTCTTCTAAACCAACAACTTCAGAATTTTTCACATCCAACTTAAGTGTACGTTTAATGCCATCAGCTTCTACTGTACAAACGTTCTTATTTGCGGAACATCCAACAAGTACAAGTGAAAATAATACTGCTACAATTATTTTTTTCATTTCCTTCTCCTTTTAACCTTATAAATCATATCATAGATTTAATTTTACGGAATGAAATTTTATTAAAAATCACCATATTTTTGAAAATTTCATACACCAACTTGCGGATTGCTGTATCATCCCTTATGGAATATAAATATCTTTTCCACTTATGATATTTTTCTTGCTTTACGGTAATGTAAACGCTATTATAATCTCAGGCGTACTATTGCAAGTAGTACAGCAGGAGGTATCATGAATCATTTTAAAAGAGCCTGGTTGAGTGTCTCACGACGCAAAGGGAAGTCTTTCATTCTTTTAACCGTTGTATTTATTCTCGGTAACTTAATTGCAGGAACATTTGCCATTAAACAAGGCACATCCCGTGTTGAAACAAACCTTAAGGAGAAACTTGGTTATAATGCAACCGTAGCGCTTGACTACGAAGCGTTTGATCGCATTGATTTCGAAACGCTGAAGATTAGCGAATCAACCATTCAAAAATTAGGAAAACTACCTGAGGTCGCATTTTTTGATTATGCGCTAAAGCATGATATTCAATCGCGTTCTCTAAAATCATACCAAATGCCTCATGCGCGAGATCGTGCCGATTCTGAAGAACCGATTCACTATTTCTCATTTCAGGGTGTCGAATATCTTGACCTTCTTGATACAAAAACCGGGCGGATCGAACTCACGTCAGGCCGTACCTTTAACGATGATGATTTAAAGTCTGATGTCTATCCAGTCATTCTTTCGGATATTGTGATGACTGAAAACAACATTCGTCTTGATGAAGTCATCGAACTTAAAACGATGCTCCCTAATTATGGTGTTAATGAGAGTGAAGCAGCGCAAAACATAAGCTTTAAAATTAAAGTGGTTGGATCGTTTAAACCGGTATCGTTTAGTCAAAAATCTGATAATGAAAACTGGGGTCTAGCCTCGATGTATAACCGAATCTACATTCCTAATCATCGTTTACGAACGCTACGCGCTGAAGAAGCGAAGATTGCGGAAGCACAAGGGATCGATATCCTCGGTAATGACTCAATCTATAATGAAGAAAAATATAACTATAGAGATTCCGTATTTGTAATGGAATCGGAAGCAGATTTAAACGCTTTTACACAACAAGCAAAAGATCTTTTGGAAGATGGCCTCATGGTTCGAACCTCCCAACAATCGTTTGAAATGATTGCAGCACCCATGGCAATGTTGAATGTAATGGCAGACTATACCTTAAAGGGTGCAGCCATTACCACAACCATCGTGCTATCTCTTGTGGTGATTCTCTTTTTAAGAGATCGTAAGCATGAGATGGGTATTTATCTTGCGTTAGGAGATCGCCAATGGGGCGTATTGGGGCAAGTAACCTTGGAAGTTCTCATGATTACACTTATGGGTTTAACCTTGTCGTTTGGAACGGGTTTAATGCTTGCGAATAAGGTTTCTGATGTTCTTATTTCGGATTCTTATATGGATGACGTATTTATTGATACGGAAAGTTCGTATCTCCCTTCAATTAATATGATTGAAGTAAATGAAGATTATCGCATCGAGCTGTCCCCTTCTTATGTCTTGTCTGTCTATCTCTTGGGTGCAGGTGTTGCGGTTGCTTCAAGCATCCTTCCAATGTTTTATGTTACACGCATGAAACCAAAGAAAATCTTAATGTAGGAGCGCGATTATGAAACTATTAGAAACCAAAAACATTAATTATTTTTACCAAGATGGCGATCAACGTCGCTTCATTTTGCGGGATGTGAATACCAGTTTTGAAGCCGGTACCTTTTATGCCATTTTGGGCCAATCCGGGTCTGGAAAAACGACCTTTTTATCCCTACTGAGTGCACTGGATACACCGCGTGAAGGTGCTGTTTATTATAAAAATAAAAACATCTCTGAGATTGGGCTTGCGGAATATCGGCGCAATCAAATTGGGATTATCTTTCAAAGTTATAATCTAATTCCTCATTTAACGGCTGTTGAAAATGTACTTGTAGCCATGAACATCACCACCAATCAAATTCCCGAAGAGACAAAAGAAGTTGCATACAATCTGCTTGATTTTATTGGCATTACCCGAAGTAAGGCCGATCGTCTTGTCACCATGCTTTCTGGAGGAGAACAACAGCGGGTTGCCATCGCGCGTGCCTTATCAACCAATGTGGATGTAATTCTAGCGGATGAGCCTACTGGAAACTTGGACGAAGAAATGGAAGCCGAAATTATTAATATCTTCCAACACCTTGCCCATGATCACCAAAATGCGTTATTGTTGTGACGCACTCCCAAGAAATCGCAAAGCAAGCAGATAAAATTTTATATCTAAAAAAAGGATCGTTGGAAGAAATTAGTAGAGGTGACTTGCATGAGTAATTTTCTTGATCAATTTAAACCCGGTGTTTATGACCGTAATAAAGTTCATATCGGAACTGAAAAATCAGAGAAAAACGTAATGGAAATGGATGACCTTGAAACCACAACTACCTATCAAGATGAAGAGCGTTTCTATGTTCGTGAAGAAGAAACGGAGCTTGATCCTTCTTATAAAGCAAAAAAACAAAAAAGGATGGTCCTTATCGGAATCGCCGCCGTTCTATCACTCCTGCTTATTGGTTTAATATGGAATAAACAATCACATACACTCATGCCTGATTTTACGGACAAGCAACGTCAAGAAGTCGAAATCTGGGCAAAAAAACATAAAGTAGAAGTTGACTTCAAAGACGAATTCAGTTTAGAGTACGATGAAAATGTTGTCATTTCACAAGAATTTGAACCTAAAACTAAAATCCGAAAAGGCAGCATGGTAAGTGTCGTCATAAGCAAGGGACCCGATCTCGAAGAAGTCGTGACACTCCCTGATTTCGAGAAACTCAGTGGAGCTGAAATCAATGCATGGATTGAAGAACAAAAAATGCGTTACATCCAAGTCGAAAATGTATTCTCCAAAGATGTCGCAAAGGGTAATTTTATTTCGTTTGAAATCAAAGATAAAAACGTCACAAAAGATCATTTCCAACGTAAAAACAAAGCACTCATTAAAATTTCAAATGGCCCCGAACAGTACGAAAAAAACATCATCGTTCCAGACTTTAAAAATCGTACAAAGATGGATGTTGAACTTTGGGCAAAAGACAAAGAATTTGTTAGTACCTTTACGTATGAAGAACAATTTGATGACAAAATCGAAGCGGGCGGTGTGATCTCACAAAGTGTGAGTGCAGCAGAGAAAGTTGCGAAAAATGACGAACTTACCTTCGTAATTTCAAAAGGAAAAGCCGTACGTGTCCCGGATTATTCCTCTTCTGATCTCAATACTTTCGACACGATTAATTCCATGGGAGCCCAAGTGATTCAAAAACAAATTTATACAATGAATTACCCGTATGGCGCTTTTGTTGAACAAAACACAGAACCCGGAACCATCCTAAACGATGATCCGGACACGATTGTGATTGTTTACTACTCCATGGGTCAGCCTTATATTAAAGGGCTTGTCGGTCTTACCGAAGGCGATTTACCGGCATATTTCTATGAATTCAGTGGTAAAGGCGCACACATCACCTATGATGTGACACGCGTTTCGGAATGTGGTGAAAAAGGAACGGTCGTACGTGCTTCCAAGAATAACCAATTTGTATCCACCACCGACCACATTAATATTTACATCAGTGATGGTACCAAAGCTTGTGCCACACCCGATGCCTAAACAATACAAAAAACACCTCGTGTAAACGAGGTGTTTTCTATTAGACAGTTTGCGCTGCACTAATGCGTGCAATTGGAACACGATACGGTGAACAGGATACATAATTAAATCCTGCATCTCGGAAAAATTTAACCGAACGTGGATCACCACCATGCTCGCCACAGATTCCAATCTTTAAGTTTGGCTTTACGCCACGTGCTTTTGCTATCGCAAGTTGAATTAATTGCCCAACACCCTCTTGATCTAATGACGCGAAGGGATCCTGTTGATAAATGCCTTGCTCATAATAATCTTTTAAGAAAGATCCTGCATCATCACGGGAAAAACCATAGGTCATTTGGGTTAAGTCATTGGTTCCAAATGAGAAGAATTCCGCTTCTTCCGCAATCTTATCCGCAAGTAAACACGCACGCGGAAGCTCAATCATCGTACCAATCCGATAATGAACTTCTACACCCGCCTTCTCAATTAAGGCGTCCGCAAGGTTTCGAATACGACTTGCAAGATAGTTGAATTCCTGAACGTCTCCGACAAGAGGAATCATGATTTCTGGATTCACATGGTGACCTTTTTGATTGACATTGATTGCAGCTTCAATCAATGCTTGTGTTTGCATGAGTGCAATTTCAGGATATGTGATTGCAAGACGGCAGCCACGATGTCCCATCATAGGATTATATTCATGCAAGGATCTCATAACCGTCTTAATCTCTGCAACACCCATGTTCATCGATGCCGCTAATTCCTCAATTTCTTGTGTTGTGGTTGGCATGAACTCATGTAGGGGTGGATCAAGGTATCGCACGGTAACACTTCGATTTTCCATGACCGTAAAGATTGCTTCGAAATCCTTTCGTTGAATGGGTAAGATTTTCGTTAATGCAGCCTCACGTTGTTTAGGCGTTCGACTTAAGATCATCTCACGCATCGCCCGAATACGATCGCGTTCAAAGAACATATGTTCAGTACGAATTAAGCCAATTCCTTTCGCACCAAACTCAATTGCGGTTTGCGCATCACTTGGCGTATCCGCATTGGTGTATACATCAATTGGACTCAATTCATCAGCCCATTCAAGGAGGGTTTCAAATTCCTGTAACATGGTTGCTTCTTGTGTTTTAAGTCGGCCATGGTAAACACAACCAGTTCCTCCATCAATTGAAATTTCATCACCAAGTTTATAAACCTTCCCATCAATCTCACACGTATTATCATCATGCACAATCACATCACTGCATCCTACAATACAGGATTTCCCCATACCACGCGCTACAACAGCGGCATGTGAAGTCATCCCACCACGACTAGTTAAGATACCCTCAGCAAGATGCATCCCTTCAATATCCTCAGGAGACGTCTCTAAACGAACTAATATTACAGGTTTTCCTTTTTGAGTGTATTTGACTGCCGTAAGAGTATCAAAGACAATCATCCCGCTTGAGGCTCCAGGTGAAGCCGGTAATCCTTTCGCAATCGGTTCAATTGTTTTAAGATTTTCGGTATCAAATTGAGGATGGAGTAATCCATCCAAAATGGATACATCGAGATTGTTGATGGCTTCTTGTTTGGTAATCGTTCCTTCATGAACCATATCATAAGCAATTTTCACAGCTGCTTGAGCCGTTCGCTTTCCACTTCGTGTCTGCAACATATAGAGTTTTCCTTTCTCAATCGTAAACTCCATATCTTGCATATCATGATAACGTTTCTCAAGTTTCTCTGCGAGGCGTTCAAATTCATGATATGCCTCGGGCATTGTTTCTTTTAAAGTTGAAATGGGTAAGGGTGTATGCGTTCCCGCAACAACATCTTCACCTTGAGCATTGTATAAAAACTCTCCATAAAGCTCATGTTCTCCCGTTGCAGGATTTCGTGAAAAGGCTACCCCTGTAGCGCACCCGTCACCACGATTTCCAAAAACCATTTCTTGAATGTTTACAGCGGTTCCCCAATTATCGGGAACATCATGCATTCTGCGATAATACTTCGCTCTTGGATTATTCCAACTTCTAAAGACTGCCTCTACAGCATGAACCAATTGAACTTGAGGAGAATCCGGGAAGGGTTCACCCACTTCAATTCGATAAGTTTCTTTAAGACGCTGAATCAATTCCTTCAAAGCAATAACACTTAAATCATGATCACTGTCTACACCATATTTATGTACCACCAATGCGACTTCTCGGTCCATCTTCACTTTCTCAATCCCCATAACCACATCCGCATACATCTGAATCAGACGTCGATACGAGTCATAAGCCATCTTTTCATTATCTTTCGCCAATGCTTCAACCACTTCATCGTTTAAACCAAGGTTTAAGACGGTATCCATCATCCCTGGCATGGAAACACGGGCACCACTTCGAACGGAAACAAGCAATGGTTTCTCTGTTCCCCCAAACGTTTTCCCCGTCAACGCTTCCAATTGACTGAGGTTTGCGAAAATTTCATCCAGTATATTTTGTGCGATTGCATGGTCTTTTTCATAATAATGAAGACACGCATCCGTACTGATTACAAATCCTTGGGGTACCGGTAACCCCAAATTCGTCATTTCACAGAGGGATGCGCCCTTACCACCGAGGGTTGGACGCATCGCTGCACTTCCTTCAGAAAACATGTAAACATATTGCATATCGAAAAGCCCTCCTTATAAACTTTTCATTATACATTGTCCGTTTTATTTTTTGGGTGCACGCCAACAAGGTAGTACCTACAAATTATAAATCTCACCGTAATTACACAAGGATAGCAATATCCTTAAAGCAACTGTTATATCTTAGTGATACAATGACTGTAAAAGGGGGCGTGTTTATGAAGCGTTTCATGGTTTTTCTAATCTTAATTACTGCACTTACTGGATGTAATGCGAAAAACAGTGCTGAGTCGATGCATGATGGAATCCGAACGGTAAGTCATACAGATCTTTGTTTATCCACCATTCAAAATGAACTGACTACCGTCAACGAAGGGTTTTACTTCATACGCGACACCCAGGACAATGCTTATTTTTATATTTATTCGAAAGCACGCAACTTTGAACAGATGAGTGTTTCCAATAAAGTAATTGATAGAGTACCTCATGTCATCTTTACTGCCACAACCAAAAATCTTGTCGATCATTATGATGAGCCAAAGCTTGATGGATTTATGGCTGTGAATGTGAATGAACAAGTTGAGCAATTTAAGTTTATGGTTGATGGGAATGAAATTTATCCACAAATTATTACCTCCCGCATTCAACTTGAATCAGCACGTTAAAAAAGAGATCGCATGCGATCTCTTTTTTAAGATTATTGTTCGTATCCGTTTGGATTTGATTTTTGCCAGTTCCATGAATCTTCACACATTTTATGAAGATCACGTTTTGCTTCCCAACCTAACTCTTCACGAGCCTTTTGTGGATCAGCATAACATTCCGCAATGTCACCCGGACGACGTTCTTTAATTTCATAAGGAATTTCATGTCCCACAACATCACTAAATGCTTTAACCATCTCAAGAACCGAATATCCTTGACCTGTACCAAGATTATAAACGCGGTATTCCGGTGTTTCGGTCATTTTCTTAAGGGCTGCCACATGGCCTAAAGCAATATCAACCACATGAATGTAATCGCGAACACCACTACCATCAACTGTGCCATAGTCATCACCAAATACAGATAGATGATCTAATTTTCCAACTGCTACTTGAGTAATGTAAGGTACAAGGTTATTTGGAATACCTTTTGGATCTTCGCCAATCGTTCCCGATTCATGGGCACCAATTGGATTAAAGTAACGTAAAATCACAACATTCCATGAAGGATCTGCAATATTTAAATCGCGCAACATATCTTCTGCCATGAGTTTTGTACTTCCATATGGACTCGTCGTGGAAAGTGGGAATGATTCATTAATTGGAACCGTTTTAGGTGCTCCATAAACCGTTGCGGATGAACTAAAGATAATATTCTTTACATTATTATCACGCATTACCTCACAAAGTGTAAGTGTTCCTGTAATATTATTTTGATAATATTCTAAAGGTTTGGATACACTTTCACCAACTGCTTTTAGGGCTGCGAAATGAATGACGGCATCCACAGATTCCTTTTCAAAGATTGCATTTAAGCTTGGTTTATCCAAAACATTGGTTTCATAAAACGTAACGGTTTTTCCAGTAATTGCTTCAACACGTTTGAGTGCTTCGACACTTGAGTTACTTAAATTATCAACCACAACAACTTCAAATCCTTGGTTTAATAATTCAACACATGTATGACTCCCGATATAACCAGCACCACCTGTAACTAAAACTTTCATACTCCCTCCCAAGGCCAATTCTTGGCTTCTTCTATGTTTATTTTATCAGTTTACAAGATTAATGCAATGTAATAAAAAAACAAGAAATGTTATTTTCTTGCTTTTTTTATTGCGTAAATTTTACTAATGTTTACTGGTATAACTGAGTCATGTCGATGAATGTATCAAAGTTTGGGAACGACATTTCTACTGAATCGTTTAATCCTACAACTTCAATATTAATCAACATTTCCAAGGATTCCATCCAATTTTTTTCAGTTACCATGAAGCTTAAATCGATGGTCTCAATTTCGTCCCCTACCTTCACAATTGCTTGACCTTGCTTGAAGTCTAAGTCCACATCTTGCCCTTGTTCAGCCAATGCTTTTTTAAATGTATCAGACTGTAAGAAGTCATTTAGGTCGAAGGTATAAACAAGTTGATTATTTTCCGATACAACGGTTGCTTTTTCAAAGTTAATATCTGCCGGTTCGGATTGCACATCATTAAATGGTAATTCTAAGAACATACCCACTTGTGGAATTTGTTTAAGATCAATCTTCATTTTTTGTTCCATAAAGTCCATATAAACATCAGTACCTTTTTTATAGAAATTCATTGATGTATCGTCTTCATCAGGTACGTTAATTTTAAAAATCAAATCAAAATCAAGCGGTAATTTTGCTTTCGCATATTGGATTTCAATATTTGCGGATACCGCATCGTTAAGCTGTTCACGCTTTTCTGGTTTCATCTCAAGTGTTAAGTCCATATCAATTGCATTTGCATTCATTAAACGATCTGAAGCTTCATTGAGCTTTGCTTTTTGTTCATCATTTGGTTTGTTTGATTTGGAACATCCCGATACCAAAACAAGAACGATCAATGCAGCAGTAATAATTTTTTTCATATTTGATTCCCTATTCAGTCTAGGACTGACCTTTTCTATTTTTTTGATTCAATAAAGATCCTACACATACAAGTACTCCTGCAATTAGGATCATTGCACCTGTATCATTCGCTTGGATTCCAGTTTGAGGCAACGTCGGTGTTTCCGGTGTTGGATTTTCTGGAGTTGGCGTCTCTGGCGTTGGGGTTGGCACTGGTTTCTCAGGAGTTGGCGTATTTTTGGGGGAATAAATGTACGTCACATTTAAAGTTCCATTAATATACAAGCCGTCCACATTATCACCTTTTACTTCTTTAAAGGTATAGCCATCCACTATTTTTTGAATTGTTTTATATGATGTTCCGACATCACCCGTAGTGGTTTCGAGATCCGCAATGACGTTACCGTTTTCAGCCACATAATGGGCATTAACGGTACCCTTTTGTGGAATCACAATGGGCGCATCTTTTTCATAAACATATACAACGTTAAGAACACCATCAATGTAGTTTCCTTTATGAATCCCCTTGATTCACCTTAAATGTGTAACCTGGGAATGAAAGCTTCTCAGTATCATAAGGTGTTCCAACCGGTTCTTTCGTTGTTTTCGTTGCTTCTAATGTATTACCATCAGTATGCACATAAGAAACATTAAGCGTTCCTTCAATGATTGGATTTTCCGTTAAGATGGCTTCGCGACCTAAGGCATTTTCGCCTTCGGCTTGTTGCGTATCAAAAGGTGATTTCCAATTTGTTTTTGAAATTGCGGTATTAAAGTCGGCTTGGTAGCGACTGATATCTGTGATTCGTCCTATCAAGACTTCATTGGACGATGCTTCGGTAACGGCAGCTCCGGTCACATCCCACAATTTATAACCATCATGATTTATGCGAACTGTAAGTGTATTATGACTGTCCGTAAATGAGTAAGCTGCTCCTTTAGTATTTGAGAAGATAAACTTACCATTCGCATCGGTTGTGGTTGTCGCAACATCCACATCCCCGGCTGGGGTGTTTTCCACAAGCTTAATGGATACACCTTCTTTTAAGCTTGCATCATTCCATACTGGTGTCTCCCCATCATCAATGATTTGATGCTTGATCGTACCACTGATTTCAGGTTGGATTACATAGATGTTTTGATGGTTTGGTGTTGCGGGTTGATTTGCACTTCGGCTGCCATTCCAGCTCTCCAAGGGCTCATATCCCTCAAGTTGACCTTGTGTCATATTATTATAATTAAGTTCGATATTGTGATTAAGCGCAATCGCTACGGTTTTATGCGTTACAGCACCCGGAATTAGTTTATCCACGCTGAGTTTATACCCTACAAGGGGTTTTGCGTATGAGTAGGCATGGGTTTCCGTATTAAAATCAAGTTCATCTGTTGCTTCCACAAAATTTACGTAGTCTGTAGTAACGTAGAATTTGAAATCGAATCCATTATCATGCATTTCTTGAATGGTATGATCGTCATCATGATAATTATTACTGAGATAGAATTTTAAACTTCCTGTTTCAAAGTCTTGTATGCCATCATCGGGTGAAATTGTAGTCCACACCATATGATTATCAGAACTTAAAAAGTTTCGAAGTTGAACGTAGTTTTCACGATACATGCGACGGTTTTCCGCATTGGGATAGATCAATACCCCACCGTAATCAGACTGCGATTCAACACCTGAAATCACGGCCTTTTGGAAACTCCCTAAGGCATCAATCGTTGTTGGTCTATTTGTGATTACAAATGTTGTGAATGTAAGCATTAACACGAGTAAACTTTTATAGATTTTTTTCATAAGATTCCTCCTCTTGTAACCACATCGTATCACTTCCGCACGTAAAGACTGTTTTCATGTTCTTAAAAATTCAATTTCTGTCATAAAATGAACGCACTTCACAAAACGTTCATTTTAGAATCCCAATCACCGTGATTTTTGTAGATGAAGCGTAGTTTTTCACAAGATAACGAAAACCAATATCAATTAGACCTGAAAAACGTCATTTTAAATCAGAACAAGCGCTAAATATCGAGAATTTGTGAAAAAAGAGCCAAACTTAATTAATGTTTTGCTTGTGTGTTATAAAGCACTTCCATACACTAAAGGGCAGTAACAGAAAGGAATCAAGAATATGTTTGTTCGTTTTACGCTTAAAGATCGACACACCACATGGGCTGTAATGATCTTGTTTGTTTTAAGTTTTGGATCATTATTTGTAGGCGTCTTGCCCTTGTCTTTTAACGCCTTGATTACAGGGAGTGGTGACGCGTAACCAATTTGTATCTCCCTCAACCGCTGTAGCGATGGATGCATCCCGGATGGGAATTCTCATCGCGTTGATTGTCTTTCCAGGGGCATCATTACTGCATAAGACTTTGCTTGCCTATGGCTTTGCGATTTTAGGTCCCGCCCTTTTTTTGAGGCTCTTACGTCTAATTCCCTTAAAAAATGTAGTCTTTATTCCACTTCTCGGGATTATGTTTGGAACCATGATTGAATCGATGACCACCTTTTTAGCCCTTAAGTTTGATTTAATGCAAGCTTTAGGAGGGATGATGACGGGATCGTTTACTCAAATGATTGCAGGGCGTTATGAGTTGCTTTTTACGGCCGTTCCGCTGTTATTGTGTGCATTATTTGCCGCCCGTACATTCGATATTCTATCCCTTGGCGATGATTTTGCGCGGAATCTTGGCTTAAAACCTAAGTACGTAATGAACCTTGCTTTGGTGCTCGTATCACTGCTTACCGCTTCGGTCGTGGTGACGGTGGGAACACTGCCTTTTATAGGCTTGATTGTCCCCAATATGATTGCCATGCGTTATGGATCATCCAACTCATTTTTACTGTGTGGGCTATATGGGTCATGCCTGGTCTTAGGATGTGATCTTATTGCACGCATCGTAATCTTCCCCTACGAGCTTCCCGTAGGATTTATATTGGGAATTGTTGGGTCTTTAGGATTTCTAGGGATGATTCGCCATGAATTATAAAAAAATCTTAGGATGGATTGCCTTTATCTGTGCTGTTTATTATTTGGGGAGTGGCTTAAACAGCGCGTATATCTTTCAGCGACGATGCGTTCAAATCCTCACCCTATGCATCACTTCGTATTTAGTTAATCTGAGCACAACGTTATTTCAAAGGCTAACCCATAACCGCATTGTCTCTCCGGCTTTATTGGGCTTTGAACGCCTGTACCTTTTGATTCAAATCGGGTGTCTTATGATTCTAAACAATCCGATGCTCAATCCACTAATCGCCTTATTCACCATGTCAATCATCGGCCTCATGATCTACCCAAAAATCTTAAATCGATGTGGAAATGACATCTATTTGATGCTTCTAATTGGGACAGTCTTTTCAACCTTAATGGGTGCACTCTCCACAACCTTACAAATAATGATGGATCCGCTGGAATTCAGTATCCTTCAAAGTCAAAACTTTGTATCCTTTAATGCCATCCAACCACAATTTTTAAGAATTTCCGTGTTGCTTACGCTTCTCATCATCGGCATCTACAACCACAAACGCCACCAGTTTGATGTTTTAGTCCTTGGGGATGATACTGCACAAAGTTTAGGTGTGGATGTCCCTTTGGTCCACAAGGAAGTCCTATTTCTTGTCATTCTCGCAAGTTCCCTTGTCACAAGTCTTGTCGGACCACTAACGTTTCTTGGTCTACTGACCAGCAACTTAGCCCAAGAACTGTGTCCAAATGCCAGAACAAAACCTATTATCATCACCGGAACGCTTCTAGCCTTTATACTGCTTCTCGGATCCCAACTTATCTTCGAACGTCTTTTTAATTTCACCGGAACCATCACCGTTTTTATTAATTTGATTGGCTCGTTCACACTTATTATTTTTATGATTAAGGAGCGTAAACATGATTAAAACAGAAAGACTTACTAAAACCTATGGGAGCCTTGATGCCTTAGAGAACTGTGCAATCACAATTCAAAAAGGTACTATGACCGCCATTCTTGGCGAAAATGGATCGGGCAAATCAACCTTACTCAATCTGATTGGACGATTATCCCATCCCTCATCAGGGAAAACATATCTTCACGACAACGATATCCAAACCTTCAAAGCCATTGATTTTGCGAAACACGTTTCGATTTTAAAACAACGCAATCACCATAACTTGAATTTAAGTGTCTACGATCTTGTATCCTACGGTCGTTACCCCCATAATCCACGTCAACTAACGGAAGAAGATCATCAAATTGTGAGGACATGCCTTCAAGTCATAGAATGCTGGGATTTTAAAGACCAATCCATCCAAACCCTTTCCGGAGGACAGCTTCAGCGTGTCTATATCGCGATGGTCTTAGCGCAAGATACCGAAGTAATTCTTTTGGATGAACCGTTAAATAATTGGGACTTAAAACATGCCCATGAATTCATGCAATGCATGAACCATTTCGTAACCCATCGCAATAAAACCATCGTCATGATTATGCACGATGTAAATATGGTATATCGGTATTGTGATACGGTTGTTTGTTTAAAAGATGGGGAATGCATTGCGCATGGCGCCGTCGATTCAACGCTAACACAACCCATCCTAAAACAGCTTTATGATTTAGACTTTACAATTTTCACCCATAACACAATCAAACAATGTTGTGTAGAAACGAGGAACTATGAACTTTAAAACATTAATCGTGTGCTTTGCCCTCATCTTCGTGACGGTATGTAAACCTCAAAAAACAAAAGATACCACCCTTTCCATTACACATAAATTAGGAACAACCGAGGTTAACGAAAACCCACAGAACGTATTTGTCTTTGATATGGGAATCATTGATATGATGGAATCCTATGATTTACCAATTTCCGGGGTGCCTACTGCCTCCTTAACGACAACGCTTAAGTCAAAGTTGGACCCAAACCTTACCGATATTGGTACGCTTTTTTGAGCCCAATTATGAACGCATAAGCGCAGCACACCCGGATCTTATCGTTATCTCGCAGTGCCAAACATTACGAAGCCCTCTCAAAAATTGCCCCTACCATCTATATGGGAAGAGACAGCCATCCCGATGGCTTAATCGCATCGATGAAGGCAAATACTGAGATACTTCATCAACTCTACCCAGGACGTGATCTTGAAGGCTTGATGACTGATTTAGAAAGTCAGGTAGATGCATTCAAAAATGAAGCACAAAAACAAGCGGGCACCTTGCTTTTCTTAATGGCCAATGGTAATGAGATTAAAGCCTTCGGACCTGAAAGCCGATATGATCATGTGTACCGTGATTTCGGATTTACGCCCGTATCCAAACAATTTGATGTCTCAACCCATGGTTCTACCCTCTCCTTCGAGCAAATCCAAGACCTTAACCCTGATTATATCCTTGTAATGGATCGCTCCCGGGGAACCGGTGGTGAAGGAAATGCGGAAGTCTTGATGGACAATGCCTTTGTGAAAGCAACGCGTGCTTACCAAAACGGCCATATCATCTATGTGGATCCTGAAGTTTGGTACCTAACCGAAGAGGAACAACCGCAGTTTTATCCATGATTGAATCATTAAAACTATTACCGGAAAAACACACTCTAGAAGTGTGTTTTCCTAAATAAATCTCAACCGCACCACCCAAGGTGCGGTTGTTTTTGTATAATAAAAGGAGCCCACCCGACTATGAACTGAACCCCAAATTTTGGACAAGCTAATTATCTTTTAAATTTAAGGATTGATTCCTGTATTGAACAGGGGTCAGTCCTTTTAGTTTGCTCTTAATTCTCTTGTTATTATAAGAGTCGATATATTCATCAATTGCATCAACTAATTCTTCTACCTTTTTATACTTATGTTCTTGGTCATAATACATTTCTGATTTTAGTAGCCCAAAAGCCCTCCATGAGTCCGTTATCAATACTATTTCCTTTCTTGACATACTTCTAATCATCGAATGTGCTTCTAATTCTTTCACATAAAATTGATGTTGGTATTGCCATCCTCTATCCGAATGAATAATTCCTTGCGTATCGTTACAAGAAAATGCCTTGTGAAGCATGTCTCTAGTTTGATCAAATTAGGACTTGTAGATATGTTGTAAGATACAATGTATCTACCATATGCATCAAGTATTGGTGAATAGATTTTCTTCCTTGCACATTAAACTCAGTGATATCCGTAAACCATTTTGATTGGGTTTATCAGCTTCAAAATCTCTTTGAACTCGATTCTCAACAATGGTTCCCACTGTCCCTTTATATGAAGAATACGTTTCTTTCTTATGATTGAATGTAATCCCATTTATTCATAAGTCTCAAGACTTTCTTGTGATTTACACGAATTCCTCGATTATTTAGTTCTAAAGTAATTCTACGATAACCATATCGTCCTTTGTGATCATAATAGATTTCTATAATCTCTTGCATGAGTTCGTCGTTTTGGTATCAAAATCAATTTTGAAACGTAAGTAGTAAGTAGATCGAGCGAGTCCGGATATTTTAAAAGAATCTCTAAGGGATATTTTGTCGTAGTGAAACTACTCTGGTTTTCTTCTTTTCGCGCTCCACCCTTTGTTTCACTACGGCATTCAATTTTTAAATATTCATTCTCCGCTTCCAAATACTTGTTTTTCTTCAATGCCTTTAGTTCATCATTAACTGTTAATAGTTTAGTTGGTTTTGTCATAGATGGTTTACCTCGTTTCCGTTCTATGACATTATAGCCGTTTTCTTTATAATTTTAATCAATTGTAAATCAATCCATCAGAACTTAATCCAAGTTCGATGGCGACAGCTATTGTACTTTCTCCATCCATTAATATCCGATTTATTACTTTTGACTTAAATTCATGAGAATAAAAGTTTTGTTTCGTCTTAGAACATTGGGCCATGTTGATCGATAAGTCTTACCAAATATTTAATACTTGATTTATTAATACCATACTCATTTACTAATGAACATACTGATTGTCCTAACTTTCGTTTTCATATATTTCAATTTTGTTTTCGTGTTAGCTTAGCATAAAACCGCACCTCCTCATCTTTGTCCAAGATTCGGGGTGCGGTTCACTAAGCTCCCATATGAAGTATAAACAATTAGATAAAAATGAAAGACCAAATTGATATTCTATTAAGCATCGGCTACTCTATGCGCAAGGCAGCACGTAAACTCAATATATCTCATTCTACGATTTCTAGATATAAAATAATGTCTATAAGAAACGAACGATTGATATTCGAGAAAAATATTCCCACTTAATCGAATATCTGCATTCTCACTATGATCCTAAAGTTCATTGGGTAGAAGTATGCTTGAGTAACTATAAACGATATCATCCATATAAACCGTGTGTTTCATCGCAGCAAGTCTATAACTGGATTAATCAAGGTAAACTTGATATAAAACCAAATAGAATGTGCTATAAACGTCGAAAACGTAAAAAGAGAATTAGTGGAATGATGAATCACTTGAGATGGAACTTGGAAGAGAAAACGGTACTTCCAATTAGCCTTAGACCTAAATACATTGAGGAACGTAACGAGATTGGCCATCTCGAAATCGACTCTATAATCGGTAAGACATGAATCTGCAGCGATTATATCCATTGTAGACCGCTGCTCAAGAATGACCTGGCTTATTAAAGCAGAATATCGATATGACTATTACACATCAAACTTAATTCGAAAATTTATTGAAGAGAATAATATAACCACGAAATCGATAACAGTAGATAATGGCCTTGAATTTAAAACATTAGGAATTACAGCCAAGCGGTTGGGTGTGAAACTATATAAGTGTGATCCATACTGTTCTTTTCAACGTGGAACCAATGAACGAGCGAATGCAATCGTTAGAAGGTTTATACCAAAAGGAAAATCAATGTATGATATAGCGCAACAATATCTTGATGATATTTGCTTCAAAATTAACTCAATGCCGCGAAAAATATTTGACTTCAAAACGGCCTATGAGATAGACTTTAATAAAAGTGAAAGTGGTGCGGTTGAGATTTGATAAAAGAAAAACCAGACCACAGGTTTTATTGTTTAGTCTAATTTATGTGCCGCTTTCCATTATTCTGGGATTTTTATTAAATAGATTATTAGAACAGAACAAAGATTTTAGAGTAAAGTAAATTGAATATATGGAAATTACATATATTTCTTTCTATTTTATATGATTTAGAAAGAAGCAATATTATCAGTTATAGAAAAATGATTCGTATCTTCCTATAATTGATAGAATTGAAAAGGAGAAATAATGGGAACTAAGTTAACTCGCAATATTAAAGAAATTTTTGAAAAAAAAGTATTTGATTTTTTGGATTATCCGATGACTATTTTATCAGTTTATGCCTGTACTTATTTTATCTATCAAGATTTTGGAGTAAGACAAGTTCTAGGATATGCTGTCCTATCACTATTACTGATTGGAATTGTATTAAAGAACTTTTCTAATTTTAGTATTGAAAATTTAAATATCTTTCATTATACTTATTTATTTATGTTGATAGTCATATTGCTAAATTTTATTAGACCTGATGCATATCATGATAAGGAAAGTTTTTCTTATATAGTTATAATGATTATTACTTTTGGCTTTTTTGTTTTTTCTAAAATAAATCTCATTGACGTAAAAAAATCATTGTCAGTATTTTTAGGTACATCAGTCGTATTTTCAATTATAATTTTATTTTTTCAGGTTTTTAAAGATCTCTATTGGTCTTTAATTTATCCTCTTTTATCAGTAACAGCTCAAGAATTAGCAAAGCGATATTTCTTTAAGGGATATAGTATTTCGTTTGGGGGTGTTGCATATACATCATATATCATAGTATTTGGATTAATAATTTTACTATCCTACTTAATATATAATGATTTACATGCTAAGTCAAAGTTGAGACTCTACTCAATTATGGCTTTATTAACTTTAACACTGATACTATTAGGACGACGCGGTGAATTGCTTGCTTTTTTAGTTGCACTCATCGTATATTACATTTTTAGGGCTAGACAGGGTAGTAGGTTAAAAAGGGCATCTATAGTAGTTTCTACTATTATCGGAATTATTATTTTAATCATTATTTGTCTTCCGTTTTTATTGAAAATAAAGTTCTTACATAGATATACTATGACTTTGAATGCACTAGTTAATGGAACAAATATGACGGGCGGAGTAACTTCTGGACGGATAGAATTATATAATAAAGCATACAGTTTATTTAAGGAAAACTTAGTTTTTGGTGTGGGCTGGGGATCATTTGCCAAACATGGTTACCTCGTTTTAGGAAAACCAGCGGGAACTACAAGAAATGTTCATAATATTGTTCTACAACTGCTTGCAGAAACAGGATTAGTGGGATTTCTTGGAATAATGTCTCCACTGTTGTTTAGCTACTATAAAACGAGTTATTTATTAAGTGAAATTAATACAAATGAAAGCAAAGATTATTCAATTAGTGTCCTGAAAATTTTAATATCAGTATCTTTACTTCTACAATCCTTTATATTATTTGCGTCATTAATTGACCCAATAAATTTTAAAAATATTTTTTGGATTCTTTATGTAATTTTAAGTATGATAAACTCTTATGTTTTTTCAAATATAAATTCGACTAAAAATCTAAAGAGTAAATATTTTGCTTAGATTTACTCTACATTCAAGACCAAATTTTTGGTTGTTTTGGAGTGGGTAGTTTTAATACTGTTAAGAATATCTAGAGTCGAGAATATGAGGTAATCAATCAGTTTATTTTATTCTATCTTTTTTTACTTCGTTATATTTCGTTATTCTTACGTGTTTGAATATAATCTTTCTTACAATAAGTTGTGGTACTTTTGATTTTAAAATTGCAATCTCTAATTAGATTGTAGGGGATTGAGTTTTTATTTGTGATTTTGCTAAGAACCTTAACAATTCTCACAAGATTGTTTTATATGATTCTAGATTGAACTAATTTGTGAAAAAAAGTTTAAATTATGCAATATGGAACTATGAAGTTTCAGTTACCCGTGCTAGACTTGATACGGTGATAAATATGAAAGCAATCTATGAATATGATTTAAATGAAATGGGCGATCTCTTTGAGTCGTATGGGGAGAAACGTTTTCGCGCAAAACAATTTTTTCAATGGCTCTATCAAAAACGTGTAAATTCGTTTGATGAGATGAGTGATTTAAGCATTGCTTTACGAGAAAAATTAAAACAAGATTTTGTCTTGGATACGTTAAATGTTGTTATGAAACAAGTCGCTTCAGATGAAACGACTAAATTTTTGCTTGAGTGTCATGATGGGGCGCTTATTGAGACGGTAATGATGAAACATGACTATGGATATAGTGTTTGTGTAACGTCGCAGGTGGGCTGCGCAATGGGCTGTAAGTTCTGTGCATCCGGTCTCTTAAAGAAAAAGCGAAATTTGACTACAGCTGAGGTGGTCAACCAAATTATGTTTGTACAACGTCATTTGGATGAACAAGACAAGCGTGTCAGTCATATTGTCGTCATGGGAATTGGGGAACCGTTTGATAATTATGATAATATCATGCGTTTCCTTCGGATTGTAAATCATGATCATGGTTTGGGCATTGGTGCTCGACACATTACGGTTTCAACTTCCGGTGTTGCTCCAGTGATTCGAAAATTCGCAGATGAGAAAACACAGGTAAACCTTGCGATTTCGCTTCATGCGCCTAACGATACCCTTCGGTCTGAGATTATGCCGGTCAATAAGATGTTTAATCTTGAGAAGTTGTTTTCAGCTTTAAAATATTATCAAGATCAAAGCAATCGCCGTTTGACGTTTGAGTACATTCTAATTGATAACGTGAATGATCAATTAGAACATGCCAAGGAATTAGTACAACTAATCCGAGGTATGAATGCATATGTCAACCTCATCCCTTATAACGAAGTGGATGAAAATCCATTCCGTCAAACAAAGCCTGAGCAAGCTGCGAAATTTTATGATTACCTCAAACGTAATGGAATTCAATGTACCATTCGACGTGAAAAGTGAAGTGAAATTGATGCTGCATGTGGACAGTTACGGGCCAATGTGGAGAAACAACGTAAACATCCTAAGAACCAAGGGTCGCTGTATCGCGACAGCTTGGTTTTTTATTGCGTGACGTTTTGAGTTTATGTTAGGATTTGATTACAAGCAAAAGGAGTAGCGGTTATGACGCATCAAAATATCATTTTAAAAACGTATCGTAAAGATATTTGGACGCCATTTATGAAGGGAATCTCGAACTATGATTTAATTCAAGAAGGGGATTGTATTGGCGTGTGTATTTCAGGAGGAAAGGACAGCATGCTCATGGCATTATGCTTTAGTATTCTCGTTCAACATTCCAAGGTTCCATTTACGGTTAAGTATTTGGTGATGGATCCCGGCTATGCACCTTTTAATCGTGAACAAATAAAGAAAAATGCAGATTTACTGGGCTTGGATGTCACAATCTTTGACGCTAAGATTTTTGACTATGTGGATACAATTGAAAAGAATCCCTGCTATTTGTGTGCACGGATGCGTCGCGGACATCTTTATGAATTTGCGGAGTCTTTAGGATGTAATAAAATTGCACTCGGACATCACTATGATGATGTGATTGAGACAATTCTGATGAATATGTTTTATGGGGTCAGGTTGGAACGATGATGCCCCGTCTAAAGTCCACAAGTCATCCACATATTGAATTAATCAGACCGCTTTATTTGGTCCGTGAAGCAGCGATTTTACGTTGGGTTCATTATACGGGACTCACCTTTCTTCAATGCGCCTGTCGCTTTACAGAGCATAGCTTCGATCATGAGTCAAAGAGTAAGCGCATAGAAATTAAGTCATGGATTCAAGAATATAAGAAGATTAATCCTTTTATTGAGGCAAATATTTTCCGAAGTGTTGAGCAGGTAAATTTAAACAAGGTAATCTCGTATTTTGATGATGAAACATCACACCATTTTCTTGAAGCGTTTAATGAAGATGATGATTAGGGCGTGTCGTGGTATGATGTTTTAGAGAATGTGAGGTATAAAAATGTATGATTATTTAAAAGTGAGTCAGGATGCTTCGTTATTTTATATTAAAAACACCGTACCCAAACCCCGTGGGGTTGTGGTGATGTGTCATGGATTTACGAATCATTCGGGTGATTATGATGTTTATGCCCGATTATTAAATGACCATAATTATTCGGTCTATCGCTATGATATGAGAGGGCATGGTAAGACGAAGTCTGCGCGTGGTGATATTGATTCATTTCAGACGTACGTTAAAGACCTCCATACAATCATACGCTTGGCGACGCGTGAAAATATTCATCGTCCCATTTTTACACTTGGTTTCAGTATGGGAGGCTTGATTTCCGCCTTGTATGGGGTCAAGTATCCTAATAGTTTAAGTGGACAAGTCTTTTTAGGTCCTGCAGTAGGCTATGTCAGTGCCGTACGCGGTCCGAATAAACTGGCACTTAAAGTCATGAATAAGCTTGCGGATGATCTGTTGGTAAAGTTTTCAGGGGATTCTTTGGAATTAAATAATCCCGTTAAAAAAGAAGCACTTGAACGTGATTATGCGTTTACCAGTAAAAATCCACTCAAGCTTTCCTATTTTACAGTACGCTTTGCGAAGACCGTCTTCCTTGATGGCGCAGAGACAATAATGTCTCAATTTGATGCCTATCGCTACCCAACCTTTATTGCACAAGGGGAAGCAGATCCTACGGTTCCCAAAGATATCTCGGAAACGTTTTACGATTCAATTAAGTCGAAGGATAAGCAACTCAAAATTTATCCACACATGAGGCACGTTTTATACGATGAGCCTAATGGTATGGAAGTCATGCAAGATAGTATTGACTGGCTTGATGATCGCACAACACCCATAAAATAGCCTGAAAGGCTATTTTTTTAATTTTGATGACAAATTTGTTCACTTAGATAACATAGTTCCATCCATTTTCTCGAAATCGCTTATATTATTTGTGATGAAACGGTGAAATGAGGTATTTTTATGAATCAAGTAAATTTTTGGACAATCATGGATACGGTCCGCCAACAAAGTCAAAAGGATGATGCGTTGTTCTATTTTCTCTTAGAAAAGACAACACAAAAAATGTCGGCATCAGACTATCAAGGGTTTACCGATTATTTTTATACGTATGTCCGAATCTTAGAAAAAAGTCTTTGGCCTACTTTGGTGTGCTCGATTGTGAATGGTTCAACCGAACAAACGGTTCTGGATGGATTTTATGCGTGGACATTGAGTCAAGGTTACACATTTTATAAATTAATCTTATCGACACCGGATGAGACGTATCATAAAACACAGGAGATGGGAATGGGAAAGGCATCCATGCCACAACTTTTTGACGTGATTGGTACCAATCGTATGTTTGACTTGTGTGTGGATGACTTAAACTATTACCATCACGAACCATGGGGTGGTTATGAAACCTTAGAGAGTGCCCTCAAAGATATTGATATTATCCTTCCCCAAACTTGCCTCCATCAATCTTTTCAAAATAATTTTAATCATTCAAAAGAAACCGTAGAAAAAGTTTTAAATGAATGGAATGTAAATCTAAAAATTATGGATGAATTTCCAAACGTCGAGAAAGAAGAGACTTTAAATCCTCAAATACGGAGTGAATATTATGATTTAAATGAACCCATTTCGGAGAAGATTGAATTGCTTACGGCGACACATTCATATCTTTTCTATTGTGCTGTGGATATGCATAAGCATCGAACGCGTCTGGTTCGGTTCGATTTTAAAACGGGAACTAAAAATGATATTTTCTTAAGTCAGAAGATTGCGAAAATTAAATATTTAGATGCAACAGATCATCGCTGTGTCTTTCGTGTCGATTATGCTTATGAGAACAGTCATGGTGATGATTGTTATTTAATCTATCGCATGGATTCAAACACGATTGACTTTGTCACGCCCTATTTGGATGGATGCCTGGAACTCTTGGATCAAGCAATTCTTCACAATCATACGCTTTACTTTTCAGGACAAACAGATTCTGTGTCATGTCCCAACATCTATCGCTTTAACCTTCTCACACGATCAACGTTTAAGGTCGTTTCTGGGGCAGGGATGATGCGCAGATTTGGTGATAATTTCCTTTTTGGTTATTGCAGTAAAATGAATCGAACCCGTTGTTTTAAAGGGGTCTTTGAGTATCAGTTGGATGACCAAAATTTATTAAAGCATGATGCGAATATCTATTATAATATCGCATCCGTTAATGATTCAGAATGGTTATTAGGAATGCGTGAAGGGATTTCAGTATGGTTGAATCAATATCGTGTTCTAAACCAACAAACCTTTCCATCACAATATGAAGATTTATTTCCAATTGCTCATAATGAAGCAATTATTGTAGGGTACAAGAAAACCCGAAAAGGATTACGTATGGTTTTGATTGATCGTAAATCCAATCGAATGTATGAGCTTGAAAAAGGGATTGTCTGTCGACTTATCGATGAAGGATTGGAATGGGTGACAATTGATACATTGAGTGGTGTAGTCAAGGTGCATGAATTTAAGGTATAAGAAAAGATCAGAAGGTATTCTGATCTTTTTTATAGAGAATGACATCGACTTCTTTCAATTGCTTCTTCGTATACAAATACATAAATGAAATTACAATAATCGGGAGTAAAAGCAGGATTAGAAGTGTTGTTTTGATGTGTGTAAACATGATTGATTGAAATCCTTCATCATTACGTCCGGAAGTATGGGATGGATGTGAAGGGGTCCATGTTGGATTGCTTAACGATTTCGGAAATACTTGGACAAGCTTTTGTGTGCCAAGTGCTGTCTTAAAGAGGACCGTATCAGAACCATCCCCATATTCTTTAATGACAGAGGTGATGGGGACTTCAAGCTGTGTTTCTAGAATCCAAGCATGTGCTTTGGCCAGTTCAATTAAACGGAGGTCTGTTAGACGTTCTAAACTGCCTGCCGGTATCTTAAGGTCAAAGGCTTCAATTCGTTCGGTTTTAGAAGTGATTGGTTCAGATTGAAGCGTTTTTAAATCCATGGTTTTAAGATCATCCGCCGTGATCGTCATCTGCACACGTTTCCAATAAGATCGACCTTCATGATCATGGAATTGGAGCCGTACAAGGTATGTACCTGGGGCATCGATTTCATCAAGATTGACACTTTCATAAGTTGCGAATAAGGGTGTAAATTGCATTACAATCAAAACCATACATCCCAAAATCACTCCGATTTTACGCATGATTTGTTCCACCTTTCAAAGGTAGGGGAATCGTTATAAGTACAGCACCATCTTCTGTATGAAGGGTGTAAGAGCCGTTGGCAAGATAACTGAGATCTTTAATTAAGAAAAGCCCATTGCCACTGCTGTATTGGTGTGCTTCATCGGTTAATACATTAAATAAAAATTCTGATTTCTTCATGTGTTCAAGATTGGCAGGTAAGGTTTGATTACGATAGGTCATGATGACCGTTTCATCATCAAGGGTCAAGCCAATTGAAACCGTTGAATTATCCGTAGCATAATTTCCAATATTCGACATTAAATTGTGAATTAAAAGTTGAAGGATGACTTTATTGGATTCAATCACAAGTGTATCCGGAGAATCCAAATCAATCATAAGATTTCGTTTCGCGAAATGTTGACCAAAGTAACGTAACGTATCGTAGGTTAGGGATACCAAGTCAAATTCAGATAAGTTATGTTCCAAAGTCAGGTTATCTTGATTTAAGACTGTTAGGATTTCATTGATCCGTTCCATAATTTTTTGGCTTTGCTTAATGTTCATTTCTGCGACATCCAATGGTGTATTGGATTCATCAATACCATCAACCACCAATTCATTCATCATAATTTGTTGGTGAATCGGTGTTTTAAGGTCATGAACAAACGATTTGGACACGAGTAACGTATTGTTTAGACGTTGACGACCAATCTCTAAATCTTTCTCAAAATCGGTATAACGATGCGATGCAGCGGTCATGGCATGATGTATTTGAGTAGAAACATTGGATAATGTTTGGTTAATAACATCATCGCGTGGTTTAATCGCATCAAAATCATAATTTTGAAGGGACGCAAGCGATTTTTTTGCGTAGTGAAGTGGCTTAAACAGTGAATACATTATGAAGAAATAACCAATTGTCATCACCACAAACGAAGCCCCTAGGACGGACACTTGTTTCGAAAGAAAGGGGATCAAGTAGGCATCATCAGGGAAGTTATACATGCGCACCCAAAAACGGTATGTAGAATCATAAGCACTCAAGGAACCCTTAGATTCATAAAGTACTGCTTTTGACGAGACCACGCCAAAGAAGTTTGCTTCATTTAACACTTCAGAAGAATGATAGATCATTTGATCACCTTCAAACACAAGTAAATCGAGGGGATAGTTTTCCACAAGTTCATCAAATGAAGCTTGTTTGGTTAATGCATACTCATTGACCGACTCACTAATACGTTGTTCCATTTGGTGCACGGTATTCTTTTCTTCCTCTTGATAGCGTTGAGGGAAATTCACAAGATTAAGAATGTATACAACGATGAGCACGGCATAGGCAAGTGTTAAAACAACCCCGACCCACGTACTTCGTTTAGGAGCCTTCATTCCACTTATATCCAGCCCCTCTTACTGAAACAATCGAAAAGATTCCCATTTTAGTTCTTAAATTTTTAAGATGAACATCAACCTTTCGGATATTGTCAGCTGTCGGTTCTTCAGCCCATACAGCGCGCAATAAATCTTCACGCATAACCAATGTGTTTTTATGATTCAAGAAATATTCAAGTAGATTGAACTCTGTAGGCGTTAACTTATAAGATACATTTTCTTTATATACCGTACGGTTTCTTAGGTCCATCATGATATTCTCAACACTTGAAGAAAGAAACTTAATGTGTGTGATTGGTAAACTTTCGCGTTCCAAAATATTGGCGATATAGTGTAGAATCACTTTTAAGCTTTTTGATTTCTCAATGTAGAGATCAGCATGAAGTTTCAAGGATTCAAGTTCAGTGTGATTGCTTGGTTTTCCTGTCAGAATAATGGAACGGGTTCCTGGTGCCATTTTCCGTGCAGAATCTACCAAGCGCAATCCATCTAATACATCTAACTCTAGATCCGTAAGCAATAAATCATATTGGTTTAACGCTAAGTGTTCCATGGCATCAATCCCGCTATAGACACAATCGACCTCATAGGGTACTTTTAAAAGTTGTTCAGTGATAAAGTTTGAATACTCAACATCATCTTCTACAAATAGTATTTTTTTCATAAATGTCACCTCTTTTTTTATGATTTAATTTTACTGTTTTTAAAGAATATGAAGGTCTTGATGTTCTCGAAATACGTATACATGTAATAAAAATTAAATTTATGAATTATTTCATGGAATTTATCCATTAAAACGTAAATCACTGTGAACAATTTGTGTAGATTAATGAGATGGTTATGTGAACATGATTCATATACGAAAAAACACAAACCCACTTATTAAAGGATTTAAGGCTGTTTCACAATCTTGTTCACGAACGCTTTTCATCTTCACTATCTACATAAATCCCGTTTTTATTCATGACAAATATAGTTTTGTTTGTGACATATCCAGCTTAACGCGTTCATTCTCTTTTAAGATTCATACATAAGCGCACTGCGGTGTGTCAGAAGTAGGAAAAGATATGGCGGGATTTAAGAAAAATTTAGTAGCATTCTTATCAGCAGTTCTCATGATGTCATCATTTGAAATGGCCCCAACATTTGCGATGGATGCAGATTTGGAAATGACGACTATAAAGTGGGCGTTGATAAGAAACTAAACCCTACGAATCTTACAGTAGATTTAAAATCAAACTCGAAGATAAGAAGAAAGATACTCCAAGGAGATTTCTCATATCAAAACTCAAAAAGGTGTGGAAAGAGGAACTTTCGCTACGCAATGATTCAGAGGATGAGTATGAAATTAAAATTTCAGAAAATGATGACTATGAATTTGAGTTAACGTATTCAAAAGAGGTCAAGGAAGCTCAAGATGATGCGGAAGCAATTAACCGTGAAGAAACACTTACATTTAGTGTAAATGTTGATGAAATCACAGAAGTAGAGCCAGAAACCAATTCTGAAGCACCCTTAACACAAACGGAGGATGTTAAGGCACCTGAAGTTTCGGTGGATGCATTGGGTGATGCGGATATTACCTTAGAAGTTGTGGACTATGATCCTTCTGTTGAATGGAAAGCGGGAGAACAACATCAGATTAATGTAAAGGTTGATTTCAAGGACAATAACTCAACCGGTAAAGAGATTCGAATTAACGTTCCTGAAGGAATGGAAGTCGTTTCCTATCCCGTTAAAGGATCACCAGAAAGTGGTACTCCAGAATATTCGATGAATGGTACACTGGTTGATGGTGTTATTACAGAATCACAAAAATTAGAACCAACGTATTACGAATCCTTTAATGGGCAAATTGTCTATAAAGTCAGCGATACAACTCAAATTGTTGAGTTAGAACGTATGATTACCGTTAAAGTAGATGAAAAAATTTACTATGGACCCAAAACATTTACCGATGCGATTAAAGTAGAAGCATTTAAAAATGGCGATCTTGCAGATATGAAATCATTTTCTCATACAACCGTAGAAAAGGTTTCTTACCTCTTGCGTGCGCCGTCTTCAAACTTTCATGCTACAGTATCAAAAGGTGATACAGACACATTGATAATGGGAATCCTCGTGTAAGTCGTGATGGTCGTTTTAATCAAACACGCTTTGCTGTAAAAACATTACAACTACCATGTATTATCAATTGGACGACAATTGATGACACAACTTACTCAAACAGTTGTATCTAAAGATGATTCAATCGGAAAATTGTTTTATCAGCAGATAATCTATCGAGTTCAACTACAGCTATTTACTGTACCTTTAAAATATGGTCATTTAGCTGAAGGATTTTACTATGCTTCGGATCAGTCATATTTCGAAATAAATACCTACGATGGCGCTGTCATTAAGGTTACGGATAAAGATGTCCTAAAGCTTCACTAAACATTATTGATCCTGAAACAGTTCCAAATAAATTAACATTGCGAACAGATAAAACACCCTTTGTGAATCAACACGAAGACTTTAGTAACAGTCTTGTTCGTTACTCAATTTTAAACGACAATACAACAGTCAAAACAAATCAAATTATTCAATTAGATTTTGATGCGAATTTAGAAGTTAAAGCAGCTTTAGCTCAGGTGGCGTTAAAAATGTTAAAAGGTATTCTATGTTACCAATAAGAACACTTCGCTTCGAGAATAAAGTCAAATTGTAGGCTTGAACTCTGCAGGTATGACTGGTGTAAGCCAAACAATCCTGGGTCTCCAAGCGGATGAGTACTTTACGCGTTGTATTTGAGATGAATGATATTCCAAAAGCATATCGATCTGCTGACTATCTTTCAAATAGCAAATATGGAAATATCATTGGACGTCTAAAATGGTGCTGCTGCCGGTAATGTTACTGTAAAAGTATTTGCGCGCCTTGCAGATGGAACCGAAGATTTAGAGTCTGTCGTTTCAGAAACTCAAGTCGTAAGTCGAATTGCGAAGCCACATGTACGTATGCTTCAAACAACGACGGTAAAGTTGTGAATGCGGAGACACTACAACGTTACAATTTAACCTCTCAGAGCAATATTACTACGATAATGGTGCCAACTCATTTGGTATAATTGATCCAGAATTCTTCTTTATCATCCCAGAAAATACACAAATTGATATGAGCACATTTAAAGTGTGGGCATCAAATAAAGCGATAGGAAGTTCTGATTACACTTCAGAGATTTACAATTAATGCTACAGGACAACGTGCATTAAGAGTACAATTCTCAGGCGTCTTTGGTGCAAACTATAAAGACAGTTATTTACCAGTATTGCCTTATGTTCGTTTTAACTTAAACACCAATATTAAATCTGGTGGTATTTATGAGCTAAATAAAGCAGGATTCTGGAAATTGATAAAATTGGACCGTTTCAAATGTTTCCGGGCCCTGGATCTGTTGCGGATACTGACGATATCAATAATGATAACGACGTAACAGAACGCATTATGCCAAAGCTACCCAATTAAATATTATTTCGCGTGAAGAGTTAATTATTGATACGTATACCCAACCTAAAGGAGATATTCGTCGTCCTTCATTTGATATCACGAAACCGGAAACAGCAGTTTCATTTACACCAGGTACAGAAGCGACCTATACCGTTGATTTATTAAACAATAAAATGTTCAATCAATGGATTCGCAGTATATATTCAGTACCAAAAGAGGGTAATGATTTCGGAAAGAACTTCCAATCGACACCATTCGCATGGAATATGAAACTGAATGCAGTACCAAAATTGAAATTTACGATAAGAATGGTGCTGACATTTCGATAGAAAAGGTTCAAGTTATAAACTAACATACTCTACCGATGCAACAACAGAAGCTAATTATTTAGGTGCAGCCTACGGTACATCCTTTAACCCCAATACAACCATGATTCGACTCGAAAATACAAGCGGATCGGTTGAAAGTGGAGAACGTGCCGTGCTTGTGATGGACTATGTTGTGGATGAAACACCTGCAACCGCAATTGGCAAATTGGGTAAAATTAATGACTTTATGCCATTCTACTCATTTGATGCAGGAACTGTTGGGGTCATCGGATCACGTGTTGGTGCTAATTTAGAAATTGCAGAAATTAAAGGTCTTGTATTCCTTGATGCAAACAAGAATGGGATCATGGACGGTTCAGAAGTTGGACTTGGAAGCAAACCCGTAGAACTTTTGAAAAAAGATACAAACGGAGCCTATGTTTCCGTGAAAACGATGAACACGAATGCAGATGGAACGTATGCTTTTGGTGATTTAGGAAATGGTGATTACCAAGTAAACTTCAATGGTGTATTAGGAAGTAATCAAATGTTTACACTAAAAGGCCAAGGTAATGATGGCATGAAAGATTCTGATGTCGATGTGAAAGGACCAAATGCTGGTCTTGTATCGTCTATTGATCCAACATCAACACAATCTGGACAAATTACAGTCGGTGTTATTGACTACGACCTCACGCAATTAACGGTTAAATTTGATAAATCATCTGAAACTGTTAAAGCGAAAAAGGAAATTGATCTTGCTACAACCATTACACCAGATTTCTTTAATTCAATTAAAGAATCAATGACCTTTACTTCAAGTAAGGAAAGTGTGGCAATTGTATCATCAACCGGTCGTGTTACTGGGCAAGCTGTAGGAACTGCAGATATCACTGTAACGGTTACTGATATTTACGGTAATACCGCAAGTGATACGATTCAAGTTACTGTTACAAGCAATACCCCTCCAGTCTTAACGCTTCAAAAAATCGTGGCGGATGTGGAAATTAACACATCGGTAAATCTTAGTGATTATATTGCGAGTGTTACGGATAATGAAGATGGTCCTATTGATCCTTCTAATGTTGTGATTACACCATCTACACTTGATACATCAGTATTGGGTGCAATACAAAATGTAGAATACTCGGTAAAAGATCGAGATGACAATGAAGTCAAACAAACAATCAAATTTACAACGGTTGATACATTGGCTCCAACCATTGGATCTGAAACGTTAAATGCGGTAAACATCAACAACTCAAGCCGCTAACAGAAGCAGAGTTCTTAGCACTAATTCAATATCATGTTACGGATAACTCACTTGGGACTGTAACAACATCTGACTTTGACATCAAGCTAACGCAAGCAATTCAGTCAAAACCGAAGTGTTGTTGTGACACTTAAAGCTACAGACGCTTCAAACAATACACAAGTATTCGCTGTATCTGTAACCTTGGTGGATGATGTGAAACCAGAAATTACAGCGGAGTCAAGCTTAGTCTTAAACTCGAGCGATGCCGATCTTAATGAAAGTGCATTCCTTGGGCTTGTGAATGTGAATGCAACAGATAACAGTGGTAATGTTACCGTGTCATCAGACTTTGATACCATTGGCGTTGACCAAAGACACCGCAATTGGTGTAAACGTCACAATCACTGCAACAGATGGTGCAGGCAATACAAATTTGTAACCGTTAAAGTAACGGTAAAGGATACAACTGCACCAATCTTAACAATCGCTAAGAATGTGGTAGTGCTTGAAAAGACCGATGGTTTAACCTATGCGGACCTTAAACAAGAAATCAATCAAGTTTACCGATAATGGTGATATGACAGGAATTGAAGAAACTACAATCGACTTTGGGTCGGTAAAGGAATGAAATTGGTCGCTACCAATTCCAAATTCAAGTTATCGATAAAGCGGGATTGGGTTCAAATGTTGAGACCATTACCGTCAATGTAGTTGATAAATTTGATCCAAATACAAATGAATCCATAAATGCTCATGACTTCGATATTCAACTTGAGGATGTCAATGATAAAATCTTATTGAGCATGCAAAGCCAAAGCATTCATCGTATTGGGTGGAAAACCTAAAGAAATTGAGATTACAAAAGTAACGCATGCGATTACCGGTACGGGTGATTACACTGTAAAATTTGAAACGGACCAAGGTACGTCAAAAGAAGTTACGGCTCATGTTTACAGCTCTGTAAATATAGAAAATAAAGAAGCAATGAACGCCGATGACTTCGTAATTCAATTATCTTATGTGAATGATTAATGTAAAACAATTATCCGGTTTAGAAGCCTACGATATTAGTGTCAATCCAGCACTTCCGTTAGATCTAGATACCATTACCGTTTCAGATTTACCCACAACAATTGGTGATCATAACATTACATTTACGACGTTGAAGGGACACAGATTACGGTCGTTGCCCATGTCTTCGATGTGATTGATAATGTGAATAAGATTGCTATGAATGCTCATGATTTCTCAATGTTGCTTGATGATGTATCTACGGAAGCACTGATTGCAAATTCAGGAGTTGAAGCATTTGATGTATCAAATCAACGCAAATCACACCGATTACAGATATTACAGTACTTACAGACCTTCCACAGTCATTGGGTAACCATACAGTTACTTTCGAAGCAACAAGTGACCTCGGAAAACGTCGACACTGAGTGTAGTAGCAACGCTTTACAACGGTACTGTTGTTCCTGGAACCGGTTCAATTTACGCAAACAACTTTGAAATTAAAATGAAGCATATGACACAAGATTCCGTGCGTATCGCAGCAGGTGTTACTGCATTTGATGCTGCGGAAATGCAGTTGATGTTCAAGATATTAAACTTGTTGGCGAACTACCTCAAACCGCTGGATACCATAACTTTGTCTTTGAAGCGGGGTGTTCAGGTCACGGTATTAGGTCGTATCCGCACGTTATGAAGTTGTAGGTCATGATTTAAACATGACAATGACCGAATTCAAGACATTTAAAGCAAACGGTACGCTCGAAAAATTATCAACCGTGCTGAAGGAAAACTGATCAATCTGGATACCGGTGAAGAAGCAGAATTAGCAGAAGTTGATTACCGATCAATTGATGTTGAGAACTTGCACCCGGTAACTATGATATTGAGTTGACATACGCGATTGATGGTGACTTTATTGATGAAGAAACATGCGTAAAAGATCAATGACATTTGGACTTATGAAAACCATGAGCAAGAATGTCAACTTAAATATTACGGTTGATAGCAGTAATGGCAATGGATCGAATAACGGTTCCAATCAAGAATCAAGTAACGGTTCTGAGAACGGAACGCATTCAGAATCAAGGGTTCATCCTTCCATCAACAGGTATTGCAGTCGAGTACACCGTACTTCTTGCAAGTGGCCTTGTTGTTCTAGGATTTGTCTTAATGCTTATGAATAAAAGAAAAACGAAAATCAGTAGCGTATTTAAACAGGAACTGACCTAGTTCCGTGGGACTAAGAAAAACCTCTTGTATGAAATTATTGTAAAATAGTTCAATATAGGAGGTTTTATATGAACACGAACTATGCATAGCTATGAGACAAAGATGAAAGTTATAGAAATGAAATTGGCAGCTACTCAAGCAGGTTTATTCAGACTGAACTTGGAATAAAAATGTAACACAAGTCAAAACATGGTGGAGATGGTATCGAAATGGTGAACACTATCGATTTTCTCAACCTGTAGGCAAGCAATATACTTTTGGAAGGGCCTGAAGGAGACACGGTCGAAGAAACACAAAGACTTAGAATTAAATCTTTGGAGCAACAAATTGAACTATTAAAAAGTATTTGGAAAGAAGGATGTGGTTCCTGAAATAATCATCAAGCTCGTTGAAGAGTATCGCAACACTGTATCTCTTAAAGATATCTTGAATCTTTTGGGGTACCTAAGTCAACGTATTACCGTTGGACTAAAAGAGCAACTAGAGTCTAATAATTATTCTGTCAATGAAGCATTAGTAATTGAACTTTGTAAAGAAAATAAATTTCGTTATGGATATCGAAAATAACTGCATTAATTCGAAAGAAAGAATTATCAATAAGAACACTGTTCAAAAGATAATGCAGAAACACCAATGTCAATGCCGTGTTAAGGTCAAATCGAAAAAAAACAAAATCCGAAGATCATTATGCCCAATATCATTAATCGCGACTTTAAATCACTACTTCCTCTAGAGAATTGGTGACAGATATCACTTACATCCCTTATGGCCATAAGATGCTCTATTTATCTACGATCATGGATTTATATAATGGTGAGATTATTGCGTCTACATTGAGTGACAGACAAAACCTAGAATGTGTGGTTGATACATTAAATCAACTTCCGGATATCGTTCAGCCATGTATTCTTCATTCTGATCAAGGGGTGTCTATACATCAAAAGAGTATCAACTCAAAGTAAAATAAAAGCATTACCATGGTATGTCCCGTAAGGGTACACCGCTGATAATGCTCTATCGAATCGTTTCATGCCTCGCTAAAGTGAAACATTCGAATTAAACCCAGAACTAAAGGTTCTACTGAAATTGTATCACAAACTGTGATAAACTATTTAAAATATTACAATGAAAATCGAATACAAGAAAAGCTAGGATATCAATCTCCCGTAAATTATCGGTTAACTTCATCCTAACTTGGTTTTCTTTAGTCCCAAGGAACTAGGTCAGTTCAAGTGATAGACTTTTTATTTTAGACCGAGCTTTTGTTTATGCATCGCATCTTTTAACTGCATGCGTCAGGATGTCGTCGACTCATGCTTTGTTTAATCTGATTTGTGAATGAGTCGATGCGTTTGTTTGCATCACGTAAGTCATAATATTCTGTAACCGTCTCGTCATAGTCGCGCATCGCATCGGTAATTGCATCCATGTTAGGATATGTATTTTCAAAATGCATGAGTTGTTGTGGCATTCGCGGTTTGAGCTGAGGCTTTGATTCGGATAGCAAAACCAAGTCCCAGTACAGGAAAACATATTCAGGCAACTCTAATAAGTCGATGATTGCTTGAGCATCATTGAGAATACTTCTAAAATACCCACCCATGCCAAGGCTCTCAATAGCTAACATTGTGTTTGTGCAGCGAGAATCGCATCGGTATATCAATCATCATACGATCAAATGTTTCAAGGACTTCGATGTCGTCGATATTTCCTTCGTGTGCAATTTTCCCATTACGATGTTGATCAATCACAAAATAAATAAGTGACCAACGTTTTCGATATAAGGTTGTGCGCCTATAGTTGCGATTGCTTTCTTCTTTGCTTTATCCGTTACGCTAATAATTGAATAAGATTGCATGTAATTACTTGTGGATGTCGCTTGAGCGACGGAAACCAACGTATCAATAATTTCTTGAGAAATGGGTTCATCCGTAAATTGACGAATGGTACGATGGTTGAGTTGTTGTTTAATTGTATTATTCATAATTCCTCCTTGGTTATATTATACCATGGGGGCATATTGATGGCGCTCAAATCGCTTAGTCGATACAATATGTATCTAGAGGTGAATGTGATGAAAGTACAAGTATGGTCCGATTTTGTCTGCCCATTTTGCTATGGGAAAAGACATTTGGAAGAAGCAATAAAGCAATTAGATAAAGAAATTGAAGTAGAGTTTATGAGTTTTGAATTAGATCAAAACTATGTTGATCAACCGGATTTAAACATTCATGAAATGTTGGCTCAAAATATAACATATCCGTTGATGAAGCACGATTGAATAACGAACGTGTAGGTCCATGGCTCAGACAGTTGGATTAAACTATGATTTTGATGCGATGAAATATACTAATACATTTAAAGCACATAAAGTATTTCAGTATGCAAAGTTTAAAGGTTTAGAAATGAATACAGTGAAAAGTTAATGGATGCGTATTTTCAAAAGGTGTTTACTTAAACGATCTTGAGGCCTTAATTGAACTTGGTGTCTCAGTTGGACTTGATGCAGAAGGCATCAAACATGCATTTGAATCTGATGAGTACGGATTAAGTGTTCGTCAAGACGAGCAATGGGCACAGATGATTGGTGCTCGAGGTGTTCCACACTTTGTAATTGATGACCAAGTATCCTTATCAGGATCAACCTATTGAAACATTTAAGTCAGCGCTCAACATGTTGAGACGCTTAATGCTCAAAAATGATGCAATGATGTGTACTGATGGGTTTGTACTGTTGAATAAAAGCTAGGTTATCTAGCTTTTTATTTGCACTGCGAGAAATCGTTAAGATATAAGGAGATGGAGGTTCTACTATGAATAAACGCAAATCAATACAAATCGGTATCGTTGTGATTGTATTTATCCTACTTGATATCTGGTTTGGAAATACATATCACTACATGGATATCGGCTCGATGCTCTATTTAAGTACATTTATCTTAGTGATTGCTGAATACTGTTTATCGACCGTGAAAACTATAAAAGTTCTTTAATACCTTCGGCATCATCGTAGGGATCTTTGCCATTGTTTTCTTAGTGGGTAGTGTGACATCATCACGTATGATTAATGCGAAACGCTATGCAAATGTATTGGGGCAAGTAAAACCAGTAGAGTTTAAAGATCTCTATGGTGAAAATCATAATATTGAAGTTTCTTATGTAGATAAGGACTCAGCGTTGTTATCGGCAGAGAAAAAAATGGGAGAACTCAGTGAGGTATCATCGCGTTTTGATATTAATACCAATGAATTTACCCAAATAAATTATCAAGGCAAAATGGCGCGTGTTGCACCGTTTGTTTATGCGGATACTTTTAAAAAATATACGAACTTCTCAAGTGGTGTGCCCTACTATGTTCTTGTAACTACAGGGGACGGAAATATGAATGCGAAGTCAGAGATTGTAACGTTACCCGCACCCATTAAATATTACCCAGGTGCACCATTACAATATGATCTACGTCGTCATGTGGCTTTACACCATAAATTTAGTTATCTTGATGATTGGAACTTTGAAATTGACGATGCAGGACATCCCTATTGGATTGTTCAATCGATTACAAAACGTGTTGGGATTTGGGGCGCTAAAGACATGGATGCTGTGATTGTTGTGGATGCGGTCACTGGAGAAACTGCACGTTATGAACTCAATGAAATCCCAGAGTGGGTGGATTCCGTTTATCCAACGGATATGATGTTATCGCATGCGAAAGATCATTTCACTTTAAAGGGAGTTATTTTAATTCTTTCATGCAACAACAAGGTGTGATGGCTGTAGACCAGCAAGAAGGTTCTTATAACTATGTAAGTATCGACGATGAGATCTATATACTGGAATACGTCCCATAAAATTAGATTCAAGTTCAACAACAGGGCTCTTATTTATGAATAAGCGAACTGGAGACGCTTCAAATGGATTTACCAGGGGTTTCCATTACAGCGGCTGAAATGACTTCAGTTGGTTCGATCAAGAAAAGGATATACACCAACACCAATTCTACAAAACGTTGGAGGATTCTACATATGTGATGTCTCAAAGATACATCGAGTGTAGTTCGTGGTTTCTCAATGGTTAATTACCAAGATTACACCAAGTCAGCCGTAGGCGACACCTATCAACTATCTGAGAAGAATTATCTCAATGTTATGGGAAATCAAGTAGGTATTGTTCCAGAAGAAATTGTGGAGAAAACCGGGGTCGTTTCAGATGTTAAACAAGTTATCATTGATGGCAATACGCATTACCTCATTCGTCTTGAAGGGGATGAAGCCATTTATCAAGCAAATCTTATTCTAAATGATGAACTTGCATTCTTGACTAAAGGAACTCATGTAATCATAACAACCAATGGTTCTAAAATTGTGTCCTTTGAATTAGCAAAGGAAAAACCAGATCATTAAAAAAAACACCATCATTTGGAACTAGGTCAGTTCCTTTCACTATGATGGTGTTTTCTTCGTTCAATTGATCGATTAAGATTCAAACTCTAAAACAAATGCTTCTTCTTGCTTTTCTTCTTCCGCAAGATTTACGATCCATTTTCTTTATTCACAAATCGTAATGCAAGCATCATTTTTAAGATATCTGTAGATTGCCCTACAATATAAAGCCAAAGAATGCTTAAGTCTGTTGTGTAGGTTGCAATGCCCACCGCAACCAAATTCACACCACATATACCCTGAGTCCAGAAGTAATGTAGAACGTGTATCACCAGCACGAAGAATAAAGTAACATGTTGTATTAATCACATAGATACTAAATAATGGTGCTTGAATTCTCAAGAATGTTTGAGCGGTCCACATCGCTTCAGCCGATACTGAATAAATTTTCGGTATAAGGAACGTGGAACCTAAAAGCAGGGTGCCAAAGACTGCATTGAGTAATACACCAAATCCAATAAGGCGATACCCGTTTTCGCGCGCTTCGTCGAGTTTATTAGCTCCAAGTGGTTGAGAAACAAGAATGGTAATGGCGACAGACATACCGGCATTCATGGTGAAGAACATATCCGAAACCGTAGTCGCAATCGAGTAACCAGAAATAACTTCCGCTCCACGGGTTGCATAGAAACGAAGTAATAATGCCATTCCTGATGCCCACAATACTTCATTTAAAGCAAGGGGAAAGGCTTTGGCGGTAATTCGTTTTACGAGTGTTTTAGAGATATCAAACATATCACGAATGCGTGTCTTAAACGCATAATTTCCCGTAACAAGGAAATAACTGATAAATGTTAATTCAACACATCGTGCAATAAACGTTCCAATTGCACCACCTAGTACACCAAGACGTGGTGCACCGAAGTTACCATAAATCAAACAATAATTAAAACAAAAGTTTGTAATCATTGAAATAACACTTGCAACAAGAGGAGTTTTTGAATCTCCAGTTGCTCTCATTGAGCCCGCTATGGCCAATGTAAATAGGTTGGGAATAAACGCCAACGCACATACGTAAATATATCTCATACCTTGCTCAATTACTTTTGGATCCTTTACAAAGAACCGGATAATATTTCCTGGAAAAAGTAATGCGAGGATGACGAATGTACTCATTATCAACATTGATGTTAGAATTGAAAAACGGAATGTTTGCTTCATATGATCTTTGTCTCTTGCTCCGAAGAATTGAGCCATAAATACAGCTGATGCAGCAATCACGCCATTTGTTCCAAATACAGCGATAATAAAGTAACGATTTACGGTGGCAACACCCGATAATGCATGGTCCCCGAGCTGACCGATCATCAAGTTATCCAGTAAGTTTACGGATGTACTGATAAGCTGTTGGAGCATTAACGGAATTGCAATAAATAAAGCCTTTTTATAAAAGTCTTTATCGCCTACAAATCGCTTTAGATTCATCGATTCGACCTCCTTCTAAAAACGCTAAGACTATCATATAGAAAGAGCAAGATAATATCAATTAAAACACCATTTCGTCACATTAATTTAACATTTAATACAGATTTCAAATACGAACCCTAAAATCACGTATACTATAAATAAAAGGAGCACATGCTATGATAAAATTGTGATGATGGTTGGAAGTTTACGTAAAGGTTCTTACAATATGATGTTGGGAAAACATATACAAAAACGATATGCAGATCAGATGGAAATTGAAATACTAGATATCGATGTTCCAAACTATAATGGTGATTTGGATAATCCAACGGATACACCTGAAAAGGTAAAGGTTATGAATCAAAAAATTCATGATGCGGATGCAGTGTTTATGATTACGCCAGAATATAATCATGGATTATCAGGTGTATTAAAAAATGCTATTGATTGGGCAAGCCGTACGCAACCAGGACTTAAGAATAAAGCGGGTTTAATTGCTTCTTGTTCGATGGGACAAACGGCTGGGCACGAGGTTATCTAAACCTCTATACAGTGCTTGATACAATGCCTATGTGGCTTCTACCTGGCAATGATATCTTGATTGGTGCTGTACATACAAAATTTGATGAATCCGGGATGTTAATTGATGAAGGGACTGTAACCTTTATCGATGGGGTCATGAATCAATTTATAGAATATTACAATCAAGTCAAGCAATAACAGTCAAGTGGTATTTTGTGGTCATTGCAATCGTAATTTTTAAATGATACGATTATTTTCGAGGTGTCTATGAAACCAATTAAAGTATTATTTGCCCACGGTGGAACGCTTGAAAAAGCGGGTACTGAAGCATATATGATGAGTGTATTTCGAAATATTGATCCAAAAAGTTCATATTGATTTTCTTGTTTTGGATGCAAGGAAGGTTATTACGATAAGGAAGTCATTACGCATGGGGTAAAATTTTAGAATTCCATTAACCCCATGATTTTTGGAAACATCCTTCACGTAAACAATTCTAAAATGTTAGAAAAGAGCAATATGATATTATTCACAGTCATATGAACGCACTGAATCCACTCATATTCCAAGCTGCTCGTAAGATGGAATTCCTATATGATTTCACATTCCCATGGGAGTCGTCATTTTGTTGACAATGTTCTATTAATCAAATATAAGGATCAATTGATGAAGATTCCTGATTATGCGGATGTGCTTTTAGCGTGTTCAAAAGAAGCAGGCGATTTTCTCTACTAATTTAGAATATACAATTATGAATAACGGAATTGATCTTGAACAATACGAGTATAATGAAACGAAACGAAAACGATTACGTAAAGCATTGAATTTGGATGACCAATTGGTATTTGGTCATATCGGTCGTTTTAACTTCCAAAAAAATCATAAATTTCTGATTGAAGTGTTTAATGAAGTCGTGAAAACAAAACCCAATGCAATCTTAGCACTAGCAGGCGAAGGGGAGTTGTTTGACGATGTGAAATTGCAAGTGAAAAATTTTGGAATTGAAGATCATGTTAAGTTCCTTGGATTAAGGGATGATATTCCGGATGTTTACAAGTTCTCGATGTCTTTTGCTCCTTCCGTTTTGAAGGGTTGCCATATGTGCTGGTAGAGGCTCAAGCGGCAGGACTCTTATGCTTTGCATCCGATACAATTGATCGTCAAAGTGCTCTCACAGATCATTTTCATTTCTATAGATAATCCCCATGAGTGGGCTGATTATATTGTGGGACATCTAGACTATGAGCGTCGAAGTACTCGGGAACAATTAATTGAAAAGGGTTTGACGAGCGGATAAATGTTCAAAAACTGGAAGATATCTATGAAAATTTAGTTAAATAATTAGAGCGTGAGTTACGCTCTTTTTTTCGCATTTGCAATCTTGAAAAGATACGCGATAGAATAGTAAACAGTGGAAGGTCGTGAATTATGAAAAAATCAGAGGTATATTGGAAATTGTTTAAATCATCGTTTCACTTAAGTGCATTTACGTTTGGGGGTGGTTATGTTATCATCCCATTAATGCGAACGAAATTTGTGGAAGAATTAGGCTGGATTGATGAGGATGAAATGATGGATTTGATGGCACTTGCGCAATCCTCTCAGGATCTTTAGCGGTGAATGCATCCATTTTAGTTGGATATAAAGTTGATGGGGTTATGGGCGCGATATTTTCCATTCTCGGCACCATTTTACCACCTTTATTTCTCCTCACAATAATTTCTCAATTTTATGCGGAGTTTAAATCAATGTGTTTGTGAATGCAGCACTTCATGGGATGCAAGCGGGCGTTGCGGCAGTGATTGTGGATGTGGTTATGACGATGGCACGGCAGGTATTTAATCTTAAACGAACCTTACCAATCGTGATAATGGTTACGTCATTTATTGCTGCATATTTCCTTAAGATTAATGTCCTTTATATTATCCTTGCGGCAGGGATTGTTGGGGCATTGTCTCGAGGTGGAAAGATAGAGTCACAATGATTCTTTGGGAACTTTTATTTCTTTTATGCAAATTGGTTTGGTAAGTTTTGGCGGTGGTTATGCAGCGCTTGCACCCATTCAAAGTCAAGTGGTCGTCGGTCATGGTTGGCTTACGATGACCGAGTTTACGGATTTAATTACAATATCGCAAATGACCCTGGACCCATTGCGTTGAATGCAGCTACGTTTGTTGGATTAAGGGTAGCAGGATTCCAGGTGCCGTTGCGGCCACCTTAGGTAATGTTTTTCCTTCAATTGTAATTGTCCTTCTTCTTGCGACAATCTATTACAAGTTTAGTGATATCACCATCATTCAAAATGTTTTGGATGGACTAAGACCTACCGTGGTGGCTTTAATTGCTTCAGCGGGGCTTACAATCCTTATTACTGCGTTTTGGTGAAGGTCTCCGCGATATAAGTCATTTGATGTTTCAAACGGTATTCTATTTGTATTCGCAACCTTGGTTTACGAAAATTTAAGTTAGATCCTACGAAGATTATTGTTTGACGGGACTTTGGGGTTGGTGTTATGGTCCTTGAAAACTTTGATGCAACAAAATGTCTTTACGATTCGGTGAAGCTACTTTAGAATGTGAGTTAGAGGCTTTATGAAACTTAATGATAATTTAAAACGATTACGAGAAAACGATCGCTTACACAGATACGGTTGCGAAGGCCTTAAACGTTTCACGCCAAGCTGTCTCAAATGGGAACAAGGAAACGTTACCCCGATGCGAATATGCTGCTTCAAATTGCGAAGTATTATGGTGTGCGTGTGGATGACTTATTGAAGTCTGAGACCGAAGATAATCACGTGTTGATGATCAATAAAGAACGCTTTGAAGAAGTGTTGGTTATCGGAGCACAAATAATAATGATGCTCGCTGTATTTTCTAGACGATTTACGGGGTTGATTTTATTTATATGGGTTGCATTTTTGTGGCTGCCTTTACCAAAGAAGTCTGTGAATCAATCGAATATGGTATGAATTTTCTCAAAATTAAAAAATGATTGGATTTCAATCATTTTTTTTATTTTCAAAATGCACGGTTTTATGAATGGCTGCGTAATTTGGGACGAAGGCTTTGATATCTTGCCATTTCAATAAAAGTTTCCCTAAAAGTGCAACCGTTTATACATAAAAGTCGTTATAAATACAACACCCAATAAAATTGATTACAATATGCTTAGCGTGAGTCCGTGAACTCACAAAATATTAAAAGTAAGGAAGGGGATTGTAGCGGTTTAAGTATTGGATGTTCGTATATTTTATTAATACTATGAGGAGAAAAATGGACAAAAGAAATGAACATAGAATCCTAAATGCTTAACCATATTTGTACTATCGATTGGACTGGTATTCAGTCATGCGCGTCAATTTATAGTGATACTCAACCGGTCATTGATTTTATAAATACTACGGGTGAGTCTGAAGTCATTCCATGACAGAGTCAAAAGAATATAAAGCGACAGTAATGTTTGAGAAAACGCCTGAGGAACTTAAAGTTTTGTGAATGCGTCTTGGACTTTGACGCGGGATGAAGGGGTCAAAATGAGGAGGATTTCCTTATCAGTATTTGGGTGGACCTTTGAATGAATGGACTGTCTTTAAAACTAATTTACCACTGCAGGCGATACTCTATTTAAAGATATAAAACGGAAGTCATTCCTGGAGGATTGCAGTTAACGTTTAAGAATGTGCTGATGTTTGGTGTGAATGGAATTGATGGTCGTGATCGCGCCTTAATCCGTAATGCACTTCTTGATTACACAGGACCTATGATTTAAAACTGGTGGAAGGGAACAGGTATTGGCAACAACGCCCGTGTCCTTTAAACCTTATAATAGCTACACTTTATAATGAAATCGATCAACGTCTTGCAGATCTTGCAGCACTCGCATTATCCAAGGAATTCATGCGGAAGTTCGCGAATGGGACGTACGGCAATGGGAAGACCGATGAATGCAATCTTTATGCGGATACGGCTGAGACGCTGTCGAATCACCTTGCGTTAAATGAACGCGCAGAGGCGGATCCACAATCTGTGATTCAAGATATTGAATCGGGATCAATTGATTATAAAGTTCAATTCTCTACAATAACATTCACTCCGATGAAAATCCGGGAATTGATGCGATTATGGAATTTTATCCGTGATGATCGAGAATGCTGATGGAAGTGTTGAATACCGTCGTATTAGTGGATTAACGTCTGAAGGAAAGCACAAGTCGAGGCAGAAAAGCAAGCAGAGTATTAAGTGGTCTGAACTCATTGCAAATGATGTCACCGGAGTGGTTATATCCGAATGGCGTTCAAAGTGAAGAACATCTAACAGTACCGATGCAGCTGCAAATTAAGTGAACAACTTGCGAAATTTTATGAAATGGAGCAAGTAGACTTAAACATTAAAACGATGCTCGAGGATGTGTTCTTTATCGTTGTGCCTGCAGAAAATGCGGATGCAGCCGCAACAAATGTTCGAACAAATGGTAATGGGTTCGATTTAAATCGTGATAACACTTACAAACACAACCAGAAACACAAGCCATGGCGCGTCTTATTTCAACGTGGAATCCTGTGAACCTTTATGAAATTCATGGTTTCTATAATCAATTCCAAATTGAACCTTGCTCACCAACCATGAGCCAAACGTGGAGTATGATTTGTTTATTGAGAATGCACTCGCACAAGGGAAGAGTTTGGGGTGTTGCGATTACAAATAATAAATCAATTAACAGTTTCCAAATGCCGATGCGTGATTATTTAAAAGCAAGCGATAAAGGTGGCTATGAATGGGAACCGTTTGACGATATGTCTTCAAGTTATACACCCCAATATTCGATGCTTCACGGTGTCGTTGCTTATACCGTTGAAGTTCCATATGGAAATGAGGATGCGACGCAAGCAGTTAAGTATGCACTACTCAACAATGGACGTTATGTGGGAATGCATAAAGCATTTTATACCAACCAATTGAAAGGTTGGGACCGAGGTCATAAGAATATTGATGCCGATGAAATTCGCCCATACTACGTAAATCAACAAGATGAAAAGGTGCAGAAGCAGATATCTTCCGTGCCCGTTATGAAGAAAATAATAACTTCTTCCTGGTATTATGTTATTCAATGGAACCGGCAATGCAAAAACTTACGCAGCATCCGAGATGATGGAATATCTTTACGTAATGATGTTAAGGTAAAAGTGTTAGGAAATGAGATAGACGTTAAGGGCATCACGAATCCTAAAGGAACCATGATTGTTGATTTGCATCAGGCAAAACGAAATATGGCCAATGCAGCACTCTACAACAACATCGTTATTAAAAATTGGACCGACCTCTATTCAGAACCGCTCACCGCATTCTCAGAGCTACGTGGCTTTGATATGGATGTGATCACCCAAGTTGGTGCCTTCGAAAGCGCAGAATTTACATGGCTTGATGCAGCACCTGAAACCACAACGCATGTTGATGGTAAGGGTGAAATTGTGATTGTTTCCAATAACAGTGTCGCTTCAATCAAGCCATAAATGCATTACTTAAATCTGAAGAAGCAGTTGGGTTTATAACCGATGGCGATTATCGTGGAGACTTTGTAATGTCTGAAGCAACGATTTGATTGAAGACGATTATATTCTTCAAGCAACGCGAACCAATACAATGCCTAAGGCACAAGTTATCACAAAATCCGCACTGCTTTATGTGCGGGTGCTGCACCAACTTCTCGGTGAAAAAGACACGGGTGAGCCTTACGGTCATACAAATTATACAAATCGACTCAATACAAACCTCAACTGGGATTATTATGTTTGGGGACAAGAACTTGATTTGATTTGCCAGGATCTTGACGGCAGATATTGTGATTAGGAACCGTCCATTACG